>JBEKWU010000156.1:0-10429 GCA_049512775.1 Bryobacteraceae bacterium
CGCTACAGGCGCGGGCCTTCGAACTGCTCGGCGTGTAGCCAGAAACTGGAACCTGCCTCCAGGGCCATCACCCGCACCCTCAGTCAGATACTCGCCGCTGCGGGATGGAACTTCGGATTAGATCCTGATACCCACCGCCCACAGAAGGTAACCCACCGCTTGTCTCAGGCACAGCCACCACTGTCGCAGGTCGTTGCGTGGAGCCTCGGGCCGGGGTGAGCCGTACACGCTCAGTCCCTGCGCCTCGAGCATCTTCTTGGCCCGGAAAATGTGGTACCCGTCGCTGACCAGGATGCAGGACCTCAGCCCGGCGCGGCGCATGATCCCCGCCGCCGCAGCCGTGCTTTGCGTGGTGCTCTCGCCCTCGGTCTCGACCAGGATCGCCTCCGCTGGGACGCCCTGGCGGATCAGGTAGTCCCGGCCCACCTGCCCCTCGGTGAAGCGCGGGTCGCCGCCCGCCCCGCCGGTGGTCAGGATCCGCGGCGCCCTCTTACTCCGGAACAGTTCCAGGCCGTGGTCCAGTCTGGCCTTGAGCACCGGAGAGGGCTTCCCACGGTACTCCGCCGCCCCCAGGACCACGATCACGTCGGCAGGCTGCGTCTCGACCCGGGTGGATTGCCGCTGGATCTGGACCGCGACCCACACAATGTGGGCCACGGGCAGCAACAGCGGCACGATCCAGAGAATCCGCGGAATTCGCTTCATCCGTTTTCCAGCATTCAGTTTACGATGCTAATAGGAACCATGACCAGAGCCCAGATCCTCACCAGTCCCGACAACCCCTTGCTCAAAGACGTCCGCCGTGCCATGGCCCGCGGCTCTTGTACCCACGACGGCTACTGCCTCGGCGAAACCTTCCACCTGCTCGAAGAAGCCCTGCGCAGCGATTGCGAAGTCAAAGCGGTGCTGGCCGCCGCTTCGGTCCGCTCGGCGGTGGAAAGCCACGTCCGGGGCCTGGCCGGCCCGCGGGTCTTCGTGCTGGACGACCGCCTGTTCGAGACCGTCTCCGGAACCGGGACGACCCAGGGCGTGCTGGCGCTGGTTCGTCCCCCGGCCTGGAACCTCGACCAACTCTTTCGCGGCCACCCGTTGGTGGTGGTGCTCGACGGAGTCCAGGACCCCGGCAACGCCGGCGCCATCATCCGCGCCGCCGAAGCCTTCGGCGCCAGCGGCCTCATCTTCCTGAAGGGCACGGTCAGCCCGCACAGTCCCAAAACCGTGCGCGCCTCGGCCGGCTCGGTGTTCCGCATGCCGCTGGTCGCCGGGCTGGACCATACGCTGGTGCGCGCCGCCCTGGAACAGCACCGCCTGGACGTCTACGCCGCCGTCCCCTCGGGCCAGCGCGACCTCGCCAGCGTCGATCTGACCCGCCACTGCGCCCTCATCATCGGCAGCGAGGGCCGGGGCGTCAGCCAGCGCCTGCGTGCCGCCGCCATCGACCTGCGAATTCCCATCATCGGCGTCGAATCGCTCAACGCCGCCATGGCCGCTGGCATCCTGCTGTACGAAGCCCGGCGCCAGCGCAGTCAATAACCGCTACCCTGTACTCATGGGCCTGTTTGACGCCACGCCTCCGCCGCCAGCGCCGGTCGACAAGACCCGGCCGCTGGCCGAGCGCATGCGGCCCGGGCGCTGGGAGGACTTCGTGGGCCAGGAACACATCGTGGGCCCCGGCAAGCCGCTGCGCGCGCAGATCGAGCACGGGGAGATGGGCTCGATCATCCTCTGGGGCCCGCCGGGCACCGGCAAGACCACGCTCGCGCGCCTGATCGCCCGCCTCACCCGCGCCGATTTCGTCCCCTTCAGCGCGGTTCTCAGCGGCATCAAGGAAGTGAAGGCCGTGATGGTCGAAGCGGAACGCAACCGGCGGCTGGGGCGCCGCACACTGGTTTTCATCGACGAGATCCACCGCTTCAACAAGGCCCAGCAGGACGCCTTCCTGCCCTACGTTGAGCGGGGTGACATTACCCTCATCGGGGCCACCACCGAGAACCCCTCCTTTGAGATCATCTCGGCGCTGCTGTCGCGCTCGAAGGTCTACAACTTGCGCGCGCTCACCGTTCCGGAGGTTTCGACGCTGGTCCGCCGCGCGCTCCAGGACCGCGAGCACGGCCTGGGCGACCTGGAACTCCAAGCGCCCGATGAACTGCTCGATCAGATCGCGCTGTTCTCGAACGGCGACGCCCGCGCCGCGTATAACACGCTGGAAGCCGCCATCGCCGCCTCGGGTGGCAAGGTGCTCGCCCAGCAGGCCGTCGAAGACGCCATCCAGCGCAAGGTGCTGCTCTACGACAAGGCGGGCGAGGAGCACTTCAACATCATCTCGGCGCTGCACAAGTCCGTACGCTCGAGCGACGTCGATGCCGCGCTGTATTGGCTGGGCCGCATGCTCGAAGGCGGCGAGGACCGCCTGTACATAGCCCGCCGCCTCATGCGCATGGCCATCGAGGATATCGGCCTGGCCGACCCACGCGCGCTCGAGCAAGCGGTCGCCGCCATGCAGGCCGTGCACTTCCTGGGGATTCCGGAAGGCGACCAGGCACTGGCCCAGGCCGCGATTTATCTCTCGATCGCGCCCAAGTCCGATGCCGCCTACCAGGCACTCAACCGCGTGAAGGAAGCGGTCGAGGAAACCGTCGCCGAGCCCGTCCCCCTGCACCTGCGCAATCCGGTCACTTCCTCGATGCGCGAATGGGGGTACGGCGAGGGCTACCAGCACGCCCATAACTTTCAGGACGCACTCCCCGATATGCCGTGCCTTCCCCCCTCACTGGCGGGCCGCCGCTTCTATTTCCCCTCCGATCGCGGGGTGGAAAAACGCATCGGCGAACGTCTCGAGGAGATTCGCAAGGCCCGCAACGCAGCCACTCGCAAGTAAGAAGTGTTAAAACAATTGGGTGGAGTTTTGTTATATTCTTGAACATGGATAACTCCCGGAGGGTACTACCATCTCATATCCGTACCATGGTGCCAAGCTCGAAAATGAACCCTTTCGACTATGGCTCTGCCCACCGGAACGTTGTTTGATGGGTAAGGATAAAGCTTATGACGCTGGAAGCGGCGAGAATGGCACTACACACGGATGCGGCGGAACGCCGGTTCGCTATCCGATTCCCGATCGAGCAGGAGGTCCGGTACAAGGTCTTCAACCGGAACACCATCGAGGTGGGCAGCGGACGAACCATCAACATGAGCTCGAATGGTGTGCTATTCACTACCGAGCGTACCCTCTCGACCGGCGAACGCGTCGAGCTTGCCGTCAACTGGCCCGCCCAGCTCGATAACCGCTGCGCGTTGAAGCTGGTCACCAGCGGCCGCGTGGTGCGTACCGACAGCACCAAGGCCGCCATCGCGATCGAGCGGTACGAGTTCCGTACCCAAGGTTCCCACGGGCTGCTCTAGAAAACGACGCCTTGACAGGCCGCGACCCCGGCCGCGCGCTCCCGGATAATCGGCGCGCGGTGGCGGTGCGGGCCCTGGGTGGTCTTCGCCGTCTCCAGTTCGACGGTCTCATCTTAGTCCGCGAGAAACTCCTCCCTGGTCCCACTACCTATCGATGGCCCGCGACGCGATGGTGGTGGCGCTGTGTCTGGCGGCGCTGGCCGGGGCACAGACCTCCGACCCGGCCCAGCGCGGCTACCAGGCGCTTCGCGAGCGGGATTACGAAGCCGCCATCCTGTACCTCACCAACGCGATCCGGGCGGCCCCCGGGCGGGCCATCCTGCGCAAGGACCTGGCGTACACTTACCTGAAAACCGGAGAGACGGCAGCCGCCCGCGACCAGTTCGCCGAGGTGATGCGCCTGGATCCGGCCGACCTCCACGCCGCCCTCGAGTACGCCTTCCTGTGCCATGAAACCGGCCGGACCGCGGAAGCCCGCCGCAGCTTCGACCGCCTCCGCGCCTCCTCCGATCCCGCCATCCGCGCCACCGCCGAACAGGCTTTCCAGAACATCGACCGCCCGCTGGCCGAAGGCATCGCGCGCTGGTCGGCGGTGGTCGCACAGTCCCCGGACAACTACAGCGCCCGGTTGGAGTTGGCCCGCCTCGCCGAGCAGCGCGACCGGCTCGATCTAGCCGCGGAGAACTACCGGCAAGCCTGGCGCCTGCGCCCCAATGAGCGCTCCCTGCTGGTCGCCCTGGGCCGCGTTTGGAAGGCGCTCGGGAGAACCGCGGAGGCCCACGCCGCGTTGCTGGCGGCCTCCCGCGGCAGCTCGCCCCGGGTCGCGGAAACGGCCCGGGGGCTGCTCCCCTCCCGCTATCCCTGGGTCGGCGAATTCCGCCAGGCGCTGGCGCTGGACGCCGGCAACATCGAGCTGCGCCGCGAACTGGCCTACCTGCTGCTGGAGATGCACCGCGCGGAGGAGGCGGAGCTCGAGTTCAAGACCATCGCGGAACTGGCGCCGGGTGATTTCCAGTCCGTCGCCCAGTTGGGCTTGCTGCTCCTGGCCCGGGGGGACCGCACGGCGGCGATGCCGCTGCTCGACAAAGTTCTCAAGTCGGGCGATGAGCGGCTCGCGGAGAGCGTTCGGACGGCGCTCCACCTGCCGCCAGACCTGCGCCGCCCCGGCTCGCCCGCCCCCGAGCCCGACGCCAAGGAGATGGCCGAGCGCAGCTACCGCGCCGGATACCTCAAGGACGCCTTGAAGTACCTGGAGGCCGCCCACGAAGCCGACCCGGCCGACTCCGCCGTCATGCTCAGGCTGGGCCAAACCTACAACCTCCTCCGCCAGGACGAACAAGCCATCCGTTGGTTCAACCTGGCAAGGAAGAGCCCGGCCCCGGCTATCTCCGCGGAGGCAACCAAGGCATACCAGAGCCTCCGCCCCGTTTTCGCCCGCCTGCGGACCACGGCCTGGATCTTCCCTTTTTTTTCCACGCGCTGGCACGACGTTTTCTCCTACGCCCAGGTGAAGACCGAGGTCCGCCTCGGCCGTCTGCCCTTCCGCCCCTACGTCTCGCTGCGCTTCATGGGCGACACCCGCCAGACCACCCGGGATGCCTTCCCACAGTACTTGTCGGAAAGCGCCTTTATTCTCGGCATCGGCCTGGCCAGCCGGTCCTGGCATGGGGTCACCCTCTGGGGAGAGGCCGGACAGGCCGTTGGGTACCTGGCGCGCCGCAGTGAGGGCCGCATGGTTCCCGACTACCGCGGCGGCCTCTCCCTCAGCCGGGGCGCCGGCCGGCTGCTGGGCGCGGAAGCCCCCGGCTGGTTCGCCGAAACGCTCGACGACGGAGTATTCGTCAGCCGGTTTCAGAACGACTTCCTGGTCTACTCGCAGAACCGCTTCGGCTACACGCTCCCGCCGCTCGCCGGATTCCGCTCCCAGTTGCTCGCCAACGGCAACGTCACGCTGGACACCCAGCGGCAATACTGGGCCAATTTCGTCGAGTTCGGCCCCGGCCTGCGCTTCCGGTGGAAAGGACTGCCGCCTTCGCTGGTCTTTTCGGTCAACCTGCTGCGCGGCGTCTACACCCGCAACATTGACAATCCGCGCCGGCCGAACTTCTTCGACCTGCGAGCCGGCTTCTGGTATGCGTTCACGCGCTAGCTTGTTCTTCTTCGCACTCACCGCAACCGCAGTCGCGCGGCCCCTGTTCTTCCAGATCTCCGGCCAGGACCCGGGAAGCTGGCCGGAGATCCTCTCCTCGGTTGGATTCCAGCCGCAGACCGGCGACAGCTCCGCCGACGTCTACGTGCTGCGCGCCGGGGCGGCGCTCCCCGCAGAGCGATGGCTCGCTCGCGCCGCCTCCGGCGCGTTCGTGATCCTGGAAGGCCAATCCGCTGTCGGAGAAGCGTTGGGATTCCGGCCTTCCAGCCGGCGGCTGCGGGTTCAGAACGTCCAGGATCTCCGCCGGCCGGAGTTGCCGGTGCTGTGGGAGCGCGCGCTCGAACTGCCGGTTTACGAGGTCCCCCAGGCGGCGCGGGTCTTCGCTCGCGAGCGCTGGGAGGGCGCGCCGCTCATGGCCGGGTTCCGGCACGGCGCCGGCGCCTTCCTCTGGATTGCCGCGCCGCCAGGAGCGCGCGGCTATGAGCGTTTTCCGTACCTGCTCCACGCGCTTGCCGACCTCGGTTTGACGACCCCCTTCCGCTCCCGCCGTCTCTGGGCATTCTTCGATTCCTCGTATCGCGCGCGCGCCGATCTCGAGTACCTGGCCCCGCGCTGGCGCAAAGCCGGCATCGCCGCGCTCCACGTCGCCGCCTGGCACTACTACGAGCCCGACCCGCAGCGCGACGCCTGGCTCCGCGAGCTGGTCAGGGTCTGCCATCGCAACGCCATCCTGGTGTACGCCTGGCTCGAGCTGCCCCACGTCAGCGAGCGGTTCTGGGACGACCACCCGGAATGGCGCGAAAAAACCGCCGTGCTCCAGGACGCCCACCTGGACTGGCGGCGTCTCATGAATCTGGCCAATCGCGACTGCTTCCACGCGGTCTCCCGCGGTGTTCGCGAGCTCCTGGACCGCTTCGATTGGGACGGCGTCAACCTGGCCGAGCTTTACTTCGAGTCGCTCGAGGGCGCCGCCAATGCTTCCCGGTTTACACCCATGAACGACGACGTGCGCCGGGAATTCCGCCAGACCCGCGGATTCGATCCCCTCGAGCTGTTCCAGCCACCCGCCCCGCGCCCCGAACGCCTCCGGCAGTTCTTGGACTTTCGCGCCGAGCTGGCGCGCCGCATCCAGGTGGAGTGGATCGGCGAAATCGAGACGGTGCGCCGCCAGCGGCCCGACCTGGACCTGGTCCTCACCCACGTCGACGACCGCTTCGACCCAGGCATGCGCGATTCCATCGGCGCGGACGCCGCCGGCCTCCTCCCCCAACTCGAGCAGCACGATTTCACCTTCCTGGTGGAGGATCCGGCCACCGTATGGCACCTCGGCCCGCAGCGCTACCCGGAAATCGCCCGGCGCTACCAGTCCCTCACCCGCCACTTCGAAAAGCTGGGCATCGACATCAACGTGGTCGAACGCTATCAGGACGTCTATCCCACCAAGCAGCAGACCGGCGCCGAGCTGTACCAGTTGGTCGGCCTCGCCTCCCGGTCGTTCGGCCGCGTGGCTTTCTATTTTGAGAACTCGATCGCGCCGGTGGATTTGCCGCTGCTGCCCGCGGCGGCCGCGGCGGTGAGCCGGGTCGAGGTGATCGGCGGGAGGATGGCGGTGGAATCCCGCTTCGGCGTGGGAGTGGCCTGGGACGGGCCGGCTCTGGTCGACGGCGCCCCCTGGCCGGTCGCCGACGGTTCGACCCTGTGGTTGCCTCCCGGAACCCACCTGGTGGAAAAGGCCGCGAATCAGGTGGCGGCGCGCCTGCTGGATTTCAACGGCGAGCTCAAGACCGCCGCCGCCCGGCCGAAGGGTCTCGAGTTCGCCTACTCGAGCGCCTCCCGCGCCCTGGCGGTCCTGGACAAATACCCGGCGCGCCTGGAGATTGACGGCGCTCGCGCCCCGGTGGAACTCCTCGCCGCCGGCCCCGCCCGTGTTGCCTTCTCTCTGCCCCGCGGCCAGCACCAGGTCGCGGTCGGGTTCTGAGCTTGTAACTTGTCCGCTTCCTGCCACGCCCTGCCACGCCCCTTGCATTCTGCTGCGCTCCGGCGTACGATCTGGATGCACACACCCCAAGAGGGGGCAAGGAGGGGACCATGGCAACAGCCGCGCCGGCCTTACGGCCATGCGCTATCACGATCAACCTATTCTCTGGGGCACGGACCCCGATACCGGCGGGAACCAATGTCCTGCTCACGCTCCGTGACGGCAACCAGAAGGAGGTATCGCTACTCAACAACGGGTACTTCAGAGTACCGATTATCAATGTCGAGGAACTGCCGTTCTGCGACAACTTCGGCGACAACTACACCGTCCTGGCTTGGGCCAAGGGCTATTCACAGGCCGGATTCACACCCGTCAAAGTCAATCCCGAGGCGCCCGCCACCGTTGACATCATGCTCATGCGGAAGCGCGCAACGTTCAATTTCCGGGATGCGCGTTGGGACTTGCTCAAGCAGAACTATCCGGACTGCGCCAGGCTTCTTGCCACGGACACCGCGAGCGACGCAGCGGCGGCAGACCGCTACACCCAGCTCATGGAAGAACAGCCCGCCGTGCTGGCCTGCTTCTTCAACCTGGCGACCGCCGTGTCGCAGATCGCTCTTCCCGTTGGCACGCCGCTCGATTACATCCGGGAACTGATTTGGGACGATTCCGGCAAGCAGGGCATGAAGCAAGACCGGTTCTTCGCCTGGGCCGACCGGAAGCTAATAGATCAAATCATCCAGGCCGGTCCCAAGCAGTTCTCGCCCGAACCGGCCGCCGCGGTGCTTCATTCCGGCGCCACCCGCAGTTGGAAGCAGGTGCAGTTCGGCGAGGCCAACGTTCAGCTCACGTTTCACGAGGGCCAGGCCCAGAACATCGACGGCGTCGACTGCGTCGTCGTGGAGCCGGATATCGATTACTACAAGGACCTGCTGGCGCACTTCATCCTCGAGGTGATCGTGAACAAGGTGACCCAGTCTCTGACCGGCCCGCGCCAGGTCTACGTACTGCGCTGGATGGCCGGCCGCCGTGCCGGCCTGCCGGACTTTTGCCCGCCGTATATCGTCACATAGCCTACCGGGCGCGCAATGCAGTACACCGCGACCGCGATCCCGCCCTGCACGGAGCCTGGGGGCGATCTGATCCCCTTGCTGTTGCTCTTGACAAATCCCTCTCCACATCAGACTGGAGCTGACGCTCAGCAGGAGGGCCGTTTCCCCCGACTCCGCCGTCCAAGGCGCCTGCCGCGAAAAGACCCAAGAAAACCACGCCGGCCTGCCGGGGAAGCGGGGCAAGCGAGCCGCCCGCAGCCGCGCGGGCCAGGATTGCGGGGTACGGCTGTGGCCCTCTAATAGGGGGTCCGTTCTCGGTAGTACCTGGGCGTGAACCTGGGTCTGGCGAATCGTTGTACAATGCATGTCGGCAGTGAGCGACGTTTTCATCAGTCACGCTGACGAGGATCGCGAGCGAGCTCGCGAATTGGTTTCCGCATTGCGGGCGCTCGGCTGGACTGTCTTCTGGGACCGAGATATCCCTCCTGGCGAGCCGTTTGACGACGTCATAGAACGAGAACTCGATGCGTCCGCGTGCGTAATCGTGCTGTGGTCGCAGACATCCGTCCGATCCGAGTGGGTGAGGAGTGAGGCCTCGAAGGGACTCAAGCGCAATGTATTGATTCCCGCAATCATCGACGAGCGCGCCAAGGTCCCGTTGGAGTTTAGCCGTAGACAGAATGTCTTACTCGCAGACTGGCGCCCTCCGCAACCTCATGAGGGCTTCTCAGCCTTGAGGGGTCAACTTCAGCGTATTACCAAACCGAGGCAGCCGGATCGCTCATCAAAGTCAAATAGACAAAAATCGGCACCCCCGCCGGCCTTACAGCCATGCGCTATCACGATCAACCTATTTTCTGGGGCACGGACCCCGATGCTGGCGGGAACCGAAGTCCTGCTCACGCTCCTTGACGGCAACCAGAACGCGGTACCCTTGCCCCAGAACGGGTACTTCGAAGAACCCACCATCAACGTCGAATCGCTCCCGTTCTTCGACAACTTCGGCGACAACTACACCGTCGTGGCCTGGACCGAGGGCTGTTCACAGGCCGGATTCACGCCCGTTAGAGTCCGTCCGGAGGCGCCCGCCATCGTCGACATCATGCTCCTGCGGAAGGACGCAACGTTCAATTTCCGGAATGCGGGTTGGGACTCGCTCAAACAGAACCATCAGGAGTGCGCCAGGCTTCTTGCCGCGGGCGCCGCGACCGACGCAGCATCGGAAGACCGCTATACCCAGCTCATGGAGAAACAGCCGGCCGCGCTGGCCTGCTTCTTCAACCTGGCGACCGCCATGTCGCAGATCTCTCTTCCCGTTGGCAGGCCGCTCGATTACATCCGGCAACTGATTTGGGACGATTCCGGGAAGCAGGGCATGACGCAGGACCGGTTCTTCGCCTGGGCCGACCGGAAGCTGATAGACCAGGTGATCCAGGCGGGTCCCAAGCACTTCTCGCCCGAACCTGGCGCCACGATGTTTCACCACGGCGCTGCCCGCACTTGGAAGCAGGTGCAGTTCGGCGAGGCCAACGTTCGGCTCACGTTTCACGAGCGTCAGACCAAGAAGATCGACGGCGTCGACTGCGTCGTCGTGGAGCCGGATATCGATTACTACAAAGACCTGCTGGCGCACTTCATCCTCGAGGTGATCGTGAACAGGGTGACCCAGTCTCTGGCCGACCCGCGCCAGGTCTACGCGTTGCGCTGGATGGCCGGCCGCCACGCCGACGTGCCGGACTTCGAGCCGCCGTATTTCCTGGAATAGGGGACGCGCGCGACCTATTTCACCGGCCCGAGGGCCACCTGCTCGCCCGGCCTTAGACCGGTGAGCACCGCGACCTGGGTTGT
>JBEKWU010000157.1:0-10399 GCA_049512775.1 Bryobacteraceae bacterium
AGTAGAGGCGCAACGGGGGCGTAGCGACGCGGAAAGCTTGCGTTTTCAACACGAGGGTGACCGCCCGGGTCCTTAGTGCCTTTTTCCGGCCCAATCGTCCGTTTTTTTGCAAGTCCCTCTTCAGACCCGCCCTCCGCCAGCGGCTCGCGTCGCCGCGTGCGTGCTAGAATGCAAGTTACCCCAACCAAGGAATCTGCCTGATGAGAATGTCTATGCTGTTTGCCCTACTGCTGGCGGCGGCAGTGTGGGCGCAAGCGCCTGCCGCAAAGCCCGATGCGCAGGCCGCGGCCCCGGCCGCGGCGGCAAAAGCGGCGGAGGGCTCGAACCCGCCGGCAGCCAATGCCGGGCAGACGACCACGCCGGTCAAGGTCGGCTCCCAGACCATCCCGATCACATCGGTCATGAATCTCCTGCAGATGCCGCCCGACCGGGTTGTCGCCACGGTTGACGGCGACAGAGTGACCGCCGGGGAGCTCCAGATGGTTCTGCGCGACTACCCGCCCCAGGCGCAACAGGCGGCGCTCAAGGACCTGCGTCAGTTCCTGGAGGGATATGGCGTGATGAAGCGCCTCCTCGCGGAGGCCGAGCAGGCCAAGCTGGACCAGCAGAGTCCTTGGAAAGAGCAGATCAACCACGCTCGGATGCAGGTGCTGGCCCAGGCCCGGTTTAACCAGCGAATCAGCGAGATCCAGGTGTCCCCCGAAGAGGTGAAGAAATCCTACGAGGCCGGCAAGGAGCGCTTCATGCAAGCCAAGGTGAAGGCCATCTACATCCCCTTCAGCACGGCCCCCGTCTCGCAGGCCGACGAAAAGGGCAAGAAGATGCTCACCGCGGAGGAGGCCAAGGCCCAGGCCCAGGACCTGCTGAAGCAGATTCGCGCGGGGGCGGACTTCGTGCAGCTCGTCAAGGAGCACTCCGGGGACGCCGATTCGGTGGCCAAGAACGGCGATTTTGGCGTCATCAAGAAGTCGGGCCAGATTTCTGGCGCGGTGAAGTCGGCCGTCTTCGCCGCCAAGGTCGGCGAGGTGACCGAACCGGTCCGTCAGGGCAACGGTTTCTACCTGTTTCGGATCGAGGAGATGGGACCCCAGCCGTTTGAAGAGGCCCAGCTCGCCATCATGAACGAACTGAAGAACGCGCGGGTCGGGGAATGGCTCACGTCGATGCGAAAGAGCATCCAGATCAAAGAGGAAGGCATCGAGATGACGCTCGAGGCCACGCCGCTGTCGTCGCCTGCCAAGCCGGCGCCGGCGCAACCGCCGAAGCCGAAGAACTGAACCACCGGCTCACGGAGTTGCTGCGGCGGGCGCCGGGACTCGAGGGGCGTCCGATCCGCGTGCGCCTGGCGCCCGGCCTGCGGGCCTGCCGCGGGCGCCTGATCTCGGGCGGGCGGCGCGGCACGGAAGTTCACGCCGGCTCGTTTCTCCGAAAGCGCCAGATCGTGCTGCGGTCGGAATTGCTCGGCCAACCGGCGGAATTCGCCCGCATCGTCCTGCACGAAGTGTTTCATTTCGCCTGGCTGCGCGCCGGCAACCCGCTCCGGCGCTCCTGGGAAGCCCTGCTGGAGGGCGAACTGCGCCGGCACGCCCGCGGGGAACTGGGGTGGTCGGCCGACGGCAGGAAGCGGCGGCTCGGCTCTCGGGATTGCGCCGCCAGGAGCCGCCGCTGGCGCGAATACGCCTGCGAGAGCTTCTGCGATTCCGCAGCCTGGCTGCTCGGTGGAGCGCGCGTGCATCAGGAGTTCACCCTGGCTCGCCGGTTCCGCCAGGGCCGCCGCCTCTGGTTTCAAGCCCTGCTGAGCCGCCCGGAGCTGCGCGTGTGACTTTGCCGCGCCCTGGCGCCCGGATCGTGGCCCCGGCGGCAGACGGTATAATTGAAGCAATCGTGCTGCGCAGAAAGATCTTCCCCGCATTGCTGCTCTCGCTGGCGCTGGGCGCGTGTGGCTGCTCGTGGCCGTCGAGATCCTCGGGCGTAAAACCGGAGGGCAATCGCCAGGCCGCGCCCAACTTCGCGCTCAAGGACGCCGACGGAAGGACCGTCCGGCTTGCGGACTACCATGGCAAGGTGGTGCTGCTGAATTTCTGGGCCACCTGGTGCGACCCGTGCAGGGCCGAGATTCCCTGGTTCACGGATTTCGAGCGCAGGCACAAGGACCGGGGATTCGCCGTCGTCGGCGTCTCGATGGACGAGGACGGCTGGGATGCCGTCAAGCCATTCATCTCGGAATTTGGCGTCAACTACCGCATCCTGATGGGCGACGACACGATCGCAAAGCTCTACGGCGGCGTGGAATCGCTGCCGACCACCTTCCTTATCGATCGGGAGGGGAGGGTCGCGGCCATTCACGTTGGACTGGTGAGCAAGAGCAGTTATGAAAGAGATCTCATTCAACTTTTCGAGAGTGCCCCGAGCGCTGCTGGCATTGGCGGCGCTCTCCAGCCAGCCCTGCCTGCTGGCGCAAAGTAATCACCTCGGAGTGGATCCGCCGCCGAGGATCGCGGCCAGGCGCGGCGGCACGGCGGAAGCGAAGCTCGCGGTCCACGTGGAAAGCGGCTATCACGTCAACAGCAATGCGCCGGCCGAGGACTACCTTATTCCGCTCCGCCTGCGCTGGGAACCCGGTCCGCTCGCGCCGGCCGAGGTGGTCTTCCCCAAGCCGGAGACCGAGAAGTACGAGTTCTCGGACAAACCGCTCTCGGTGTTCACCGGCGATTTCCAGATCCTGACGCGTTTCAAGGTGGAGGCGAGCGCGGCGCCTGGCCCCGGCGTCCTCCTCGGCAAGCTGCGCTACCAGGCGTGCAGTCGCGACACCTGCTACCGGCCGGTGACGCTGGAAATCCGGCTGCCGTACGAAATCCAGTAACCTGCCTTGCGCCGCCTCATTATCCGTCCGGGTGCGATCGGCGATTGCGTGCTTGCCCTGCCGGCTATGGAGTTCCTTCGCGCGGGCTGGACCGAGGTCTGGGTCGCCAGCCAGAACGTGCCGCTGGTCCGGTTCGCCGATCGTGTGCGAGCGATCTCCGCAACCGGTCTGGACCTGCTCGGCATCCCTGGCCGCGAGCCCCATCCCGCGCTGCTCGAGGCGCTGGCCGGGTTCGACTCCATCGTCTCCTGGTACGGCGCGAACCGCCCCGAATTCCGCGCCGCGGCGGCGGGGCTCCCCTTCGAGTTTCTCCCCGCCCTGCCGCCGGCGAGCGCGGGTATCCACGCAGCGGATTTCTATCTGCGGCAGGTGGGGGGCGGAGAACGGCCCGCCGTTCCGCGGATTCCCTGCCCGCGGGGACTTGCGGAGTTCGCCGCCATCCACCCGTTCTCCGGCAGCGCGCGGAAGAACTGGCCGCTCGACCGCTATCGGGAACTGGCGCGCGTCTTGTTGGCCCGCATGCCGGTACGCTGGTGCGTTGGACCCGAGGAAGCGCTCGCGGACGCCGTGCGCATCGCCGATCTCTACGAACTCGCCTGCTGGCTGGCCGGCGCGCGGGTTTACATCGGCAACGATTCAGGCATCACGCACCTGGCGGCTGCGGCGGGCGCGCCGGTGATCGCGTTGTTCGGTCCCACGGACCCCGCCGTGTGGGCGCCCCGCGGCGAGCACGTGCGCGTGGTGGCGACCTCCCGCCCCGGGGAGCCGATGGAGAACATCCCGGTCGCGGCCGTCCTGGAAGCTGGTGTATCGTTGGGAGTGGCATGAAGAGACTCATCCTGGGCGCGGTCTGGTTGGCGGTTCTGCTCGAAGCCGGCTGTAGCCGCTACGCGGACTTTACGTTGCCGCCCGGAGGCCGGCAGCGCGCCATTGCCTGGCGGGTACGCGAGGCCGTCACGGCCCCGGTGCTGGAGCGCGGCGCACCCGGTGAGTGGAACTCCTACGACGTATTGAACCCATCGGTCATCCGCGTGAAGGATCTGTACTACAACCTCTACTCCGGTTTCGACGGGAGCACCTGGCACACCGGGCTCGCCACCTCGGAAGACGGCCTCAAGTGGGCCAGGCAGGGGCGCGTGCTGTCGCCGGACGCTGCTACCTGGGAGGGCGGCTACATCGCCGCGAACGGAAGCCTGCTGGCGCGAAACGGCGAGTTCTTCTATTGGTACCAGGGCGGCCAGGTGCCGCGCATCGGGCTGGCGCGATCGGCCGACGGGCGCCACTGGCGCAAGGAACCCCAGCCAGTGCTGCCGGCCGGCCCGCGCGGCAGTTGGGATGAGCGCGGCGTCGGGGATCCCTACGTCGCCGAGTTCGCGGGTACGCTGTACATGTTTTTCCTGGGTCAGGACCGCGCGTGGCGCCAGCGGCTCGGCGTTGCCAGGTCCGCCGATGGCCTCCGCTGGACCAAGCTGCGGCGGAACCCCATTCTCGAGCTCGGCAAACCCGGCGCCTTCGACGAGGTAGGGCTGGGCGGGCCCGCGGTTTGGGCGCAGGGCGGCTGGTACTGGATGCTCTATGCCGGCCGCGATGTCAAGGAGCACCGCAAGCTCGGGCTGGCGCGGTCTCGCGACGGTGTTTTGTGGGAGCGCGTGAGCGAGGCGCCGGTGTTTTCGGGAGGCGCCGCGTGGAACAATCAGGTGGTGTGCGACCCCACCGTGGAGCTGCGCCAGGGCGTGGTCCGGGTCTGGTACGGTGGCGGAGACGTGGCGCGGCCCGACGAGGGCCTGCATGGCCAGATCGGTTTCTTTGAGTTGGTGGAGGCTGGCCGTGAGTAGACGTGGCGTGCCGGAACTGGTGTGCCTGCTGTTCGTGTTGCTGCTCCGCCTCCCGTTCCTCAATCAGCCCATTCAGGGCGACGACGTGTACTACCTGGCCGGCGCCCAGTACGCCCAGACCGACCCGCTGCACCCCCACAACGCGCGCTATGCCTTCCAGGGCCAGGTGGTGGATATGCGGGGGCACCCGCATCCGCCGCTGAACACCTGGACCCTGGCCGGCCTGCTCGCGCTCACCGGGGACATTTCCGAGCGCACTTACCACGCGGCCTACATCGCCTTCTCCTGGATCGCGGCATTGGCCATGCTGTCGCTCGCCAGGCGCTTCTCGCCGCAGCCGCTCCTGGCAACGCTGCTGTTCCTGGCGACTCCCGCGTTCGTGGTGAACGGAACGTCGCTCGAGGCCGACGTACCGTTCCTGGCCCTCTGGATGGCCGCGATCGCGCTGTTCGTGCGCGCGGAAGACGGGCGTTCCTCCGGGGCGCTGGCCGCCAGTGCCGCCGCGATGGCGCTGGCCGCGTTGGCGGCCTTTCAGAGCGTGGCGCTCGTGCCGGTATTGGGGGCCTATCTGCTGATCCGGCGTTCGCGCTGGTGGCCGGCCTGGATCGCGCTCGGCGTGCCGCTTGCGATCCTGCTCGGCTGGCAACTCTGGGAGTGGCGGTCCGGTGGCGCGCTGCCCGCTTCCGTGTTATTGGGCTACTTCCAGACTTACGGGCTCCAGCGGTGGGTGGCAAAGCTGCGGAACGCCGCCGCGCTGACGGTCCACGCCGCCTGGCTGGTTTTCCCGGTGCTCGCCGCTGTGGCGTTCTACCGGGTGCCGAAGCGGGCCGCGGCGGCCATCCTCGTGGCCACGGCGGCGCTCGCGTTCGCGGATCCAAGCCCGCTGTTCTGGGCCTCCTGGGGATTGGGCGCGCTGGTGCTCTTTGCCTGCGCTCACACCGCCGTCAAAACGAACGACCGGGACGAGCGGTTCCTGGCCTCCTGGATCGTCCTGTTCTTCCTGCTGGCGCTGGGGATGTTCTTCGCCGGCTCGGCCCGCTACCTGTTGCCCGTTGCCGCGCCGGTGGCGCTGCTGGCGGCCCGGAGGCTCGAGAAGCGGCCCTCGTTCCTGGCCGGATGCGCCGCCGCGAGCCTGGCGCTCGGCCTGGCGCTCGCCATCGTGAACTACCAACACTGGAGCGGCTACCGGGGATTCGTCGAAAGCGTTCGCGGCAACATGTGGCGGCAGCGCACCTGGGTCAACGGTGAGTGGGGCCTGCGTTACTACGCCGAGACCGACGGCGCGATCCCGCTCCAGCGAAACACGGCGTTGCGTGTGGGCGACCTTGTGCTTACAAGCGATCTGGGCGCCTTCTCGCCGCCGGGCAACATCCCGCGCACACTGCTCTCCGAGGAGGCGATCTCCTCGTGGCTGCCGTTCCGCCTCATCGGACTGGATTCGCGCTCCGGCTATTCCACGGCGGCCGCTGGCCTGCGCCCCTTCGACCTTTCCGTGACGCCGATCGATCGGGTGCGCGCCGAAGTCATCGCCGCGCGGCGGCCGACTCTGGTCTACCTGCCGATGGAGGCGCCCGAGGCGGAGAACCACATCGTGGGCGGGCTCTACGGTCTGGAATCGGGCACCTGGCGCTGGACCGCCCGACGCGCCGTGGTGGCGTTGAAAGCGCCCGACCACCCCCTGGCGCTCGAGGCCACCTTCTACATTCCCGAGAACGCCCCCGCCCGGCACATCCAGTTGCTGGCCGACGGCGAAGTGGTGGCGGAGGAGACGTTCTCCGAGCCGGGCGAGTACACGCTCCGCTCGTCGGGCCCGCTGCCAGCCGCCCCGGGCGTCGTCAACGTAGTGCTGGCGCTCGACCAGACCTTCCGCCCGCCCGGCGACGACCGCGACCTCGGCGTGGTGCTCAAGGGAATCGGCTTCCGGTAGGATAAGGCTCTGCCTTGTCCCGGCTGCCGGTAGCGGTCTACCGGTAGCGCTCGCGGCGCGTTGACCCAAACGTGCTAGAATTCGCTCGCAGTGGATTTTCACGAGGACTTCACCAGGAAAGAGGAGACCGCCGGGCCGTCCGACCGGATCTTTTGCCTGGCGCTGGCGGCCGGTCTTGCGGGAGCGGGTTTCTGGCCGTTGCTGGCCCGGCGGCCGGTGCGCTGGTGGGCGCTGGCGGCGAGCCTCGCGCTCGCGGTGGTGGGCCTGGTGCGCCCGTTCATTCTCTCTCCCGTCAAACAGCTTCTTGCCCGTGTCGCCCTCGCGGTGAGCGCGGTCGTGAGCGCCCTGGTTGCGGCGCTGTTGTTCTACCTGGTGGTGACTCCGATTGGAGTTTTCATGCGCCGGCAAGGACGGGACCCGCTCGGCCTGCGCTTCGACGCCGGAGCGGCGTCCTACTGGAAGCAGCGCGACCCTCCCGGACCCGCGCCCGGCACCATGCCCCGCCAATTCTAGGAGCGCTGATGGCCTTCCTCACAGAGCTCTGGCTTTTCTTGCGAACCAGAAAGAAGCTCTGGCTGCTGCCGATCGTCGTCCTGCTGGTGCTGTTCGGCGCGCTGCTGTTGCTGGCCCAGAGCTCCGCGATTGCACCTTTCATCTACAGCATCTTCTGAATGCGTATCCTCGGCATCTCGGCGTTCTACCACGACAGCGCGGCGGCCCTGGTCGAGGACGGCGGGGTGGTTGCCGCGGCGCAGGAGGAGCGCTTCAGCCGCCTCAAGCACGACGCGCGTTTCCCGCGCCACGCAATCGCCTGGTGCCTGGGCCAGGGCGGGCACGCGCTCCGCGACCTGGACTATGTCGTCTTCTATGAGAAGCCGTTCCTGAAATTCGAGCGGCTGCTGGAAACCTATGTGGCCTTCGCGCCGCGGGGCCTCCTCTCCTTCCGGATGGCCGCCCCGCTGTGGGCGCGCGAGAAGCTGTTCCAGAAGAACCTGCTGCGAAAAGCACTGCTCGAATTCGGCGAGGGCTTCGATTGGGACCGCGGCATGCTCTTCGCCGAGCACCACCTCAGCCATGCGGCGAGCGCCTTTTTCCCGTCGCCCTTCGAGGAGGCTGTCGTCCTCACCATGGATGGCGTCGGGGAATGGACCACCACCTCGGTCGCCCTGGGCCGCGGGAATCGCCTCGAAGTGCTCAGGGAGCTTCACTTCCCGCACTCGCTGGGCCTGCTCTACTCGGCCTTCACCTACTACACCGGGTTCAAAGTCAACTCCGGCGAGTACAAGCTGATGGGCCTGGCGCCTTACGGCGAACCCAAGTACGCCCAGGCGATCCTGGAGAACCTGATCGACCTCAAGCCGGACGGCTCCTTCCGCCTCAACCTGGACTACTTCGAATACTGCACCGGGCTGCGGATGACGAACCGCAAGTTCGACGCGCTGTTTGGCGGGCCGCCGCGCGACCCCAGCGCGCCCATCGAGCAGCGGCACATGGACCTGGCCGCCTCCATTCAGGCGGTGCTCGAGGAGGCGGTGCTGCGGTTGACGCGCGCGCTGGCCGCCGGGACGGGGGTCCGCGATTTGTGCCTGGCCGGGGGCGTCGCGCTGAATTGCGTCGCCAACGGAAAGGTGCTGCGCGAGGGGCGGTTCCGCCGGATCTGGATTCAGCCGGCGGCGGGGGACGCCGGCGGGGCACTCGGCGCGGCCCTGGCCGCCTATCACCTCTACCGCGCGCAGCCGCGCGAAATCTCTCCCGGCGGCGACTCCATGCGCGGCGCCTACCTCGGCCCGAGCTTCCCGCAAAACGAGATCGAGGACCGCCTGCGGCGCGCCGGCGCGCGGTTCGAGGTGCTGGACGATCGGCGCCTGTTAGAGACCAGCGTGGACGCGCTCGTGCGGGAACGGACGCTGGGCTGGTTTCAGGGGCGGATGGAATTCGGCCCGCGCGCCCTGGGCGCCCGCTCGATTCTGGCGGACGCCCGTTCCGCCCGCATGCAGTCGGCGCTCAACCTCAAGATCAAGCGCCGCGAGTCCTTCCGGCCCTTCGCTCCTTCCGTTCTTCGCGAAGATGCGCGCGAGTGGTTCGAGCTGGATGCCGACAGCCCTTACATGCTGCTGACGGCCGATGTCGCGCCCTCCCGGCTGCGCGAACTGAGCGAGGAGGAACAGAGTCTGCGCGGGCTCGCGAAACTCAAGGCGGTGCGGTCGGTGATCCCCGCGGTCACGCACGTGGATTGCTCCGCGCGGATACAGACCGTCGACCGCGAAACCAATCCCCGCTACCACGCGCTGCTCTCTCTCTTTAAGGAGCGCACCGGATGTCCGGTCCTGGTGAACACCAGCTTCAACGTGCGCGGCGAGCCTATCGTCTGCACTCCCGAGGACGCGCTCCGCTGTTTTCTCAACACCGAGCTCGACGCGCTCGCCATCGGCAACTGCTTTCTGCGCAAGGAAACGCAGGTTCCCGGCGCGAGGCACGACCATGCGTACACGTTCGGCCCTGACTAGCATCCTCCTCGTTGCCGTCTCGATAGGCGTCGCGTTTCTGTTGACGCTCGCCCTGGACTGGGCGGCCGGCGTGTATCTCTATTCCAGCCACCGCAGCGCGGGGCTGATCTGGGGGCCGTACTCGGTCGTGCGCCACACCACTCACGAGTTCAGCTACGTGGCGCGCATCAACAACCTCGGGTTCCGCGACCGCGATTTCCGCCGCGGCAAGGCGCCCGGCCGGAGGGCCATCGTGCTGGGCGATTCCTTTACCTACGGCTGGGGAGTGAATAACGACGACCCCTGGCCCAAGGTGCTCGAGCGCAGCCTGAACAACGTCGAGATCGCCAACCTCGGCTCCCCCGGCGGCTTCCCACGTTCCTACGCCGATCTCGCCGAGAAGGCGATTCCGCTGCTGCGGCCCGATGTCGTCATCGTGGCCGTCGTCCAGTCCGACGACCTGCATCAGAGCGCGGAGAAGGCCCCTAGCCACCGCGTGAGCCGGTTGCTCACGGACCATTATCCGAATCTGATGCAGTTGATCAGCGGCAGCGACGTCAAGAAGCTGGACGTCAGCGCCGAGGATCTCGCCGGAATCTGGAAGAAGCAGGTGCAGGACTTCACCGCGCAAATGGAGCCCGCCGAGCGCAAGAAGTACGAGGCCCTCGCGGCGCCCATCCGGACCGCGTTCCTGGAAGGGCAGTTGAACCCCGGGCTGCTCTACTACTCCATCCGGTTTCCCTCGTTCCTGCTGGACACCTGCGACCTAGAAGCTCCTGCCACTCGCGCCGAAATCGACGAAATGTCCGCGCAACTGGCCCGGATCAGCGAGCTCGCGAAACGGTGGGGCGCCAGCGCGCTGGTCGTATCGATCCCCTACCCGCCCTATGCCAGCGAGCACCACCTGGAAGCGATGAAGGAACTGGGCTTCGCCATCCGCCCCGACCTGCTCGAATCCACCAAGCCGGACGAAGCGATCGAGAGGGCCGCCCGCCGCGCCGGCCTGCCCTTCCTCACCGTGACCCGCGAATTCCGCCAGGAAGCCCGCCGCCGCGACCTATACTTCCGCCTCGACGGCCACCTGAACCCGCTCGGCCATCAAGTGTACGCCAGCCTGCTTGCCCCGCTGCTGCGGCTGCTAGCCCCTTAAGCCCGCCGGTCGCCACCGCACCACCGGCTTGCGGGCCGCACGGACTTCGTCCACGCGGCTGATGCGGGTCGAGTGCGGCGCTTTCAGCACCGTCTCCGGTTCCTCTTCCACCTCGCGCGCGATCGAGACCAGGGCGTC
>JBEKWU010000158.1:0-10341 GCA_049512775.1 Bryobacteraceae bacterium
ACGACATCTTCGGCGATGGGCGTTATGGAAAGCGCGAGCCGGAAAACTACGACGCCTGCCACCGAACGCGCGCAACCGGCAGCGCGTTTCTCACCATGACGCGGCACTCACCATAATGCTTGTTATGTTGCGCGCAACATAACGAAGAGGCGCAAGTCGATTACGGCGCCGGCCCGATGGTCCGCGGTCCGCTCAGTGGCAAGTACCGGCGCACGCGGCTGTTCGTGCTGACGCTGGGCTACAGCCGCAAGTCGGTTCGCCTGCTGGTCTTCCGTTCCAGTTCGCAGACCTGGGCCGAGCTGCATGAGAAGGCCTTTCGCAGACTGGGCGGGGTGACTCGCGTGGTCGTGCTCGACAACCTGCGCGAGGGCGTGCTGGCCCCCGACATCTGCGATCCCACGCTCAATCCCCTCTACCGCGATGTGCTCCAGCATGACGGCGCGGTTGCTCTCCCCTGCCGAAAGGCGGATCCGGATCGAAAGGGGAAGGTGGAAAGCGGCGTCGGACATGCGAAGAAAACGCCGCTGAAGGGCCTCCGCTTCGAGAGCCTCGAGGAAGCTCAGAACTACCTGGACCGCTGGGAAGCGCGCTGGGCCGACACGCGCATCCACGGCACCACCAAACGACAGGTCGCGGTTATGTTCGCCGAGGAGCGGCCCGCCCTGCTCCCGCTGCCCCTCGAGCCCTTCCGCTACTACCAATACGGCGAGCGCACGGTGCATCTGGATGGCTGCGTGGAAGTCGAAGCGGCCTACTACGGTGCGCCGCCGGGCTGGATCGGCCGGCGCGTCCAGGTGCAATGGGATGGTCTCCACGTCCGTCTGTTGGACCCGCAAACGGGCCAGTTGCTGGGGGAGCACTTACGGCAGAAGCGCGGGGGCCATCGAATCCAAGACGAGGACCGCCCCAGACAAACGCCGCCGGGAACGCAGCAGCTCCTGTGGCGCGCCGACAAAGCCGGATCGCAGATCGGGGCGCTCTGCCGCGGAATGCACAGCGAGCGCGGTGAGACCGCGGTGCGCCGCATTCAGGGCGTGTTGTCGCTGGCCAAGAAGTACGGCGCCGCCAGCGTGGACGACGCCTGCGCCGCCGCCCTGGAACTCGGCGTCTGCGACTACCGTTTCGTGCGCCGCTACCTGGAGCGGAACCCCCAACTGCCACTGAGTTTGCGGCAGGTCGATCCCCTGATCCGCCAGCTCACGCTATACCGCGACTGCATTGAGAACAGAACCAAGGAGAACGAGGCATGAACCTGATTGAATTAGAGCGTGCGTTACGACAGCTCCGGCTCGGCGGCATCGCCGCTGTGCTGGAAACCCGATTGCGCCAGGCGCAGGCCGAAGCCATGGCGCCGATCGATCTGATCTCGTGTCTGGTCACCGACGAGCTGACCCGGCGCAGCGAGCGGCTGCTCGACCGGCGGCGCAAACAGGCCGCGTTCCGCGACCCTCACAAGACGCTGGACAACTTCGACTTCACCTTCAATCCGAAGATGAATCGCAGCCTGGTCTTCGACCTGGCCACGTGCGCCTTCATCGGCAGGCGGGAAGACGCACTGTTCTTGGGTCCGGGCGGTACAGGGAAAAGCCACTTGACCCAAGCCATCGGCCAAGCCGCCATCCAACAGGGCTACCGCGTGATGTACCGAGAAACGCACGTGCTGTTGGATGACCTGGCCGATGCGGTTGCCGACGGCGCGCGCAAGGAGTTCATGGAGACGGCGGCGACCGTGCCGCTGCTCATCATCGACGACTTCGGCATGCGCAAGCTGCCGCTGACCGCGGCCAAAGATCTGCTGGAGATCGTGATGCGGCGCTATGAGCGGGCCAGCACGCTGCTGACTTCCAACCGCCCTGTCGAGGACTGGGGCAAACTGCTCGGCGACGTGGCGGCGGTAAGCGCGATGCTCGACCGCCTGCTCCATCACGGGCACGTGCTCAAGTGCGGGCCGCGCAGCTGGCGCACCAAGGTCGATCCCCTGGCGGCGGGAGCGAGCCGATGATCGCTTCCCGGTTCGCTCCACCAGCGGACGGCAACCGAGCGGCCGCCGCACCCGCACAGCGGGTGCGGTCTGGGATGCCCCCTTTCCCTTCACCTCCATCTTCCAGAACGGTCCTCGCTGTCCAGGGTCCGCTCCGCCGCGCCCGACCCGCGCTCCGCGCGGGTGCCCCGGCGCGCCCTGGACAGCTCCGGGCCGTTCTGAAAACACTTCTGCTTAGAGAAGGGAAAGAGGGCAAAACGGAAAGCAAAACCGATCGCGCTGTGCTCAGCCGTTACCCGATTCCAAACTTCGCTCTTGTCCGAACGCCGGAGCCGTGGTAAAACTACTTTGTCCTGGGTGCGGCCGTTGGCCGGTTTTGAAGTGATCACGTATGGCCGGTTTTGAGGTGATCACCGAGGGCGGAAGCGCCTGGACCTGGGGTGCTATATCGCCGGTCGTGGGTTTCGCGACCGATCCTCCTGAGAGCTCGTGGACAACCGCAGCCTGCAAGTGCGCATTGGCGACGGCGCTGCGGAGAGAAGCGGGCCGCAGAACCTCGACCTGCGGACCATGCCTCAGGATATCCATCAGGATTTCCAGCAAATGGCTGCAAATCAGCTCCACAACAGCCTTACCCTCGGGTGGTGGTCTGAGCTGCTCACGGATAAGCGCCGGTAGTGACTGTTGGGCAGCGACTGCATGGATTGCAGCACATGAACCTCCGGCATCGAAGCACGATCCCGGCGGGTTAGAATGGGCAAGATCGTACCGGAATCCCTCGGCTTTTCGGACCCCTGGATCAGATCGAAGACTCTCGTCAGCGTCTTGGAGGTCCAATGGATAGTGTCACGAACTGGACGACCAGTCCAAGATCACCTTGCCGGATCTTCCTTCGCGCATCGCGGCGAAGCCCTGCTCGTAATCGGTATATGGGAGTCGGTGGGTTATGACAGACGATATGTCCAACCCAGACTCGATCATGACGGTCATCTTGTACCAGGTCTCGTACATTTCACGTCCATAAATGCCCTTGATGGTCAACATCTTGAAAATGACGGCATGCCAGTCGATCGTCATCTCGTGGACCGGGATTCCGAGCATCGCGATCTTTCCCCCATGACTCATGTTCTCCAGCATGCTCCGGAATGCAGCTGCGGAGCCGGACATCTCGAGGCCGACATCAAAGCCCTCCTGCATTCCGAGTTGGCGTTGAACATCCCTGAGGCTCGTCGCGCTGGGATTGATCGCCAGAGTCACACCGACGTTCTTGGCCAGGTCCAGGCGGTGCGGATTCACGTCCGTGATCACGATATGGCGAGCGCCCGCGTGGCGGACGATCGCCGCTGCCATGAGCCCGATCGGCCCCGCACCGGTGATCAAGACGTCCTCACCCAACACGGGGAAGGACAGAGCCGTATGAACCGCGTTTCCGAATGGGTCGAAGATGGACGCGATTTCGAGGGGAACGCTCCTACTGTGCCGCCAGACATTGGTCATCGGCAGCGCAATGTACTGTGCAAAGGCGCCAGGGCGGTTCACGCCCACGCCAGCGGTGTGGGGGCACAGATGTCTACGACCGGCCAAGCAGTTGCGGCAGCGCCCACACACCACGTGTCCCTCGCCGCTAACGATCTCTCCCGGCCTGAAGTCAGTGACGTTCGAGCCTGCGGCAACGATTTCACCAACGAACTCGTGCCCGATGACGAGCGGCACGGGGATGGTCTTGCGCGCCCATTCATCCCACTCGAAGATATGCAGGTCCGTGCCGCAGATCGCCGTACG
The DNA here is from genome assembly GCA_049512775.1 of Bryobacteraceae bacterium. Lineage (GTDB taxonomy): Bacteria > Acidobacteriota > Terriglobia > Bryobacterales > Bryobacteraceae > Fen-330. Next base: position 3,764 of record JBEKWU010000158.1, read on the forward strand.
CAACACCCGGATCAGAACGTCGTTGATCCCGATGACAGGTTCCGGCACCTCGTCGAGCCAAAGCCCACGCTCGCTTCTCTTCTTGACCAAAGCTCGCATGACAGTCCGGACCGTCTGCCATAACAGACGGTTTCTAGTATAGTATACGAGATCGCATCCAGAATGCAAGACATTTTCTTTGATACTAGAATTGGTACATGGCAAGCGCCAGGAACCGGAAAGGCACACGCTCGGCTTCCTCTGAGATTGTGGCTGCCCATCTGTCGAAACGAGTCAGGCGACTGCGCCAACAGAAAGGCTGGTCGCTCGCAACCCTCTCCGCGGCATGTGGTGTCAGCCGCGCGATGCTGAGCCAGATCGAGCGAGGCGTTGTCAATCCAACGCTCGCGGTCACATTGAACATTGCGCGAGCGTTCGAGCTGTCAATCGGCGAGCTCGTGGAAATGCCCGGCGCCTTCTCCTCCATGCAGGTGATTCGAGCCACGGATCGTGCCTACGACTTTCGGTCCGATGACAAGTGCCGAGTACGGACGTTATCGCCGCTGAACCTGGAGAAAGATGTGGAGTTCTACCAGGTGCATCTTCGCCGGGGCGGCGCGCTGCGGAGTTCCGCTCATTTCACGGGCACTCGGGAGTTTCTCGCTGTGCAAGCCGGCAAGGTTCGCGTCGATTCGGGGGAAGACTCCGAAGAACTAGGCCCCGGCGACTCGGTCAGCTACCGCGCCGATGTCGACCATGGGGTCGTCAACATCGGTGCGGGTGACTCGACTGTGTTCCTTGTGGACATTTACCGGTAAGGCGAAGCGAATCGCAAGAATCGTCAGACGCGCGCGTCCAGCCCGGCACAGGTCCTCAGCGAAGAGAAAAGGCGGAATGTAGCGGTGAGTCGGACGGGCGATCAGCAGCGAACACCCGCGGTAACCGGTTCAGGTGGAGGCCCCGCTGGTCAGTGCTCTCGCACAGGCCCCTGTAATACTGCTCGACCCTGTGCTCGACACGCGCGAGTGGCGTCTTCGGGATCATTTCCGCGCAGGCTTCGTGATTGTTGTAGGCCTGCTCGACCGTGTTGATGGTCGCAGAGTAGGTCCTTGCGACCATTATTGATCGCTGCATAAATAATGCAAGAGTTCAGCGCAAGAAAAAGGGAAGTCCCGATTGGAGGATGCAACCTCGCAGTTTCGCTGGCGATCTTCGGATGCTCTCGATGGAACGGATGACATCATCCATCAGTTCTTGGACGTCATTGGGGCTACCGTTGGCCAGTTTCCTCTTTGCCGAAGACCACACTCCTTCATCGGGGTTGAGTTCGGGGGCGTAGGAGGGGAAGTGCTCGATGCGGAGGCGCGGATGTTGGCGCTGGAGTTCGTGCAACGGCTCGCCCTTGTGCGTTTGCGAGTTGTGCAGTAGCGCAATCACCGGGCCGTGCAAATGCCGAAGCAGATGCCGCAGGAACTCGCAGACCTCCGCTTGCCCGATATTGTCGAACCAGAGCTGGTAGTAGAGACCCAGGTGGTGTCGCTTGGGGCTGACGGAGATGCCCGAGATGACCGAGACTTTATCTCGCCGATAGTGGTGCCGATGAACCGGGGTGCGGCCACGCGGCGCCCAGGTCTTGACGACGTTGGGGATCAACAGGAATCCGGACTCGTCGGCGAAGACGAGATGGGCACCCAGCCGCACAGCGTTTTTTTTACCCGCGGCCAGTCTTTCCGCTTCCAACGTTCGATGGCTTCCTCATCGCGCTCGACGGCGCGAGTCTCCGGCTTCTGGTGAGTCCAGTCGAGGCTGTGCATCAGCCGCCCGACATGATCGCGGTGATAGTGCACCCCGAACTCCCACTCGATCACCTCGGCGATCCGTGCGGTGGTCCACAGGTTGGTCCGGTAGCCATGCGCTATCGGTCCCTTGAGGAGCAACTTCACCAAGCGGCGCCGCTGGGCGGGTCGAAGCTTAGGCGGGCGGCCCGGAGATGCACCGACTCGCAAAGCCTTAGAGCCGCCTCGCCGCCAAGCGTTGAACCACCGCATCACCGAACTGGCCGCACAACGAATCCGACGTCCGACCTCATTGAGAGACAAGCCGGTCTTCAGCAACGCCAATGCTCGCCGCCGTCGGTCTTCGAGCAGATCAGCGCTACCCTTCGGTCTGGGCATAGGTACTGGCTTTCCTCAGTACCTATTATTGCATTATTTATACAGATGCCAATAAGGAACCGGTTCATGAGGTGGTTCGCCGTGCGGTAGAGCTGGCGCCGGTCGAATGCCTGGACGGCAATCGCCTCAGAGACGGATCAAGTCCGCGATCATGACGGGTTTTCCCGTATCGACGCTCTTGACCGCCGCCACGCCGGTCAGCGCCGACATCGCGCCCGCTCTGGACCCGGCGCGCTGCCGCAGCGGGTCCGGCGTACCGGGAATGAAGATCATGCGCTGCATCCGCGGATCGCCGCCGAAGTGGCCACCGGTGCCCCACGGGATGGTGAGAATCTCGGACTTCTGGAAGTTCCTGGTCACCCGGATCTCGTCCTGCGCCGGAGATTCCCAGGGCTGCTTCTCATAGCAGCGCACCTCGATGCGCCCGTCCGTGCCGTTGAAGGCCAGGTGGTAGCCCTCGTAGGGCATGAACGTGTTGACCGAGTAGCTCATCATCGCGCCGTTGGTGTAGCGCACCTCCGCCGTCATGGTGTCGAAAATATCGATGTCCGGTCGGAACAGGCAGGCGTCGCGGAAGTAGCCGTCCTCGGATTCGCACTGGACGTAGAGCTCGGTGAGCCGCTTATCCTTCGTGATGTCCCAGAAGAACGGGCACCTGTTCTGACAGCTCCGGCAGTTCTTGGCCCGCATTTCCGAATTCTTGCCGTACTTGCGCAGCGCACCCTGCGCCATCACCCGCACCGGCTCGGCGTCCAGGTACCAGTTGATGAGGTCGAAGTGGTGACTCGCCTTGTGGATGAAAAGCGTGCCGGAGTTCTGCCGATAGGCGTGCCAGCGGCGGAAATAGTCGGCGCCGTGGGAGACGTCCAGGTACCAGTGGAAATCGACGCTTGTGACCTGCCCGATGGCGCCCGCCATCAACAGTTCCTTCAGCTTTTGCGCCGTGTTCGAGTACCGGTAGTTGAAGGCGACGGTGATCTTTCTGCCGTACTTGTTTTCGGCGTCCAGGATGGCCTGGCACTTCCGCTCATCGGTGGCCATCGGTTTCTCGGTGATGACGTCGCAGCCCATCTCGAGAGCCTTCACGATCATCTCGTGGTGGGTGCCGTCTTTGGTCGTGACGATGAGCGTTTCCGGCCGGGTTTCGCGGATCATGCGCTCCAGGCCCGTATAGAGCGGCGCATCGATGCCCATGTGTCGCCGTGCCGTCTCGGCCCGTTTTCGGTTGATGTCGCACAGGCCGACGAACTGAACCCGGTCGGCGTGTTCGGACAAGAGTACCGTGCCCCAGGTGCCCGAGCCGCGATGGCCGGTGCCGACCATCGCCAGACGCTTCTTGGCCGAACTCTGGGCCATGAGAGGGGCGGAGACCGCGGCCAGGGCGCCTCCCAGGAGGGTTCGACGGGTTGGTTTTGCTTCTTGCAGCATGTGTTCCTCGATGTCTGAAATGTCAGCTGGCGTTGTTTCCCGAACAGCTATTATCACACGTCGGGCGGTGCGGTTTTCGCATTTTGGACAGTAAGATTCTGTCTCAGGCCGGGGCGGGAGCAAGAGAACGAACGGCGTGGTGAGCGCGGCAGGAATCGAACCTGCAACCTACTGATTAAGAGTCTCTTCTCGGGGGCGTTCTTGCGGACACACGCCGAGGATCTCGGAAGTCAGCTAGGTACACTGAAATCAATAAGTTGCCCGCAGATTGAGGTGGTTCGAGTTCGCCTCAGCCGGGAGGCCCGCAGTGGAGTCGGCAGACAATTGGCACACAGCGACGGGGAGGTCCAGACCTGAATGGCTGCTGCACTCCCGCTTTCGAACCCCCGCGAGCCTCAGAAACGACAGGGAGAAGGGAACGGATAAGCCAACTCTGCTGGATTGGCTCGCCAAGCAGGACTTGAATCGGAAACCTACCGGTCGGCAGCCAAGCCCTGGATTGCAGAATCCCCACGCGCTTTTGGGCAAGGGTGCACCCCCACGCCAAGCGGGGTGGATCCGTCGCCCCCGCCGAATCATGGGTCGGAACTGCCCTTTTTTCACTGTGTTTTCCCTGCGTTAAGCGGTCCACCCGCCGTCTCGGGCCCCTGAAGGCGGCGCGAATCAGCAATAGAATCAACGGGCTGAGGGCTAACCGCCATCTTGACACGGCAGAGGTCTGCAGTCAAGTCCGCGTTGGAAGTCACGGACTGTTCAGCTCAGCCGCTCTAACTCGTCGCTTCTGATCTGGCGTGGGTAGCTAATGAACCCGTGCACTTGTCTTGACTCTCCATCGCTTCATTGTCGTCGGCGCGGCTTCTGGTCTCCATGACCAAGTACGACTGCGGGACTTGGGGCAGCGTCGTCGCATTTGTGGCTCAGTAGAAGCGGCGGCGCGTAACTCTTTGCCCAGGCGCAGACCTCGGCACCTCCTCACCCTGAGAGTCCATGCCGTTATCCCCCGACGACGAGGGCGGCGGAGTCGTGCAGCCAGAAGTGGTGGAGCAATTCGGTGGCGACGACCATGTCTGTCCCGCCGCGACGGTCCGGCACGAGCTACGCCCAATACTATGCTCACCCTGTGGATAGACAAGTTGTTGGCGGCGTGGTGGGACTCTCGTGCCGTGGGTAGGTAACCAGAACAAAGGGCACGAGATATCGAAACTGGTCGCACTCCGCTAAGGCCGAGCTAACCTATTGATTCTTCTTGGGATGACGATTCGGGACCAGAAGCTCGGTGATTCGAATCCACTCGCCCGATCAGTTATCATTCCTGTTCCCGTTGAGTTGCGGCGGTTGAAGGCCCTGGGGCATTCCCAGCCGCCCTTTGCTTCTTTGCCCGATTCGGCGCCCACCCTGAGCACTTGGGTCGCATGATAGGCGTCCCTCTGCTATGGAGCAATTCTCGCGACGGCGAGACCGAGCGCCGGGTGCGCACGGTCCCGAGGTTATCGGCGCCGGGGATTCTTCAGAGTCTTAGAGTCCCGGCCCAGAACCGTGCGGCCCATCCCGCCTGTCGTGCGGTCAGCGGGACCGCCGGTGGGTGCCAATGCCCAAAGCCGGCCTTGGCATCCACCCGGTCTGGCACCCGCAGGTATTTGTTGAGCAAGGGGTGGCCGTTTATTGGATTTCTAAGGCCGCGCCCAAGGTGGATTCATCTCCCGCGAATCCAACAGGTTGGGTACGTCTCGGATTTCGCGATTCGGCTATACTAATACTAATATTGGCGGAATCCCGGGGTCGCGAGAGCTGCCATGGCGATGTGACGCCGAGCACTGACTGACCGCGCACTAATTCGGAGACAGTGAGCTCCCGAGCGGGGACATGATGTGATAACCGCTCTGGGTCGCGTGCCCAAGCGCGCAGACCTCGGGCGTGCCTCATGGTGCGCGACGCCGAGTCCCCTTTGCGTTCCAACTCCAACGGCTGCCAGACCGGAAGTTGAATCTGGTTAGTTCGTCTCTCCACCTCATGCCGCCCCCGCCGTAAGATGGAAGTCTGACCGGCTGAGGTTCGAGGTTGCCAAGGAAGAAGACCGCATCCGCCGAAGAGCTTCAGAAAACCATCGAACAGGGAATGCTGCGCGTCAGAGATGCACTGCTGAAGGCCGGTGCTGGCAGAGCCATCAGGCGCCGGATTCGACAACTTGCCTGGGAGTACCGCTTCTGGAACAACCTGCTTGCTCTACGCGCGGCTACGTCGCGGAAAGAACTGCAGGTGCTCTTAACCCCCGATCCGCGCCGTGTGGCCGAACAGTGCAAGGACCTTCAGGTTCGGATAGACGATCTTGAGCTTGTGGCGGAGCTCCTAGAGAAGATCGCCGATGCCATTTCCGGAAAGCCGGTGGTTGTGTCGTCGCCGAGAAGGTTACTTGAGTTCGTCGCCCGGCTTGCCGATTCTAAGAGAGCTGCGCCTCGACAATTGAAGAACCTGTATATCGAAGCCTTTCGATGGAAGACGGAGGCGAAGGCCCGAGGACAGGTCGTCACTGCAGAAGCGCTTGCCCGGCAACTTGCGCCGAAGAAGTATCAAGAAAACCCCGAGAGCGCGATCCGGAGTATGCAGCAAGGCATCCGCCGCGTGGAGCGGGCGCACAAGCGCTGCCTAGGGCTGGGACTGCCATCCCCATTCCTTCCTGCTGGCGAACGTCAGAATCAAGGATAAACTCGTTCGCGAAGACGTCAACCTACTATTCCCCCGTTGGTTGCCTTATTCTCCCTTGGGCTGGTAAGACGGCTCCAGGCGGCAAGGAAGATCTCGTCGAACGCCGGCACCCCCGGCTGAGATCCCGAGTCTGTACCTGGCGGTGATCTTGATGAAGCGTCTCGGCCAGACCTCAGAGGGACTTGCAAAAATGGCGCCCAGGCCCGGTCGAAACAAAACCTGAAGAAATGTTTGAGAGAGGGCTGCTTTCCCAATAGAATGTTTCTTGCCAGAGACAACACCCTCGGGAGGCAA
>JBEKWU010000159.1:0-10280 GCA_049512775.1 Bryobacteraceae bacterium
GGGTTGCCTCCCGAGGGTGTTGTCTCTGGCAAGAAACATTCTATTGGGAAAGCAGCCCTCTCTCAAACATTTCTTCAGGTTTTGTTTCGACCGGGCCTGGGCGCTGTTTTTGCAAGTCCCTCCGTAGACCCGCTGGGCCAGCATCTGCTCCACGCCGTGCTGCGTCAGCCACGGCGAGCGGAAATCGGTGAAACAGCCGGCCAGACGCCGCAAGAACCCCATCCGGCGATCCACCTGCCGCAGCAGGAGCGCCCCGGCGTCGGAGGTCAGGGCGCCCCCGTCAAAACTGGCCACCACCGTCCGACGAAAATGGGCTTCAAACTCGAAGCTGGATTGCGTACACTGTGTCATAGCAAAGAGCCGTTCTCTCTTGGTCGAAACATCTGCTCACACAAATGTTTATGCCAGAGTCGGCGGCTCTTTGCCAGAGGCCGCGTGAAATATCCGGGCTAGAATCCCGCTCCCCCTCAGACTTCCGAAACGGCTGCTGCACCTCCCTGCGGTTGACAAGCTAGAAATTGTATGGTAGTGTCATATACCGTTAACGATAGGGCAACGGCAGCGCGGCTCCGCCGCTTGGCGGCGGAGTGGGCGGTGTGTGGCTCCGTCGCCTCGGAAAGTGCTCTTGGATTGGCACGGGCTGAAGGCGATTGGCAAGCGCGCTCGGTCGGTTCTGCCGGGCAGGGCCTCACGGAGTTGTACCGAGGCGATACCGGTGTTGCTTTCTGATCAGAACGCTCCGTACTTACGAGTTCACCAAACTATCCAAGGGGAGACTATCCAGCATGACTTGCAGATCTTTACATCTATTCCTCATTGCGTTCGCTGTCACTGTGCCAACGCTGGGCGTGAACGCCCAAAGACCTGCCGCGGAAACCGGCGAGCAGCACGACCGACGGATGGCTTGGTGGCGGCAGGCGAAGTTTGGCATGTTCATCCATTGGGGTCTGTATTCCGTACCTGCAGGCGTCTGGAAAAATCAGGATATCCCCTGGCTTGGGGAGTGGATCATGAACCGTGCTCGAATTCCCGTCGCGGAATACGAGCAACTCGCCGAACGGTTTAATCCTGTTGAGTTCAACGCCGAGCAGTGGGTCAAGATCGCCAAAGACGCTGGCATGCGATACATCGTTATTGGCGCTAAACACCATGACGGCTTCGCAATGTACGGCTCCAAAGTCTCCCGGTACAACATCGTGGACGCGACCCCGTTCCATCGGGACCCAATGAAGGAACTCGCCGAGGCGTGCCGAAAGAACGGGATTCGGCTCGGTTTCTACTATTCGCAGATCTACGACTGGCACGAGCCGGACGGCGCGGGCAATGATTGGGATTTTGCTGAGAGCGAAAGAAACTTTTCAAGGTACGTCGAGGCCAAAGCGATACCCCAGATTCGTGAGCTTCTCGAGGGTTACGGACCGGTGGCCACGATTTGGTTCGACGCGCCAGCCGCCCCCCGCCTTACGGAGGGCCAGAGTGAAGAGGTGGTGTCGCTGATTCGCCGGTCGCAGCCCGAGTGCCTGATCAACGGCAGGCTTGGCCGCGGCGTCGGTGATTACCGGACGACGGGGGACAATCAGCTTCCAGGCAACGTGTTGAAAGGCGACTGGGAGACGCCGGCAACGATCAATGACACGTGGGGCTATAAGGTGAATGATCACAACTGGAAGCCGGCCCGGGTGCTTCTTCAGCAGTTGGTGGACATTGCCAGCAAAGGCGGTAACTACCTGTTAAACGTTGGTCCCACGGCGCAGGGCACGATTCCCGCGCCGAGCGTGGAACGGCTCGGTGAGATCGGCGAGTGGCTGAAGATCAATGGCGAAGCTGTCTATGGGGCCGAACCCGGTCCCTTCCCGGCCGAACTGGCGTGGGGTAATGTCACGTCAAAGCCGGGCAAGCTTTATCTGCACGTTACCAATTGGCCGGCAAGCGAATTCCAGCTCTACGGCTTAAGAAACAAGGTAACGAAAGCGTATCTCCTGGCGGACCGTCAGCGAAAATCTCTCAGCGTGACCCAGCACCATGATAGCCGATTGAATCATGACACATTGCGGATTCGCATTCCATCACAAGCTCCGGACAGAATGATTTCCGTTATCGCTCTGGAAATCATTGGCAAGCCCAGCGTTGATCCAACGCTCATGCAGGAGCCGGGTGGTGAGATCGCCCTGCCGGCCTATCGAGCGGATATCCATCACGACCCGAAAGATGCGAGGTTAACCGTCGGCAGACGCGGCGTTATCGAACAGTGGATCAATACCAACGAGTGGATGAGTTGGGATTTTAGAGTCGTTCATTCGGGCAAGTTCCGCGTAGCTCTACTCACCACTGAACAGAGGAATCGATTGCAGGTCAGTTGGGAAGGCGGGCAGCGGATGAGGATTGTGCTCGCCGGGCAGGAGTTGAGGGCCACCGTCAAGGATGAGGGGAGGACTCTGAATCCCCGAAACGTTCTATGGCGCGACGTCATTTCACAGATGGGTCAGGTGGCGATTTCGAAACCGGGCATTTATACGTTGACATTGAAGATGGAGGCTCCTGGCACGGAACAGAAATTTGGTGTGATGTTGCGGGCGGTCACACTGACGCCTTGACCTGCGTCCTTGCACGAGGAGGAGCAGGGCAGGTGATCACGCGTGAAAAGGTATTGCCAGCGGTGGTGACTGTTCTGTGACCCGGAGGAGCGGTTTTGTCCGGCTGCTTCGATCACTCCTTCCGGAGAGCGCCGTGACCGCATTGTCAGCGGGCCGAGGGGCGAAAGGCTGGCGAAGCTGAAGGAAGACGGCCCTAAAGAGGCAGGGAGGAGTCGTGAGTGAAATCATCGAAGCGTTGCGAGCCGTGGAGACGCCAACGCTTGCCAACGCGATCGAATCGCTAGAGGTCCGGCCCAATCACGAGGGCTTCGTTCCCGTCGAAATCCGCTGCTTATTTCCGGAGCTCGGGCGGATGTGCGGCTACGCGGTGACCGCGCATGTCGAGACGATCTCGCAGACGGAGCCCTGCGACAACACCAGGTTCATCGAGCTTTATCAAGCGGTCGAGCGCTCACCCAAGCCCGTCGTCATCGCGTTTCAGGAAGTCGGCGCACATCCGAGTTACGCCGCCCACTGCGGCGAAGTGATGGGCACCATATTCACGCGGCTCGGGGCGATCGGTCTGGTGACCGATTGCGGGGTGCGCGACATTCCCGAAGTCCGCGCTCTCGGTTTCCAGTACTTTGCCCGGGGAGCCGTCGCGAGCCACGGCCACTTCCGCATCGTGCGGGTTGGCGTTCCCATTCAAGTCATGGGCTTCGTCATCAAGACGGGTGACATCCTGCATGGCGATGAGAGCGGTCTGCTGAGCGTTCCGGAGCAGGGTCGTGGGCGCATCTTGGCGATGGTGGAGCAGATTCGCTCCCGTGAGCGCGAGTTGCTCGATTTCGTGCGCGGGCCCGGGTTCGACCTCGAAAAGCTGCGCGGAAGGATTGTCGAATAGGAATGGAAACAAAGAACGAGTTTTTCGGAATTCTCCCCGCCGTTGTCACGCCGCTGGACACGGAAGAGCGCTTCGCGCCGGCCGCGTTTGAGCGACTGCTCCAACGGCTGTATGAGCGGGGATCGCATGGCGTCTACGTCTGCGGACAGACTGGCGAGGGTTTGCTCCAACCGGTCGAGCAGCGGAAGAAAGTGGCCGAGGTCGCGGTCGCGAACACGCCCGCCGGCCGTCAGGTGATCGTTCACACCGGCGCCTATTCCACTGCGGACGCATTGAAGTTGACACGCCATGCCTCGACAATCGGCGTGACCGCGGTGAGCAGCCTTCCAGCACTGGGTTGTTACTCGTTTGCGGAAATTAAGGGCTACTACGAAGCCCTGGCAGCGGCGTCGGACGTGCCCGTGCTGGTCTATTACTTCCCCGAGGTGTGCCCGAGTATCACGAGCGCTGCGCAGATTCTGGAGCTCTGCGCGATCCCGGGCGTAGCGGGTCTGAAATTCACTGATTTCGATCTCTACAAGCTCTCTCTCATCAAGAGGAGCGGCGCAGTTGTCTATAACGGGCGCGATGAGGTTCTGGCCGCTGGCTTGCTGATGGGCGCCGATGGCGGTATCGGTTCGTCTTACAACCTGATCCCCGGCCTGTTCGTCGAGTGCTTCGAGCATGCCCGCGCCGGACGGTGGGCTGAGGCGACCTGCGTTCAGGCGCGCATCAACGAACTGATCGAGATCGCCCTCCAATTCCCTTATTTCGCGGCCCTCAAGACGATCCTTCGCTGGAGCGGACTCGACTGCGGTCCGTGCCTGCGGCCCCGCCGTTCGCTTAGTGCCGACGAAGAGGTCCGTTTGCACGATCTGCTGGCAGCGTCGAGCTTCGCTGACCTACTAGAACCGGCGGGAGCCGCTCGATGAAGCCGGAGCGCTTTGCCTGGTTGCTGGTTGCGCTCCTCTGGGTCGTCGGTGTTCTGAACTACCTCGACCGCCAGATCATCTTCTCCGTCTTCCCGCTGCTGGCGGCGGATCTTCAGCTCACCAATATTCAACTTGGTCTGTTGAGCACGGTCTTTCTGTGGGTGTATGGGGTGCTCAGCCCCGTGGCCGGGTATTGGGCGGACCGCTTTGGCCGCGCCCGCGTCATTCTCATCAGCCTCGTGGTGTGGAGCTTGGTCACCTACGCTACGGGGCACGCCCGCAACTTCACGGAACTCATCTGGGCCCGCGCATTGATGGGTATCAGCGAAGCCTGCTACATCCCCGCCGCCCTCGCGATGATCGCCGATTATCACGGTGACCGTTCGCGGGCGTTCGCTACCGGTGTCCATAACAGCGGTATCTACCTCGGCATCGTGCTCGGCGGCGTCGGGGGCGGCTGGATGGGCCAGCAGTTCGGTTGGCGCTTCGCCTTCACGGTCCTCGGCATTGCCGGCGTCGTCTACTTCGTTCTACTCGTTGGCCTCCTGAAAGGCGCACCTGCCGCCGAGCCTCCTCCCGCGCGTTCGAACCTCGTCCACTCGATGCGAGAGCTGCTGCGCCTGCAGGGGTTCTTGTCGCTGACCGTCGTCTTCTGCGGAATGTCCATCGCCAACTGGATCGGCTATACCTGGCTGCCTCTGTACCTCTATGAGAAGTTCAATGTCAGTCTCGCAGTCGCAGGCTTCACGGGGACATTCTACATTCAGATGGGCAGCGTCGCCGGCATCGTGATTGGTGGGCGCTTGTCGGATCGTTGGGTGGCCAAAACAGAGCGTGGCCGTCTCTTCACTCAGGCACTTGGCCTCGGCATGGCGGCGCCATTTCTCTTCCTGTCCGGCTACACGTCCCTGTTTCCTCTGCTAATTGTTGCCCTCGCCGCGTTTGGCATCGGCCGCGGGATGTACGAAGCCAACTGCATGCCGGTGCTGTGCCAGATCGCGCGTTCGAACTTGCGCTCGACCGGCTACGGCATCTTCAACCTGGCCGGCTGCATTGTGGGAGGCATCATGGCGGCGGCCGCGGGCGCCTTGAAGAACCGTTTCGGCCTTAGCGCGATGTTCCAGTTTGCGGCGGCCTGCATGTTCTTTGCCGCCGTTGCTCTTCTCAACCTGCGCTTGAGTCACGCCGCCGTGCCCCGGACTCGGCCACAGGAGGATTGATCGTTGCACTCCGAAATCCATGATCTTTTCGATCTCACTGGCCGCGCAGCTCTCGTCACGGGAGGTGCGCGCCACCTGGGCTTTGATGCCGCCTCGATCCTTGCCGCCGCGGGTTGCCACCTCGCTGTCACGTCCCGAACTCTCGAGAGCGCGCAACGTTCGGCGGAGGCGATTTCCACCCGCTACTCCGTTGAAACGTTGGCCCTCCAGCTTGACCAGACGGACTTCCGGGACGTGGCCCGCGTCTTTGCCGCCGTCCAGGCCTGGAAAGGACACATCGATGTTCTTGTCAATAACGCCGGTGGCGGATCGGGCAATTCCATCGCCAATCTGTTTGAGCGCAATCCTGAGGACATCGACGCGCTGATCCGCATCAACCTGACGGGCATGATTTACTGCTGCCGCGAAGCCGGCCGGATCATGGCCCCGCAGCGTGCAGGCAAGATCATCAATATCGCATCCATTGCCGGTCTTGTCGGCCGCGACCGGCGCATGTACGCGCGCTCGCAGATGAACGGCCAGCCGGTGGACTACGCCGCCGCGAAGGCCGGCGTCATTGGTTTCACCCGGGACCTTGCCGGTTTCCTCTCGCCCATGGGCGTTCATGTCAATTCCATCTCCCCGGGCGGCTTCGCGCGGCAGCTGTCGGAACAATTCGTTCGCGACTACAGCGATGCCTCACCCCTCGGCCGTATGGGCCGCGATGGCGTTGATCTCAAGGGCGCAATCCTCTTCCTCGCCTCGCCCGCTTCGGACTATGTCACCGGCCACAACCTCGTCGTCGATGGGGGCTTCTCCATATGGAAGTGAAACGCCGCCTGATTGTTGTGGGTCTGGGCTCGATCGGCCGCCGTCATGCCCGCCTGCTGAAAGAACGTCCGGACGTCATCGTCGAAGTGGTGGAATCAAGCCCCGAAGCGCTGTCTGCCGCAATCGACCAGTTCGGGCCGCTCACCAGTTATCCGAAGCTGGAAGATGCGTTGGCAACTAGACCCGACTTCGCCTGGATCGCCACGCCCACGTCGCTTCATGAGCCTCAGACCATCGCCTCTCTCGAAGCCGGCTGCCATGTCTTCTGCGAAAAGCCCATGAGCGATTCACTCGCCTCCGCGCGTCGTATGAAAGAGGTCGCGGACGGCTCCAGACGCCTGCTCAACATTGGCTTCCACCTTCACTTCTGGGAGGGCGCCGTCCGGATGAAACGGCTGCTGGACAGCGGCGCCTTGGGCAACGTCCTTCACGCTCACGCCCGGGTCGGATCGTACATCACGCTCGTGAATTCGCAGTCGCGCTACCAGGCGTCTTGCCCCGGCTCGCTCTTCCTGGACTACTCGCATCAGCCCGACCTCTTCTACTGGCTTTTCGGCGCAGTTCCTCGCCACGTGCGGGCCGACGCCTTCCAGGCCGGGTCGCTCGAATTCTCATCGGACCCAAACGTCGCCGATATCCTTTGCCGTTACGATTCCGCCCTTCGGACCACGATCCACCTGAATTACGTCCAGATGCCCGAATGCCATGACTACGAGATTGTTGGCGATGAAGGCTGGGTTCACGCCGACATGAACGCGGGGCGAGTGACCTCTGGCTGCCGGCGTACTCGGGAGGTGGAGACCTGGGAGTTCGCGCAGGACAAGGACGCCATGGTTCGAGGGGAACAGCAGGCTTTCTTCGACGCCGTCGAGGGCACCCGGCCGCCGTCCACTTCCGCGGCCGATGGACTGGTCTCCACGGCCGTCTGCGACGCCGCGATCCGCTCCTGGCGTAATCAAGCGATAGTGAACATGGAGCTCTAAGGGTGCATGTGTTTGGACTGCTCACGCCGGCCGCTTCTCTGGGTGGCGCTCTGCCCGGATGGCGTCCTGATGTGGTTCGAGCCGCGCTTTGTCCTGACGAACTCGGCCGAGCCCGCGGGGAAACCCAATCTTGGCGCTGGAGCGTGTCCTACGTTGGCGCCATCATTGACCGGGGTCTGATTAAGCTCATCATCGCCCCCCAGCACAAACGTGTGCCCACGGTACAATTCAACGAAAGCGTGTTGAGATCTCTGCTTGTGCGCCAAGTCTGGCAGAACCTGGCCCGAGGGTAGAACATGCGAGGATCGCGCGAACGAGTCAGAAGCTTTCTCCAGGGGGGAACTGGTGACCGCCCCGCACTTTATGACCTCTTGCGTAACGACGCTGTCATCGCGTACTTCTCCGGCGAATCCGCCACGGTGGATAACGGGCCGGAGGTTGTCTTCCGCGCGTACGAGCCCGCTATCGATGCAACGCGCCCGCTCATCCGAACGCCCAATCGAGAACACGAGGAGACCCTTCCCGACAGCCGACAGCGCCGTTATTGTCGCTGGACCATCTGGACCAGCCCGCGGCTCTATTCCAGCGACGAGGAGTATGTGGCCGAAAAGAAGCGACTACTTGCCGCTTACGACGGCTGCTGGACGCCCGCGCAACAGACCGGCCTTGAAACGCTTTTCGCGCAGCACGCCGAGGAGCAACATCGTCTCGGGGACGTCTATCGTTTCCTGGTCGGCCCCTGCGAATGGCTCCAAAGCCTGTACAATGAGGTCGGATTGGACAAGTTCGTCTACTTCCTGGCCGACTACCCGGATCTGATTGGGGACCTGCTCGAGAAGAACACGCTCGAGACCATCGCCTGGGTCGAACACCTGCCCGCAGACTCTGAACTCGACGCCGTGTTCTTGGCCGACGATCTGGCGTATCGAACCGGACCCCTGTTCAACCCGCGCTGGATGGAGCGCGTCTACATGCCTCGACTGGCGCGAATCGTCGCGGCGTTTCATCGCCGCGGAATGCAGGTTCTGTTCCACTCTGACGGCAATCTGTATCGCCTTCTCGATGGCCTCGTCGGCGCCGGTATTGACGGATTGAATCCGATCGAGGTCTTTGCCGGAATGGAGGTCGGTGAGATCCACCGCCGCTATCCGCGTCTCTGGATGGCCGGCGGAATCGACGTATCCGACCTCCTTGTCTTCGGCAAGCCGGAGCAGGTGCGCGACACGGTGAAGCGATCGATCGGGGCGGCCGAAGGCCGCATCCTGGTCGGATCGAGTACCGAGTTGCACGACGCCGTGCCCCTGGAAAACTTCCTCGCCATGCGGGAGGCCGTGCTGGCCTATCGATTCTGAAAGTGGACTCCGATGATGACGCGCGTTCTTTGTCTCTTGCTCATCGTACTCGTCCGGCGAACACCGGTGAACCCATCTTTCGTGGGCTTAGAACTTGGATCATACTCCCTAGTGTCGGCGCATGTGCGGCGCGACGTGCGCGCGCAGCCAGCGCAGGGAGGATTCCGGAGTGAGCAAGAAGCAGGATGTGGAGAAGGCGCGGTTTTGGCAGAGGACGATCCGCGAGGCCGCCCGGAGCGGCCTGTCGACTCGCGAGTTCTGTCGGCAGCGCAGGCTGCTTGAGAGCCAGTTCTATTGGTGGCAGCGCCAGTTGGCAGCAACACGCCAAGCTCCCAAGAGCCGGAAGCGGACCGGCGGGGCCGCCAGCTTTGCACTGGTCAGCGAGGAAGCGGGAATGGCCGAGGCCGGCATCGAGCTGGTGCTGGCCGGCGGGCGCCGGCTGCGGATCGCCAAAGGCGTCGATGAGCCGACGTTGCGATCGGTGCTGGCGGCGCTGGAAGAGCCGGGATGCTGAGCTTCCCGGCGGCCATCAAGGTGTACCTGTGCACGGTGGCCTGCGACATGCGGCGCTATGCCGATTCCCGGACTGTGCCAAATCGATTTGCAGAACGCCAAGTTGGCGCGGCGGCGATGGATGTGAGCCGTCACCTGATTCGGCATAGTCCCGGTACGGATCAGAGGCTCTTCAGAAGGCCAGTAGGTCATCTAGTCGGTAGCGACCGGCTTTCACATTGATCGGGGTCGTCTTGGACAGCATCTCTTCTTTCATGGTGAGGTTGGCGTCCAGGTAAATCTGAGTCGTTTCTACGGACCTGTGACCCCGTAACGTCCCAAAAACTCAACCGCAGTCTAAGTTGTTCTCCCGTAGGCAGTTGCGAATCGAGCCTCAGTGGTGCAAGGCGCGGAACTGGCGCAAGTCATCATTGACGCGGCCGAATCCGCAAAGTCCCCGGAACCGTCCGGGCATGGCGCGGCTTCTCTCTCTCGATAATCCCCACCGGCCAGCCGTGCTGCTGGCGCCGGGTTTTGAACGCAAGGCGGCTTTTGCCGTGACGGTCACCTCGTAGCCGAGTTTGTGCAGGCGCTTGATGAGTTGGTTTTTCGTTTGTTCGGCTCGCGCTTGTCGAGGTAGTCTTCCCGCAGATCACTGTATTCCAGCGTTGGGTTGCTGAGTAGATGGTAGATGATCATCGCCAGCATGTGAGCGACGGCCAGAATGGCGCGTGGTTTGCCCTTCCGGCCGGCCAGGCGGCGAAACTGGGCCTTGAAGTAGCTGCCCTTTTTCCGAGTTGCCGCCCAGGCCATTTGACAGAACGCCCGGCGGAGCCAGCGGTTGCCACGGCGCGTCCGATCACTCAGGCGCTTGTCGGCGCTCTCTCTCGAAAATCCCTGGTGGATGCCGGCGCCCTCTGTGCCAACATGACTGAGACACCTCCCCCGCCCGCAATTACTGACCTTCAGGGGGCGGAGAGATGAGACATCATGGTAGGCGATTTGAAGCTCAATGGAGATTCCCGCATGATCGAG
>JBEKWU010000160.1:0-10228 GCA_049512775.1 Bryobacteraceae bacterium
CTTACGCCCGCAACCATAGAACCCCGATCGAATGGGCCGAGAAGGGAGTCCGCAAAGAAGACTACGTGCTGCCCTGGCTACGCCGCATGGTCAAGCAAAACGCCCATGGCGTCTACTTCATCGTCAGACTCGTCAGAAGAATTCATGGGTAAGCTCTGGCTCGGGCAGCTTGGCAAGTGAGTGATAGAGCGCGAGTTCAAGGATGCGGAAGGTCCGGAAGCCGTACGATTTTCTCATGGTGACTTTGGCTTTGTTGTTGAGGCCCTCGATGACACCGCTGGAGAACTGCTTTTTGGCCTTGAAGTAGTTGAGCAGCAGCTCGCGGTGCGCCCGCAGCATGCGGGCGATCTTCTTCATCGGCTCGATGCGGGAGCGCATGGTTTGGCAGCACCAGAAATCCAAGAACATCCCGGCCCAGGTGGGCGAAGTGTATTCCCAGAACTGCTGGAAGTCCTCTTTGAGCAGATAAGCGCGCACGGTTTGCAGGTTGTAGCGGAGCAGATCGCGCAGGCGGAATCTCTGCTGAGGGGTCAGATTCTCTTTGCGCTTGAGGACACACCAGCACGACTTCTTCAGCAGCGGCTCGTGGCCCTCCTGGGCCATCTTGCGTGACTCGGCCGCCCGGACATCGTCCAACGCCTGGTTCATCTTGGCGACGATGTGAAAGCGGTCGAGGATGTGCAGTGCCTGGGAGCACTTCTCCCGGACGACGCGCAGGTAGGGCTGCCACATATCCGAGCAGACGAACTCGATCTGAGAGGCGAGTTTGTCTCCGACGAGGGTGAAGAAGCGCTGGAAGGATTCGAGGGTTCGTTCCCGGCCGACCCACAGCAGACGCGTGAGACCCTGGTCGATCTGGTAGACCAGCGTCAGGTATTTGTGGCCCCTGGCGTACTGGATCTCATCCACGCCGATGGCACGGATCGGCTCCAGCGTGCGATGCTCCAGACCCCAGTGGACGACGTACTCGACGGCGTCGCAGACCTTTTCCCAGGAAGTGCGGAACGCCTCGGCGGTTTCTTTCCAGGAGAGCTTGCGGGCCCAACGGGCCAGAAACAGCATGTAGGCTCTGGTCAACGGATGCTTGCCATCGCCCCACGGGACCTCCTCGACCACCACCCCGCAATTGCGGCAGTTGACGCGCCGCATCCGGTACAGGAAGAAAACCAGAAAGCCCCAGAAAGGGATGAACTCGAAGCGGCGCTCGGGAAGATGATCATACCCGGGCGCCGGCTTGTGGCAACCGGAGCAGACCGTCGTCGAACCCTCCCGCGGCCGCACCCCCACTTCGATGGTCTTCTTGTCGGAGCCGAAGCGGGCGTGCTGGTAGACGAATCCCCGATGGTGGTGGCAGTGGTTTAGAATCGTGATCAGTTCCATGGCGCGAGTGATTTCCAAGACGAAGACTTCCACAGTAAACCGCGCCACCACGTCTGTGTCTCCTTCCGATGTTTCCCGCTATTGCCGCGATCTGGAGAACTGGCCACGTTCGTGGATGGGGTGGGAAAAAGATCTGCCGCTCGGTGAAAGGCTGGTGACGTGCTTCCGGCCATTCATCGAGCATCTGGCGTCATCCAGTCTTTCCCGGAAGACCATTCGCAGGCACGTGGACAACCTCTGGATACTGGGCGGAGAGATTATCCGCGACCTGAACGAAGACCCTTCTCTGAGAAAAGTCCCCGTGGAACAGCTTCTCTGCGATGTGATCGACGACGACGGTGGACCACTCACCCATCACAGCGACTTCGAGGAACACCAGCGCTCCTTCGACTCGACCTGCCGCAAGCTCCACCGCTTCCTCAGTCAATCACAACGCTGAACCCAGCCAGCTACCCACAGATTCCCCCGACGAGGCCACAAGGAAGGCTGGGAATCCCGGCCGGCCCGGATTTCGTGGCACGTTCGGCACATCCGTACGTTCTCACTCCCGTTCGTTTGACCCTTGCGATCCACCCACTAAGCTAGCTCAAGTTTTTCGCTGAAAAACAGGACACACGTGCTGTCGGCTACAACGGAACCGCACCGGCCTCCTTGCAGGACCCGGTGGATCTTCGTGCCGCCTGTGTCGCAGTGAAACACGGCGAGGACCACGGTGCTATGGTGCGCGTCGGCCGCCAGGGTATTGGATCCTCACGCCTCATTTCCATCGGCCCCTGGAGCAACACGTCGAGGAGCTTTGGCGCAGACGCATATAACCTCTCCAACCGGCACGCCGGGCAAACCTCGGCGTCCCAGGACATCAACAGCGCAACCTTCGGCGGGATCACGCCGTTCCAGATCAATGGCTCCCGCCAGCTGCAATTGAAATTGCGGATCGAGTTTTGACGGAGCCAAACACACCCGTTAAACACGGGCAAATAAGAAGAACGAACATGGACATTCCCCGACGTCAGTTCCTGTTAACGTCAGGCTCACTCGTTTCAGGTGCGCTCTTCAGTGCTCAACAGCGACGCGCTGCGAGCACCCCTTGGTATGAAAAAGTGAACTTTGGCCGCGTTGCGTCCGCCGCTGGACCTCACCTCCGGCGCGGAATGGTGGGGAATGGATTGACCCAGTGGCTGTACCGGCCGCAGATAGTGCAATGGCAGAGGATGGGCCGGCGCGGAGGTGCCGGCGACTTGATCGTTTCGACAGCTTGATCCGTCACGCGGGCCTGAGCCTGCAGCCGCCGATAGCTGCGCTGGCGATGACGCTGCGACTGTCGGCCCCGTTCGCTTTGTTGATACCGGCGGTTGGCTTCGCGCCGCTGCTTGCGCCGGACTTGCTCCCGGCATAGCCGGGCTGCAGTACCGCTGTCCACGGTCGCAACTGATACACACAGCAAACACCGCTCGGCAGTCCGGGAAGCCACAGATTCTCTGCCGGAGAACTGTCGCAGCCTGGCGGATCGGGTGTCCCACACGGGCATTATGCCCCTCAAAGAGCCATCGAATCTACATCCAGGCAGGTCGAAAAGAAGATGCTCGACGGATGATTCACGCCTTCGGGGCGCGCGCGGCGGCTGCCTCCAAGCGCCCGGTGGTGTGTTTGCCGCTCAGGCGCACTAGGCCGAGGCAAGAACGGTGGCCCATTTACGGATGCGGGCTTGGTGGCCAGGATCTGGCGGAACAACTGCGCGGTGTGGGGTTCGGCGGCATCGGCCCAGCTCAGTAAACGCGAAGGCGTCCACTCCAGATATTGCTGATGAGCCTTGGGCCGGTGTTCGGGGATGGTGGTGGCTTGAACGGCCACAAAGCTGCGGGCGTGACTGGCCACCCGCAGACCCTCATGAAAGATCTCGACCGTGGGTTCGTTTTGCAGCAGCAGTCGCTGGTTCACCAGACCCGTTACATACGCCAACAACCGCGCCCACTTGTTGTCTTGCATGGTGAACGTACATCATACGTGGTCTGGCGCTGAATCGGCAGGTCGAATATTTTGACCACACGCGCAAAAACATTCTGCGGCGATATTGTCATAGCTCCACCACAGTTTCAAGAGGTTAGGTCTGCACTACATCGGATTTCGGCGAAGCCTGCGTTGCAAGGAAATCACTTCTACAACGGGCCACGCCGAAAATAGTCAGAATCGACCTCGCCGTGACGAAGTTGGGCTAGAATCGTCTGGCCCACATCAGATAGGGATACAGATACCCGCCAGGCTTGCCAGACTCGTTCAGGTACGCGCCTGCGTATATCTTGGCAACTCCCACAGTGACCTCAGTGTAACTTCCCACGGTCCAAACTACGTGTGCGTCGGGCCCATAACCGACGTGGTGGCTGTCAGCCTTCCGATTCAGGACGACTCGGATTCCGGTGGAATTGTAGAGCCCGTCCGCGACAGTGGCAAGGCGAAAGTCACGGTAATCGAGCACTGCCTTGACGTGATGGCCGGCACTGAAATCCACCCCGGTTCGGAGCGTATACAGGTTGCGCCAGCTAGTCATTCCGGTATAGCTGAAGAAAGGCTGACTGGCGCCGTAGAGGAGATCGAGCGCACCTCGGCGTCCATCGTTTGGGTTGCGATCGCCGGAACCGAAGCTGTAGTCTGCGCTTAACCGGGGTTGCCAGTTGGACTGGTCGATCTTCCAACCAAGAGTGTATGTTGCGGCGTAAGCGCTCATGGTATCGGCGGCCCAACTGCCCCACTGCCGCAACATCTCCGCGCTGTAGTCGATGCCTCCGGAGAGCGTCCCAGTCCAGCGGAAGCCGCCTGTGTAGACCACCGCGTCTCCAGGAGGTCCGCGCTCGCCGGCGACTCCGCCGGTCACGACCTTCGCAATCAGGTACGGCTCGATGCTGCTGTTTGGAACTAATAAGTTCTTGATAGTGTTGTAGGAGGCGAAAAAGTGTTCGCCGGCCTTGTGCCGGTCGAAGCGGGAGCCATCCACCTGCACAATTGAGCCTGCGATCAGTTCCGCCCGGATGGCCGGGCGATAGAAGGCGGCCCTTACCGCATCGAAGCTCTTCGATGTGTTGCTCCAGGGGCCGATGGAGATGAGGCGTGAGGATCCGATTGCCATTTCCTGGCGTCCGACGCGAAGCATCGCGCCACGATCGTCGCCGTGTTTCGCTTCCAGGTAGGCGGCCCGGAGGTCCAACGGGTTCTGCAGCGGGGCTGGCGCGCTCCCGTGGTAGCCAAGGGCGCGCGTGTCTTGTGCCTCGGCGAAACACTTGAGCCAGCTTAGGGGTGTCACCGCAACGTTCAGACGAACGCGCGTGAGGACGTACGGATGCCCCGAACGCGCCACGAAATCCCGTCCGGCCGGAGCTTCCAGCCTTGCGCGCAGTTGCCCGCCGATCTGGAGCCAGGACGGCGTCACCGCATCCAGGGCATGCGACTCCTCGGAAACGCTCTGACCATAAGCAACCGTTGTTGCTAATGAAAAACAGATCGCCGCAACCCGATTCGTAATGGACGCCGCCTGCCTCAATCGCATGGGAGCTGAACTTCAGTACGTAAGTCGCACAATGGCCCAAGTGCGCAGTTCCGGCAGCACGACGCGCAAGTCGTGGCCAAACGGTTTGACATTGAGCGGCTGCGGGGGCGCGCCTGGCGTCAGCAGTTGGGCGGCCTTAATCCGTCCCCAGAAGCCCTGCTGCAGTAAACGGACGGCACACTGTTCCACCGGCAGGGCCCGGCTGAACTCGTCGAAGTTATGGTTGATCAGGTGGATCGCCGCGGACTTCCCTACTCCCGGCTTGGCCCTGACCGTCGCCACCACATTTTGCGCCTCCACCTTCAGGGCCGAGATCCGGCGTAGCAGTTCCGGGCTCGGTTCGCCGGGCGAGATCAGGGCGTTAGGGAAACGGCCCTGCAGCTCGGTCGCGTCAGTCAAATTGATCACCGTCCGCAGCCGTTCCGCCCACACCGGGCTAATGTATGGATCGAAGAACACGCGTCCGAGCGGCAACAGCACGAATGGCACGTTGGCTTCGGCCAAACCCTGCACCAAGGGCCGGAACCGCTTGTCTTCGGCCTTGGACGTATCCACCGCGACTGCCACCGTGGCGACCGTTTCACACGCATCCAACAGTTCAGCGTTGCGGCGAACGAAGCCGTACAGGTCCACGTAATCCGCGGCCTTGCCGAAATGCCGCGGCAGGTCGCTGGTGTGCATCCATATGTCGTACGGGGCGAGGCAGAGTTGGCCGAGCGCGTACTGAAGCGCAATCTCCGCGCGCGTCCGGTCCACCTTGTATGGGAAGGGCGACAGGAAAGACGTGCGGTGCAGCGACTCCGCCATCTTCGCGTTCACGAACATGCCCACGAGCGTTTCATCACCGGCTTCCCCTACGAAGTAGTCGGGAAGGTTCCCCGCCACCAGTGCCTTGCTGTCCTGGGAGGAGGAACCGAGGTTGGCGTTCACCGAAAGCGCGGCTCTGCGCCCTTCCGCTGGCGCGTTTGACGCCAGTACGGGGGAAGAAGCCCTGGCAGAACAGACGGGCATCCTGGATCGAGCCGAAGCGGCCGGGAAACTCCTGCCGGTACTTCAGGGTTTTAAACTGGCTCTCGGAAAACGGGTTGCCGTCGGGAACGTGCGGCCGGCTGTGGGTCTTGGTCACACCCAGATCGGCGAGCAGGAAGGCCACCGGCTGGGAGGTCATCGAGGAGCCGCGGTCGGCGTGAATGATGAGCTGGCCCGCGGCGATGCCCTGCTTGGCGCAGGTTTCCCCGATCAGCCGCTTGGCCAGTTCGGCGCTCTCGTGAGGGGCCACCATCCAGCCGACCACGTAGCGGCTGAAGATGTCCAGGATCACATAGAGATAGAAATACGTCCATTTGGCCGGGCCCAGCAGCTTGGTGATGTCCCAGCTCCAGACCTGGTTGGGCGCCGTGGCCAGCAACTCCGACTTCTGGTAGTGAGGATGACGAAGCTGATCGCGGCGCTCCCGCACTTGGCCCGCTTGCTCCAGGATGCGGTACATCGTGCGGATGGAACAGACGTAAGTGCCCTCGTCCAGCAGAGTGGCAAAGACCTCGCCGGGAGCTTTGTCCCGGAAGCGTTCCGAGTGCAGGTGGTCCAGGACCGTCTGCCGCTCGGCAGCTCCGAGCGCGCGAGCCGGAGTCGGCACCGGCGGAACTGCCGGCTCAGGGCTGCCAATGTGCCGATACAGCGATGCGCGCGGAATACTCAGAACGCGGCAGGCCGCCGCGCGACCGACGTTCGGGGCGAGTTGTTCCACAACGGTCACGAGTTGCCCTCTCCGGCAGTGCAATCCTCAGCAGGGCGGATACTTTTTTTAACATTCATGATGAGCTCGGCCTGCTCGAGGCGGCGCGCGAGGCGGACGTTCTCGTTCCGCAGTTGCCGGTTCTCCTCAGCCAGCGGGTTGAGTGTCGGCTTCCGGCCGCGCTTCTTTGGGTGTGAGAGCCTGGAGCGCGCCTTCTTCCCGCTGCCGCCGCCAAGTGGTCAGGTGCGACGAATACAACCCTTCCCGGCGCAGCGACTCGCCGATGGCGCCTTCTTCGCGGCAGGCATCGGCCTGGGCCAGAATCTCCTGTTTGTACTGGGCAGTAATAAACAGCCACCGCTTCGCCTTGGCTGGGACCTCGGGGTCGGGAATCGCCGGGCCGGCTGCCGCGCCGTCCGCCGGGCCGCCGCGGTCGGGCTCGCTGCGCTCTCCCTCCCTCGGCCCGGGAACCTCCAACTCCCCAGTCTTCGGTTCCATCCGTCTCAGATTCGATCTCCTCATGAGTCTTCCTTCCCGCCCCCTCGACAGTAATTAAGAGTGGGTAAGGTGTCTCAATCATGTTGGCACAGAGGGGGCCTGCAACAGCATCAGGATCCCCGCGAAAGCAAGGGATGGTCTCAAGGTGAAAAGCATCGCAATGTCACCTCACATAGAATTAGCGGCCCAGAATATATATATCAGAATATCTCACTATACAATAGCAGCATCTGAACCAGTTGTCAACGGGTAAATTCGGGTTAATTCGGGTTATCCCGATCCAGGGGGACTCAGAATCAACGATCCATCAGCGCCGTAGCGAACCTGGTACGGACGGGACAAGGCCCACTCCGGAACCAGGTGAAACATTGCAGCGTCGCCGCCATTGATTTCGCTATTCTAATCTGGCCCACTTCGCTCATTTGATTTGGCCCACCTTCAGAACAGGAGCCGGGTATTCTGTTTTGGGCACTCTTGCCCGCAACGGAGACGGTCCTTGAAAAGGAGGCAGACCAAAGTGGAGTTGTTCGAACAGATCAGACGAGAGTATGAGCACGGCGAGGGCACCATCGCCGGGGTGGCGCGGAAGTTCGGCGTACACCGGCGGATGGTACGCCAGGCGGTCGCGAGCGCGGTACCGCCGGAGAGGAAAGCGGCCGAGCGGGACAGTCCGCAGCTCGGGCCCGTGAAGGAGTTCATCGACGGGATTCTGGAAGCGGACCGGAAAGCGCCGCGGAAGCAACGGCACGCGGCGCACCGAATCTGGCGACGGATCCGGCGAGAGCGGCCGGAGTGCGAGATCGGCGAGTCGACGGTGCGGCGCTACGTGCGGGCGCGGCGCCAGGAGATGGGCCGGTTGGGGAAGGCCGAGGTGTTCATCGAACAGTCCTACGACTGGGGCGTGGAAGCCCAGGTGGACTGGTATGAAGCGGTGGCGGACCTGGGCGAGGGCGGGCAGGTCTGGCAGGCGTTCAGCATGCGGAGCATGGCCTCGGGCGGAGCGTTCCACTGCGCCTATCCGCGGGCGACACAGCAGGCGTTTCCGGAGGCGCACGAGAAGGCGTTCGTCTATTTTGGCGGGGTGTTCCGGCGCCTGCGCTACGACAACCTGGGCAGTGCGGTGAAGAAGATTCTGCATGGGCGGCAGCGGGAGGAGACGCAGCGGTTCGTGGCGTTCCGCTCGCACTGGGGCTACGAGGCGGAGTTCTGCACTCCGGCGCGAGGCAACGAGAAGGGCGGGGTGGAAGGTGAGCAGGGTTACTTCCGGCGGAACCACTGGACGCCGGTGCCGCGGTCGAAAGACTTGGCGGAGTTGAACGCCTACCTGCTGGCGTGCAGCCGCCAGGACGAACAGCGGGTGATTGGCGGCCGCCCGCGGCCGGTGGGCGCGGGCATGGTGATTGAGCGGGAGCACCTGCTGCCGCTTCCGGCCGAGGGCTTCCCGTTGAGCGAAGTGTGCTTTCCGCGAGTGGACACCAAGGACTGCGTAAAGGTGCGCACGAAC
Source organism: Bryobacteraceae bacterium (assembly GCA_049512775.1). GTDB lineage: Bacteria > Acidobacteriota > Terriglobia > Bryobacterales > Bryobacteraceae > Fen-330. The sequence goes on from JBEKWU010000160.1 coordinate 8,656, forward strand.
TGGTATTCGACGCCGCTGCGGGCGGGAGTCAAGACGCGGGTGGATGTGCTGCCGTCCTACATCGAGGTGCGGCATGACGCGAAGTGCGTGGCCCGGCACGAGCGGTGTTATGAGCACAACCGGAAGGTGCTGGATCTGGAGCACTACTTGCCGGCGCTGTTGTACAAGCCCGGCGCGCTGGTCGGCTCGACGGCGCTGGAACAGTGGCGGTCGCAGGGTCGCTGGCCAGAGAGCTTCGATCATTTCTGGGCGGTGCTGATGTTGCGGCGTGGGCGGCAGGAAGGGACCCGGGAGATGGTAGAGCTGGTGCTGCTCGGCCGTGAGCATGGCTACCGGAAACTGGACGGGGCGATGCGCATGGCGCTCGAGTTAGGCTGCTCGGACGCGGCCGCCGTGCGGCACTTGCTAACCACGGAGGCGAAGCCGGCGGCCGCGCAAAAGGTCGCGCTGGCTGTATCCGATCTGGGCGCACTGGCACGATACGAACGGCCGCAGCCGGTGATGCATAACTACGACCAGCTGCTGCTGATCCCAGCCACCGAGGTGATCCAATGAAGGCCGCGGGCGCAGGCATGGAAGACACGGCGATCCGAGAGCAGTGCCGGCTTCTCCGATTACCGACGATTGGAGCGCAGTTCCGCGGTCTGGCGGAGGAGGCCGTCCAGCAGAAACAAACACAGGTGCGGTATCTGGAAGCGCTCCTGAACGCGGAGTTGGAAGATCGGGAGCAGCGGGCCGTCCAGCGACGGATCTGGGAGGCGCGGCTGCCGCGGGTGAAGACGCTGGAGGAGTTCGACTTTGGGCAGGCGCCGAAGATCTCGGCGAACCAGGTCCGGGAGCTGGCGGAGGGTGGCTACATCGAGCGAGCCGAACCGATCATTCTTATGGGAGATGCAGGAACCGGGAAGACCCATCTGGCAACGGCGCTCTGCGTGGTCGCCTGTCAGCAGCGGCGGCGCGTGCGGTTCACTACGGCGGCCGGACTGGTGAACGAGATGGTGGAGGCGCGGCAGCAGGGGCAGTTGAGCCGGGCGATGGGGCGGTGGTTGCGCAACGAGCTGATCGCGATCGATGAGGTGGGCTACGTGCCGCTGGCCGAAGTGGGAGCCGAGTTGTTGTTCCAGGTGATCTCCGAACGGGCGGAGAAAGCGGCCGTGATTCTGACGACCAACCTGCCCTTCTCGGAGTGGACGCAGGTGTTTGGAAACCCGCGGCTGTGCAAGGCTCTGCTGGACCGGGTGACGGATCGGGCGCACATCATCGAGACCGGAGCCGAGTCCTACCGATTCCGGCGGACGCTGGAAGGGAGGCAGAAGCGGAAGAACTGAGTGGAAGGAGGCGGGCGGCGGCCGCGGAATGTTCTTCTGGCCCCGGCCTCCGCTCCGCCCTAAACGCGCCGCCCTACGGGCGTCGCAGGGCTCCGCTCCGTTCGGGGCCAGAAGAACATGGGGCTCTGCGCAGGAATTCGTGGAGGGGGCCGGATTCCGGGGTATCGGGCCGGTCGTATAGACTCGTGAGTTGCCAACTGACAACGAGTTCACCAGGATACTGAGCTGGCCGGGCTACCGGGTCT
>JBEKWU010000161.1:0-9910 GCA_049512775.1 Bryobacteraceae bacterium
ACCGACACGCGCGGCACGGCGGTGATGAACTCGCTGTTCCACGGCTACATCGAGTGGCAGGGCGACATCCCGACGCGCCCCACCGGCTCGCTGGTGGCCGACCGGCCGGGCCGCACCACCGCCTACGCCATCTTCAACCTCCAGGAGCGCGGGGAGATCTTCGTCACGCCGGGCACCGAGGTCTACGAGGGGATGATCGTCGGGGAGAACGCGCGCGATGCCGACCTGAACGTGAATATCGTCAAGGAGAAGAAGCTGACCAACATGCGCGCCTCGACCTCGGATGAAGCCATCCGCCTGGTGCCCCCGCGCATCCTCAACCTGGAGCAGGCCATCGAGTTCGTCCGCGACGACGAATTCGTCGAAGTAACGCCCCAATCCATCCGCTTGCGGAAGAAAGTGCTGGCGGCGCAGCGGCGGTGAGCGGATTTTGGTTTGTGGCCTGGACGGGCCGTTCGGCGGCATGTCGACACAGTTCCCCGAGCTGTGGCAGCTCACCGTCACAGCGCCCGGCGGGGTGCACCCGTCCGGGCCCCAACGGATCAATCCATGGACGCCTCGAATTAAGGGCAGTTAGGGCAGTTCGCCATACGAGCGCGTTACGAGAAACTATCGAAAGACAAAAGCGGCCGGCCGCCTGCCGCTATCTGTATGATTTATTGAGGGATTTGGGCGGGGCAGGGCGATTTGAACGCCCGACCCCCTGCGCCCAAGGCGCGGGTACGTTGATTTCCCCCATCTCAGTAACATCCACTGAATCAATAGCTTATGGCCAGGTTGTCTACACTCATGAAGTTGGCCTGTAGACGATTTCGTAGCTGTCGAAAACCTCAAGATTCAACCAGCAAGATTCCAGCCCGTCTGTAGAGCGCGTGCCTCACAAGCAGGCCAACCCCGTCCGGGGCCGTTAAGCGGTACTGGCGAAAACGTCGGCAGCGGCGGGGCGCGGCTCTCCCTGGGGGGAGTCTTCGTGCCAACCCGCTTCGATGTGGGACTAGTGGAGTCTCAAGGGCCGCACCAGGTTCGTAGAACAGGACAGTGACGTCGGTTCGAACTTCAAGGAGGCGGCAGCACTGCCGGCGACAGATTGCTTATGGGGAGGGCTTTTGCGCCAGCAATGCGGCCCGCGAGTCGTTCGTGAAGACGTTGAAGTACGAGGAGGTCTATCGACAGGAGTACCGGGACTTGGCCGAAACGCGCGTCGATCGTGCGCCTCATTGAGAAGGTGCGCAACCAGCAGCGGCTGCACTCGGCGCTCGGCTATCTGCCGCCGGCGGAGTTCGAGCGCGTGCGGACGCTGGCCGCCGCGGCCGTTACAGCGTGAGGGCGCCGATGCATTCTTTCAGGGATGACGGAATCTGTCGGTCCGATGTGGACCAAGTCAAAACCAGGAAAGCATGGGCTGGGCTGCCGCCTGCCGTTGGTCGGCCCCGGCCAAGCCAGAGAGCGCGACGGAAGGAGCGCGCTCTGCTCATCGTCCGCGATGAGTTCCGCCCGGCTAATCCTCGATCGGGTTGCTCGCCAGCAGGGCCCAGAGGGCACCCCGTCTCCGCTTCAGCGGCGGCCCGATCACAAAACACTGGACGAATCAGAGGGAAGGACTTATCATCGAACGGTACCGAGGGTCTTGACTGGTTGTCTCACTCAAGAGGCCCACTACAGGGGCGGGCGAACGGATGCCGACCTGGGGTGTGGCGCACTTGTATCGGATGCTGGGCCGGCTCAGCCAGGCACCAGAGCGATGACTTGTGATGCGATGTCAATGCGCGCATTGTCGCATGCTTCTGCTTCGACTGGCCATCCCATGGGGAAGGCGACCCTCGCACCGCCGGCGCTGGCGGCGACATCTCGGCCTTCACGGGGATACACCTCCACCCTGAAGGCGGTGGAGGGCTTCTTCGGCGTGGGCGCGATCGGCGCCTTGGAGCGCTATCCGCAAACCATGCGGGCCGTCGCATACTGGTTGGGCGGTATCCATACGCTGGACAGGAAGGTCGTTGGGGTAATGATGACGCCCGATGTCAGGGGCAAGAGCATGGTCGGTCGCATGACCACCCAATTTGGCTGTGACACAATGGGTATCCAGTGCCAACAGGGGTTGAAGAGGTTAGCATGAACTCGCGCGAACGTGTACTTGCGTCCTTGAACCATCATGAGCCCGACCGGGTTCCGGTAGACCTGTCAGGGCACCGATCATCGGGCATATCTTCGATCGCCTATCCGAAGCTCAGAGCCGCGCTCGGGCTCGAGCCGCGGACCGTAGACGTCTACGATCCGGTGCAGCAGCTGGCGATCTGCCACGATGACGTGCTCGACCGATTCGGCGTGGATACGGTGGAGTTGGGGCGCGCCTTCTGCCACGAGGACAGGTGGTGGGCGGACTGGACCCTGCCGGATGGAACACCGTGCAGAATGCCGGCATGCGCGGTACCCGAGCCGGCTGGAGCGGGGTGGGTGCTGAGGGCGCCGAGCGGCCGGGTGATGGCGCGCATGCCGGAGGGATCGGTGCACTTTGATCAGGTCTACTGGCCGTTCCTCGACGGCCAGGAGGATCTCTCCCGCATCCAGGAACTCTTCCCGGAGCACCTGTGGACCGGGGTGCCGTCGCCGCCGGGGCCAGAGGTGTCCGGGCCGGTGGAGCTGGCCGCCGGGGCGCGCGCGCTCCGCGCGAAGACCGACCGGGCGATCCTCGGGCTGTTCGGCGGGAACCTGCTTGAGATGGGGCAATGGCACTACCGGATGGACAACTTCCTGATGATGCTTGCCGACGAGCCGCAGCGAGCGCACCGGTTTCTGGATGCGCTCCTGGAGATCCACCTACGGAACCTCGAGTGGTTCCTCGGGGCGGTCGGCGAGTCGATCGATATCATCTTGTTTGGCGATGATCTCGGCGCACAAAACTCCCCACAGATTTCTCCCCGGATGTACCGGGAGTTCTTCAAGCCGCGACACGCCATGATGTGGGCGCGCGCGAAGCAACTGGCCAACGTCAAGGTGATGCTTCACTGTTGCGGCGCCGTGCGGCAACTGCTGCCCGACCTCATTGAGGCGGGGCTGGACGCCATCAACCCGGTGCAGATCAGTTGCAGGGGCATGGAAGCCGAAGGACTGAAGCGCGATTTCGGCAAGGACCTGGCGTTCTGGGGCGGCGGCTGCGACACACAGAGCGTACTGCCGTCCGGCACGCCCGCCCAGGTGCGCGAACACGTACTGCATCAGTGCGAAGTGCTGGCGCCCGGCGGCGGATTCGTGTTCCAGCAGGTGCACAACATCCTGGCGAACGTGCCTCCGACGAACGTCGCTGCAATGTACGACGCCGTACGGGAGTACGACGCGCGGGTGAGGAACTGAGCCGTCCCAGCCACGCTGTTGGACGGATTCGCCTTCAGCTCGATCCAGGATTCCGGTGAAGAGCCCCGCGAGCCACGGTGTGCCGGTACTTGGCGGGCGGGCACGCGAAGGCTTGGCTGAACAGCGTGGTCATGTGCTGCACCGACTTGAAACCCGTCCTGGCGGCGATCTCTTTCAGCGACAGACCGGTATCGGAGACCAACCGCAAAGTCCGCTCCAATTGGGTCTTGCGAATCGCTCCACGAACGGTCAGACCCAACTCGCTCTTGAAGTGGGCATCCAGCCCGGAGCGGGACATCGCCACCGCGGCCGCAACGTCCTGTGCCTGAATCCCATCGCCGGCATGAACCCCGACGTAGCGCATGGCCTCGGCGACGGTGCGGTCTTCGATGGCCAGGAAGTCCGTGGATCCGCGAGCCACCACGCCGGTAGGATCGACGACCGCGCTCTTCCGGCGGGCTTCGAAGCCCGCCATCATCTGCTCCAGCAGCGCCGCGGCCTCGTGTCCGATTCGTCGCGATCCTTGCTCCACGCTGCTGAGCAGCGGCGTACTCAGGTGACAGAGCAGTTCGTCGTTGTCGACCCCGATCACGGCCACTTCCTCCGGCAGCCGCAGCCCGGCGTTGCGGCAGGCTTCCAAAACCAGGCGGGCGCGCTGGTCGTTCTCGGCCATCAGACCTACCGGTTTCGGGAGCGCCAGCAGCCACCTCCCGAGCGCGCGTTGCGAAGGAGTCCAGTTCCGCCCGCTTGCGTCCCGGTCCCGGTACACGTCGCAGCGACATCGTCTCTTTCCGACGTGCGCGGAAAACGCGCGTTCTCGTTCCACCGACCATCCATTGACCCGCGTTCGCACGCCGCCGTAATACGCGAAGCGGCGGAATCCACGGTCCCACAAGTGATCGGCCGCCATACGGGCGATCTCCCGGTTGTTGGTGAACAGATAGGGGATGTGAAACCTCGGATCGTACCATCCGTAGCCGCTGCCAAAGGCTACCGTTGGCAGGCTTGACGCCAGCACCGCGCGCACCACTCGGGGATGATCGAAGTTGGCGATGACGCCGTCGCCATGCCACGACGCCAGATCGGGCAGCCGCTGGTCTTTCAGCGCGGTCTCCTCGATGTAGACGCTCCACCGGGCACCCTCCCGCAAGTAGGCCGCGACACCCGTCATGACCTTCAAGTCGTACGTGCGTGTGGCATCGTAGATCAGGGCCACGCGCCGCAGCCGGGAGGGCGGGGTCACGGCGCCTACCAGCTTAGCAGAATCCATAAGCAACTTATGGAAAGCTGTAAAGGAAACCGGTTGACCCCGCTCCGCCGGCGATGCTAGAAATAATCGAGCGCGCTTGGAGGTGCCCGGTGATCTTTGGCATTCACTCCCTGCTGTTTCGGGAGACGTTCATCGAGAAGGACCTGCCACTGCTGGAACGCTGCAAGCGGATGGGTTTCGATGCCGTCGAGATCATCCCCTTCGATCCCGACCATTTCCCGGCCGGGCAGGTGAAAGCGGCCGCGGCGGATCTTGGCCTCACCATCAACACCGGGTACGGGATGCCCGAGCAGTACAACATCATCTCGCCCGACCCTGCCGTGCGCAAAGCGGGAGTCGAGTTCTCCAAACGCCTGATCGACCTGAGCAACGAGGCGGGGGCGCGGGTCTTCGGCGGGATGATCTACTGCGGATGGGGCTACCTGACCGGCCGGATGCGCTCCGCGGACGAGTGGAAGTGGGGTGTCGAGAACTACCGGCAGATCGCGTCTTACGCTGAACAGTGTTCGGATCTGATCCTGGGCATCGAACCGGTGAACCGCTTTGAATCGCACTTCATCAACACCGCGGCTGACGCTGTCAAGTTCATCCAGGATGTCGGTGTGCCGAACGTCCGGGTTCACTTGGACACGTTCCACATGATCCGCGAGGAGGACGACTTCGCGAAAGCCGTGCTCCAAGCGAACGGTTACCTGGGCTACGTACACGCTTGCGAAAACCAGCGTGGCATCCCCGGCTCCGGCCTTGTGCCATGGCGGCAGTTCTTCACGGCCCTCAAACAAGTGGGTTATGACGGCTGCATCACGATCGAGTCTTTCGATCCGGACATCGAGAGCGTCGCCAAGCTTTGCTGCATTTGGCGCAAGCTGGCCGATTCAGCCGAGCAGCTAGCTACCGAGGGTCTGGCTTTTCTGAAGAGTGTTTACCAGCAGGTGTACCTGGGCCCGGAGCGCGGCTCATGATCTCGGCACAACAGTATCGGGAAGCGCTGACGAAGTCGCTCGACATGCTGGCGGCGGCGCAGATTGTCCTGACACCCGAAGAACAGACCAGGCTGGAGGTGGCGGATTTCGGGCTGGGCGAACTTGAAAAGACCGGCCTGCAAATCCTGACCTACGTGAACACGGAGCGGTGTTGCGCGAAAGAGCTCGTCATGCTGCCGCGGCAGACCTGCCCGGAGCATTGGCACCCGACCATCGCCGGGGTGCCCGGCAAGGAGGAAACATTCCGCTGCCGCTGGGGGACGGTGTACCTGTATGTTCCGGGCGAACCGGCGGCTGCCCCCTCCTGCCGGCCTCCGGCGGGCTCGGAGGCCCACTACCGCATGCGGCACGAAGTGCGTCTCGGCCCCGGCGAGCAGTACACGCTCGCTCCGGACACGCCGCACTGGTTCCAGGCGGGCCCCAAAGGCGCGATCATATCGGAGTTCTCCACGCACAGCACCGACGAGGCCGACGTGTTCACCGATCCCTCCATCCAGCGCATGCCGGTCATTGCGGACGGCAACAGTCCTGCCGGTCCTCAGCAGCGGATGGGATAGCGGCCGTAACGCTTGGCCGCCTCGTAAAAGGCCAGAACGTTCTCCAGCGGCACGTCCGGCTGGATGTTGTGCGCGGGCGCCAGGATCAGCCCTCCCCCGGGGCCGGCGGTCCGAAGACGCAATCGCACCTCCGCGGCTACATCCTCGGGAGTGCCGAAGGGAAGCACTTCCTGTATGTCCACCGTACCCCAGAGAGTGAGATGCTAGCCGAAGTCCTTCTTCACCCGGGCGGGGTCCATCGACTTGGGCTGTACCGGATTCAGAATGTCCAGCCCGATTTCCACCAGATCGGCCAGGATCGGATACACGTACCCGTCGGTATGGAACGCGACCTTAACCCCGGGGCAGATGGCCTTCCATTCGGCGAACAGCCGCGCATAGCGAGGTTTCAAGAATTCGCGAAACGTCTCCGGCGAAATCAGCATCCGGTTCTGCGTCCCAACGTCGTCTCCGATCCAGATTATGTCGACGCCCAGTTGTGCGAACTTGCGGCCGGCGGTCTCGATCCAGCCCATGAGCTTGTCCAGATAGGCGTGCGCAAAATCCTTGTTGCCCACCAGATCCGAAAGGACGTTCTCCAGGCCGCGCAGATACCAGGCCAGCTCGAGCAGGGTGCAGGCGCAGCCGGCCATGATCCCGTACTCCTCGCCGTACTCGTCCAGGAGTTTGCGAACCCCGAAGTAGCGATCCTCGCGCGAGAAATCGGGCATCGTAAACTCCGCCGGATCCCGGATGTCCGCCAGGGGATGGTGCACCATCTCGGTAAAGGCGCCGCCCGACGGATGCTCAAACCACTCCCAGCCGATGCCCCATTCGTCGGTGTACTGGCGGTCGGGCCGGGCGTAGAATCCGGTACAGGGGCCCATCCAGGAGATCAGGAAATCGTGCTCCATCAGGATGGGCAGGGGGCCGCCGGCGGACTTGTACGTCTCGGTGTCCGCCGAGTCCACGCCCAGGTGGCGGAGCATCTGGCGTTCCATCTCCGGCGTGTACCAGGCGCAGATTGGCACCCGGTCGGGTTCTTCGTGATTCAGTGCAGTCAGCAGGCGTTGTTTGTGAGTCATGTTTCCTCCGAGGGCCGCCACACCGGGACGGCTCCAGGCCAGGAACAGGAATCCCGAACCAGACCCTTGTCGCATGAGCAACGTTCATGAGTCAAGAAAAACGCTGGCTGACGCCGGCGTTCCACGTGGTGAAACGACGCCGGAGCGCGGGCACGAGCGCTTTACCGGGCGTTCGGGTTTGTGCTCGACTGAAGGGATGGCTGATATCCTTCATCGCAACCGGCGCGCCGTCTCGATCGAGGACGACGCGGTGCGCCTGACCGTGCTGGTGGAAGGAGGGCACGTTGCGGAGATCCTCGACAAGGAGACCGGCGTGAATCCCTTGTGGACGCCGCCGTGGCTTTCGATCGAGCCTTCCGCTTACTCGCGTGAGCGGAATCCCGAGTATGGCGACGGCGCGGAGAGCAAGCTGCTGGCCGGAATCATGGGGCACAACCTGTGCATGGACATCTTCGGCGGAGTCTCGGAAGAAGAGGCGGCCGCGGGGCTGACCGTGCACGGCGAGGCTTCGGTGGTTCCGTACGAGATTGAAGCGCGCGGGGTGGAACTGGCAGCGCGCACCGTGCTGCCCAACGCGCAACTTCGCATCGAGCGCCGTCTGCGGTTGCCGGGGGCGGGCGTGGTTCGGTTCTCGGAGACCGTCGAGAATCTCACCGCTGCGGACCGGCCCATCGGCTGGACCCAGCACGTGACGCTCGGTCCGCCGTTCCTCGAGAAAGGCCGAACCGAGTTTCGCGCCCCCTCTGCCCGCTCTGAGCCGCTCGAGAGCGGCGGGGCGGGGGACTTCCATCTCTTCACCAAGGCTGCGGTCTCGGGCGGCTTCACCACACACCTGATGGACCCCGCCCGGGAGCGGGCCTTCTTCGCGGCGTTCTCGCCGGCGCTTCAAGTTCTGTTCGGCTACGTCTGGAAGCGATCCGACTTCCCGTGGCTCGGCGTTTGGGAAGAGAACTACGTCCGCACACAGCCGCCGTGGAGCGGCCGGACGCTCACGCGCGGCATGGAGTTCGGCGTATCGCCCGTTCCCGAACCGCGCCGGAGAATGATCGAGCGCAACGGCATGTTCGGTGTGCCAGGTTTCCGCTGGATCTCCGCGCGCTCGCGCGTCCGCGTGGACTATTGCGCGTTCATCCGGCGCGCGGGGTCAATCGCGGATGAAGTCCTCTGGGACGGCGGGAACGCGGTTACAACGACTGCAACACCTCGAGATCCACATTCCCGCCCGATAGAATAACGCCAGCGGAGCGGATTCCCGCGGGCAGCTTGCGATAGAAGACCGGAAACGGATCGCCGCGCGGATCTCCTCTTCGCTCCCCAGCAGAATACCCTCGGCCAAAAGTCTTGAATGATGGGGAACGTGATTTCGCCGGGCCCAGGCTCAACAGGGTTCAACAAGCCGCAACAGGGGAGCGGGATGGCCACGAACGGCCGTTGCAAGCAAAGGAGTTGGCTTGCATTGGTCGGGGCGGTCGGATTTGAACTGCCGACCCCCTGCGCCCAAGGCAGATGCTCTGCCGCGTGAGCTGCCGGCCCGTGCTGGTTTCAGACCAGAGTCTGGAAGCGACCCGGTGCAAACACAGGAATCCTTGCTATCCTACTCTTCTACTCCACGACGAGCTAGGGAGAGAGCACAATTGGCCGGACTGGAGACGGCAGTCCGGAGCAAGCAGCGAGGGCTGAGCCTTGGAATGTGAACGGTTGGTCTTCAGCGCTCACGCCGTGCAACGCATGTTCCAGCGCGGCATCGCCAGGGACGAGGTGAAGTCGGTGATTGCCGGAGGAGAGATCATAGCGGAATACCCCGACGATTCGCCTTACGCAAGCCGTCTGATGCTTCGATTTGTGGAGCGGAGGCCGATACACGTGGTGGTGGCGCTGGATACCGACAACGAAAGGTGCATCGTGATTACCGCTTACATTCCAAGGCTCGATCAGTGGCATCCCGATTTCAGAACCAGGAGAACGAAATGAAGTGCGTCCTGTGCAGGCACGGGGAGACTCGTCGCTCCGAGGCGACCGTGACGCTTCAGCGCGGCGCAACCACCGTCATCTTGAAGGGCGTTCCCGCCGACGTGTGCCAAAACTGCGGCGAGTACTACCTATCCGACGAGGTGACCGGCCAGGTTCTGGAACGGGCTGAAGCGGCCGTCAGGAGCGGGGCCGAGGTGGAGATTCTGCGGTTTGCGGCGTAGCCCTGCGCTTAGAGGCGAACCAGAGGCTTCCCATCGGACGGGGCGCCTTCGTCGAGATGGCCCGCATCACCAAGCTATACTCCTCCGAGGGCCCGATCCGGGTCGAGGAGGCCGGCGGGCCGGACGCATTCAAGGTGATGGGCCGCGGCGAGCTGCAACTGGCGATCCTGATCGAGATGATGCGGCGGGAAGGCTACGAGCTGATGGTGGGCAAGCCGGAGATCCTGACGCGCAGCATCGAGGGAGCGCTGCACGAGCCGCTCGAGGTGCTCACCCTGGACTGCCCCGACACCTTCGTGGGCGTGGTGATGGACAAGATGGGCCGGCGCAAGGGCAAGCTGGCCAAGATGGTCAACCACGATTCGGGACGGGTGCGGATGGAGTTCAAAGTGCCGTCCCGCGGGCTGATCGGGCTGCGCAGCGAGATCCTCACCGACACGCGCGGCACGGCGGTGATGAACTCGCTGTTCCACGGCTACATCGAGTGGCAGGG
>JBEKWU010000162.1:0-9841 GCA_049512775.1 Bryobacteraceae bacterium
CGCCCACCAAATACTGGCTGTGCGATCTCCCCGCCGGCGCCTCGCCGCGGCGCATGGTGCGCCTGGTCAAGTGCCGCTGGAAGATCGAGCAGGACTATCACCAGCTCAAAGAAGAGCTCGGCCTGGATCACTATGAGGGTCGCAACTGGCAAGGCTGGTATCATCACGTAACGATGGTCATGCTCGCGCACGCCTTCCTCACGCTGGAAACCTTGCGCAGCAAAAAAAAACTTCTGGGTGGACCCTGCCGAGGACGCGACGTGAGATTCAGTATCTGCTGTTCACATGGACCGGCGTCTGCGCCTACTGCGGCGCCGAAGCGAAGAGTTCGCGCAGTCCATAAATACGTGACGTTGTAAAACTAGCAGCCTGTGGTGAAAGTCCCGGCTGTGGGATGCGGTCGGCTCTGCCCTATAAAACATAAATGCACTAAAATGTTCTCATGGCCATGGGCACCCGCAAGCACCAGCAGCGCCAGGAAGACCTCTGGATCACCCATGCCGAGCTGGCCACCGCGCCCGGGCATCCATTCTACGAGCGTGTGAACGAACTGCCGGACGCCGAGAAGTTCGACGAGTTCGCCGAGAAGGAGTGCACCGGCTTCTATGCGGAGAAGAATGGACGCCCCTCGCTGACGCCGGGAACGTATTTCCGCCTGCTTATGATCGGCTACTTCGAGGGACTCGATTCCGAGCGTGTGGGATCGCCTGGCGCGCCGCCGACTCGCTGGCGCTGCGCCAGTTCCTCCGCATCGGCTTGGACGAGCAAACCCCCAATCATTCGACCATCTCGCGGACCCGGCGGCTGATCGATGTGGAGACGCACCGCAAGGTGTTCCTGTGGGTGCTGGGCGTGCTGGCGGATCGAGATCTGCTGAAAGGCCGCACGGTGGGCGTGGATGCCACCACGCTGGAAGCCAATGCGGCCCTGCGCTCGATCGTGCGGCGCGACAACGGCGCCAGCTACGACGAATTCCTCACCGGGCTGGCGCGACAATCCGGCATCGAGACTCCGACCCGGGAAGATCTGGCGCGAGTGGACCGCAAGCGCAAGGAGAAAGGTTCGAACCAGAAATGGGTGAGCCCGTCGGATCCGGATGCGCGCATCACGAAGATGAAGGACGGAACCACGCATCTGGCACACAAGGCCGAGCACGCGGTGGACCTGGAGAGCGGGGCGGTGATCGCGGTGACCTTGCAGCCGGCCGATCAGGGCGATACCACGACCATCCGGGAAACCCTGGCCGAGGCAGGTGAGACGGTTGCGCAGCTGATGGAGCGGGAAGCCGAGAAGGCGCCGGCGGCGGAGCCGCAGGTGCATCCGCGGGGCATCGAAGAGGTGGTCGCCGATAAGGGCCACCACAGCGGCAGCACGGTGCAGGCCATCGTGGAGCTGCCGGCCCGAACTTACATCCCGGAGCCGAAGCGGAAGCGGCGTAAGTGGGCGGGCAAGGCGGCCGAGCAGAAGGCGGTCTACGACAATCGGCGGCGGGTCCGAGGCACGTATGGCAAGCGGCTTCTGAAAAAGCGCGGGGAGTTGATCGAGCGGTCCTTTGCGCACTGCTACGAAACCGGCGGGATGCGGCGGCTACATCTGCGAGGGCGCGAAAATGTTTTGAAGCGCCAGCTGATCCACGTCGGCGCGTTTAATCTGAGTCTGATTCTGCGGCGGAACTTGGGCGCGGGAACGCCCCGGGAGCTCCACAACCGCCAGGCGGAGCTCATTTTCGCGATTCTGTGCCTGTGTGCCGCCTTAGAACTGACGGCCAGCCCGCCGCGGCGCGTTTCGCCCGCTTCACCACCCCAAAGTCGGCGGAACCGGCGCCTACCCGCTCACCGTTGCCGCCGCCGAATTTCGGGGGGTTGCACCACAGGCTGCTAGAGGCGGATGGCTTGGTCGAGAGCCGTCCGCGCGTGGGCACGCGCGTGCGGATTCCCACCGCAAATGCGATCCCGGGACACTATACATCCTGCGCGAAGCCCTCGAATCACAGGTGGCCAGAATCTTCGCCGAGAAGGCCAGTCCTGCCGAGCGCGAGGAAATCCGGCGCGTGGCACAACAGTTGGACGGGCTCTACTCTTTGGTCCCGCCCGACGGTGATTCCGGTCGCGAACGGATGTTCGAGATTCACAAATTCCACATGCGGTTTCACATGCGGGTGGCCGAATGCACTGGATGCGAGGGACTTAGCCAGGTCGTGGAAAAGAATCAGGTGCTCGTCTTCAACTGGCTGTACGACACCGCGTTGGGGAACCAGCAACCTCCGCAGGGCTGGCATTCCGAACTGGCCGAAGTGCTGGTCCGCGGCGATGCCGAAGCTGACGATGCCGCCATGCGGCGCCACACGCAGTACCGCATGGAGGATGTCTTGCAACGCATGGAACCGTATTTCGGTTGGAGCGAGACCCAATTGGCCGTTTTCCCCAAGCGGCCCCGCCGCCGCAAAGAACGGGAACCGGCCCTTGCCACTGCAGCGCGCGGCCGGAAATCGCAGAAGAAGTAACCTTCGAGATCCCGCTAGCCTGGATTTCCACGGAGAACCATTCACCTGAGCGTGGGGCCGCTGCGGCCGCGCGACGTGGTCATGCGCAGTGAGAGTCCGTTCCACCAGGGCACATTGATTGGTTTGTCCATCAGGCCGGAAGCGAGAATGATGGGCAGGTGCGCGCGGCGGTGAAAGCTGACCTGCACCTCTGTGCCGGTGATGGTGACATCGGCGGGCATATCGATCAGATCGCGGAAGATCTGCCGGGCATACGCCTCCGTGTGGCCGCGCATGCGTTGTGCCAGCAGCCGGTACAGGCCGCTGGCGATCACCAACAACGCCATGTCAAAGTCCACCTTGAGGCCCACGGCCGAAGAGAGCGCATCCATGTGGAAGAACCGCACGGCGTCGGACAGGGCGTTTTCAATCAGCATCCGATGGGCGTAGCGGGTGATGAGCGATTTGGCGGACACCCGATGCTGGTTGCTGAGCAGGATGGTCGGCTCGTCGTGGCCGAGATCCTCAATGAAAAACTGGCGGAAGTCCCGCCCTGCCAAGCGGACCGGCTGCTCGTAGACGCGGGGCGTGCGGTACTTCCGGGTGGGGACATCCAGTTCGATGACCTTCCATGCCGAGCGGGACAGCAGGACGATTTCCTTCAATAGCTTGGGCGCACGCCGTCGCAGGGTGATGAAGGCGATCCCCAGACGGTCCAGACGCGCCAGATTGGCGTAGGTCGTCAACTGCGAATCGAACACCAGGTGGCGGGGATAGGCGCCGCGAACGCGCTTCCAGAATTCCAGGAAACGGAAGATCTCGTCGGACTCCTCTCCTTTGCGGATGTCGGCACTGGAATAACAGAAGGCGCGCCCGTCCGCATCCTGCGCCAGAAACACCAGGATGCTCGGCTGGCGACGGCTGCGTTGCGACACGTAATGACGTTCCACCACCGGGTCCTCGCCGTAGTAAGGCACGGAGTGGAAATCGAGATTGAACGACTCGCCCGGAAACAGCCGGCTATCGGTCAGTCGCTCGTGCCAACTGGCGAGTAGCCGCGTCGTTTGGGTGTGCTCCAGGCGCACGGAGTATTCCGAGAGATAGCTCTTCTTCGGGATGGTGTTAAGCCCGGCGAAGAGCGCCAGGCCTTGGTCGGCGACCAGGGCCATGACGTGGCTCTTGCGCTCCAGCGACCAGAGTTTCAGCGCCAGGCAGGCGCGCAGGGCATGCTCGGCGGGGATCAGCTTGGAGCCGGGCAAGCGCGTCGTGGCCGCCAGGCGACTGAGGCCGAGACGCACCAGATCCGGAACGAAGAGAAAAAGTCCGCCGCAGCGGGTGGAAAAGGTGCGGGGAGCCAGCGAGAACTCCCGCACGTCGGCGACCGGTTCGATGATGGGACGCGGGTAATCCGGGCGTTCTTCATCGAGGCGCCGAGGCAGGGCGGCGAATCCTTCCTCTTTCAGCACCTCCCGCACGGCGGTTGGACTGAGTGGGCAATGGTGCTCCTTGAGAGTCTGGCTGATCTCGTAGACCGAGTAATTCTGTTTCCGTAACCGGATGAGGAGATCGCGCGCCGCGGACTTCTTGGGCTGAGATCGCGGGCCGGAGCGGGGAGAAACGAAGGTGGGTTATTGCTGCCAGCGCTCAGGATCTCCGAGTAGCAGCCAATGGTCAGGCCTCACGGCGCACTACTATGCTAAGGCGTCTGCCAGCCGAGGGGGCTCCTTCCGGCCAATTGTGGGCAGGGGAAAGCCGATTCCTTATGCGAATAGCCTTCCGTGGAAATCCAGGCTAGCAGGAGAAGCACCTGAAACGCACTGCCGCGCAGACTGCCTCCGACCCCTACGACAAAGGTCATGAGACCGTGACCGCCCGATGAATGTGCACCTCGGGCACAACCACCCGCACGAATCCATCTGCGTAAGTCCAATGTGCCTCCTGTGCCCCGGGTTCCAGCGTGACCTTGGCCGGTCGCGCGGCCCGCGCCAGGTGCACCGTCACGTGCGGCACCGGCAGGATCTGCTCCGGATACAGATTGTTCGCATCCGTGCCTGCATGTCGATCCAGCAACGCCCGGTTTCCGTGATGATTCACCAGGTGCACGATCGTCCGCCGGCCCTGCCGCATCAGCGTGATTTCCAGCCAGGCCGGCGCTTCCACGCGGACCAGCGGCGCGCCCATCGCAGCTTTCAGCAGATTCGCCACGATCGGCTTTACGCACCATTGCCCGTGCGTTTGCAGCCCGCGGAAAACTTCGCCCGCAATCCAGATGGCCGTGCCCTTGCCGACCCGCCGCCGCGTGATTGCCGGGTAACCCGAGTCTTCGCCCGTCGGCGAGAATCGCAGGTAATACGTGCCGTCCGACCGCAGGTAGCATTTACGTAGCCGAGCCACGATTTCGACTCCGGTGGACGGCAGCGCGAACGCGAAGGGAGCGTGGATCAGATGCGGCATATCGAGAGCTCCCTGCTTCACCTGCGTATCGGTCACCTCGATATACGCTTCGGGTCTTTCGTAGTCCCGTTCGATTCGCACACCCAGCAAGTCCGCCAGTACGCCTGAACTCAGCGATCTGCCGTCGTCATCCTCAGTCCCGGAACGGTAGGTTGCCAGCAGGACGCCACCGCCTCGCACCCACTCCTCCATCGCAGCCGCCAGCGGGGGAGGCACATACCGTACATCCGGCAGCACCACCGCTCGGCAGTCTTTCAGCCATGCCGCCAGCGTCTGCTCATTCACAAAGTGATGCGGCATGCCGGTTTCGAGGAACAATCGATGCGCGCCGCGGGTCGGACCCTCGTCCGCCTGGAACGCAGCCTTGCCGCGCGCCATCTGGGCACGGGTAGTGTGCAGGATCGCAATGTTCGGCACCGGCACCGCGTTCTCCAGCAGTTGCTCGCGCTCCTTTACGAATGCCATCGCCTTGCCCATCTGCTCCATCACCGCCGCCGGAACTTCGAAGCTAGGGGTCATCTGGTACCCGATCCACGTCAGGCCGCCATTGGCGACGATCGGCGCGATCTCCTGCTGCATGGCCACCGCCGGCTTGCAGCCCCAGTCCCCCCACCATTGCAGAAACGCCGAGTTCATGACGTCGAACGGTTTCCCCAGCATGGACCAGAACCGCGCGTGGTAGCTGTCCGAGAAAACCTGATCATCGGCCGGCGCGACATCACCCACCAGGTTACTCACCTGAGCGGGCGGGATGCCCGGAAGCCGCATGGAGTACGCCCAGTTGTATGAGACCGGCAGGCCCGGCCGTGTTTTGTGAATGGTGTCGCCGATTCTCTGTCGCAGTTGCTCAAACTGCGCCAGGTACCAGTTGAGGTATTTCGGCCACAGCAGGTCGGTCTGCGCTTTCGGAATCTCCGCGCCCGCAAACTCCCGGAAGCGCCGCCGGCAAGTGGGGCAATAGCACGCCGCCTTCGCATAGGTGCCGTCGAAGAACATGGCGTCCACTTCGTAATTGGATACGATCTCCGCCACATGCGGCAGCAGGTGTTCTTGCGCCAATGGTCCGATAAGGCAAAACCCTTGCCGTCTTGGCGCGCCTTGCTCGTCCAGCATGAGCCAATCCGGCTGCTCGCGCCGCAGCCTTTCGCTTTGAAAGGTTTCGTAGTAGCCGATGGTGCGGATTCCTCGCCGGTGCAGTGCATGCACCTGCTCCCCCAGCATATCCAGGCCTTCCGGCAGCAGCGGATGGACGTGACGGACGTGCCCTTTGCGATAGTACGACCATCCCCGTCCGCATTTCGCGGTGACCGAAACTGCCTGCGCGTTGGTCTCCTGCACCTGCCGCGCCCACCTTTCTGCGTCAAACGCCGAGGCCAGGCCCGCCGACGTGCTGTGGCTGTGATAGTCAAAGAACAGTTTCCGATACGATCTGGCGTACCAGCCTCCGGTGGTCGACAGTTCGCCGGACGCCTGCATTAGCGGTGCGGCCGCAGCAACCGCTCCGGCTATTTTAATCACGTCTCTTCGGGTAAGCTCATCGCACATACGGATATATTGGGCGGCGAACGCCCCCTCCTTCAAAGCCTCAATGCCAGGCGGGCCGCCTTCTTCTGCGGCTCCGGACTGTCCGCAGCCAGTATCGCCCGATAAATGCGCTCCGCGGCGGGCCCGTTGCCCGCAGATTGCAGATTTGCCGCCAGCCTGGCCCGTGCGACATGTGCGGTGCGGCGCTCGTTCGGCGATGCGGCCAGAGTGGCTTCCGCGATGATGCCGTCGTGCGCGGGTTCGGGAATATTGGCGAGTCCTTGCAGAGCGGCGATGCGAATTTCCGCCTGGGGATCCCGGGCGGCCTTGCGGAGGGCAGCCGCGGCCTTCGCACGGTTCCTCTTCGCCAGGCTGTGGATCACGCCGGCACAGAAGTCAGGTCCCGGCGAATCGAGCGCGGCGATCAGGGCATCGGTGGCCCGTTCCGACGGATTCCCTTCGAGCGCCTGGCGCGCGGTCTCGCGAGCGTCCAGATCGCCGAGCGCCCGCGCCAGGAACGGCACTGCCGTTTCATTGGAGAGATAGCCGAGGAGACGGGCCAGTCCCGTGCGCACTCGTACCGGATGGAGCGGTTCGGGCATCTGTTGCGCCGCCGCCGTGAGGAAGGCGTTGTTGCGGAATGACGCCGATCCCGGCGTGCCCGCGCCGGGTTTGGCCTCCGCCGTCAGCGCCTCTCCGAGCACCTTCGCGAGCGCGGCTTGGGCGGCCGTCTGCCCCGGTCGGCTGACCTTGAACACCTCCTCCTCCAGCGAATGGTATGCGAAATACGCGACTACTTGGTCCCGATCGCCCATTTGGCCGATCCATTGCGTCACCGCTGGGTTGATGGCTGGCATCTTGATTCCTCCATTCTGGTCACAACCGCCAGGGTGCCCGGAATGGCTTGCCCTTGAGAAGATTGGCGGTGGTGTCGCTGGCAAACTCTTCTTTTGCCGGGTCCCATTCGAGCGCACGGCCCAGGCGCATCGAAATGTTGCCGAGATGGCATACCGTAGCGGAGCGGTGCCCCGTTTCGATATCGGCGACGCAGCGCTGTCGCGAGCGGATGCAGTCGAACCAGTTGTTGTGATGATCGTCCGTGCCGGGTATCTCCTCGTTCCGGTTCCGCTCGTCATAGGCACTCGTGTCCACGCCCGCCACCGGCGCCTTGAGAATCTCCGGATTTGAGGCTTCGAGCGTCATTCGGCTGACGAAAATCCAGCCATCGGCGCCCTCGAAGCGAACGCCGTTGCCGCCCTCGTTTTCGCACAGTAATTCCACGCCATTGGCATACTGGTACCGGACGCGCAGAAAGCCGGCGTAGTCGTACGGGCCCGATTTGTTGAAGATGCCCTGGCCATCGATCTGGACCGGGCCCGATTCGTCCATCCCTAGGGCCCATTGGGCGATGTCGTTATGGTGCGCGCCCCAGTCGGTAATTCTTCCGCCGGAGTGGTCGAGATAATAGCGAAACTCGAAGTGGCAGCGGTTTGGCGAATAATCTTTATAGGGAGCAGGGCCCAGCCACATGTTCCAGTCGAGTTCCGCCGGCGGCGTTCCCACCGGTTCCCACTCGCCTGGGTGGATGAATGCTCCCTCCGTGGTACCCGGATTGCCGAGATGGGCGGTAATGCGCGTGAGACGGCCGACGCGATTCTCCCGCACGAGCCGGACCGCCTGGCGAAAGCGCCAGTCGGAACGCTGCTGGCTACCGACCTCAACGACGCTACCGTATTGCCGCGCCACCGTGACCATCCGGCGCCCTTCTTCGATGAACAGCGAAAGCGGTTTTTCGCAGTAGACGTCCTTGCCCGCCTCCATCGCCTGAATCGCGATAATGGAATGCCAGTGATCGGGCGTGCTGATCACCACGCCATCGATGTCCTTCCGTTCCAGGAGCGCGCGGAAATCCGAGTATACCAGGGGCTTTCGTTGAGTCTGGCCGGCGACCATTCCTGCCGCGAGATCCCGGTGATTGCGATCCACGTCGCAGATGGCGCCGATCTGCGCCCGCGGGTTTCGTAGCAGTTTGCGCAGGTGATGGTCGCGGCCCCGCACTCCGACGCCGATCAACCCGACTACCACGCGGTCGTTTACGGGCGGTCTGGCTGTGGCAGGGGCCGCAGCCAGAGCCAGTGCACTGCCGCCGGATTTCTTTAGAAAACTGCGCCGCCCTATCAATCCCTGTGGCTGATTCATGAGAGCGCCTTCCCGATGTCAGAACTGACGTCTCTTGATATATCGCACCTTCAGATTCTTTTATCAAGCCCCCTCCAACTCCATGACAATGTCCCCTTTGGGCCTCGATAGAAGTGTCCCCTTACGCTGAAGACTTCCTGACAAGGATGTCGGTTGAGGAGGACGTTAATGAGCAGCGACGAGCTGCGCCGGGTTGAGATTCTAGCGCGAGTCAAGAGCAAGGATCTGAAGTTGGTGGATGCGGCCGAGTTGATGGGTGTCAGCTATCGGCAGGCGAAGCGGCTGTGGAAGCGGTATTGAAAGCAGGGTGCCAAAGGGTTGAAACACGGCAACGCGGGGCGGGCCTCGAATCGCGCCAAGCGGGGGGCGTTTCGAGGGAAGGTATTGCGTTTGGTCCGCAGCAAATGCTCGGGGCCGGTGGGGGAGCGATTCGGGCCGACGTTGGCAGCCGAGCACCTGGCCAGTGAGGACGGTTTGGAGATAGATGCGGAGACGCTGCGACGGTGGATGCTGGAAGCGGGGCTGTGGAGTCGGGAGCGGAAGCGCAAGCCGCACCGGCAACGGCGGGAGCGAAAGAAGCATCGGGGCGAGTTGGTGCAGTTGGACGGGAGCTTTGCCGAATGGCTGGAGAAGTGGGGCCCGGGTGGTTGTCTGATGGACATGGTGGATGATGCCATGAGTACGACAGTGAGTCGGCTCGGGAGCCAGGAGACGATCTGGGCGGCGGCGGGCGTATTGCGGGCGTGGATCGAAGAGAACGGGGTGCCGCTGGCGCTGTACACGGATTGGAAGAACGTGTACGTGAGGGAGCCAAATGCGAAGGAGCGGATCACCGGAGAGGTGCCGCTGACGCAGTCCTCGGTGGTCACCTCAAAACCGGCCATGCGTGGGCACTTCAAAACCGGCCACGGACTTCACCCAGGACAGAGTAGTTTTACCATGTCACCTGCATTCAGACAAGTGTCAATTTCGGCTGAGACTGCCCGTCTCGCCGGTTGAGGTTTGGCGCACCTTCCCGGTTCAGCTCGGGGCCGACCAACGAGAGGCGCGCAGGGTTTCTGTTTTCCGGTTTGCCCCCTTTCCCTTCTCTCAGCAGAAGGGTTTTCAGAACGGCCCGGAGCGGTCCAGGGCGCGCCGGGGCACCCGCGCGGAGCGCGGGTCGAGCGCGGCGGAGCGGACCCT
>JBEKWU010000163.1:0-9706 GCA_049512775.1 Bryobacteraceae bacterium
ACTGCTTCTGCGCGTGCATGTCCACTCCTCGAAGGTGTCATGCCCCGCGCCCACTTGGGTTACATTTCTTCGTGACCCAACGGCTCGAGTCCTGGTGACATTTTAAGCGACCCAATTCGGCGGCACCCCGTGCCCGGATCGCGAATGCTATAATCCGACCCGATGGAGGCGCTATGAGGAATTCCTGGTACGTCTGGGTGATGGCGGCCGCGTTTGCGACCGGCGCCCTGGCACAGAAAAAGCCCGACTTCAGCGGTACCTGGAAGCTGGACCTGCTCAGAAGCAGGCTCGACGACGTCCCGGGTCTGAAGAGCTCGGTCATCAAGATCGAGCACCACGAGCCCAAGATCCACATAGAAATCACAACGGTCACCCACCAAGGCGAAACCTCCGAAGCCTTCGACCTTACCACCGACGGAGTCGAGAGCAAGCAAACGATCGGTGGTCAGCCGTGCGCCGCCAGCGCGCAGTGGGATAGTTGGAGTGGAAACCGCCTGGTGCTCACGGTCAAGTGTCAGCCCCCCGAGGGAGCGGTTGTGACCACTCGCCGGATGAAGCTCGGGGATAAGGACAGGATGATGACGACCGTCCTGACGGTGAAGGACAAGACGGGCGAAAAGAAGGGGTACGGGTTCTACGTCAAGGAGCCGCAGCCCGGATCCTGACCGAAAGCTCGCCCGTCGCGCCCTGACCCGCGGCGCTCAGGCGGGAGATTCGATGCTGCGCTCCAGTTCGTTGAACGGCATGAGCCACAGCACGTCGTAGGGTTGCAGGTCCACGATGAGATGGCTATCCCGCGCCATCCAGCCCCGCCCGCTCACCAGGTCGTACCACTGAGATTGCTCGAGCCCAATCTCTTTCGGGGACAGCGCCAGGCGGCACGCTCGCTCCGTGACGTTGGTGAGCGCGAGGATGTGCTCGTCGCCGCGCGGTGACGTGCGCAGGAGGGCGAACACGCTGGGAGACAGCAGCAAAACCTGCTGCTCTGCATTGGGATGAAACGCCTTGTGTCGCACCCGCATCTCCAGCAGTCTTCCCAACTGATCGCTGATGTGATTCAGCTTGGATCCCGGCTCCGCGAGGTTTCTGGCCAGGTAGGTCTCGTCCACGACTCCGCGGTTGACGTCGCGCTTGGTCTGGGTGCGCAGAGCGAGCTGCACGTCGTTGCGGGTGCCGATGAGCCCGTGGAAGTAAATGCCGGGCACGCCGCGCAGTGCCAGCGCGATGCTCCGCGAAGCCACAAACCGCTTGACCTGGAAGGCGCGCTCCTCGCCGGAGTTGTCCATGTTCAGCGCGCTGTACCAGGTCGAGTTGATCTCATAGGGGACCTCGCCGCCCCCTTCGGCGGCGCGGTGCGAAATGAAGGCGCCGTACTGCCTGGCTCGCTGGATCAGGAACTCGATCTCTTCCGGGGGCAGGATGCCGGCCACGCCCGGCAGCCCGATGCCGTCATGCGTGTCGAGGATGTTCAGATAGGTCGTGGCCGGCGAGGGATACTCGAGGCCCCGCGCCCATTGCGACAGCGCCGTTGCATCCTGGCGGTAGAAAGCGTGGAGAACCAGCGGCGGTAACGCGAAGTTGTACACCATCTGCGCCTCGTCCCGGCCGTCCCCGAAGTAAGAGACGTTTTCCTGGTGCGGCACGTTCGTCTCCGTCACCAGGGCCGTGGACGGCGCGGCGACGTCGAGCACGTCGCGGAACAGCTTGATGATTTCGTGAGTCTGCGCCAGATTCGCCCCGGGGGTCCCCGGCTCGTCCCAGAGGTAGGTTACGGCGTCCAGCCGCACGATTTCGGCGCCCTTCCGCACATACAGCAGCAGCGTGTCGATCACGCCCAATAGGACCTTGGGGTTCCTGTAGTTCAAATCGATCTGGTCCGGCGAGAAGGTGGTCCACACCCACACCGGCCCGGTGATCGCCTGGAACCTCGTCAGGATGTCGCTAGTGCGCGGCCGCCGCAGGATCTTGCGCTGCTCCGGCCTCAGCTCGTCCCTGGACTGAAAGGTGATCGCATAGCCCCGGTAGTCCGGGTGGCCGCACAGCATCTCGCGAAAGGCAGCGCTTTTCGACGAGGCGTGGTTGAATACGCCATCGAACATCAGACGGAACGATTCGCCGATCGCCTCGATGTCCTGCCAGGAACCGATCGCTGGGTCCACGCTCCTGAAGTCCGTGATCGCAAACCCGCGGTCGGAGGAGTACGGGAAGAAGGGCAGGATGTGCAGGGTGTTAAAGACCGGTGCGCGGCGGCGCAGGGCCTCGAGGAAGCCGGCGAGCGCCGCCAGTGGCGACCGTCCCTGGGCACGAACCATGTCCCCGTAGGCGATCAGGATCATGTCCAGCTCGCTGAATCGTTGCGCCGGATCGAAGCGCTGCTCAGCCTCGATCGACTCCTGAGACTTGTGGGCGTGGTGCACTTTCAGGAGGCGCACGAGTTCCGGCATGGTGCCCCGCGCCACTTCCGTTCCGTAAAGAAAACGCAGGCGCTCGAACATCCGTTGTCCAGCTTGGCTGGGAACGTCCAGCAGCGGGCGCGTGAAATCCGGCTCCTCGGCGTAGGCCGAGCGTCCGCCGGCCGGGTATGCGCGAAGCAGGTCGATTGCCATGGCGTCCTCCTGTGGTCCTGGCGGTCCGTTCAGTCTTCGACCCAGGCCGCCGCCGCTTCGTCCAGTTCCCGGTTCAGAGAGCGATAGGTCGCTTCGGAAATGATTCCCTCTCGCAGGAGCTCGGACAGACGCGTCCGCCTGGTGTCAATGAGGTGTCTGCGAATCCGGCCCTCCTGCCGCCTTTGCAGGGAGGGATCGGAAGCCTTGAGTTCAGTGAGTTGCCGGTGGGCTTCCTGATAGTCGCGAGACGAGGTTTCACGGTACAACTGGTAGGTGTCCTCGGTCAGCATCCCCTGGGCCTTGAGACGGTCGAGCTCCCTCATCGCGGCCGCACCGGAAAGAAGTTGCCCCAGAAGGAGCTCGAACTCGCGCAGGGAAGTGGGCACTTGGGCAAACCCCAGCGCTCGGAGGAAGCGGGCCATACTCAAACCCTGCACCAGAAGGCTGAAGATGACCGATCCGAAGATCATGGCGACAAGCTGGCTACGGCCGGGGATGGACGTCGGCAGGCTCAGCACCAGGGCGACGGACAGCGAGCCCCGCAGGCCTCCCCACACCAGAACGTGCTGCCACCGAGTGGGCACCTTGGGGCCCGCCAGGTTGCAGAGCGGAATCAGACCGTAGACCACGATGGGGCGGGCGACCAGCACCGCCAGAACTGCCCAGCCGATCGCGGAGGCGTTCTGGAGGAGAACGGGCATCTGAATCTCCAGCCCGATCAGCAGAAACACCAGGGAATTCACCACGAACGCAGCGTACTCCCAAAAGGCATTCACCGCCACCTGCGTGGTCGCCGACATGCCGGTGCGCCGGCCGTAGTTGCCGATAATCAGGCCCGCCACCAGCACCGCAATGACCGGCGACACCCCAAGCCCCTCCGCCAGCAGGAACGAGCCGTAGGCGGCGATGGTGGTCAGCGTGATTTCCAGCAAGTGGTCGTCGAAGTAGGAGGTGAGCTTCGAACCCAAAAGCCCCACGATCGCCCCCACGGCGACTCCGCCGATCACCACCAGTCCGAACTCCCGCAGCGACTCCAGCGCCAGCGAGCCCAAGCCGTGCGAGGCGGATCCGACGGCCAGACCGGCAAGGATGCGGAAGACGACCACCGCCGTGCCGTCGTTGAACAGACTCTCCCCTTCGACGATGGTCGCCAGGCGCTTGGGCAAGCCGTAGTGTTTGAGCAGAGCCAGCACGGACACCGGGTCGGTGGCCGAGATCATGGCGCCGAACAGCAGCGCGGACGACCACGAGAGCCCGCCTGCCCAGCGCAGCACCCCGGCCACCACTCCGGCTGAGAGACACACGCCCGCCACCGCCAGCGTGAGGATCGGGACCAGGTTTTCGCGCAGGTGCCGGAGGTTGAGATTCCAGGCCGCCTCGAACAGCAAGGCCGGCAGGAAGATCAACAGGATCAGTTCCGGCGAGATATGGACGCTGGGGAGGAAATGCATCGGGCTGATCACCAGGCCGACAATCACCAGCGCCAGCGTGTAGGGCACCCGGATCCATTTCGTCGCCATCGCGACGGCCGAGGCCACCAGCAGGAGAACAATGAAGATGCTGACCGCGGTGTGCGTTTCGTTCATTTTCCCTAGAGGATGGAGCCGAGCCCGGCCGCTCAGTCTTTCTCCCAGTAGCCGCGCCGCCCGTAGTGCCGGTAGACCTCGACCTCGAGCAGACGGTTCACACAGGGGGACGGACCGTACTCGGGACTTGTCGCTACGATGTCTCGGGAGAGATTCACCGCCAATGCCCCCTCGGCCCAGCTCACGCGCTCGACCCATTCCGGGGCGAGCAGCACTTTCTTCCCCGGTAGCCAGTTCAAGGTCTCGATCACGACGTAGCGAAGCACCCACCCTTCGTCATCGACAATGAAGTCGTCGACGTGGCCGATCTCACCGTCGGCGGCGTGGATCCGATAGCCGATGACGTCCCTCACGCTTCTGAGGTTGGGGTCGCCGGCCGAATCGGCCGCCAGCGAACCCGGCTCGGCTGGAAACGACCAATAGGCGGGCCAGCCATAGTAGCTGTTCATGGCGGCCTCCTGCTGCCGGGAGACGGGCATGTCCGCATCGACGCCGGGACTTTCCTGGACCTGCCGCCTGGAGAGATTCACCGAAAACGTCCGATAGCTCCAATCGGGTTGTCCAAGCGCCACGGGCGAGATGAGCACCCGGCGGCTGTTCAGCCAATCGCCGGTTTCCACCACGAGGTAGCGAATGTTCCAGCGTGTGTCGTCGAAGTAGAAATTGTACGCCCGGCCGATCTCTCCGTCGGTTGCGACAATGCCGTAGCCGAACATCTCCCCTACGCTGCCAAGCATAGCTATCCTTCCGGGGCCCAAACCTCGCTGGAGGCGTTCCCCAATGATTGGATTATACTGGCTTCACAAGGGGGCTGCCGCACGCCCGCGACGCCGACGGGCCGTCGCGATGGCGCCCGGGAGACAGCGTGGCCTGGAAGAAGCCGGTGGCCGACGGCGCTTGGCGCGACTCTGGCGAACGGACCGCCAGGGCCTGGGAGTTCCCTGGCTGGGGGACGGCTGAGCGCATCGAGGACCTGGGGGCGGAGCCTGTCGTGGTTACGCGCCTGGATTCCGGCACGCAGTACAACCTCGGCGAATGGAAGTCCACCGCGATCTGCGGGAATGACATCACCTCAAGCTGCCTGTACGTCGCGGCCCTGTGCTCGGTCTACGCCGGGCCCTTCGCGCCCATTGCGCTGGCTGCGGTGGCCGGAGTGCTGTACCTGTTTCGCGCCATCTACGCCGAGGTAGGCTCCGCGCTCCCGCTCAACGGCGGCGCTTACAATGTCCTGCTCAACACCACCACCAAGGCGAAGGCCTCGGTCGCGGCGTGCCTCACCTTGCTGTCGTACTTGGCAACGGCGGTGATCAGCGCTTACGAGGCAATGCACTACGCCCACGTGCTCTGGCCGGGGCTGGACATCTTCTGGGCGACGGTGGCGCTGCTGGCCGGGTTTGCGGCCCTCAGCTTCGTGGGCATCAGCGAATCCGCGACCGTGGCCCTCGGACTGTTCCTCACGCACATGGTCACGCTCACCGTCCTGGTTTTGGGCGCCGGCTGGACGGTGATCGGGAACCCGCTCAACCTCGTCTCCAACTGGCGCGTCCCTCCACCCGGCGGAGTGCTGCCGGCGATCTTTTTCGGCTTCTCGGTGGGGATGCTGGGAATCAGCGGCTTCGAGAGTTCGGCGAATTTCATCGAGGAGCAACGGCCCGGCGTGTTCCCCAAGACGCTTCGCAACATGTGGATCGCGGTGGCGGTGTTCAACCCGTTGATCAGCCTCCTGGCCATGGGCCTTCTTCCCCTTCGGGAAATCGCCGAACACAAGGAGGATCTGCTCGCCCAAATGGGGCTTGTCTCCGCCGGCGCCTGGCTGCAAGAACTGGTAAGCGTGGACGCCGTGCTGGTGCTCTCCGGCGCCGTGCTGACGGCCTATGTGGGCGTCACCGGCCTGGTGCGCCGCATGAGCCTGGACCGCTGTCTGCCGCAGTTTCTTCTTGCCGAGAACCGCTGGCGGAAAACGAATCACTGGATCATCCTGCTCTTCTTTGCGCTGTGCTGCTCCATCCTGGTCATCAGCTCCGGGCGCGTTGAGATGCTGGCCGGGGTGTATTCCCTTTCTTTCCTGGGAGTGATGGCCCTGTTCGCGGTGGGGAACATGCTCCTGAAGGTGAAGCGCGCCCGGCTGCCTCGCGCCGTGCTCGCGAGCTGGCCGGGAGTAGTGGTGGCGCTTGTCGCGGTGTGCGCGGCGCTGGCCGGAAACCTCCTGCTCAATCCCAGCTACGTGAGGGTCTTCGCCGTGTACTTCCTGGTGGCGGTGGCGGTCGTTGGAGTCATGTTTCTGCGGGTCCAGATCCTGGAACTGGCGCTGGCCGCCCTGCGGGGCGTGATCCAGAGACTTGAGAGGATCAACCGCCGGCTCAACATCGGGATTATCCGCCGCATCCGGCGGATCAACAGCCTGCAGGTCGTGTATTTCAGCAAGGGCGACAATCTGGCCGCGCTGAACCGCGCCGCACTTTACGTGATGCAGAACGAGCTGACCAACCGCCTGAAGGTCGTCCATTGTTACGAGCGCGAGGAAGAGATCTCGCAAGAGCTTGCCGAGCACCTCAAGACAATCGACCGTATCTATCCGCGGATCCGCATCGATCTGGTGCTGTTGAGGGGCCGGTTTGGCCCCGAGCTGATCGAGAAACTGTCGCGCCGTCTGGGGGTGCCGAAGAACTATATGTTCATCGGCACGCCCGGAGACCGGTTCCCTCACAACATCGCTGAACTCGGGGGGGTGCGGCTGATCATGTAGTGGCCCAAAGGAGGACGCTCTGATGCCTGATGCCAACCGCCGCTCCCGAAACGTCGGGCTGGTTCTGACTGCCGTCGTTCTCGCCGTGGGAGCTGTATTGCCAGAACTCCTCGCGCGTTTCGGCGGCGCTGCCGGCGCCGACCTGGCCAAGATCTGGTCGAAGCCGTATTTCCATGTCGGGGGGCTGCCCGTCACCTTCGCTCTGGTGCTCAAGGCGTGCCTGTTCGTAATCATCCTGCGCCTGGTGACCAGGCTGGCCAGGCGCTTCATCCGGCGCCAGGTTCTGGACCGCACGACCCTCGATCCGGGGCAACGATACTCCATCGAGAAGGCGACCGGTTATTTCATCGTGCTCCTCGGCTTGCTGATCGGCCTGAGCGCAACTGGGCTGAGCCTGAGCAGCCTCGCCTTCCTGGGCGGCGCCGCCGGCGTCGTAATCGGCTTCGGGCTCCAGAACATCGCCCACAACTTTGTTTCGGGCCTGATCCTGCTGGTGGAGCGGCCAATAAAGATCGGCGACCGGATCGAAGTCGGCAGTCTGAACGGGGATGTGGTGCAGATCGGCGCCCGAAGTACCTGGATCCGGACCAACGACAACGTCGTGATTATCGTGCCAAACTCGGAGTTCATTACCAGCCGGGTCATTAACTGGACGGCGAACGACCGGCAAGTCCGGTTCTCGCTTCCGGTCGGAGTCTCCTACGGGAGCCAGCCGGAGCGGGTCCGCGAGATTCTGGAGACTGTCGCGTCCGCCCACCCGGATGTGCTGCCGGACCCGCCCCCGGAAACCCTGTTTGTGGCGTTTGGCGACAGTTCCCTCAACTTCGAGCTTCGGGTCTGGACCCGCAACCAGGTGCAGACGCCCAAGCGGCTGATCAGCGACCTCTACTTCGCGATTTTCCGCCGTTTCCGCGAGGAGGGGATCGAGATCCCGTTCCCGCAGCGCGATCTGCACCTTAGATCCGTGGATGGCACGGCCTTGCCGGCCTGTGTCGCCGGCGCGGGGACGCCGGCGCCCTCTCACACCCCGGACGACCGCTGAAGCCTCAGACCATCCGGCACCCTGATCTCCAGCGGGGCCAGTTTCTCAATGTTGAGCGTGGAGGCGGCGATCCCGACCTTGCTGTCCGTCTTGTCGATCTCTTCGAGAATCCGCGTGAACAACAAGTCCTTCGTCGCCCGCCTGGCCTTGAAGTCCACCACGAAGCGCAGGGTGAACTCCAGCCAGTTCTGGTTCGCGATCAACGTGACTCGGGGCCGCACCGCCGCGTCCTCGATCAAATACTTCCTGACCACGTCTCTCCACGCTTCCTCCGCGTTCTTCGCATAGTCCCCCACCACCTCGTCCGCCACCCGCTGAATGATCGCGCGGGCGAGGTGGTAGTCGCTCCCGTACTTGACCGGGACCATGATCTCGTCCCACAGAAACGGGAAATCCGCGGAATAGTTGAACACGGGCTCCTTAAACACGAAGCTGTTGGCCACCCGGACGATGCGGCCGTTGTAGAGATCCGCGCCGACCCAGTCCCCGCATTCCATGAGCGTGGTCCGCAGGATGCCGATATCGATGACGTCGCCGCGGATGCCGCCGAGCTGGATACGGTCGCCTGGGCTGTAGAACCCGCCGAGCGACACGGCCAGCCAGCCGGCCACGCTGGCGATGACTTCCTGCAGCGCGAACGCGATGCCGGCGCCCGCCACTCCGAAAGCCACCGCGAACTGGCCGAGTCGTTCGTTGAAGACGCCGGCGATGAACACGATCGCGACCAGGTACCCCAGGAAGGTCACGGTTTTTCGCAGCCGGTACCGCACCTCCGCGTTCTTGACATATCGGCCCAGCGCCCGGTGCGCGATTCGGATGAGTGCAATGATGACGAGAGCACCGATGAGTGCCGTCACCACCCTGCCCACCGTCGGGTTGAACAGCCACGTGCGAGCGAGGTCCTCCATCGGCAACCATCCTCCTTTCTCACATCCCCACCCGCCGATTCTACCAGTCGGCTGGACTCCCCGGATTCGCACCGAAAGAGCCGCCCGGCGGCTGCGCCCGATGCGACCCATCCCCCCGCAGGCTTGACCGATCCCGACCCGATGGCGGTCTCGAACACCGAGCCAAAGACGCCCTCGGACTCTGGGCACAGTGCTTCAGGGAACAGCTCCTGAGTATCCCGTTCAAGGTCCGGGCGGAGGCGGTGGGGCCTGCATGATTCTGACGGCGTTGTCGAGATCGACCAGCTTCTGGTCCAGAACCCTGAGCCGGGCGTTGACCTCCGCCAGGGAGTCCCTCAATAACTGGATCTCCGATCTCACCTGGTCCAGGTTCGAGCCGACGGTTGCCACCGGCGCCGAGATCGCCTTCTCCTGCTGCTTCATCCGCTCTCCCAGACTGTGCTGAAAGACGGCCGTCGAGGTTTGCACTTGGTTAACGCGCTTCAGCGTGAGCTGTTGCAGGGCCAACAGCGCTCCGATCCGTTCATCGAAGGAGCTTTGCAGGGTTCGCACCCGGTCGTCGACCAGTGCGACGTCGCGCTGCAGTTGCACGATCTCGTTGCCCGCCGCCAGGCAGACGGCGGGGCTGAGCCAGAGCATCAAGCCGGGAACGAGCCAACGCCTCATAAAGAGCCTCCAAGTCCTCCTTGGTGTCCGCGGCGCGTGTCAAGCACTTTGAGACACCCGGCATAAGAATTTACTGACTTCCTTCCTTTGTCTTTTGGCCGGGGGGAACCGGCCTGTTGATCCAAACCTCTGAGGGTAATGGCAGTGGTTTT
>JBEKWU010000164.1:0-9592 GCA_049512775.1 Bryobacteraceae bacterium
GGAGTAGAGGCGCAACGGGGGCGTAGCGACGCGGAAAGCTTGCGTTTTCAACACGAGGGTGACCGCCCGGGTCCTTAGTGCCTTTTTCCGGCCCAATCGTCCGTTTTTTTGCAAGTCCCTCTGAAGTCCCGCGCGGGCTCAAGCCCGCCCTCCATCCCGTCATGGGGAGCTGGCCCAAATGCAAGCGCTTGACTTTCGGATATACTTTCAGGGTGGACCAATCTCTCGCGCTTCTGATCTTGCAGGCCGGCCGCAGCCGGCTGATGACACTGAACACGGTCGATCTCATCATCATTGGCGTGTACTTCGCGTACGTGCTGGGGATCGGTTACTATCTCAAACGCTTTGCCAAGTCCGGGGAGGACTTCTTCCTGGCCGGGCGCGAAATGACCGCCTGGATTGCGGGCTTGAGCTTCCTGGCGGCAAACCTCGGTTCCCTCGAGCTGATGGGCTGGGCCGGCAACGCCTATCGTTACGGCATCCTGGCGACGCACTGGTACTGGGTGGGCGCCATCCCCGCGATGCTCTTCCTGGGCATCGTGATGATGCCCTTCTACTACATTTCCAAGACGCACTCGGTGCCCGGCTACCTCCAGCTCCGTTACGGGGAGCCGGCCCGCGCTCTGGGAGCGGTCTCCTTCGGCTTCATGACCGTGCTCATGTCCGGCATCAACATGTACGCCATGGCCAAGGTGATGCACGTGGTCCTGGGTTGGAACATGGATTTGTCCATCTGGGTCTCCTCCATCACCGTGGTGATCTACGTCGCTCTCGGCGGGCTGCTCTCGGCCATCTTCAACGAGGTCCTGCAATTCATGCTGATCTGGCTGGGCGCCCTGCTCATCCCGGTTCTCGGCCTGATCGAGGCGGGCGGCTGGAACGGCCTGGTGCAGAAGATCTCCGTGCGCATGCACGCCGACTATACCCACCTCTGGGGCCCCATGGGCACCTTCGACAATCCCATGGGAATCCATTGGACCGGCATCGTCCTGGGCCTGGGGTGGGTGATCTCTTTCGGCTACTGGACCACCGACTTCCTGGTGGTGCAGCGCGTGCTCTCGGCCCGGGACTTGCGCAGCGCCAAGCTCGCTCCCATTATCGGCTCGGCCTTCAAGATGGCGGTGCCGTTCATCGTGATCCTGCCCGGACTGCTGGGACTGGCCCTGCTGCCGGCGGACTTGCACCTCACCACGGCGGAAATCGCCGACGCCACCGGCGGCCACAGCTACGACGAGGTGCTGCCGCTCATGATGGTGCGCTACTTTGGGCCCGGCCTGCTGGGGCTGGGCATCACCGCCCTGATTGCCGGCTTCATGTCCGGCATGGCCGGCAACGTCAGCGCCTTCGCCACCGTGTGGACCTACGACATCTACCGCGCGTTCATCAAGAAAAGCGCCCCGGACAACCACTACGTGAGCATGGGGCGCTGGTGCACCATCATTGGCGTGATGGCGAGCATCGGCACGGCTTACCTGGTGAGGTACTTCGGGAGCATCATGGATTATGTCCAGGCGCTGTTCAGTTTCTTCATAGCGCCGCTGTTTGGCACCGTGCTGCTCGGCATGCTCTGGAAGCGCGGTACGCGCCACGGCGGATTCTGGGGCTTGCTGGCGGGCACTGCGTCCTCCATCGCCATGTTCGTATGGGTCAAACTGGATCCCAGCGCCGTGGGCTACGTCGCTCTCTCCCACAAGGCCATGGACCAGGCTCAGAACATGTACCGCGCCCTGTGGAGCTGGTTGATCTGCGTCGGCGTCACCGTCGTCGTCAGCCTCCTCACCAGGCCCACCCCGGAAAAGGAACTCGAGGGATTGGTCTACGGTCTCACGTCGGTGCCTTCCGAGGGGCATTTGCCGCTCTACAAGCGTTCCATTTTCTGGGCCGTGGTGGTGGCGGTGGTCTTCATCGTCTTGCAGTGGATCTTCTGGTAGGCGGAAATCATGTCAGAGCATAAGCACTTCATTTCGATTTGGCTGTTCATCGGCTCGCTGCTGCTGGTCTACGGCCTTCTGATCCTGGGCTCGGGGATTTACGAGCTGAGCCATCCGCTCCGGAAGACCCTGGCGGAACTCCACGCCCCAATCTGGTGGGGCGGGCTGCTGATCGTGCTGGGCGTGGGCTACATCCTCATTTTCCGGCCGCGCCGCGAGAAGTAGCGCTCGTCCCGGAGGAAACCAGCGCCGAGAGTCCCGGCGCGGCAGGCACGAGCGCCCAGACCACGCCCGCCGTAGCCCGCGAGCTTTACAGATTCCTGGACAGGGCCGTATAATGAAGCCTCCCAACGAACTCGGAATGGAGAATCGCGTGAGCACAGCGACGGAGAGGATCCCGCTGGCCGACCGGGTGTGCCTTAAAGAGAAGATCGGATACTCCCTGGGGGACGCGGCCTCGAACCTGTATTGGAAGACGTTCGAGTTCTTCCTCATCATTTTCTACACCGACGTTTTCGGCATCTCCGCCGCGGCCGTCGGCACGATGCTGCTGGTCACGCGCATCGCCGACGCGGTCGCGGATCCGGTCATGGGAGCGATCGCCGACCGGACCAAGACGCGCTGGGGCCACTTCCGGCCGTATGTTCTGTGGTTCGCGCTGCCGCTGGCGGTAGCGGGGGTGCTGACCTTCACGACCCCCAACCTGGGCGGGGGCGCCAAGATCGTCTACGCCTATGTTACGTATGCCCTGCTGATGTTCCTGTACACGGCGGTGAACATCCCGTACACCGCGCTGATGGGCGTGATGACACCCAACTCGGTCGAGCGCACCTCCATCTCGTCGATACGCTTCATCGGGGCCTTCACCGCCGGGGTGTTCGTCCAGTACTTCACCCTGAAATTCGTCCAGGTCTTCGGGCAGGGGAACGAGACGCGCGGCTGGCAGCTCACCATGGTGCTGTACGGAGTTCTCGCCGTGATCCTGCTGGCGCTGTGTTTCGCCAGCACGCGCGAGCGCGTGGTCCCGCCGCCCCAGCAGGACTCCAACCTGAAGCGCGATCTGCGCGAGCTGTTCGGCAGCCGGGCATGGCTGGTCCTGGTTGGGGTGCTGCTCCTGATTCTGGCGGCCTTCGTGATCAAAGGGTCGGCCTCGGCCTACTACTTCAAGTACTTCGTGAAGCGCGAGGATCTGCTGGGTCCGTTCCTGGTGTCGAACGGCCTGGCGTTCCTGGCAGCGGTCTCGATGGCGTCATACCTGGCGAAGTGGCTGGGCAAGAAGCCGCTGTTCATGATGGCGATCGGAATCGGGGCGCTGGTGACCGCGGGCTTCTGGGTCCCCCGGCCGCTGGACATCGGGCTTATGTTTGCACTGCAAATCGTTTCCAGCTTCGTGATTGGGTTCAACTCGCCGCTGGTCTTCGCCATGTTCGCGGACGCGGCCGACGACGCCGAATGGCGCACCGGGCGCCGCAGCACCGGGCTGGTCTTCGCCTCGGCCATCTTCAGCACCAAGATCGGCGTGGCGATCGGCGGGTGGATGTTCGGCCTCATCCTGGCCTACTTCGGCTACGTAGCCAACGTGGCGCAGACGGCCCGCTCACTCCACGGGATCATCCTGTCGGTGAGCTGGATTCCGTGCGCGCTGATGGTCCTCGCCACCGCCGTGATGCAGTTCTATCCGCTCGACGAAGCTCTCATGGTGAAGATCGAGGCGGAGCTGAAGGCGCGTCGCGGAGAGATTGAAGCGGGGTCCTAAGAGAAGAGGCAGGTATGAAAAGAACTTGGCTGTGGGCTTGTGCCTTTGCGACCGTGGCGCTCGGGGCAGTCGGCTGGAGCGCCGAGCCGGCTCGAAGCATCGATCTGACCGTACAGAAATGGCACGGCAACGCCATCAGCTACTCCGGCTACCGCGCCGGCCAGAACCCGCAACTGGGCCGGTACCCCACGCAGGCACAGATCCTGGAAGACCTCAAGATCCTCGAAAGGAACTGGAAGCTCATCCGTCTCTATGGATCGGACCAGCACTCCCAGGATGTCCTGGAGGTCATCCGGCGGGAGCGAATCGGTCTGAAGGTGATGCTGGGCATCTGGCTCGACGGCAGAGCGGGCCGCGAAGGCGAGAACGCGACGCAGATTGCGACCGGGATACGCCTGGCCAACACTTACAAGGAGATCGTGGTGGCGGTGAGCGTGGGCAACGAGATCTTGGTGTTCTGGTCCGACCACAAGTTGACGGAAGAGAGGACGATCGAGTACGTCGAGCAGGTCAGGAAGGCGGTGAGCTGCCCGGTCACGGTCGCCGACGACGTTCTGTACTGGCGGCAGCCGGGGGCGAAACTGGCCAGCGCGGTGGATTTCATCACCATGCATGCGTACCCGATGTGGGGCCGCGAGGACATCGACACGGCCATGCCGTCGACGATCAAACACTATGAGAGCGTGCGCCAGGCTCACCCGGGGAAGACGATCGTCCTGGGCGAGGCCGGCTGGGCCTCCTACACGGAGGGGGAACATAACGCGCCGCGGGCCGGCGACGAAAAGAAACAGGAGCGCTACTACGAGGAGCTTACGGCTTGGGCCAAGGCCAACAACGCGACGGTCTTCTGGTTCGAGGCCTTCGACGAACCCTGGAAGGGAAGCGGCACCGAAGGCCACTGGGGCCTGTTCTCGGAGGGCCGGAAAGCCAAGCTGGCCATGCAGGCGCTCTATCCGGAGCTGATGCCGGCGGGGCCGACCTCGCCGGGCTACGACCCGCCGCTTGCACCGGCCGCGAAGGAGGGCCGATGAGCCAGACCTTCATCGGCGAAGCGCCGTTGAAGCGCTGGCAGCGCGCGGTGGAAGGCAGCCAGGTGGAGATCGGCGGCGAGCGCTTCTACCGCATCGTCAACTACGACGTGATGGCGCCGTTCCTGATGAGCCTGGTGAGCGACTCGGATCATTGGATGTTCGTCTCGAGCACCGGGGCCCTCACGGCCGGCCGCCGGAACCCCGACCACGCCCTGTTCCCCTACTACACAGACGACCGCATCCACGACAGCCAGGACCAGACCGGCGGCAAGACCGTCCTGCGGGTGAACCGAGGCGGGCGGACCGCGCTGTGGGAGCCTTTTTCGCAACGCTACGAGGGCCTGTACCGCCTCACGCGGAGCCTGTCGAAGAGCGTCTACAGCAACAAGCTCATCTTCGAGGAGGTCAACCACGACCTGGCGCTGTCGTTTTCCTGCGCCTGGATGACCAGCGACCGTTTCGGCCTGGTGCGGCGCGCCGCTTTGGCAAACCTGGGTGCGGAGCCAGTGGAGGCGGATCTCCTGGACGGCGTCCAGAACCTGCTGCCGCACGGAATCACGCGCCGGTTCCAGATGGAATACAGCACGCTGGCGGACGGATACAAGGAAAGCGAACTGGAGGCCGGGACTGGCCTGGGCCTGTTCAAGCTCAGTTCGATTCCGGCCGACCGGCCCGAGCCCAACGAGGCGCTCCGCGTGAACACGGTCTGGTGCGAGGGCATCGAATCCGCCCGGCGGCTTCTCTGTGCCGCGCAGCTCGACCGCTTCCGGCGAGGCGATGCGGTGGATGAGGAGAGGCTGATCCGCGGCAGGCGCGGGGCGTATTTCATCAGCACCCGGCTGGCGCTTCCCGAGGGCGGCCGCCAGGAATGGAGCTTCGTGGCGGAGGTCGATCAGGACGCCGCCGGCGTGGCCGGGTTGCTGCGGTTCCTCAAATCCCGGGAGAACCTGCGCGCGCAGATCGACGAGGACGTCCAGCGGGGCACGCGGAACCTGGTTCGAATCGTGGCCGAGGCCGACGGCCTGCAACTCACTGGCGACGATCTCAGCTCGCAGCGGCACTTCTCGAACGCTCTCTTCAACACCATGCGCGGCGGCATTCCCGGCCGCGGCTACCAGGTTTCCAGTTCCGACTTCAAGGCGTTCATCGCCAAGGCCAGCCGCGCGGTGTCCGAGAGGCGGGCTGCGTTCCTGGACGGGCTGCCGGAAACGCTCCTTCACGGCCGTCTTCTGGCGCTGGCGCGGGAGCAGCAGGACGCGGATCTGGAGCGCCTGGCGTACGAGTACCTGCCGCTGAGCTTCAGCCGGCGCCACGGGGATCCCAGCCGTCCGTGGAACATCTTTGCGATCGAAGTGAAGGGCGAGCGGGGCGAGCGAATTCTCAACTACCAGGGGAACTGGCGGGACATCTTCCAGAACTGGGAGGCGCTGGCGCTCTCGTTCCCCGGTTACGTCGAGAGCATGATCTTCAAGTTCGCCTGCGCCTCGACCGCGGACGGCTACAACCCGTACCGCATCATGCGCGACGGCTTCGACTGGGAAGTCCTGGATCCGCACGACGCCTGGTCCTACATCGGCTACTGGGGCGACCACCAGGTGGTCTACCTGTTGAAGCTGCTGGAAGTATCGGCGCGCTACCATCCCGGGGCGATCCCCGACCTGCTGACGCGCCGCGTCTTCACCTACGCCAACGTTCCGTACCGCATCAAGCCGTACAGCGCGCTGCTCGAGGACCCGCACAACACCATCGAATTCGACGCGGCGCTGGACCGCGAGATCCGCAACCGCGCGGCCGCGATGGGAACCGACGGCCAGGCGGCGCCCGGCGCGGACGGCGCGCCGTACCGCGTGAACCTGGCCGAAAAGCTGCTGGTTCTGGCGCTGGCCAGGCTGTTCAACTTCATTCCCGAGGCGGGCCTGTGGATGAACACCCAGCGGCCGGAGTGGAACGACGCCAACAACGCGCTGGTCGGCTACGGCGTGTCCATGGTGACGCTGTGCTACCTGCGCCGCTTCCTGTGGTTCTGCCGCGGGGCCTTCGCCGCCGC
The DNA here is from genome assembly GCA_049512775.1 of Bryobacteraceae bacterium. Lineage (GTDB taxonomy): Bacteria > Acidobacteriota > Terriglobia > Bryobacterales > Bryobacteraceae > Fen-330. The sequence continues at coordinate 6,766 of JBEKWU010000164.1, forward strand.
GGGGAGGCCCAGGATCGAGGTTTCCTCGGAGGTCGCCGGGGCCTTCCGCCGGGTCGCGCATGCGCTGGAGACGCATTTGAACCTGCTGGACGGCCCGATCTCGGACCGCGACCGGGCGGCCGTTCTGGGATCCCTGGGCAGCGTGGGAAGCGATTACCGGGCCAAGCTCTACGCCGAAGGGTTTTCAGGAAGTCGGACGCCGCTCGAGGTCGCGGAACTGGGCGCGTTCTGCTACGTGGCGCTCCGGCATATCGACCACTCGATTCGCGCCAACCGGCGGGACGACGGCCTGTATCACGCCTACAACCTCATGCGGGTGGACGGCGGCGGGATCGCGATTCGCCGCCTGTACGAGATGCTGGAAGGCCAAGTGGCCGCGCTGAGCTCCGGCGCGCTGTCGGGACGGGAGTCGGCCGCGCTGCTGGACGCGCTGCGGAGCAGCCGTCTTTACCGCGCCGACCAGAACAGCTACATGCTCTATCCCGATCGCAAGCTGCCCGGGTTTTTCGAGAAGAACAACATCCCCGCGGCACCCGCCGGGAAATCGAAGCTACTGGCCGCGATGATCGAGCGCGGCGACCGGCGCATCGTGGTCCGGGACGTCAACGGCGTGGCTCACTTCAACGCGGCTTTCCGCAACGGCGCGCTGCTCAAGGAGGCGCTGGCGGCGCTGAGGGACACGGAGTATCGCGATCTGGCGGACCACGAAGGCGCGCAGATCCTGGGATTGTACGAGGAGGTGTTCGATCACCAGTCTTTCACTGGCCGCTCGGGCACGTTCTACAAGTACGAGGGGCTGGGGTGCATTTACTGGCACATGGTTTCGAAGCTCCTGGTCGCGGTTCAGGAGGCCCTGGACCGCGCGGCGTGCGCCGGTGAGGACGCCGCCGTGGTGGATCGCCTGCGGCGCCAATACAACGAGATCCGGGAGGGCATCGGCGTTCACAAGCCGCCCGAGGTGTACGGCGCCATCCCTACCGATCCGTACTCCCACACGCCTGGTTTTGCGGGAGTGCAGCAGCCGGGCATGACCGGCCAGGTGAAAGAGGATCTCATCTCGCGGCTGGGCGAGATGGGCGTCGCGGTCAGGGAGGGACGGCTCGGGTTCCGCGCTCACCTGGTGAGCGGCGGCGAGTTTCTGGCGGAGGCGAGGACGTTCCGCTTTTACGACCTCGAGGGGCAGGAGCGCAGCATCGAGCTGGATCCCGGCACGCTGGCCTTCACCTTTTGCCAGGCGCCCGTGGTGGCGCACCGTTCCGGGCCGGCGCGGATCGAGGTCAGCCGCGCGGATGGATCCCGCCACAGAGTCGAAGAACTCGAGCTCGACGCCGAAACCAGCTCCGCCGTCTTCGAGCGCACCGGAGCAGTCCGGCGTCTGGACGTGTTCTTCGGCTTGGGCGGCCCGGCGTAATCACCTCTCCGCGTAGCCGTCCGGGTGCACCAGGCACCACTGCCAGGCGCTGCCGATGATCTCTTCGAGCCGCGGGCAGGTGGGCTCCCAGCCGAGCACTCTGCGCGCCTTGTCCGCGCAGGCCACCAGGTGCGAGGGATCGCCCGGCCGCGGCGGCTCCCTGCGTACCTCGATGGAGCGGCCGGTCACGCCGCGCGCCGCCTCGATCACCTCCAGCACCGAGTAGCCTTTCCCGTTCCCCAGGTTGATGCACTCGGAGACGCCGCTGTCGCGCAGGTAATCCAACGCCAGCAGGTGCGCCGAGGCGAGGTCTTGGACATGGACGTAGTCGCGGACGGCGGTGCCGTCCGGAGTCGGGTAGTACTGGCCGAATACGGAAACTTGCGGCCGGCGACCCTGGGCGGCCTTCAGGACGTTGGGGATCAGGTGGGTCTCGGGCTCGTGGTGCTCGCCGTGCTCGCTGGTGGCGCCGGCCGCGTTGAAATAGCGCAGCGCGACGAACTTCACGCCGTAAGCGCGGTCGTAGCTCTCCAGGATGCGCTCAACAAAGAGCTTGGACCAGCCGTAGGGGTTGGTGGGCCACTGCGGGTGCTTCTCGGGGATCGGAATCTCTTTGGGCTGGCCGTAGACCGCGGCGGTCGAGGAGAACACGAAGCGGGCGACGCCCGACTGGCGCAGGGCGTCGAGCAGCGCCATGGCCTGCGCCGTGTTGTTCCGGAAGTAGCGGGCCGGATGGGCCACGGATTCGCCGACCTCGATCAGAGCGGCGAAATGAACGCAGGCATCCACCGCGTGCCGGACCACGATCCGCTGGACCAGCGGCGCGTCGCCGGACTGGCCTTGGTAGAAGGGAACGTCCGGGTCCAGGGCGGCGCGGTGCCCGTGGCTCAGGTCGTCCAGCACCACCACGTCTTCGCCGCGCTTGCGCAGCAGCTCCACGGTTACGCTGCCGATGTAGCCGGCGCCGCCGGTCACCAGAATGGACATAAACTCCATGGTACCCGGAGAGCCCATCGTCTGTCCGCCGCGTGGACCGCTGGTTGACACTGGCGGTGGTTCATGGCGCACCGTGGCGAGGGGACACGCCCCGTTGAGGGAAAGTGTAGAATGATGGAGTTCGAAAACCCTATGCGAGCGTTGTCCCTGGAGGTAAACATGAGCGGTATGAATCGCCTGGGCCTGGTGTGGGTTCTGGCGGGGGCGGTGCTGGTTCCCGCCGTGCTTGCGAATTCGCCGGGCAGGCACCCCCGGTACTTGCGCGCGCGCAGCGATCTTCGCGCCGCACAGTATTATCTAAGCCGAAGTTCCTGAGCCTGCCGTAGCATTACTCCCGTCGTTGGAGCAAGTTGGCCTGCAATTCGAGTTCCATGTGTAGCCACTAAAATGGTCTCGCCAGACCTTGCAATCTGAATGCGC
>JBEKWU010000165.1:0-9476 GCA_049512775.1 Bryobacteraceae bacterium
CCGGAAACCGACTGGGGCAAGCCCAGCGGGAATGAGGCATGGTAAGCTCACGGCACTGGGTTCCCGAGCGGGGGGAGTTGGTTTGGCTGGCTTCGAGGTCGCGCGCGGGGCGGCGTCCGGCGCTGGTTTTGTCCCCCGCCTTGTACAACGGCAAAACCAACCTCGCCGTTGTCTGCCCCATCACCAGCCACCGCAAGGGTTACCCGTTTGAAGTGGCGTTGCCCGCGGGTTCGCCGATCGAGGGCTGCATTCTGAGCGATCATCTGAAAAGCGTCGATTGGCGGGAACGGCAGGCTGAGCTGATCGGCCGTGTTCGCCCCGACACGCTGATCCAGGTGCTGAACCGCGTCGCGCCGCTGCTGGGATTCTGATCGTCCCAGGAGGTCTTCCCGCTATTCTTTCTTGGCCGATTCGCAGGCGCGCTGGAACACGGTCCGGAACGGGATCACTTCGCCACGGAACAGCTTCGACTTCAAGCCTGGATCGGCGTTCATGAGCGCGGTCGCGCTGTCCATATCCGGCGCATTCTCGACGATGATGCCAAACAGCCCCTTGGGGTCAAAGGCCTGACCGGCGAAGGTGAGCTTGCCTTCGCCGAGCAGTCGCGTCAGGTACGCGACGTGCCCCTCGATCACCGAGCGCTCCTCCTCAGTCATGTTCAGGAGCGTGAAGTCCTTGCGCACGGGCTCGATGCGCAGCAGGAACTGGCGGAGGGGCGCGGGCTGGGCCAGCAGGGGCAGGGACATCACGAAAGACAGCAGGAGTGTTCGAAACATAACTCGATGGACGACGGCGGGCGCGGTTTGGTTCGCGCTTTCGATGCTCAAGCGTGAGGAGGACCGACGGAGTCATGGTGCAGGGCGGTACCTCTGAGAACGAGAATGGACGTGAAGGGCAACCGGGGACAGCCTGCACCGTCCCCACAGCGGACGGCCTAGGCAGTCCCTCGGTTGCGGGCGCCGTGTGCAACCGGGGCGACCCTTCTGACGCACTACACTAGGAGCATATGAGACTCGCACCAATCGCCATCCTCGCTGCCGCGCTGGCGTACCCGCTGGCCGGCGCCGAACCCACCGTCCAGGAAGCGCAGAAGTTCATGGACCAGGTGGAAACCAAGCTGCTCGCACTCAGCACCATGAGCGGGCGCGCCGACTGGGTCCGCTCGACCTTCATCACCGGCGATACGGAACTGCTGGCGGCCGACGCCAATGAGCGCGCCATCTCGGCCACGGTAGCGTTCGCCAAGCAGGCCACACGGTTCGACAAGCTGGCGCTGCCGGCGGAGCTCGCACGCAAAATCAAGCTGCTGAAGCTCTCGCTCACGCTGGCCACGCCGGCCGATCCGAAGGAGAGCCGGGAACTGACCGAGATCACGGCCCGGATGGAAGGCATGTATGGCAAAGGCAAGTACTGCCCCGGCGGCGACCAGACCAAGTGCCTCGACCTCGAGGACATCACGCGCATCATGGCCGCGAGCCGCGATGCGGCGCAACTGCTGGGCGTGTGGCGCGGCTGGCACAGCATCTCGCCGCCCATGCGCGGCGATTTTGTGCGCTACGTCGAGCTGGCCAACAAGGGGGCGCGGGAATTGGGGTTCGCCGACGACGGGGCGATGTGGCGCTCGAAGTACGACATGCCACCCGACGACTTCGCCAGGGAAGTGGACCGGCTGTGGGAGCAGGTCCGGCCGCTCTACGTCTCGCTGCACGCTTACGTGCGCAACAAGCTGCGGGAGAAGTACGGCGACGCCGTCGTGCCGGCCAACGGCCCCATTCCCGCGCACCTGCTGGGCAATATGTGGGCGCAGACCTGGGACAACGTGTATCCGCTGGTGGCGCCCAAGGACGCCGATCCCGGGTTGGACCTCACTGGGATTCTCAAGGCGCGCAAGACCGACTGGCGGCAGATGGTGCTCTACGGCCAGGGTTTCTTCGCTTCGCTCGGATTCGCACCGCTGCCGCAGACTTTTTGGGAGCGCTCGCTGTTCCTCAAGCCGCGGGACCGCGAAGTGGTGTGCCACGCCAGCGCCTGGGACATCGACTTTGTGGACGACCTGCGCCTGAAGATGTGCATCGACATCACCGGCGAGGACTTCGCCACGATCCACCACGAGCTCGGCCACAACTTCTACCAGCGCGCTTACGACCAGCAGCCATTCCTGTTCCGCGACAGCGCCAACGACGGCTTCCACGAGGCCATCGGCGACACCATCGCGCTCTCGATCACGCCCGAGTACCTGGTGAAGCTGGGCTTCCTGGACCGGCCGACCGATCCTTCCAAGGACATCGGCCTGCTGCTCCAGCGCGCGCTCGACAAGGTGGCGTTCCTGCCGTTCGGGCTGCTCATCGACCAGTGGCGCTGGAAAGTGTTCTCGGGCGCGATCGCGCCGGAGCGCTACAACGCCACCTGGTGGGAACTGCGGCGGAAGTATCAGGGGGTGGATGCGCCGGTCGAGCGCAGCGAGCGGGACTTCGACCCGGGCGCGAAGTATCACGTGCCGGCCAACGTGCCCTACACGCGCTATTTCCTGGCGGACATATTGCAGTTCCAATTCCACCGCGCGCTGGCGCGGGCCGCCGGTTGCACCGGCCCGCTGCACCGCTGCTCGATTTACGGCAATAAGGAGGCCGGCCAGAAGCTCGCCAAGATGCTGGAGATGGGGCAGAGCCGCCCCTGGCCCGATGCGCTCGAAGCGCTCACCGGCCAGCGGCAGATGGACGCCAGCGCCATCCGCGACTATTTCGCGCCGCTCCAGAAGTGGCTGGACGAGCAGAACCAGGGCAAGCCGGTGGGGTGGTAGGGCGGGAAGCGCGACCAGCATCGGCGAGCAGGAGGCGGAGGTCTATGGCGCGGCGGTGCGCCGCGCGAGGCCTTCGTAGTAGGTGCAATAGCGCAGGAAGCCCAGCCGCTCGTAGACGCGGATTGCGGCCTCGTTGTTTCGACCGACGTTCAGCGCGATGGTCCGGAGGTTCATGCGAAGCAGCTCGTTGACCACGGCGCTGGTGGTGCGCGCGGCCAGCCCGCGGCCGCGGCGGTCGCGCCGCGTGTACACGTTGCCCACCGCCGCGACTCCCTCCGAGGGGACCGCAAGGTGGGTGCCCGCGGCCGCCACCAGCCCGCCCGCCTCGCGAATGCCGAAAAACACGCCGTCCTGGAGCATCGAAAGGAAGAAGAAGTCCGGGGCCTCGCCGGTTTCCTTGCCGTCGTCGTAGAGGCGGGCAAGTTCGCCGAGGTCCGCCGGGCCGAGCCGCACGGCTCCCTCGATGGGCACGGGGCGATATGCCGGCTGGTCCAGAACCATCCGCAGCATCTCTTTCAGCTCGACAATCCGATAGCGCGTGGCGAGCACGGGCACGATCTCGGGCCGCACGTGCAGATACAGGGCGGGCTGGCCCTCGATCTCGTCGAGCATCGATGCAACCGCGGCCGCCTCGCCGAGGGTGAACAGCACCGGAGTCGAGAACCCGCTGAACAGCAGGGCGAGCGCCGGCGCGCCGTCCGGCGGCTGGAACCACACGCAGTGCTCAAAGAAGCCGGGCGCCAGGTCGCCGAGCGCATACACAGACCAGGCCGGGTCGGTCGAGAGAATCGAGCGGATGGCGGCAGGATCGCGGAGCGCGGGCATGGGGTCTCATTATTCTACGGCATCGCCGCTCGGTAGTAGGATGGGAGTCTTGGGCTTGAGGGGCAACCGGGGACAGCCTGGGCCGTCCCGACAGCGGACGGCCGAGGCAGTCCCTCGGTTGCGGGAGATGCAGCCGCATGAGAGACATTATCGTTGGAACCGCGGGGCATATCGACCACGGCAAGACCGCGCTGGTGCGCGCGCTCACCGGGATCGACACCGACCGGCTGGAAGAGGAGAAGCGGCGCGGCATTTCGATCGACCTGGGCTTCGCGCACCTCGAGCTCTCCTCGAGTGTGAGGATCGGTTTCGTCGACGTGCCCGGCCACGAGCGCTTCGTGAAGAACATGCTGGCGGGCGTGGGCGGGATCGACCTGGTGCTGCTGGCGGTGGCGGCCGACGAGTCCGTCAAGCCGCAGACGCGCGAGCACTTCGACATCTGCCGGCTGCTGGGCATTCCGAAAGGGCTCATCGCGCTCACCAAGGCCGACCTGGTGGACCAGGAGGTCCTGGACCTGGCGCGGCTGGAGGTCGAGGAATTCGTGGCGGGCTCGTTTCTGGAGGGCGCGCCGGTGGTGGCCGTGAGCTCGGTCACCGGAGCGGGGCTGGAGGAACTGCGCACGCGCCTGCTCGAGCTGGCGCAGCAGGTTCCCGTGAAGGACGCTTCCAGGCACTTCCGGCTGCCGATCGACCGCTCCTTTTCCATGCATGGCTTTGGGACGGTGGTCACGGGCACGCTGATTTCGGGTTCGGTGGCCAAGGAGCAGGAGCTCGAAGCGCATCCGGGCGGGCGGCGGCTGCGGGTGCGCGGAATCCAGGTGCACGGGCGGGCCGTGGAGCGCGCGCTGGCCGGGCAAAGGACGGCGCTGAACGTCGCGGGGGCCGAGGCGGCCGAGCTGGCGCGCGGCATGGTGCTGACGGAGCCGGGCCTGTTCCAGCCGACTCGATCCGTTGACTGCCTGCTCGAACTGCTGCCCTCCGCCAAGCCGCTCAAGAACTACGCCCCGGTTCATTTCCACGCGGGAACGGCGGAGGTGGAAGCCCAGGCGCGCCTGTTCGGAGTGGAGGCGCTCGCACCCGGCCAACGGGCCTCTGCGCGCCTGGCGCTGCGCCAGCCGCTGCTTCTGCTGCCGGGCGACCGCTTCATCATCCGCATGTTTTCACCGGTCGTTACTATCGGCGGCGGCCGGGTCATCGACATCACCGGGCATCGCTACCGCCGGGACGAAGATGCGGCGGCGAGGTTGCAGGCCATCGGAGTTCCCCTGCTGGTGCGCGAGTCGAAATACGGTCTGGGACTATCCGAGCTGGTGGCGCGCACGGGGCTGATGCCGGCCGAGATCGAGCAGGCGGCGAGGTCCGAACTCCTGGTGGCGTTCCAGCAGCCGCAGTTCTGGCTGGTCGATCGCGAATGGTTGCGCGCCGCGCTCGCCCGCATCACCGGGCTGCTCCGCGAGTTTCACCAGCGGAATCCCCTGCTTGCGGGGATGCAGAAGCAGGAGCTGCGCAGCCGCGAGTTGCCGGGCGCGCCGCCGTTCTTGCTGGACGCGATGATCGGGCGCGATCCGGGTATCGTCGCCGAGGGGGAGACCGTGCGGCTGGCGGCGCACACGGTGGTGCTGAAGCAGGACGAGGAGCAGGCGTCCGCGGCGATCGAGAAGGCGTTCCAGGATGCCGGGCTGGCGGCGCCCGCGGTAAATGACGTGCTGGCGAAATCGGGCGTTGCGCCGGAGCGCGCCCGCTCTCTGCTCGAGCGCCTGCTGCGCCAGGGCCGGCTCGTCCGGGTCGCCGCCGGCCTGGTCGTCCACCGTGCCGCCATCGACGCCCTCCGCGCCCGCCTCGCCACCCACCAAGGCGAGCGCCTCAGCGTCGGGCAATTCAAGGACCTGGCCGGCATTTCCCGCAAGTACGCCATCCCGCTGCTGGAATACCTGGACCGCGCGCGCATCACCCGGCGCGAAGGCGACCAGCGCGTGGTTCTCTGAGGTGGACGGGGCACTCGTTGAAGGCCCGCAAATCGACTGCGCTGCATAGTTCGCCTCGTGCCTCGAGGCGAATAAGGCATAATAGGCGCCGGTGGGCAGTCATCCCCTAAATCAGCTCCTGGCTTTGGCCCTTGTGGGCGGCCCGGTCTTGGCCCCGCAGGGCTCTCCCGAGCAGGAAGCCGTCCGGAGTGGTTCCGGCATCACGCCGCCGAAGGCCATTCACCGAGTGGAGCCGGAATACTCAGAGGAAGCTCGCGCCGCGCACGTTCAGGGGATGGTGGTTCTTCAGACCGTCATCGATAAAGCTGGCCGCCCCACCAGGATCACGGTGCTCAGACCCCTCGGCTTCGGGCTCGACGAGAAGGCTCGAGCAGCGGTCGAGAGGTGGAGGTTCGAGCCCGCCACCAAGGACGGCAAGCCGGTGTATGTTTGGGTGACTGTGGAAGTCAACTTCCGCTTCCGGGGCGGCGAGTTCGACGAGGAAGCAGAAAAGCGCCGCGCCGCCTACAATCTGGCGGCTGCGGACTTGGGCGGTCAGGATCTCAAACGCGGAGAAGCCGCCGCCGCGAAGATCCAGGATCTTGCCCGCCAGCAGTACGCCCCTGCAATGTACAGTCTGGGCAAGATGCGCAGATCGGGCCAGTACGTCGCCAAGGATCCCGAGGCGGCACTCGCGCTCATCACCAAAGCTGCACACAAGAACCATGCTCCCGCCATGCATGAGCTCGGCTGGATGTACACGGAGGGCGGCGGAGTCCCCCGCGACGTGGGAAAGGGCCTTCGCCTGCTCCGTGGCGCGTCTATGCTTGGCTGTGTCCAGTCCCAGTATTTCCTGGGGTCGGAATACGAGACCGGCGGGCTGGTGCCGCGCGACGCCGAACAGGCTCGCTACTACTTCCGCCTATGCGCCGCCTCCGGCCAGATCCTGTGTCAGTTTCGATTGGCGAGACTGCTGCTCGAGCTTCCGGAGAGGCAGCAGCGGGATTACATCGAGGCTATCGCGTGGCTCGAACTCGCGGGCGAACAGGGTCACGCCGAAGCGAGGCGAATCGCCGATGCGGAAACAGCCAAGCTCACTCCGGAACAACTCGACTGGATTCAGAAGCTGAAACCGCAGCTCGTTCACAAGCCGTAGCGAAAGCGTCCGGATCCCGCGCGCGTCGCCGCCGGTGTTACGCTGGAACCGCATGACGCTCCATCCGATCGGTGTTGTCCGCTGTGGCGTACGGGAACGGAAACAGATGCCGTCGCTCGGCGTCCCCGCACGCATTGAAGTGTTTTTGGATTACGCGGCGGGCCTCCTGAGACTGGAGAAACACTCGCATCTCTGGGTTCTGGCCTGGCTGGAAGGGGCGGAACGGGACGTGCTTCAGGTGACGCCCAAGGGCGTCTCCGACCGCGGCCCGGAGGGCCTGCACGGTGTATTCGCCGTGCGCTCGCCGATGCGGCCCAATCCTATCGGGCTCACCGCCGCGCGGGTCGTCCGCATCGAGGGTGCCTGGGTCGAGGTCGACCGCCTGGACTTCCTCGACGGCACACCCATCCTGGATCTGAAACCCTACTTCGCCAGCCGCGACTTGATCTTCTCGGCCGCCAACGCGCAGATCGGGCGGCCGGCAAGCCGCGAGGCGCTGCGGGAATCTCTGCTCCTCCAGGCCCTGCACTTTCACGGGGAGTTCTGCGCCGGGCTGGCGCTGGGCGTGCGGTTGTTCGAGCACTTCCGGGCGGAGGTGCTGAACATGGAGGAGCCCCGGCGCCTGGAAGTCACCGCGCCGCTGGTTCGCGCCTGCCTGGTCGACGCGCTGATGGGCATGGCGCGCGTCACGCCGGGCCGCGGCACGCTGCGTTTCGGCGACGGGGACCGGGTCCGCTTCAAACACGACGGTTCAATCTGCACGTATGAATTCACCGCCGGGGAGTCCGCCGAGGCCATCTTCGAAACCGCGGATGAACTGCTTTTCCGGCGCGTCCAATGACCCTGAGGTAAGATCAAAAGAAGTAACTTCACGGGGTACACATGAGAGTCGCGATTGTAGGAACGGGCTATGTCGGCATCACCACCGGAGTGACCCTGGCCTACCTGGGCCACCAGGTCACCTGCCTGGATTGCGACGAGCGCAAGATCGAGCTGCTGCGCCGCGGGGTCTTTCCCATTTACGAGCCTCATCTGGAGGCGCTGGGCAGCCAGGTTCATGGCCGGTTGAGCTTCACCTGCCATCCGGAAGAAGCCGAGCCGGGAGCCGAGGTCATCTTTGTCGCCGTCGGCACTCCGCCGCAGCCGGATGGCAATCCGGACCTCTCCCATCTGCGGGCCGCGGCGATGGCCATCGGCGAGAACCTGGGCGGGGCGTACACGGTGGTGGTCAACAAGTCCACCGTGCCGATCGGGAGCGGGAACTGGGTCGAAGCGCTGGTGCGCGAGGGGTTTGAGGGGCGCCACGCAAAGCGGCCGGATGGCCGTTTCTCGGTCGCCTCCAACCCCGAGTTCCTGCGGGAAGGATCGGCGCTGCACGATTCGCTGTATCCGGACCGCGTGGTGATCGGGTCCGACGATCCACGGGCGCTGGAGGTGCTGTACGCGCTCTACAAGCCGGTGCTCGAGCAGACCTTTCCGGCGCCGGTTTTCCTGCCGCGCCCGGAGTGGCTCAGCGCCGTGCCGCTGATTACCACCAACCTGGCCTCGGCGGAACTGACCAAGTACGCCGCCAACGCGTTCCTGTCGCTGAAGATCAGCTTCATCAACGAGATCGCGCAACTGGCGGAAAAGGTGGGCGCGGACATCGCGCAGATCGCCAAAGCCATCGGCATGGATGCACGCATCGGCGCGCGCTTCCTTCAGGCGGGCATCGGTTGGGGCGGCTCCTGCTTCGGCAAGGACACCCTGGCGCTGATCGCCACGGGCCGGGAGTACAGCCTGACCATGCCCATCGTGGCGGCGGCGCGCGAAGTGAACCAGCGCCAGCGGGAGCGGGTGATCGAGAAACTGCTGGCCGAATTGAAGATCCTCAAGGGGCGGACCGTGGGCCTGCTCGGCCTGGCCTTCAAGCCGCACACCGACGACCTTCGCGACGCCCCGGCGCTGGACATCGCGCGCCGTCTCATCGACCGCGGCGCCAGGGTGCGCGCACACGACCCCGTGGCGATGGAATGCGCGCGCCGGGAGTGCGCCAGCCTGCCCATCGGTTACTCGGAATCGCCGGAAGCGCTGGCGCTGGAGGCCGACGCCCTGGTGCTGGTGACCGAGTGGCCGCAGTACCGCGACCTCCCCTGGCCCGCGCTGGCGCAATCCATGCGCATCCCGCTGATTCTCGACGGCCGCAACTTCCTGGAGCGCGACGTGCTCGAGAGCGCCGGCTTCCGCTACTTGGCCATGGGGCGCTGACCCGCTGCGCCGGGCGGCAGTTACGCGTTCCGGCGCTGTGCTATATTCGGGTCACATTATCGAAGAACTGGAATTCATCCGGTTCCAGTCCGGGATGTTGAGGCGGAATTCCGATGAGAACGACACGCATTTTTCTGATCCTCTCGCCGTTGCTGTTACTTCTGCCGAGTGTGGAAGACGTGCTGGCGGGGAGCTCGGTGAGCGGGATGATGACGGTGTTCTTCTACGAGGAACTGTTCACCTTCTTCCCCTGGAATCTCGTGCTGGCCGGTCTGGCGTATCTCTATGCGAACCACCGGGGCCGTTCGGCGCCGTTTTGGGCGTTTCTGGTTTTGCTCTTCCCCTTTGTGGTCCCGTTGATTCTGGCGTGCATGCCCGCCAAGGCGGGTTCGGCGAGCGCCATGCTGCGGCGCAAGGAGCCGGCACCCGCCGCCGTCAGCCTGAGCACGGCGGTCCCGATCGAGGAGCGGCTTCCGCTGCTGGA
>JBEKWU010000166.1:0-9398 GCA_049512775.1 Bryobacteraceae bacterium
GTCGAGTGCGGCGCTTTCAGCACCGTCTCCGGTTCCTCTTCCACCTCGCGCGCGATCGAGACCAGGGCGTCGATGAACAGGTCCAGTTCCCGCTTGCTTTCCGTTTCGGTGGGCTCGATCATCAGCGCACCGTGAACGATCAGCGGGAAACTGACGGTGTAGGGATGGAAGCCGTAGTCGATCAGGCGCTTGGCGATGTCGCCGGTGCGCACGCCGCGCCTGGCCTGCCGCGCGTCGCTGAAGACGCACTCGTGCATCGAGGGCGCCTCGGCCGCGATGTCGTAACAGGCCTCGATCCCCTTGCGGATGTAAGTGGCGTTCAGCACGGCATCCAGCGTGGCGTTGCGCAGGCCCTCGCCGCCGTGAGCCATGATATAGGCCAGCGCGCGCACCAGCACGCCGAAGTTGCCGTAGAAGGCGCGCACGCGGCCGATGGACTGCCCCCGCTCGTAATCCAGCGCCCACTTGCCGCCGTCGCGCTTGAGCCGCGGAATGGGCAGGAACGGCGCCAGCTCCGCCTTCACCGCCACCGGCCCGCTGCCCGGCCCGCCGCCCCCGTGCGGAGTCGAGAACGTCTTGTGCAGGTTCAGATGCATCACGTCCACGCCGTTGTCGCCGGGACGCACCACGCCCACCAGCGCGTTCATGTTGGCCCCGTCCATGTAAAGCAGCGCGCCCTTGGCGTGCAGGATCCCGGCGATGGCGCGGATGTTCACCTCAAAGACCCCGAGCGTGTTCGGGTTGGTGATCATCAGCGCGGCCACGTCGTCGTCGACGATGCGGGCCAACGCCTCGACGTCGATCATGCCCTGCTCGTTCGACTTGATGTTCTCGACCGCGTAACCCGCGATGGCGGCGGTGGCCGGGTTGGTGCCGTGGGCCGAGTCCGGGATCAGCACCTTCTTGCGCGGGTGGCCGCGGGAGGCGAGTAGCGCGCGGGCGACCAGGATGCCGGTCAACTCCCCGTGCGCGCCCGCGGCCGGCTGCAAGGTGACGGCGTCCATCCCCGTGATCTCCAGCAGCGCCGCTTCCAGGCGCGCCATGATCTCGAGCGCGCCCTGCGCCAGCGACTCCGGCTGGTAGGGATGCGCCCACGCCAGGCCCTCCGTGCGCGCCACCAGCTCGTTGATCCGCGGGTTGTATTTCATCGTGCAGGAGCCCAGCGGGTACACGCCCAGGTCGATCGCGTGGTTCCAGGTCGACAGCCGCGTGAAGTGGCGGATCGCCTCCACCTCGCTGACTTCGGGGAACCCCTCGATCTGGGCGCGCACGTTCTCCGGGCCCAGCGCCTCGGCCGCGTCCAGTGGCGGCACGTCGAGCTCGGGCAGTTGATAGCCCACTTTCCCCGGCGAACTCAGCTCGAACAGCAGCGGCTCGTTCTGGCTGACGTGGGTTCGAACCTGGCGGATCATTTCGTCCCCCCCACGACCGCCGCCAGCGCGTCCATGTCCTCGCGGCGGGTCATCTCGGTCGCGCAGAGCAGCATCGCGTTGCCGAGTTCGGGATAGAAGCGCCCGAGCGGCAGGCCGCCGATGATCTTCCGCGCGAGCAGCGCCCGGTTGACGGCTTCGGGGTCGTCCACGGTAACGACGAACTCGTTGAAGAACGGGCCGGAGAAGCACAACGGCAGCTTGCCCGCCAGGTAGTGCGCCTTGGCGAGATTCTGCGCGGCCAGTTCCCGCAGGCCCTGTTTACCGTAGACGGTCATGAAGACCGTCGCCATCAGGGCGATCAGCGCCTGGTTGGTGCAGATGTTCGAAGTGGCTCTTTCGCGGCGGATATGCTGCTCGCGGGTGGCCAGCGTGAGGCAGAAGGCACGGTTGCCGCGGGTATCCACGGACTCGCCGGCCAGCCGGCCCGGCAATTGCCGGATGTACTTCTCGCGCGTGGCGATGACGCCGGCGAACGGCCCGCCGTAGCTCGGCGAAATCGCGAAGGACTGCAATTCGCCCGCGACGATGTCCGCGCCGGCCGGGGGAGCGAGCACCCCCAGCGCCACCGCCTCGGTGAACACGTCCACCAGCAGCGCGCCCGCGCGGTGCGCCAGCCCCGCGATCGCGTTCATGTTCTCGACGACGCCGAAGAAATTCGGCGACTGTACGATCACCGCCGCGATGCCCGCATCGAGCTTGCGCTCGAGGTCCCCCAGATCGAGCGCGCCGCTCGCGCGATCGTAGCCGGACTCCACCACCACGAGACCCTGGTTCCGCGCGTAGGTCTCGAGCACCTCGCGGTACTCCGGATGCAGCGGGCGGGCGACCAGCAGCCGCTTCCGGCCGGTGATGCGCACCGCCATCATGGCCGCCTCGGCGACGGCGGTCGAGCCGTCGTACATCGAGGCGTTGGCCACGTCCATGCCAGTGAGCTGGCACATCATCGTCTGGAACTCGAAGATGGCCGTCAGCGTGCCCTGGGAAATCTCCGCCTGGTAGGGGGTGTAGGAAGTGAGAAACTCGCCCCGCGAAACTACCGTATCGACCAGCACCGGACGGTAGTGGAAGTAGGCGCCGGCGCCCAGGAAACACGCGTATCCGGTCGCGTTCTCCCGCCCGCGCTCGCGGAAGTATTCGAGAATCTCGTACTCCGACTTGCCGCTCCCGATCGCCAGGGGCCGCTTCAGGCGGACCTCGTCGGGTAAGTGCGCGAATAAGTCTTCGAGCGAACTCACTCCGCATGCCGCCAGCATCTCGCGGCGTTCGGATTCGGACTTAGGAAGATAGCGCACCGGCGTTTAGGTCTCTGCGCCGATGTAGCTGAAGTACTCGGCGGCCGTCATGAGGCGGCCGATTTCCTCCGGCGCGCTGACTTTGATCTTCGCCAGCCAGGCGGCGCCGTGCGGGTCCTGGTTCAGCTTCTCGGGCTCCTTGGCCAACGGCTCGTTCGCCTCCACCACCTCGCCCGAGACCGGCGAAAAGACGTCATTGGCGGCCTTGACCGACTCAACCGAGCAGAACATCCTGCCCTGCTCGACGCGCGCACCCACCTTGGGAGGATCGATGTAGACGATCTCCCCCAGCTCCTGCTGGGCGTGATCCGTGATGCCGACCGTGGCGATGTCGCCTTCCAGCCGCACCCACTCGTGGTCCTTCGTATAACGGAACTCCTCCGGATATGTGCTCATTTCGCTCGCTTATAAAAGGGTGTTGGGACCGTTACCGCCTCGACGAGCTGGCCGCGGATGGAGACCTGGATCGGCCGGCCGACGTCCGCCAGTCCGGCGGGGAGATAGCAGAGCCCGATGTTCTGGTTCAACGTGGGGGACGGCCCTCCGCTGGTCACCCAACCGGCCGGCGCGCCATCAATCCAGACTTCGTAGCCGTCGCGGGCGATGCCACGCCCACGCATCTCGAAGCCCATCAGCTTCCTTCGGACCCCCTCGCGCTGCTGGGCGGCGAGCCGCTCGCGGCCCAGAAACTCGCCCTTGTCCAGCTTGACGATCCAGCCCAGATCGGCCTCCAGCGGCGGCGTCTCGGCGTCGATCTCGTGGCCGTAGAGCGCCATCTTGGCCTCCAGCCGCAGCGTGTTCCGCGCCCCCAGCCCGCACGGCTTGATGCCGAACTCCCGACCCGCGCCGATCGCTTCCTCCCAGATTCGCGGAGCCTCCTCGGGCGTGAAGTAGATCTCGAACCCGTCCTCGCCGGTGTATCCGGTTCGCGCGATGCGCGCGGGCGTGCCCGCCACCTCGCCGTCCACGAAGTTGTAGTTGCGGATGCCGGCCAGCCCGGTGGAGGTGAGCTTCTGAAGCGTCGCCAGTGCCATCGGCCCCTGGATCGCAAGCTGCGCGTAGCGTTCGCTGGCGAACTCCACCTCGGCCGCCCAACGGTTTGCCGCCAGGATGTGCTGGTAGTCCTTCTCCTGGTTCGCGGCGTTCACGCACAGGAAGTAGTGGTCCTCGGCCACCTTGTGGACCAGGATGTCGTCGACGAACCCCCCGTGGCCGTACAACAGCCCGGCATATTGAATCTGCCCCGGCTTGAGCCGCGCCACCGCGTTGGTGGTGACGAAATCCACCAGTGGGAACGCTTCCCGCCCCCGAATCTCGATCTCGCCCATGTGGCTGACGTCGAACAGCCCCACCGCGCGCCGGACCGCATGGTGCTCGTCGATGATCCCCGAGTACTGGACCGGCATGTCCCAGCCGCCGAAGTCCACCATCCGCGCCCCAAAGCGGCGATGAACGGGATTGAGCGCAGTCCGCTTCAAATCAGAAGCCTAACAGGCGGCGCGGAAGCGTGTCAAACCACAGATTGCGCGCCATTCATCTGATATCCTGAGCAGGAGAGGGAGATTTTCAATGAAGGGAAACACCCAAGTCATCGCAGCGCTCAATGAAGCGCTCAAGGCGGAACTGACCGCCATCAGCCAGTACATTCTTCATGCCGAGATGTGCCAGAACTGGGGCTACGAGCGCCTCCACGACCACGCCAAAAAGCAGTCGATCGACGAGATGAAGCACGCCGAGCACCTGGTCGAGCGCATCCTCTTCCTCGACGGTGCTCCGAACCTCTCGGAACTGGACCGGCTCACGATCGGCGCCGACGTCAAGGCGCAACTGGAAAACGACCTGGCGCTCGAACTCGGCGCCGTGGCCAGCTACAACGCAAACATCAAGCTCTGCGCGGAGGCCGGCGACAACGTTTCGCGGGAACTCTTCGAGAAGCTGCTCGCCGACGAAGAGGGGCACGCCGACTGGGAGGAAACCCAACTCCACCAGATCGCCGAAGTCGGGCTGGACCGCTACCTCTCGCAGCAGATCCGCTAGGAATAGCTCCGGAGTCCCCCGGGTACGAACTGCGCCCGGGGTTTGGTGCTACAATCTGGGTAGAAGGTATAATATCAGGTAGAATTCGCCCATGCCCCTGAGCATCAAACATCCCGAGGCGGATCAGTTGGCGCGCAATCTCGCCGAACTTACCCATCAGTCCATCACCGAGGCTGTCATTAAGGCGCTGCGTGAACAATTGAAGCGCGAAACCGGACGGCGATCCTGCTTGCGCCTGAAGGATGAACTCCGAGCGATCGGCAGGCGTTGCGCCGCGCTGCCCGATCATGACACGCGCAGCCCGGAGGAGATCGTCGGGTTCGACGAGCACGGACTGCCGTCGTAGCCACAATGGTTATCGATACATCGGCTCTGATCGCGATTCTGCTGAACGAGCCCGGCGGTGACCGCCTGATCGACGCCATGTCCGACGACCCGGTACGGTTGATCTCGGCCGTTAACGCCCTCGAAACGGCCGTAGTCATCGAGGCCCGAAAGCAGGAACAGGGCGGGCGCGAATTCGACCTGTTGCTGCACCGGGCGAAAATTGACGTCGTACCATTCACTCAAGAGCATGTCGAGGAGGCCAGGATCGCCTGGAGAACGTTCGGCGAGGGCAACCATCCCGCCGGTCTGAACTTCTGCGATTGCTGCGCTTACGCCCTCTCGAAGATCTCGGGCGAGCCGCTGCTGTTCAAAGGCGCCGATTTCTCCAAGACCGACGCGCAACCGGCGCTGAGGGAGGAGGTGCGGACGCCCACGCTGGTCTTGACTCTGCACAAGGCTCTCTACAACCAGGGCTTCTTCAACGTCCCGGTCGATTTCGACCTCTTTTTCGGATCGCACAACAGTCCCATAGAGATCTACATTGAGGACTCGCAATCGCCCATTGTCGGGACGATCAACCGCACGGCGCAACGCAATGGGACGCCGCGGATCATGGGCCACACCGCTCTGCGGGACTATTTCCGGTTGGAATGCACTGAAGGTGACGTCCTGGACGTGGTGATCGAATCTCCTCAGCGGATCCGGATCCGGCGACGGACCTGACGAGGCGCGTGCACCCTCCAGGCCGCCCCAGGGAATCGTTTACCATTTATTTAGATGCTATCCCTACGCTTCAGGGCCACGGCCCTGCTCTTGCTTGCGGCCGCGGTCGCGAGCGCGCAACCCAATCTGTCCGGCGCCGCGGAGGTTCGCCTGGCGCTGGGGCGGTTGAACGTGCTCGGCAGCGCGCTCATGATCGGCGCGCACCCCGACGACGAACATACCCCCACGCTCGCCTGGCTGGCACGCGGCCGCTTGATGCGCGCAGCTTACGTCTCGATCACCCGCGGCGAGGGAGGGCAGAACCTGCTCGGCCCGGAGCAGGGCGACCTGTTGGGCCTGATCCGCACCGAAGAGCTGCTGGCCGCCCGCCGAATTGACGGCGCCGAACAGTTCTTTACCCGCGCCATCGATTTCGGCTTCAGCAAGAGTCCCCAGGAGACCTTCGACAAATGGGGGCACGAGGCGGTCCTCGCCGACCTGGTGTGGATCATCCGCAGGTTTCGCCCCGACGTCATCATTCTCTGCTTTTCCGGAACGGCTCGCGACGGGCACGGCCACCACCAGGCCTCCGCGCTGCTGGGCAAAGAGGCGTTTTCCGCCGCCTCCGACCCAAGCCGCTTCCCCGAGCAGTTGAAATGGGTCGAACCCTGGCAGGCCAAGCGCGCGGTGTGGAACGTCTATGGGCGTCCGGCGGAGGCGACGGGGCAGGTCACCATCGAGACGGGCGATTACAACCCGGTGCTCGGCTACTCCTACATCGAGATCGCGGGCCTGAGCCGGAGCATGCACGCCAGCCAGGGGATGGGAAGTCCGCGGCGGCGCGGCGCGGCAACCACTTCCCTGGTACCGGTGGCCGGCGAGCCTGCCTCCAAGGACCTGTTCGACGGCATCGACACCACCTGGAGCCGCGTGCCGGGCGGCGCCGAAGTGGGCCGCATCCTGGCCCAGGCGGCGCGCTCGCTGGACCCCGCGCAGCCCGAGAGAGTTGTGCCCCTGCTGCTCGATGCCAGGAAGCGCATGGCGGTTCTCAAGGACCCCTGGGCCGAGCGCAAGCGCGCGGAACTGGATGAGGCGGTGGCGCTGTGCGCGGGACTCTGGCTGGACGCCTCGACCGACCGCTCCGAGTTCGTCCCCGGGTCCACGATGACCGTGCGCACCACCGCGCTCAACCGCTCGCGCCTCGCCATTCGCCTCCTGGGGATTTCCCTCGATCGCGACTCCGCGATGGACGTCGAGCTGCCCTTCAACCAGCCCAGCACCCGCGACTTCACCTGGAAGGTCCCCGAGGATGCCAAGTGCTCGCAACCGTACTGGCTGGCCGAGCCGCGGCGCGGAGACGCTTACGGCATCCCAGACCAGCAGTTGACTGGCATGCCGGAGAATCCGCCGGTTCTGCGCGCGCGCTTCCGGCTGCGGGTGGCCTCCGACGAACTCGAGCTGACCCGCCCGGTCCTCGATCGCTACGTGGACCGGCTGCGGGGCGAGTTCACGCGACCAGTGATCATCGTGCCGCCGGTGGCGCTGGAGTTCTCGGAGCCTGTGGTCATGTTCCCCGACCGGCAGCCGAAGAGGGTCGAGGTGGCGCTCAAGAGCAACATCGCCGGGGCGGCGGGCGAGGTGCGCCTGGAAGCCCCGGACGGCTGGCGCGTCGAGCCGGCCTCGAGGAAGTTCCAGTTCGGCGATGGCGAGCAGATGACGCTGGCGTTTGAAGTCGCGCCGCCCGCCTCCGCGGCGCGAGGGCGGATTCTCGCCCACGCCTGGCTCGGCGAACGCAGGATCGGCTCGGGCATGCAGGTGGTCGCCTACCCGCACATTCGCCCGCAGGCGGTCTTCCCGCCTTCGGCCGTGGAAGCGGTGCGCGCCGACATCCGCGTTTTGGCCAAGCGAATCGGCTACGTGATGGGTGCGGGCGACGAGGTTCCCCAGGCGTTGCGGCAGCTCGGCTGCGAGGTTACCCTGCTCACCGCCGACGACCTGGCCGCGAGCGACCTGGCGCGGTTCGATGCGATCGTGACCGGCGTGCGCGCCTATAACGTGCGGCCCGACCTCCGCGCCAATCAGCACCGGCTGCTCGACTACGTCCAGAAGGGCGGCACGCTGGTGGTGCAGTACAACGTGCTCGACTACGGCGCCTCCCCGCAGACCCTCGAGAAGATCGGCCCGTACCCGATTCGAATCGGCCGCGACCGCGTCTCGGTTGAGGAGGCGCCGGTGAGCTTCCCCGACCCCGCCAGCCCTCTGCTCCGGAAGCCCAACCGGATTACCGCGGCGGACTTCGACGGCTGGGTGCAGGAGCGCGGGTTGTACTTCCCCTCGGAATGGGACCCGCGCTACCGCACGCTCCTGGAATCGCACGATCCGGGGGAAACCCCGAAACCGGGCGGCACGCTGTACGTCCCATACGGAAAGGGAACCTACGTGTTCACCGCCTATTCGTGGTTTCGCCAACTGCCCGCGGGCGTGCCCGGCGCCTTCCGTGTCTTCGCCAACCTGCTGAGTGCGGGAAAGGCCGTTCCATGAACGAGCCCCCGCCCTTTCTCGGCACCTGGCGGCGCGTCTATGTCGCCGTCCTGCTCTACCTCGCCTCGCTGATCGTCCTGTTCTACGTCTTCACGCGAGCGTTTTCCGCATGAGGCCGCTCGATTGGGTCGTCCTGGTCGGGGCGCTGGTCTCGATGGTGGTCTACGGGCTCTACAAGGGGCGCGGCAGCAACACCGTCAACAAATACCTGCTGGCCGGAAAGACAATGCCCTGGTACGCCATGGCGTTCTCGATCATGGCCACCCAGGCCAGTGCCATCACCTTTATCTCCACTCCCGGCCAAGCCTACGTGGACGGAATGCGCTTCGTGCAGATGTACTTCGGCCTGCCCATCGCCATGGTGATCCTGGCCGCCACCGCCGTGCCGATCTTTCACCGCGCCGGCGTCTACACCGCGTACGAGTACCTGGAGAAGCGCTTCGACCCGAAGACGCGCGCACTGGTGAGCGCGATTTTCCTGATCCAGCGCGGCCTCGCGATCGGCCTCTCGCTGGCCGCCCCCGCCATCGTGCTCACGGCGATTCTGGGCTGGCCGTATCGCGCGACCACCTTGATCATCGGCTGCCTGGTCCTGCTCTACACCGTTACCGGCGGCGTCAAGGCCCTTACCTGGACCGACGTCCAGCAGATGGCGATCATCTTCTGCGGCCTCGTCGCCGCCCTGGTGACGGCCATCTGGCTGCTGCCCTCGCACCTGTCGCTGCGGGACGCCATCTCGCTCGCCGGCGCCGCGGGCAAGCTCAACGCCGTAGACCTCCACTTCGATCTGAAGAGCGAGTTCAACATCTGGAGCGGGCTCATCGGCGGGACGTTCCTGGCTCTCTCGTATTTCGGGACCGACCAGTCGCAGGTGCAGCGCTACCTCACCGGCAAGTCCATCGCGCAGAGCCGGCTGAGCCTGCTGTTCAATGCCATCGCCAAGATCCCCATGCAGTTCGTCATCCTGTTCACCGGGGCGATGGTCTTCGTGTTCTACCTCTACCAGCAGCCGCCGCTGTTGTTCCAGCCGGTCGAGTTGAAACGGATCGCGGCCCAGGCGGATTAC
>JBEKWU010000167.1:0-9786 GCA_049512775.1 Bryobacteraceae bacterium
GTCGCCTCCGTCAACTGCACGTGGGCCGCTTCCCAGACCCGCTGCCGCATGCGGCGCTGCACCTCCAGCAACTGCCGCGCTACACCCAGATGCAGGGCAGCCAGAAAGCGCCAGAAGGTGCATTGCGGCGGCAACTGCCGTACCGCGAGGATCCCCGTCAGCATCGGCTCCCGCTTCAGAAAGCGCAGATGGTACAGGCGCGAGAAACCCACGTAACAGGCCAGCACCATCGCCAGCACGAATCGGTACATCGGCAGGGCTCTGGTCTTGCGCTTGACGGAGAGAGTCTCTTCGACCAGTTGCTGGAAGCCGAGTTTCTCCAGCAGGGTGGCCACCGGCAGCAGTCCTCCGTAGGCGGTCAGGTTCCTCGCCCCGAAGTCGTAAGGCGTGGAAGCCCCGATTTTATTGGGCTCCGAAGCAACGTCGCGAACCCCTTGTTTGGCGGGATCTCTGAGGGTATCCTGGTTTCGATCGTTCACCATTTGGGTGGCTCCTGAGAATCGGCGCGCGAAGCGGGAACTTCGCGAACCTTACTGTTTTACCGCAGGATTCTCAGGGGTCCCAAATGGGGTGTCAAGGCGGTGAGCAGCGGCCGCCCAGTAACTTCGCCACGGTTTCTGTCAACGCCGGCTGAGGATTCAGAGTACCGAAATCCGGTGGCTGCGGGCACATCCGCGCTAACCCCAATGCTGTCACATAAGAACAACCCTGTGGTATTACGTTTTGGAGCGCGGAACCGCAGATGGCTCGCACGCCCGCGCAGCTTCCTCCGGGCACAAATAGCGGATGGAGATCGAGGGCTGTGCCGTCTCAGGTTGTGCTTTCGATTGACTGCGCGGCTTCTGAGAGCCAGGTGAGGTGCCCGGCAGATTCGAGTCGCGGAAGGTCTCCGCCGTATTCGATAGGCTCACAGCAGCGATCACTTTTCCGGCGCGGTTGCGAATCGGAACTGCAACAGGAGCGTCGCGCGCTAGCCGGCCGCAAGGCGAAGGCAACCGCTTGTGAGAGGAACTGCCTACGGTTCATTTCTCTCCCCCCTGAAATGGCTCAAAAGTACCCGGCCTTGCGCCTTCCGCCCTGCGACGCCCCCTACAGCCTCCTCTGTAGATACACGTCCGGCGTGCGCTGCAGCACTAACAAGCGCGGCGCTGGCAGGGTCCTGGACACAGGCGACGAGCACTGCGTCTACAGTGGCAACACAGACAAGCAGCAGAACCAACACACTGAGGACCAGTCGAAGTCGCATCTTAGCTGCTTCCCCTTGTTTCCCCGCATCTTCGTTTTAGCTGATATAGAGGAGATGGCCGTCCCTGGAAGGAACTACTTCATGCAGGAAGCTGCCGGGGTCGGCACCTGCAACGCGTGCCGGTAGCGAACAATACAGCAACACCAGGGAACAGGCGCCTGCGCGCCGTCCGGAAAGCCGCATATACACACAACTCCCACGAAGATCCCCGTTTGACACCTGATAATAATCGATCGACGAAGGTCTGTCAATTCCAAATGTCCTGAAAAATGCTCTGAGGCGAGCCTGCCGGCCTTCGCTCGTCTGCTACTGGGTTCTGATTCTTACCCGAAATGCTCCAGGCACGTCCCGCTCGGACACCACCATCAGGTACCCGCCGCCGCAACCCGAATACATCGCTCCCGAGTAGCGGGACTGGAAATTAGCCAGGATGGCCTTCAAGTCGATGTGAATGCTGGGATGCTTGACCGTTTGCGGAAGAATCGCCCCCCAGCACTCCATGCACAGGTTCATCGAATCCGCCAGGCCGGCGATGTCGCGGCGCAGGATCGAGTCGTAGCAGTCTTTGCCGCTCTGCCCCAGCCCGCGAATCCACTCCGGATCGAGATTCACCACACCCAGCGGATTGTACCCCTCGGGGCGCTGGTTGACCGGAACTAATTGCAGCACCCGCTCCAGCCAGCCTGCGACCTCCGGATCGCAGTTCGACTCGATATGCGCCGGGAAGTACCCGCCCTCATGGGCCGCGTCGTAATCCAGCCGGCTCACGCCGGGATAGATCAGGCCGATCATGTCCTGCGAGCCCGACGGCTCGGACCTGTCCCCGTTTTCCGTCCGGTACAACTCCCGAACAAGCTGCTCTCGAGGCCCGTCAGGCAGGGCGCCGCCCCACAACCGCAGCGCTACGTCACGCGTTCCGCTCGCGATGCCGGCCCGGCTCATGAACCAGCGGTCGGGTTCGAGACTGACCACCACCATCGATCCGGGTGGCGCCGGGTTCGACCTGGAGACGAAGGGTTGATCGATCCAACCGCCCGCCAGGGCCAGGCGGTGAGGTATCTTGCCGATCAAAGAAGCGATGCCTGTCGGCTCGGATGCGGCAACGATGGATGTGGATGGCATGCCGGCCTGCTCCTCGCCTAGTCCTGGACCACCCGTTTGCCGGCTTTGCGATCGGCGAACTGCTGGCCGATCCAGGCATAGGTTTTCTCCATGCCCGTGCGCAGAGGAGTCTGGGGTTCCCAATCGAGAACCTGCCGGATGAAGGTGTTGTCGCTGTTCCGTCCGGCCACGCCCTTCGGCGCGTTCAAGTCGTACGCGCGTTTCAGCGTGACGCCCGCGATCGATTCCACCATCGAGACCAGATCGTTGATGGAAATCAGTTCGCTCGAACCCAGGTTGATCGGAGTGGCGATCAGATCCTTCGAGTGCATGATCTGGTCGATCCCCAACACGCAATCTTCGATGAAGCAGAAGCTCCGCGTCTGGGTGCCGTCGCCCCAGATCTCGATGCTGTGATTGCCGGAGTCCAGCGCTTCGATTGCCTTGCGGCAGATGGCGGCCGGCGCTTTCTCGCGCCCGCCGAACCAGGTGCCGTGAGGCCCGTAGATATTGTGGAAGCGTGCGAGGTGGGTCTCCAGGCCGCGCTCGGCCCAGTACTCCTGGCAGAACATCTCGGAAATCAGCTTCTCCCATCCATAGCCGCGCTCGGCCATCGCCGGATACGCGTCCGACTCTTTCAGCGCGCGCACGTGCGGGTCCTTCTGGAGGTTGGTGTTGTAAGCGCATGCCGAGGAGGAGAAGAAATAGCGCTGCACGCCCGCCCGCCACGCCGCTTCGATGAGATGGGTGTTCACCAGCACGCTGCGCAGGCACTCGACCCGGAAGTGCTCGATGAAGCCCATGCCGCCCATGTCGGCAGCCAGGTTGTATACCTCCGCCGCGCCTTCCACGGCGCGGATGGCGTTCGCCTTTTCACTGAGGTCCAGGGAAAGGGCTTCCACGCCCGGAACCCGCTGATACCATTCCGGCAGAGGCTTGCGATCGATCGCACGGATCCGCGTGTACCCGAGATCGTGGAAGTAGCGGGTCAAGGCGCCGGCGATGAAACCACCCGCGCCGGTAATCACGATGAGGTCGTCTGTCCTGAGCTGGCGCTCAGTATGCACTTCAGAATTGCTTTTCATCAGTTATCGGTTTAGTTTTTAGGAAGATCCTCATCATAGAACCGGGGAATCAGAACTCCCAACGAGATGGAAAGCTTTCCGAGTAGGCGACCTGGGCGTAATAGACGCCGCAGACTCCCTTTTCCTTTTCGTTGATCGGAGGAGTCGACCGCTGCGGGCGCGGGTGGTTGTCCGCGTCCACCTGTACCCGATGAAGGATCCACTGGAAGCGACCTCCAGCATGCGGTAGCAGTTTGCACATGTCGATCATGGGCGGCGTCTCCTGGCGAATCGGCAGGCCCGCTTTTACGCTGTCGAAAATCACGCGACGGACGGAGGGGGTGAACCCGTTGTTGGGGTCGATGTCCCAGCAGTAGAGAGGGTTGCGCGCCTGTCGGTAGGGGGAGACGGCCCTGTCACCGGTGAACAAGCGCAGCACCCCGTCGGCGCACACGTAAGCGGTCCTGGGAGACGTAGTAGCCGGGTCCTTGCGATGAGTCAGCGGAGGCATTTCCGCGAAAGGATCTTCCGTACGGACCCAGACGAGTCCGGCAGCGGACGGGCGAGCGGCTATGATCCACTGGTTACCCATCTGAGCAAGGCTCGCTTCGATGAGCGGAAGGTCACGGCCGCCAAACAGCGTTCCTGTCTGAATCCACTCGTAGCGGCCGAGTTCTGCGTTGTAGGCGTACCGGAGACAGGCAAGACGCCCTGTTCCCAGGAACGGCCACACCGGAGCTCCGTCGAAATGATTGCAGTCAACCCACTCTGTTCCGTCGCGCTTATAGGGAACAGCCTGCACAAAGCTCTGATTAATGGTCTTGACTGGTGCACTGCAGAAAGCCTCTCCTGTCTCGTACCCCTTCTGGCGCAGGAGGGACACCGGCTGAATGATCTCAATATCGTCTTCGGATGGGCTTAGGCGAAACTGGATCCATTGCACGGCCTGCCGTTGAAGCGAGGGTGCCCTGTTTCCTGCCCCGTGTACCAGTTGGTCCTTGTCCTTGTCGAGCGTCAGGGTTGTGCGGCGCCACTTGGCGACAAAAACGTTGGCCGACGGAGCCGGCCTGCCCAGGATTCGGGCACCGCGGGGCACACCGAAAAGGACGGGGTGCCCGAGTTGGTGCAGTTCGTAGAGCCTCCCACCATCAATCGGATCGGCTTGAATACGGGCCAAGAGGCCTTCTTTGACAATCTTGCCGTCGAGCGCTCCAGCGCGAAGCTGATAGACGATGCTACGGTCGTCGTCAAAACCCCGAAAGCTTCTCGTGGCGTAGATGACCAGCCATCGGTCCTTGCTGGCCTGGATTCCGTTGGGATGCGCTGGCACAGTGTCATCCCGCCGCCTTTCTCCCTCGATTCCGCATTCGTGGATCAGAACTCCCTTATGTTCGATACCCTCGATCTTGTCCGCCGGCAGGGCTGCTACCTTTCGTGCGGTCACCAAGGCAGCACTTCCGGGAATGGTCAACAAACGTCTTCTTGAGATCAACATCAGTTCTCCTTTCCTTCTGTCATGGGGAAGCTCAAGCGCCTGCTTCCCTTGCATTAGCCGATCTAAAAGCACTCCAGCTTTCCGGCCAGAGACTCGTTGTAATCCCTCCGCGCTGCTCGTCCGACCGAAACGGACAGGCGTTCGGCTACATGCGGCTCCATTTCCCAGGAGATCGCTTCGCCATAATGCTTGCCGGCCCTCAGTCCAGGATCACTATTTGTACCAGGGTAACCGTGCTTCGCATGGATCAGGTGGTAACTGATCATTTGGCTGTCAGAGTTTGCCATGGTACGACGCCACAGCGGCGTCGCCAGGCCTCGTGTGCAAATTCCAGATCGCGCACCTGTTGCGGCATCTGCCCGACCAGACTGTGCAACTCCGTGCGGTCAGCTTCCAGATCGTACAGTTCCCACGCGCCAGGATACTTTGACACGAGCTTCCATTTGTCTCGCCGCACAGCACGATTGCCCTGGTGTTCGAAGAAGAAATCGATTTGCTTCGGACGACTACCGCTCTGAATCAGCGGCAATAGGCTCCTACCTTCCGGCGCAATAAGATTTCTCCCAGCGAAATCAGCCGGATAGGGAACGCCCGCGGCATCCAGACAAGTCGGCATGATATCGATGAGGTGTCCTGGCTCATGGATCAGGCCGCCCGAGGAGCGCAGCCGATCGGGCCAGCGTACGATCAGCGGGGTCGCGATGCCGCCCTCGTGAACGCATTCCTTGAATAACCGGAAGGGCGTGTTGCTGAGATTCGCCCACGGCAGACCGTAGCTCAAGTTGGAATCGATGTCTCCCGGTGGCGCGCCCGGCTTCCCTTCATTGACGAATTCGGCGCAGGCTCCGTTGTCGGAAAGGAACAAAACCATTGTGTTTTGTTCCATACCCAACCGTTGCAAGCGGGATAACAGCCGTCCGATGTTCCAATCCAGCCGGCTCACCATCGCGGCGTAGACGGCCATCGACAGATCCTGCCGGTCTTTCTCGCGAACCGTATCCCAGGCAGGCGAATCGGGGTCTCTTGGTGAGAGGGCCCAGCGATGCCGGATGATGCCCAATTGAAGCTGCCGCCTGTACCGGCGGCGCCGAAGTTCGTCCCACCCCACCATATACTTGCCTCGATACCGAGCGATGTCCTCCGGCCAGGCGTGCAGTGGGTCATGCGGCGCCGTGTAGGCCAGGTAAAGAAAGAACGGCTTACCGTTCTGGTGGGACTCTTCCAGACATTTCATCGCGTGATCGGTAAACGCATCGGTCATGTAGAACCGTCCGCTGGGGACGAATGGTTCGCTGTCGAGCGCCATCTTGCGCGGTGGATCAAGACGGAAATAATTGCTGGCTCCGCTCAACAGACCGAAATAGTGGTCAAATCCATGGTCTATCGGCCAGTGCGGCCGCGTGCTACCCAGATGCCACTTGCCGCTCATCCAGGTCCTGTAACCCGCGGGCCGAAGCACTTCAGCAATGGTGACGCACCGATCGTTCAGCACCCCCCGATAAGCTGGGTGTTGAGGGAACCGGCGGTTCTCGCCAACCCCGGCCTGGTGCGGGTAAAGCCCCGTGAGAATCGAAGCGCGCGATGGGCAACAAACTGCGTTGTTGTAGAACTGTGTAAAGCGGATGCCGCCTGCGCCAATGCGGTCGATGTTCGGCGTGGCGATCTCCGAGCCGTAGCAGCCAATGTCGGAGTAGCCCATGTCGTCCGCGAAAAGCACGATGACGTTCGGGCGCCGGTCGCGCTTCCGGGCAAATGCCGGCGCCGCCCCAGCGAGCGTACTGAGAAACTGCCTTCGAGTTGCGTGAGCCACGCTCATGGCAGGAACAGATATTATCGATAATGCCGGTCGCAGAGATCCAGGGGCGTCCTTCTGCCGGCAGACTCGTCTTGAGACTTTAGCCAGCGGCGGCTTTCTTCAACCGCTTTGGCGATACGGTCGCGCGAAGGATCGTCCAAGACCTGATCAAGCGTGACGGCTTCACAGTCCAGGACTCCCAGCAGCCGCAACGCGTACTTCTGGCCGATGACGTTTTGGAGGGGGCGCGAAACGCGGTTATAGACCGTGCCCAAGAAAAGTGAATTCTCGCGGTCCAGCGCCAGGGCTTCATCGTAGCGGCCCTCTCCGGCGGCGTCCCATATGGCGCGCACACGGCGCGCTGTGAGAACGCCCCCTCCGTGCATCACCCCGTCGTAGCCCAGCAGTCGCGAATACGCGGTTCGGTATTCAACCCCGTCCAGGATCGGAACGCCGTAAAGCCGAGGTCCGCCCGCCGAGAGAGCCTGAGAAAGGAGAGCATTGTTGCTCGAGTCCTTCATTGCTTTGATGTTCTCGTGTGAGAGCACATCGGCGATTTCATCGAACATCAGGGCCGTACCCGTGTTCGCGGGCACTTCGTAATAGCAGCACGGCACCGGGCAGGCGTCCGCGACGGTCTTGACGGCCGCGATCGCCTCGGGCACAGCGGTGGCTGGTGGAAGGCACAGCACGATACAATGCGCTCCCATGCCGGCATAACGCAGGGCCCGTTCGCGCATCCGTTCCCGGGACAAGTCCGCAGCGCTCGCGAAGATCATAATACGGTCGCCGGCTTCGGTCAGCGCTGTCTCGACGAACGCGTTGCGAACATCGTCCGGCAGCCGCAGCCCTTCTCCCATGCTGCCGAGAATGAGCACGCCGTCGAGCTCGATGTCGATCCAGCGCTTCGCTAGACGCCTCGCCGACCCAGCATCGAAACAACCGTTGCTGTTGAGCGGGGTCGGACTGGCGGCATTGATCGCACCTACACAAAACATGGCCGGATTCAGAATGCGTTGTCGTGCGGCAGAATGTCAAGCATACACTCGCCCGGTTCCTCCAGGCGGAACATCTACATCTCATCCCCACGCATCCATCTCGGCCTTCAGGGACGCCTCTGTAGTACTGCAGGGCCAACGCTTGTGCATCCAGCACGACAGGATCCACACGATTGGCGAGTACCGGCAACAGTGACGCTGGCGCGCCTTCGCGTCAGAACCCACCCTCGGGCGGGTGGCTTTGCACGGAACGGCCCATCGTAAGGCTCTCAGTGTTGCCGGCGGCCGGCGAGACAGGCCGCGGCGAGTCCAAACACCAGTCTAGATGGAACCACCCACACGAACGAGATGCTCCGCGCCAATCCGAACCACTCTTTGCCGAACGACGTGAAGACGCTCATGAACGCGCCAACGAGGAAACCGGCCATCGCAGCGCCGCTGCCGACCCGGCGAAACAGCATGCCCGCGAAAAAGAGGGCCCCCATAGGGCCGACGAGAACCGTATTCACCCCGTTGGTGATCTCCACTAGGTTCCAGTCCGCGCGTTTCAACGCGGCCGCAATGCTGAGGCCCGTGAGGATGCTGATCGCTCCTGCGATTACCGAGACGCTCTTGTCCACACGTAAATGGTCGGGCGACGCGCGCAGCGAAAACCGCGCGAGAAAGTCGATGCTCACCACGCTCGAGATGGAGTCAATGGCCGAGCTCAGGCTGGACGTGGCGGCGGCCAGCAAAGCCGCGAGCAGCAATCCTGAAACTCCCTGCGGCAGCACTTCCGCGATGAACTTCGGCATCACGCGGTCGGCGGGTTCTGCAATCTCCTGCTGGAACGCCTGAATGGGCTGGCTCGACTGATGGGCATAGCATGCGAACAGCGCAAGTGCGCACAGCACCAGACATAAAGTGAAAACCATTTTGAACAATGCATGAACCCAGGCCGATCGCCGGGCATCGCGCACCGACGGCGTGCTGCACCGCCGAGGGGACCCGATCCGATGGCCAGCACCGACGTAAATCGGGATGGCGAGCCCCCCGCCCAACAGAATCCACAATTGCAGATTGTCCGTCCAGATCACCGATTCTGTCTCAGGAGTCGTAGCTGCAACACATCCGCTGAACCCATTGCCAGACGGTCACGTGGTCGGCGTACAAGCCCCTCTCCTGCAAGAGTTCTTCGACGTCGCGATACGAAAGTGAGTAGCGTAGGTACCAACCCACGTCCATGAGGATCAACCGCGGCTCAAACTGCCGCCATTTGAAATCCCCCGGCCATGGTTTTGTCACCTCGCCACCCTACCAGCATTGGCGACGCCAAAGTTGCAACACTGCCGTCGGCTGGAGCTTCATCCCGAAAAGACGAAGATCGTCTATTGCCAGGATGATGACCGCCGAGGGACCTACCAGAACGAGAAGGGCTATACGTTTCGGCCGCGGAGGTCGAAGAATCGGAAAGGGAAGTTCTTCATCAACCTCAGTCCGGCGGTTTCCGACAAAGCGAGCAAGGCGATCCGGGCGGAGATTCGTACCTGGAACCTGCATTTACGCAGCGACAAGGCAATCGAGGATCTGTCGCGGATGTTCAACCCGATCGTTCGAGGCTTGCTTCAGTATTACGGGCGATATTATCGCTTGGCGCTTTACCCGATGATGCGGCAACTGGAACGATCCCTGGCCTGCTGGGCCTATCGGAAATACAAGAAGCTGCGCGGTCACTTGCGCAGGGCGACGCACTGGATGGCGCGCATTTTACGGCGGGATCCGGGACGGTTCGCACACTGGCAGATGGGCGTGCGGCGGGGTTCCACGGCGGGAGCCGGATGAGCTGAGAGGTTCAAGCCCGGTTCTGAGAGAGCGCGGGCGGTGAGATTGTGAGATTCCCCCGCGCTACTCACCTGATCGAGCTGGCCGCCGCCGTTCGCGGCGAGACGAAACTCCGGATCACCCCGGATGAAGGTTTTCTGGTGCAGGACGCGCCGCTCCGTTGCAGCGGGATGGCGTGAGGCGCGTGCCGGTTGCCGGCTTGCCTTCTCAGGCCAGGTTCATCCCGAACAGCTTGACGCGCATCCCGGCCATGCGCACCGCCAGGC
>JBEKWU010000168.1:0-9173 GCA_049512775.1 Bryobacteraceae bacterium
CAGGGCTACCACGGCGACGAAGGGACCATCTTCACGGAAGAGTACCAGCGCAACGTCTACGAGCACCAGATCGGGATGCTGAAACGGATTCCGTTCCTGCGCGGCACGACGCCGTGGATTCTAATGGATTTCCGCTCTCCCAGGCGGACCCTGCCGGGGATCCAGGACTACTTCAACCGGAAGGGACTCATTTCCGAACGCGGCCAGAAGAAAGCGGCGTTCTTCGTGATGCAGAAGTTCTACGAGTCGGTGAAGTCTGCCGAACCGCGACCGTAGCAGGGACCTTCGGCCGGTGTCATTCTCTCCTGTTCCATCCCGTCGCCACCGGCAAGGCGGCAATCCTTCGCACCATCGCCGCAGACAGCCGCCGCGTCAGATGACTCTCGGCCAGCAGCAGCCAGTAGTGCCGCCGGAGTCGCTCGGGATGGGAAGGATGAAAGCAACGCTCCGACGGAGGCGGTTGGAGGTACAATCGATGCTCGCCAGGATGGCAGAATGGAAATCGCCGGGTTCCGCTCTTCAAGGAATGGGCGTAGCTCCGTGGCCGCGAACACGGGGACAGGCGTGGCAAGAAGGAACTCGATCGCGAGGCGCCCGGTTGTATCCTGGTTGGTAGCCGGGAGCCGGAAAGGGAGATGCCGGACCGGGGGAGTTCAGATATGGGCAAGAGTCACTCCAGCCACCGCAGACGCGACTTTCTCAGAATCGGCGGAATAGCCGCAGCCGGGCTGCTCGGCCGGTCCGCTCCGGCTCAGACCCCGGGCGCACCGAGCAACCCCGTCACCGCCCGGGCCATGCCGACCCGCAACCTCGGCCGGACCGGTTATAAGGTCGGTATCTTCAGCCTCGGCGGCCAGGCCGCTCTCGAGCGCGGCCACAACGAAGCGGTCGCCGTCCCGCTGGTGGAACGCGCCCTCGATCTCGGCGTGAACTACATCGACACGTCGTCGATCTACGGGGGGCCAGAGCGCTGGAGCGAGCAGTACATCGGCCAGGTTATGAAACGGCGCCGCTCCGAAGCGTTCCTCGCCAGCAAGACCAAGGAGCGCAGTCGCGACGGTTCCCTACGAATGCTCGAGAAGTCGCTCGAGTTGCTCCAAACCGATCATCTCGACCTGTGGCAGCTTCACGACATCGGTGAGCCCGAAGACGTTGCGGCCGTATTCGGAAAGGGCGGCGCCATGGAGGCGCTCATCCAAGCCCGCGATCGGAAGATGGTGCGCTACCTCGGCGTCACCGGCCACTTCCGCCCGGAGCCGCTGGCCGAAGCGATCCGGCGTCATCCCTTCGACGCCATTCTCATGGCCGTGAATGCCGCCGACAAGTATCACTTCAGCTTCATGGAGACACTCCTGCCGCTGGCGGTCGAAAAGCAGATGGGGATCATCGGCATGAAGGTGCCCGCGCGCGGGCGTCTGCTCCAGACCTGGACGCCGCCGGACCTCGAGCACCAGCGGCACTCCTGGGAGGGCGCGGTCATCGCCAAGACGCCCGGCACGCTCACCATGCGCGAAGCGATGTACTACTCGCTGTCGCTGCCGGTCGGCACCGTCATCATCGGCTGCGACTCAATCCAGCAGCTCGAAGAGAACCTCGCCCTGGCGCGCGACTTCACGCCGCTCAGCGAACAGCAGATGGCTGCCCTGGCCGACCGCGCCCAACCGGTGTCGAAGCAGGCGCTCTTCTTCCGGTTTGTGAGCCGCGGCTAGCCCCGATGGGGGCCGCCCCGGACACGGCGCCGGTGGAATTCCCAGCCACCTCTGACGTGGCGCCGATCCGCTCCAGCCAGCAACTGGGTCACGAAGCCCTCGGGGAGTGGGCAATCCCTTGGTGCTGGATGGAGTCCCCGAGGTGCGCACCCCGGGCCCGATCGGCTCGAAGGAAGACCACCGCCCGTTAACCGGACTTGTCTCACGTTAATACGTTAAATTTCCGGCGCAGGCTGGAATGGCCTAAGTGATACAATTCCCTTATCAGCATGCCAACGCCTCTTGCCCCGGGGCCGGAAAACGTAGGCCAGCCAGAGGATCGGCGCAGAACCGAGCTAGCCACAGTGCTGGCGTCCGATATCTTCAAGCGTTCGCCGCAGCTTTCCCGATTGCTCCTCTACCTCTGCGAAAAGTGCTTCAAGGGTTCGGCGGGCGAGATTACGGAGTATGGCATTGGGCTGGATGTGCTGGGCCGCGATCCCGGTTTCGACCCGCAACAGGACGCGCTGGTCCGGGTCAACGCGCACCACCTTCGGAAGCGGCTGAAGGAGTACTACGCGACGACCGGGCGTGATCACGAGATCCAAATCGTCCTCCCCAGCGGATGCTATGCGCCGCAGTTCGTGCCGCAGCCGGAAAGCGTCCCCTCCGAAAAGGAGGACCGCATGGGCGCGGAAGCGCCTTCGGGTAAGCCGCCAGCGGCGATGGAGTCCGAAAAGCCGAAGGCAACCACGCTAAGACTGGCGTGGATGGCCGGAGCGCTGGCGCTGTTGTTCCTGGCGGGTTGGTGGTTTGTGGCGGCCGGTCGAGAAAGAGCCGGGCGGCGGGTTGCAGCGGCAAATCCCGGCCGATCCCCGGCTGTGAGCGGGGAGGCCGCGGCGATCCGGATCGCGGCTGGTGACCGGTCTGACGATTATCAGGACAGACTCGGCCGGATCTGGATGTCGGATCGCTTTTTCCGGGGCGGCACGACTTTTCGCCGCGGTGCCCTGCAAATCCAGCGTACATGGGAGCCCGAGCTGTTTCAGGGCGGACGGGAAGGCCAGTTCGTCTACGACATTCCGCTCAGTCCTGGAACCTACGAGCTCCACCTCTATTTCGCCGAGACCGGCGTGGCCACCGAGTCGCTGCGCAGTGTGAGCATTGCGATCAACGGCGTGCCGGCTGCAACCTTGGATGTAGCCTCCGATGCCGGCGCCGTGAACACCGCTACCGTGAAGATCTTTAAGGACATCGCCCCCGCCAAGGACGGCTTCCTCCATCTGACGTTCCTGGGGACCGGTCCGAGTTTTCTGAATGCGCTGGAAATCCTGCCCGGCACTCCGGGCAAGATGCTGCCTATTCGGCTATCCACGCGGGACAGCATATACCGCGATCACCTCGGGCAGATCTGGATGCCGGACGAGTGCAGCGTGGGCGGCCGCAAGTCCACCAACACAGCGCGGGTCCAGGGAGCGGTCGATCCGGGTCTGTATGAAACCAACCGCCTGGGCCATTTCAGCTACTCCATCCCCGTCGTCGAAGGAAGCCGTTACACGGTTCGATTGCATTTTATGGAGCCGTGGTTTGCCAATGTCACCCCCGGCAGCGGGATCGGCAACCGTGTCTTCGACCTCTACTGCAACGGGCTGACCCTGTTGAAGGACTTTGACATCCTGAAGGAAGCGGGGGGGGGACTGCGCGCCGTCGTCCGGGTATTCCACAGGATTCCGGCCTCGCCACAGGGCAAACTCGATCTCACCTTCCTCCCGGTGGTCAACTATGCTCTCGTGAACGCCATCGAGGTCTTCGAGGAGTAGAAGGGACCCTGCGTCCGCGAAGCCCACGTCCGGCGGTTCGAGTGGCGAGGGCCGCGCCCAACGTCGGATCGCCGCCCTGAATGTAACCCACACCGCTCCAACTACTTGCGGGTATAACCGCTACCCGGCTCTAGGGGGTTCCAAACGCCGGAACGAAGTTAAATTAACGCATTAAACTTGATGCTCTGCCAACAACGCGCATACACTACTGTGGGTTCTCTTTAGACAGCGGTTAGTACAGATGCCACACTTCGGCGCGCTGAGGCTCCTTGTATCTGCCCTGAGCGCAGGTTCCGCCTGCCCCCATGCTGTGAACTTGATGCTGCCCGGCCCCGTCACAGGTCTCACCGCCGTGGCCGGCGCTGAAGTGGAGATGCCGTGCTTCCAGGCAGACCCGGCGCGACATCCTCCCGGTGGTGAGCACGAGTACGCGCGTCGCGGTCCAAGCACAGCCGGGCGCGATAACCGCTGAAGACAGAAGGGTGTTTTGGGGTATCGAGCAACTTCGAGAAAAGAGGTTCAAGACCATGTCTCGCTTACGTTTGATTCTGCTGCTGGCCCTGCTGGTATGTTTCTGCACCAGTCTGGCCTTTTCACAAACCGTCAATGCTACCTTGCTGGGTACCGTTACGGATACGTCGGGAGCGGTCGTGCCCGGCGCCAAAATAACCATTATCGAGGTCAATACCGGAATCAGCCGTTCCGGTGAAACCAACGAAAGCGGCAACTATACGTTTTCTAACCTCCCTCCGGGCCTGTATTCGGTCACCGCCGAGGCGACCGGCTTCAAGAAGGAAATGCGCCGAGGGATCGACGTGATCGTCAACAGCACCACGCGTGTCGACGTTCAGTTGCAGCCTGGCGCGATGACGGAAACCATCGAGGTCACCGACGTCACCCCGCTGCTGCAGACCGACCGCGCCGATACGGGCGTCAAGATCGAGACCCAGCAGATGGTGGCCATGCCGCTGGGGGCCAACCGGAACTTCCAGACTCTGCTCAACATGGTGCCGGGAACCACCAAGGCCGCGTTCCAGCATTCGCAGTTCTTCAACGCGTCGAGCTCTCTTCAAACCGAAGTCAACGGCCAGATGCGGATGGGCAACAGCTTCCAGATCGAAGGCATTGACAATAACGAGCGCACCGGGTTGCTCCAGATCCTGATCCCGCCCATCGAGGCCATCCAGACGGTGGACGTCTCCACCAGCAACTTCGAAGCGGAACTTGGCCGGGCCAGTGGCGCCAACACCAACGTGCAACTGAAATCCGGCGGCAACACCTTCCACGGCGCGGCTTACGAGTTTTTCCAGAACACCCACCTGGATGCCCGCAGCTTCTTCAATCCCACGGTCGGCCAGGTGCATTACAACTACTTTGGGGGCAACGTGGGCGGGCCGATTAAGAAGAACAAACTGTTCTTCTTCGGCGACTATCTGAAGATCAAGGACCACGAAGCCAACACCAACCTGGTTACGGTTCCTTCGATGCCCTTCCGCGGCGGCGATCTGAGCTCCGCGCCCACGGTGATCTACGACCCGAACACGGGCAACCCGGATGGAACCGGACGCACGCCGTTTGGCGGCAACCAGATTCCCCCCAACCGGATCAACGCGGTGTCGGCCGCGATCCTGGGGCTGGTGCCCAAGCCGAATCAGTCCTTCGTTCTCAGCAACCCGAGCAACAACTACTACGCGCTTCTGCCTTTCACCAAGGACACCGACTCGTTCGACGTCAAGATCGACGACAACCTTTCGGAGAAGGACCGCTTGAGCGGCCGTTTCAGCTTCTCGCGGCCGGTGGTCTTCCAGGCGCCGCTGTTCGGCCTGGCGGGTGGCCCTGGGCCGAGCACCGCTTTCATGGGAACGGGCAAGCAGAAGACCTACAGTTCCGGAATCAACTACAACCGGATTCTCTCTCCCACTTTCGTGGCGGAGTTCCGCGTCGGTGTGGCGCACTATCACAACGACGCCTACAACTCCGACTACGGGATCCCCGCCGCAACGAACATTGGCATTCCGGGCGCCAATATCGACGCCTGGAGCAGCGGCATGTCCTGGATTAACATCAACGGCGGAGTTACCGACCCTCTGGTCGGCTATTCGCCCAGCCTGCCGTGGAAGCGCGCTGAGGCGAACATCGACGCCGTCAACACCTGGACCAAGACTGTCGGCAATCACACCGTCAAGTGGGGCGTCGATTTCCGGCGTCTGCGCGACGACCTGCTCCAGACGCAGCAGTTCAGCCCCCGCGGCCGGTTCGAGTTCGACACCGCGCAGAGTTCGATTCCAGGCGCAGCGAAAGGATTTGGCAACAGCTTCGCCAGCTTCCTGCTGGACGTGCCGAGCCTGGTGGGCCGGGACCTGGCGACCTACTTCCCGACCTACCGCGCCTCGGAGTTGTTCGTCTTCGGTCAGGACAAGTGGGTGGTGACGCCCAAGCTCACCTTGGATCTCGGCCTGCGCTGGGAATACTACCCGCCCGCCACGCCCCGCTTCGCAGGCGGCTTCTCCAATTACAATCCCGTCGACAACACGCTGGTGATAGCCGGAGTGGGCGGCAACCCGATCAACCTGGGGATGAAGACCCGGTACAAGTACTTCGCGCCGCGTTTTGGCGCCGCCTATCGCATGACCGAATCCACGGTGTTCCGCCTCGGTTATGGAATCAGCTACACTCCTTTCCCGGATAACAAATACGCGTTCGACAACTATCCGATCAAGGCGAACAACCAGTATCTGCCGTCGGGCAACGGCTACGGACCGGCCCTGCTGCCCAACGGCCAACCGGCCACGTTCCAGGCCGGCTTGCCGGCGCCGGTTCCCATCCCGATCCCGAGCAACGGCATCATTACGAACCCGCCCGCGACTGGATCCTGGGAAGTGATCCCCCTGGACTACAAGAACCCCTATGTGGAGTCCTGGAACTTTTCGGTGCAGCAGGCCTTGCCGTTCCACTTCACTCTGGATGCGGCCTATGTGGGCAATCACGGAGTGCGGACGGCGGCGGCGATGAACATCAACGCGGCCACCGTGCTCGGCCTCGGCACCAAGGGCCAGCCCGAGTATCCGCGCACGGCGAACACCACCCAGTACTGGCAGGGATTCTCCTCGATGTACAACGCTCTGCAAGTGAAGCTGAATCGGCGGTTCTCCAGCGGTTTGATGATTACGACATCCTATACCTGGGGCAAGGGAATGGGCTACCAGGATGGTGACGATGCCGGGCTGCTCTTCTATATCAACCCGCAACGGAACTATGCGCGGACCACTTTCGATCGCACCCAGACGTTCGTGCAGAGCTACGTCTACGAACTGCCCTTCGGCAAGGGCAAGCACTGGCTGCGCTCCGGGCCGGTCGCGCAGATCCTGGGCGGCTGGCAGTTCAACGGCCTGCTGACTCTGATGACCGGATCGCCGTTCGATGTTCGCTACAGCGCCGCCAGTCTGCTCGCTCCCAACAACACGCAGACGGCGGACCAGATCGCTCCGGTTCAGATTCTGCACGGGATCAACACCGGCAATCCCTGGTTCAGCACGTCGAGCTTCGCGGCTCCGATCCAGTCGGTGCCGACTTTCGGAAGCGTGGGCCGGAACTGCCTGAGCGGGCCCGGCTTATTTGGCCTGGACGCCTCGCTCTTTAAGAACATCGACATCAGCGAGAGGATGAAACTCCAAATCCGCGGCGAGGCCTTCAGCTTGACCAATACGCCGCAGTTCGCCAATCCGGGGGCGGGGGCGGGGGGATCGAACGCGAACTTCACCACCCTCGGGAGCAACAACTTCGGCATCGTCTCAGCCGTGATCGGCAGCGGCAGCGGCGTGAACGGCACCGGCGGCGGGCGCGCCATCCAACTGGGCGTCAAGCTGCTCTTCTAACGGCCGGAAATGCTGAGTGGGCCCGGGCCTGACGCGCCTGGGCCCACGATCTTACCCCACATTTCCGTTTTGAGCAGTTACTGATAACCTCTTCATGGACTCGACCGAGATTCCCGGGTACGGCCAGCGGGAGCAGAGCGCGTACAACGACGACTTCGAGTCCACCTGCTATCACCCGCTGTTGTGGTTCAATCGCGAGGGCGACTGTCTGGCCGCCAAGCTGCGGTCAGGCAACGTCCATTGCGCCGATGGCTGGGAAGAGATGCTGTTGCCGGAGGGCCCAGAGGGCACCCCGCGGCAACAGAAACTATGATGGACTGAAAAGGTTGGTACAGAGAGCGAGTCGACGACAATGCAACATGTGATCGCGCTGTTAATGCTTGCGGGAGGCGCTCTGGCGCAGCCCCCCGCTCCGATTCAGAATATCCCCGGGCGGAAGACGGTCAGTCTGAACGGTTCGTGGCAGACGATCGTGGATCCCTTTGAGGTTGGATACTACGACTATCGCTGGCAGCCCGACATCGAGTCGGGCTTTGGTGCGAACCGGAAGCCGCGCTCCAAGAGCGAGCTGGTCGAGTACGACTTCGACCGGTCGCCGCGTCTTCAGGTGCCCGGTGATTGGAACACGCAGCGGCCGGAGCTGCTGTACTACGAAGGCGCCCTCTGGTACAAGCGCGACTTCGATTACAGGCTGGAACCGGGGCGGCGGCTGTTCGTGCACTTCGGGGCGGCCAACTACCACGCCATCGCGGTTTTGAATGGCAAGAAGCTCGGGGAACATGTTGGTGGATTCACCCCCTTCAACTTCGAGATCACGCACCTGGTCCGCGAGAAGGGGAACTTCCTCATCGTGCTGGTGAACAACGCGCGCCGGATGGAGGGCGTACCCACGGTCAACACCGACTGGTGGAACTACGGCGGCCTCACCCGCGACGTCCAACTGGTGGAAGTCCCGGAGACCTTCATCGAAGACTACTCGATCCAGCTCGAGAAGGGATCGCGCAGCCGGGTAGGCGGATGGGTTCGTCTCAACGGCCCGCGGCTGCGCCAGAAGGTCACGGTGGAGATCCCCGAGGCCGGTGCCGCCGTTACCGTCCGAACCGGCGAGAGCGGCTACGCCGCCATCGGCCTCGACGCCAAGCTCTCCCTCTGGAGTCCCGCGAATCCCAAGCTCTACGACGTGGCACTGGAGGCCGAGACCGACCGGGTGCGCGACAGCATCGGCTTCCGGAGCATCGAGACCTCGGGCCGGGAGATTCTGCTGAACGGCAAGCCGATCTTCCTGCGCGGCATCTCGATACACGCCGAGGCGCCGTACCGGACGGGACGGGCCTGGTCGGATGACGATGCCAGGACCCTGCTGGGCTGGGCCGCGGAGTTGAACTGCAATTTCGTGAGGCTCGCCCACTATCCCCACGATGAGCGCATGACCCGGCTGGCCGACCGCATGGGTCTCTTGGTGTGGGCCGAGATTCCGGTCTATTGGACCATTCGGTGGGAAAATCCGGACACCTATGCCAACGCCGAGAACCAATTGGTGGAAATGATCGCGCGGGACAAGAACCGGGCCTCGGTGATCCTGTGGTCGGTGGCCAATGAGACCCCCATCAGCGAGCCCCGCCTGCGATTCCTGACCCGGCTGGTGGAACGCGCGCGGCGCGAGGACCCAACACGCCTGCTCACCGCGGCCCTCCAGGTGCACGGCGCAAACGCCGATACCCAGATGCTCGACGACCCGCTGGGCCAGGTTCTGGACGTGCTGGGGTGCAACGAATACGTGGGCTGGTACT
>JBEKWU010000169.1:0-9118 GCA_049512775.1 Bryobacteraceae bacterium
CCGATCCAGTATCTCTACCTTCCCTTTGCGCAGGACCAGAACTCGCGCATGAGCCTGATTGTCGAGACCGAGGGCGATCCTGCCGCCATCGCTACGCCCCTGCGCGAGGCGGTGCGCGGCCTGGACCCGAAGCAGCCCATCTATAACGTAAGGACGCTTTCGAGCTTCTACGAGCAGCGCGCCATTTCGGTCGTGGTGATGCTCACGCAGATGGTGGCGACGATGGGGTTGCTCGGATTGACCCTGGCGCTGGTCGGGCTCTACGGCCTGATCGCCTACTCGGTGAGCCGGCGCACGCAGGAGATCGGGATTCGCATGGCCATGGGGGCGAGCAAGGCGGAAGTGGTGAAGATGGTGCTACGGCAGGGTCTGGCGCTGGTGCTGGGCGGGGTGCTGGCGGGTGGCGCGATCAGCTTCGCCGTGGCGCGCCTGCTCACGGCCGGCCTGGTCGGTCTGGGCGCGCCGAACCCGATCACCTACGTAGTGGTTCCGGTTGCATTGGTACTGATTACGATGGCGGCCTGCTACATCCCGGCGCGACGTGCGTCCCTGATCGATCCGATCCGGGCGTTGCGGTACGAATGACCGGGGGAACGTGTCGTGCTATTTCCTGCCCATCGACGGGTTCCGCTGTGCTCGGATCACCGCCGAGCTTGGCGCCGCGCCCGCGTTCCTCTCCTTTGAGTTGCCGAGCGGGTTGGCGTCATGGTCCCTGGATCGCTATAAACGCGCCGCCCTGGGTGCTCTTCCCGCCGATCTGCGCCACAACCGCCGCATTGCCAGTGGACGCGTCCGCCGGAACCTGGATATTCAGTTGCCACAACCCGGCCTCGACGACTCCGGCCCATTGAACCTGCGCCGGCTTGCCCCCGATCGTCAGACTGATGGCGGAAAGGTCAACGACCGGCGCTGGGGTGACAATCTGCCCGGAGGGAATTGGCGGCGATGTTGGCCCGAAGCCCGTGCCGTACAGGATAATCACCTCACCCGGTCTCGCCGGAGTGCAAGCCGCTCCCGGATACAAGCCGGGCGGCCCCACGATGGAATAGTCCGCGTGCTGCGCCGCCACGTTCGCTCCGGCATACATGAAAAAGCCGGGGGAAACGGTCTGCATCGTGGTGGTGGCCGTCACCGTGCCGTGCGGAGCAGTGACCACCACCTGGACAGGCCCGGTGGCGGTGTCATCCGGAACCTGTACGTTGAGTTGGCCGGGGCTAATGTAGTTCACCGCCGCCGCTTTGCCGTCGATGGTCACGCTGACTCCATCCAACTGCGTGGGCAGTTTGCCGTTGATAATCTCGCTGTCCTGCCACAGCCGCGTGGTCGATGACAGGTTCGCGCCCCAAATGGTAATCCAGGCGCCGGGGGAAATGCCCTGTTGGTAGCCCGCACTGTCGGAAACCCCCGAGACGTACGGAACGGTTGATCCGATCTTGACGACGAAGCCGTTCCCCTTCTGGCAGCACGGGCCGTCGCTGGAGGTAGTCTGGAATGCGCCGGGGGTCGTTTGAAGGTCCGGGCCTGCCGTATTGCCGGCAAGGTAGATGTTGCTGTTGGCATCGACTGCCAGCCCGGCTGGATTCGCGGTATTGAGCCCGTGGGATCCGATGGTTGTGGAGAACAGTAAGTGCGAGCCTGTGGGGTCGAGTTCGGCGACCAACACCTGCTGAGACCCGCCGGTTGGGGTTTGCTCGACGGGATCGACCATGGGGAAACCCGGACCTCCTCGAGTCTGCCCGATGATATAGACGTTCCCTCCCCCATCCAACTGGATGGGACCGGTAAAGAATACGGAGTCGCTCCCATCGGGCTTGCCGCCTCCCACATAGGTGGACCAGAGGATGGCGCTGGCGGAAGGGTTCAGCTTGGTCACGTGGGCCGCCGCGCAGGTCTGCCCATTCGGCCCGCAGACGGTCTGATAAGCGCCTTGCGTCACGGGAAAATCCTTGGAATTCGTATACCCGACGACATAGGCATTGCTTGCGCTATCTATGGCAATGCCGCTGATGTAGTCGCTCACGCTCGCAGTGAGCCCGCCAAGGTAGGTGGCGTACGCTAGAGATACCCCACCGGCGGAAGTGACGGGATTGAACTTCGCAATGAAGCCGCGGTTAGCCGACAGAGAGACTCCTGCGGGGTACAGAGGACCGCTGGTAGGCTGAATGACCCCGGCGGTTGTCGGCAGTTGGCCGGCCTGGGTCTCGCCGACCATATAGAAGTAGCCGTTTCGATCCACCGTTACGCTGGTGGCATACGTGTTGCCACCGCCATTGTAATTCAAGTCGCCGAAGAGAGTGGAATACAGCAGGTGAGCGCCGGTGGGATCGAACGCCGCGGCGAAGGCGTATTGGCCAGAGCCTCCGCCGGGCTTGTCTCCACCGATCACCGCGCCGCTGGTGGTCGGAAAGCAGGATGGAAACGCATAATAAACTGGGGAGCAAATATCGTCCTCGATTCCGGCAATGTAGGCGCGGCCCGCGCCGTCCACGGCAATGGCGGTTCCGTACGCCCAATTCCCGTACCCGCCAAGAAATGTCGAGTAGACAATGCCGGTTCCCGCGGAATTCAGCTTGGTCACAAACACGTTCCAGTCGAAGGCGTTGCAGTTTGATGACGCAGTGGACTCCCCTGTCTGGTTGGGAATTGGGGCGCA
The DNA here is from genome assembly GCA_049512775.1 of Bryobacteraceae bacterium. Taxonomy (GTDB): domain Bacteria; phylum Acidobacteriota; class Terriglobia; order Bryobacterales; family Bryobacteraceae; genus Fen-330. Next base: position 2,654 of record JBEKWU010000169.1, read on the forward strand.
GACCGTCTGGTACGCTCCAGGGGTGATTGGGAAATCGGTTGAATATGTCAAACCGGTCACGTAGGCACTGTTGTTGGAGTCCACCGCTATGGCGTAAGCGCGTTCGGCGCCGTGGCCGCCCAAATAGGTGGAATAAACCAGCGAACTACCGTCCGGGCTGAATTTGGTGACAAAGGCCGTAGTATATGACCCGTTTGTGGGATGCGCACCTTGATAGGGGTTCTTTGTCGGGAAGTCTATCGATTTGGTGTAGCCCGTCAGGTACACGCTACCCGCGCTGTCCAGCGCGAGACCCTGCGACGTGCCGACCTGACCGATACCGGGCCCCGTCGGATAGCCGATTTGATCGGTGTCGCTTCCGCCAAGATAGCTGGCATAGCTGAGCACGGGATCGATGATCAGCGCCCTGGAATGGTCGTAGCTGCCCAGCCGGAAGCGAATCTGGTTCCCGGCCACGGCGAACGACCCTTCGACGCTGGTCTTCTTGTTTCCATCCATCTGGTACAGCACCGGCTTCTTGAAGCTGGCCGGGCCGTTGGGCGCACTCAGAGCCAGATTGCCTTCCGCGTCGACGCTGGCGCGGGCCCCCTCGATCCGCCAGGCGATGCGGCTGGGGTCGGCGCCGGGGGCGACCACAAAGTCGTACTCCAACTGGCGCTGATTGCCGTAAAAGACCAGATCCACGCCAGGGTAGATCTGGGCATAGTTGACCTTGCCATAGGTCGGGATGCCGGAGCGCCACTTCTTCGGGTCGTTGCCGATGAAGTAGCTCACCACGCCGGGCTGCGGAACGAGTCCTACTGGGTTGGCCTTGGCATTTGCCCCGATCAGGCTCATGCGCAGAGTGTCGACGGAAGCGGCTTCGGGCGTTTGCCCGGTCGAGGCGGCCGATGCCGGCGGTTGCCGCTCCAGGTTCAGGACGACCTCGCCCGGAGTGAGGAAGAGCGCGTAGCCGGAACCGCGCGAGACAAACTGAACCGTGGAGTCCGCCTGCCCCTGGTTCGGCTCGAAATTCAATGGCACGCTCATGAGCTTCGCCTCGGGGCGGTTCGTGGACAGTGGGAGAGATGGGGGGTTTTCCGCCGGAAGGACGGGCGCTCCGGGACCGGCCTGCCGGGAGGCCGCTGGCGCCGCCTGCCGCTGGTGATCTCGCGAGGCCGCGAAGGCACGCGGCCAGCCGAGACCAAAGAAGATCGAAATTATCGCGAGCGCCGTTACCGCCCGAAGCGCACGCGCCCGGCGTGCAACCGAAGACCATTCGCTTGGCATCCCCGTTGTTCCCCTCTGTCCTTCCGGAGTTCATCAGCCAGGATTACCGTTTTGGCTTCCTGGCCGTCATCAAGTATAACTCCAACATCGCGAGCGACTCCAGTGGCCCACGAACGGGCCGGCTCTGGCTCCTCCGGGAGCGCAAGAACTTGGCCAGGATTTCCATTTTAGACTCGCAGGTCCTATTCAGTCCGGACCCGCCGCCATCCATCGATCCTCCGCGGTGCAGTTTCCGCGTCGGGAGCCGTCTTCGCCCCCGCAAGGGACAGTTTTCGCCCTGCCCGGAAAGTCCAAAACCGGGGAACTCCGTCTGTTCAGCACATTCCACAAACACCTCTCCGGCCCCTGCGTCCCAGCCTGCCTGATTTCGCTGTGTCATCGCCCTCCCGCTACCCGGTCGCCACCGGCAAGGCGGCGATCCTGCCTACCATCGCGCCGAACAGCCGCCTGGTCAGATGGCTTTCGGCCAGCATCAACCAGTAGTACCGCGCGTGCTTGATTAGCCTGCCACCCGTCTTCACCAATCGCTGCGGCAAGCTCGTCAGCGACCAGTTCTCGATTCTCGTCGGCAGCGCCGGGCCCAGAGGGCGCCCGCCGCCACAGATTCGCGAGGTTGTAGGCGATCACGCTCAGCCACAGCCGCACCTCGTTGCACCGAAATCGATGGCAACTCAGCCGCGTCATCTTCACCGCCTGCGTGCCTTCTTTGATCCGCTGTTCCCCGCTGGTTGTAGAACCGCACCACCGCCCGGCTGTCCGTCTCCAGGTTGGTCACGATGAAGCCCACGCGCGGGAACAGTTCGCCAAAATGGAACTCCACCTTGGCTACCACGCGCCGCGCTGTCTTCCAACTCGCTGCCTGGTACAGGAAACTCTTCTACCAGACCACCGGCTTGTGGCTTGGGCGTCCCACCGGACGGGTCAGCAATTCTGCGATGTCCCGCTCCAGGTTCTCATTGGCCGGGATGCGGATGGCGTCTATTCCGATATCGGAATAGTTGCCAGCCATTCGCTCGCCACGGTCCGGCGCGGCAACTGATACCAGTAAAGGATCGCCGCGCGGCTGTTCCGGCTGGCGGCCAGGTAACGATTCGCGGTCACGGGACCGGCGGACGTGCCGATCGCGACCTCCCCGCTGGAAAGCGTGTTCCAGCCGTTAGCCGGCAGACAGATGCGCGGTGAGTGCGGCTGGCGCTCGCCCCCCCCGTTGCGAGCCACACCAGGCGATCAGGACGCTTACCGCTTCACCCGTCGAGCGTCGTACACAAGTGCGGCTCAACACAGCGTCCGCCTTAAGCGTCTTGGCCAGCTCGGCGTCCAAGAACGAGGAGCGCCGGGCCAAGACGGCCCGGCGATCTTCGCGTTTTCTCTGCCCAAGGCCTCCGCTCAGAGGCTTCACCAAAAAATGTGGCGCTGTGAACTGCAAAAACCAAAAGCCCCTGAGAACCTTGCGGTCCTCAGGGGGTCAGTGCCGATTCTCCGGAGCCAGCCCCGTCGCCTCGGCCTTGGGCTTCCGCTGCGGGCGCGACCCCGCGCGGACAGCATCAACCTTATCACGGAGGTCTGGCGTGACCTCTGAAAACCGGAACTTTCTACTTTGCTGGGAAGCGGAAGTTTCTATCTTGCCTTGACATACTCGAAGTGGCACTTGTCAGCCGGAGTCAAAGGGTTTATCATCCGGAAGTCGTCTGAGATGAGCCAGCTTGTCCGCGTCTACAAGATCGACCGCCTGCTGCGGCGCAAGCGGCCGCCGAGTGGGCACGACTTGCTGAAGGATCTTGGGGTATCGGAAGCCCCCTTCCACCGGGACCTGATGCGTGATCGGTTGCCTCCCCGATCCAGGAGGACCGAGAAGCCGAGAGATTCCGCTACCATCTTGCCGATTTCAACCTGCCGGGATCGTGGTTCGATGCCGGAGGTTCATGTGCTGCTATCCATGCAGTCGATGCTCCATCAGTTACTACCGGGGCTTATCCGTGATCAGCTCAGACCACCACCCGAGGGTGGGATTGTTGTGAACGTGATTTGCAGCCATTTGCAAGGAATCCTGATCGATATCCTGAGGCATGGTCCGCATGTCGAGGTTCTCCGGCGCGCTTCTCTCCGCAGCGCCGCCGCCAATGCGCACCTGCAAGCTGCGGTTGTCCACGCGCTCTCAGGACGATCGGTCCCGAAATCCACGGCCGGCGCGATGTAGCGCCCGAGACCCAGGCGCTTCCGCCCCTGGAAACCCCCAGCAGGCTCACTCCACGCGCCATCCGCCGCATACTTCATTAAAGGAATTTAATCTTGCCCGCTGCATTTTTGTGAAACAGATGCCACTTTCAGAATACTATTACCTTGAGAACGCGTTTTGGTACAAAGGGAACAGCGGACATCACTCAAGCATACGCTTTAAGAAGATGGCTAAGCCGCCGGCATCAGGGCCCGATCCCCCCCTTGGTTTCTGGATCTCGTCTGGCGCGTTGAGCAGGCCCCAAATGCGGGCATTGAACTCCTACCTGCGCGTCGTGAAGTTCCTGTCACGGCGCCGACCACGCTCCTCTACTCCCCCAAACCTCGGTCTATGCTGGGTCTCAGGGACGAGACGGCACCCCCCAGACAGATCGGTACCTCACCGTCGGCCACTCTTAGCTCCCCAATCGCACCCCCGGAAGGTCGCCAAGCTCAGCTAGCAGCCTCTCCAGTCTTAAGATTGTCCTTTGCACGGGCTTCGAGAACGCTGAGCTCCACGTCCAGGTAAGCTGCCGCGTGCCGGAAGTATTGATGAGCTTTGGGATTCGCCCGGTGCCTGATCCAGTGCTCCAATATCGTCACCAGCGCAGGATCGGGTTCCGGGCGTTCGAGCAGGACTTGCTTGGCGGCTTTGGCAAACGCTGCCAGCCGCGAAGCTGGCGCCGGCTGATTTCCGCGAGCACGCTTCGCTTGCTTGCCGGGAATCGCTAAGTAATCCTCAAACGTCTTGAGGGCATCCAGAAGATCCCGTTCACTCCACTCACTTCGCGTCGAGCGATCCACTCCCAAGCTTTCCAGAATGATCTCTCTGTCGGCGCCTTTTGCCAATTGCAGCAGCAGTATCAGCACGGCGCGGCTCGGGGTCAATCTTCCGGCCTCGTAGCGGCTGATGGTGCTCTGTTTGCACCCGATCATCTCGGCGAACTCGGCCATGGTCTTGCCCAAGCTCACGCGCGTGTTCCGAATTGCAGAGCCAATCTGCGTCATAAAAAATCGTGTGGTGGTCGGACACCGCAGCGGCGCCCTCTCCACCCAAGCTGTTCCTAAGCCGAAGATTTGCTGATATTCTAGTTCCGTTTACGGTGCCGTGTCAAGGCGGTAGCTTCTCCGCTTCTCGGGCGTACGACACAGGAGTGAGAGTTTGTGCGGGCTGGTAGAATGGTTATACTTCCGTAAGCGGTATACACTTACAGATGAGGAAACCTACTCTTGCTACCTGCAAGCGCAGGACTTCCTCCCCAGTCTAAGCGACTCGACGGCATTCTCCAAGTCGGGGACGGGGGCTGAAAAACCCCCGCCTCCCGGTCAGACTCAACCCTCCCCCCGAATGTGCGGGGACAGTCGTGCGTGCCGCGAGGCGCACGTCGTCCCCAGTTCAAACCTGGCGCAAGGGATTGACGCATAGACATTCCCATGGCATAATCCTTATTGCTTGTAGAGTCTGGCTGGAAAGAGAAGCGGCGCCGACGTGGCACCTCGACCATCAATTCCGCTCGGGGCACTCCAGGGACGAGATACAGCCACACTGCCCAAACTCTACATTGTACCTCACCTGACCGTAAAAGCCAACGAGCTGGTACGGGTCACCTTGCTGGGCCCGAGCGAAATTAACACTTGTGGCCGGCTGGTGGGAGCTTCAGACCGCGGGCTGGATCTCCTCGTAGAACAGGCTATCGCGCCCGGTCAGCCCTTGAAGGTGGAATTGGGCGAACATATCTTGTTGGGCGAGGTGTGTGCTTTGGTGCCGCTTGCTGGCGCCTACCGGGTCTCGTTTGCGGTGGAGCATTTCATAAACACCGGCGCTCTGCCTCCTTGGCGGAGATCCCTCCAGCGGCCCGGATCCTAGGCTGGCGCCGGTGTGGAAGGTGGCCGTCGGCCTCGGTCATGATGGCTCTTCCCCGCCTTCTCGGCCGCCCCTATGATTGGTTCTCTGATCCCACGTTGCCTCACCCGCGCCCCCTGCCACCGGCTCCCTACCTGAATCTCTGTGAAGGCCCGCCCGGCGAATATACACGGCGACCAGCGCGGCTCCTGTCTCCGGGTCCGTCGAAACCCGGATCACTCTCCCCCGACACCGGAGATACGTCTTCTCGGACCGGTCATCAGTGGGCCACTCCACCTCCACCCAAACCGAATGCCCAACGCACAAGACCTCTTCGTCCGGCCGCCCGCGGGGCCACCGAATCAGAAGCCCCTGTCGGCTGATGTTCTCCGTCACCCCAATCCACGACTCCACAACTTGGGACGCCCCCACGAAGGCGCATCGCAGTTTAGTGCTGACTCGCTCGTACCGCCGCCTCTCCACAGTGTTCTCCCGTCGCTCGCCTCGAAGTCCCGTCTGGCTCGCACCGTGCCCGGCGCCGCCTCAACACGCGGGCGAAATGCCTATAGCATATGCAGGGCGCATACCTCGGTATGCCACAGACATTCTGGCTGAGTCAAGAGAAAGCAGGGACCGGCCGCATCCGCGTCTCGCAACAGACCGTCGGACTGTGTGTGGCTTGAGGGGCCGAGAAACCAGACACACCACGGCGGTTGACGTCTTCAGGCGGGTGGGGCGCGGCGGGACTACGCCGGCATCCGGCCGGCGGCGAGGAGGCGGCGGGTGGCCAGAAGGCCGTGCTTCACCGCGAGGCGAAGCGGCCGGGCCAGGTAGTAGGCGGGGAAGAGCGAGGCGGGGATATGGAGGGATTCAAAGTCCGCCGGCGTGGGCGCCAGGATGCCCTGCCAGAAGCGGACCTTGTCTGTCAGGCGCTCCAAGAGTGCGAGTTGAAAACGCATCGACACGTCGCCGGAGCCATTCATCAACTGTTCTCGCGCAGAGGCGGCGAGAGTCTCGCGGCGCAGCTCCGGCGCCGCTGCTCCGAGGAGGTCACGCGCGAGAGTCAGGCCCAACCAGAGGCATCGCGAGACGTGGCTGGCCTGTGCGCGCGTGAGCACGTCGTCCCAGTTCACCGGGCG
>JBEKWU010000170.1:0-9087 GCA_049512775.1 Bryobacteraceae bacterium
ACCCGGGCGCCAGCACCCGGCTCAGAGTGACCGAGAGCATGGCCGCCGGAATGCCGTGCCCGGAGACGTCCAACTGGTAGAACGCCAGGCGTCTTTCGTCCAGCGGGAAGCAACCGAAGGCATCACCGGCCAGAACGCCGCAAGGCATGAACAGCCACTCTATCCTGACCCCCGGCAGAAGACAGCCGGACTGAGGCAGCAGACTCGTCTGCACGAGTGCCGCCGCCCTGAGATCGTTCTCCATTCGCGCGGCGGCCCGCAGTTGGGAATTGGCCTCCCACAGCTTCCGGTTCCGGTCCTCCAATTCGTGTTCGAGGTTTCGCACTCTCTCAATTAGGCGCAGGCGCAGATCCAGTTCGGCAAAGTTCATGGGCCTACCGATGAAGTCGTCCGCGCCGGCCGTCATTCCCGTAATCAGGTCCGCCGTGGTATTGCGGGCGGTGCAGAGGATGACATTCACGTAGCGCCCCAGGTCCGCGGCCCTGATCTTCCGGCAAAGCTCGAGACCATCCATCCTGGGCATCGCCCAATCGCTGATCACGAGGTTCACCGCGCTGTGATGCAGGATCTCCCAGGCCTCCTCGCCGTCGCTAGCAGCGAGAGCCTCGTGACCGAGTTGCTCGAGGTGGGCCACCACCGCTCTGCGCTGCAGTTCGCAATCGTCCGCGAACAAAACCATCACGATGGTACCCTCCATCGCCGCAGCGAAACCGGGGAATGCATAGTGCCCGGGCTACACCTCCGGCGCCGGGGCAGGAATCCGCTTCGTCATTCGGAGGCAGTTACCGCCCCCGCTGGACTCGTAGTCGACCTGGTCCATCACCTCGCGCATGATCTCCAGTCCCATGCCCACCCTGGGCAATTGGTCGAGTGCGAACGGATCATAGTCCGTGGCGGAGGCTTCGCGCCGCAGTACTGCCAGAACGTCCTCGGAGATCGGCGACCCCCTGTCGGCGACACTGAATTCCAGCCGGTCGGGGAAGATCGCCAGCGACACCGCGACCTCGTGCCCGGCCTGCTCGTTATAGGCGTGCCGGATGGTGTTGTTCGCGGCCTCTACCACGCAGAGTTCCATCTGGTAAGCCTCTGTCTCGTCCAATCCCACGAAGCGGCAGGCGCTGTTGACGAGCAGGCCCACGAGAAACACGTCGGCCAGGCTGCTGTCAATCGTGAGATGGATGCGATTCGCCTGCATGGACCTCCGTGAGCGCCCCCTCAGGAGAGGGCGGCCACGCCCTCCTCGCTAGTCGGAAAGAAACGGAAAACTCTGTCCATGCGGGTGAGCCTGAACAGCGACGCGACGCTCTCCCTGGCGCCGCACACCGCCAGGTGGCCCGGACGGTTTTGGGCCTTCAGACAGGAGAGCATGGCGTCCAGGCCGCTGCTGTCGAGGAAACTCACCGCGGATAAATCGAGCAGGATCGCTGGGTTCCCTTCCCGGATCAACGGCAGGACCTGCTGGTTGAAAGAATCCACCGCATCGGCGCCAAATCGAGCCTCCAGGATCCTGATCACCAGGACGCTTCCCGCCTTGTGCGTTTCAATCTTCACGGTTCCTCCTTTCCGCGTCTGCCGGCAGGTTTGACGGCCGGTGCCCGCTATCGGAAGAGCGAGAGCCGCAGCCTGGGCCGGTCCTGCTGGGGAGCTCCGACGATGGTGTCGACCAGCGCCGAAACGGCCTTGCCGAGTTTGGCGCTTGGGGGTACCAGCCGGCGCTCGCCGTGCGCGCAATGCACCTCGTTCACCTCGTCCGGCAGAACGCCCACAACGGGCGCCCCCAGCATCTTCTCCACTTCCTGCCGCCGGAAATACTGCTGCTCCTTCCGCAGCCTGTTTACAAGCACCTTCACCCGCGCCCTGCCCTCTACCCTGTCCTGGAACCAGCGCAGCAGGCGTCTGGCCTGGAACAAGCTGGCGATCTCGGCCGTGGTCACCAGGAACAGGTTGTCCGTCGCACCCGCCAAAGTCGCCACGAGGTCATTCCTGCCGCGTCCCAGGTCGATCACCATCCAGTCGTAGTAGGCGCGTGCAAACCGCAGCACGTTCAAGCACGGCTCGGCTGGGGGATCAGCAACCGGAGGCTCTGCCGGAGCGGGGAGGACATCCAAGCCGTTCTTGACTTTCGAGACCACGTTTTTCCAAAGATTCAGGTCCAGGCACTCCGCGTTGTTCACCGCATCCAGGGCCGAATGCGGGCTCTCGATGTTCATCCAAAACCCGACCATGCCGGCCCCCGTGTCGAAATCGGCGAGCACGGTGTTCTTTCCGGTGGAGCTGTGCAACCCGGCCGCGATGTGGCACGCCAAGGTGGTGGCCCCGGCTCCGCCAGCGGAGAGGAATCCCAGAATCTTGCCGGTGTGACGTTCGGCCGGAGTGTGGTTGTCGAAGGCCAGGCGCTCCAGGGTCTGCCAGGCCTTGGCTGCGTCAAAGGGCGCCGAAAGGTACCCCCGGATGCCCAATTGCATGATGTCCAGGAGTACGTCCGGAGTGGGCTCGGGACCCACCGCGACAATTACCGGAGGCGCGGGCAGTCCCGCAACCACCCCGAACAGCTCGGAGACCAGGACCTCGCTCACCGGGACTTCCAGAAGCAGGACGTTCGGGCTGGTCTGGCGCAACTGGGCCGCGGCGCTTACGATCTCCCGAGCTTCCATGACGACTCGGAGCGGGAGTTTGCTCAGACAGTTGCGGACCATCCCGATCAGATCGGGACTGCCCATCAGTAGCCCGATAGTCCGAAGCTGCATCCGGAGCTCCCCAGTGTTGAATCGTCAGCGCGGGCTTAGGACTTTAGCCCGCCCTTCTGACACAAGATCTACTGCGGCGCGCGCGGAGTGGAAGCGCGCCGGCAAGACCGTGGTGTTCACCAACGGGTGCTACGACATTCTGCATCCGGGGCACGTGCGGCTGCTGGAGCGGTCGCGGTCGCTGGGCGACCTCCTTATCCTGGCGCTCGATACAGACTCCAGTGTGCGGCGCCTGAAGGGGCCCAGCCGGCCGCTGATTCCGGAGGAGCGGAGAGCGGCGCTGGCGGCGGCGTCGAAGCGGCGCCTGCGAAGCGTGCGGGCGAGGCGGAGCCGTCCGCTCCACGTGCGCGGGACCGCCAGGTGTTGGTCACAGAAGGATTCGCGGCGGTCAGGCCCGCGACCCAGGGGCGGGCAAGCACGGCGATGCGCGCCTGGGGGTTGGCGTCCTGGATGGCGCGCAGCGCGGGCAGGGACAGCACCGCATCCCCGACCGAATTGGCCGCCCGAACCAGGATCTTGGAGCACGCCACTTCACTAAACCAGCGAAGGCGGGGGTGCTGATGTGGATGGGCGGTTCACACGGATCAGTCGGCCGGTGAGATCGGTCTGTGCCGTCAGGGCGTCGTGAATCCGCTGAGCCTGGCCGGGAAAGTCCGCGTCAACGGTGCACACTACAATGCCGGCATGGTCGGGCCGCTCGGCGTGCAGCCGAATGAAGTGCATCCGGTTGAGAGTCAGCACCCCGCGCCCCTCCTCAATCGCAAACGCCAGTACTTCCGTGTCCGGCATTGACTGGCCGGCTCTGCCGGCGTCTCGCACGGTCAGCACGTCGTGACCCAACCGCCGGAGTTCCGCAATGACCAGAAATGGGAAATTCTCGTCGGCGTAAAGGCGGGCCATCGCTCACGCGGCTTCATTGCCGCGAATCTGCTCTTCGATCGCGGAGCGGTGAGAGCGCACGAAGGCCCAGGCATTGGCCAGGTCTTCGGCGCGCAGAGCCGGATAAGAACGCAATAGCTGTTCTTCGCTCGCACCCAACCGCCGTGCCTGCTCCAGGACCCAGACAGGAATGCGGGTTCGCACAATACACGGTTCGCCGCCGCAAACCCCGGGCGTGGATTCGACGCCCGGGAAGGCGCCGCCAAGATCCTGGACTACCATTTGCAGGAGCTGGACCTTCTCCGCCCTAGTCAGAGCCGGCAGCAGCCCTTCCACCTGGCGCAAGGCGCTCATCCACGGCCTCCGGCTTCAGTATACCGAAAGCACGTCGAAACGGGGTCCAGAGTCTGCCGGGTCGCCGGACCCGATTCTTCTGGCGATCTTTGCATCAGCGATCCTCGCCGGGTGGTCTTCGGGCCAGTCCCGCCGTGCCGAAAACGAGAATCACGACTGCGATACTCGATGTCGCGGCCGCGTCCGAAACGGCGGGGGATGTCGGCCCAATTGGCCGCCAGGACCAGGATCTTGGACCACGCCACGCCACCAGACTGGCGCGGAGAATTGGTGATCGACGATTTGGGCGTCAAAGCCGCGCCTGATATGATCGGGAGAGGGTAGTCGCGATGGCAGACACAACCGCCAAGGAAGCGCTCCACCGCCTCGTTGACGAGTTGCCCGATTCGCAAGTCGAACTGGCGTGCGAGTGGATGGAGGATCTGCGTGATGCCAACGACGCCGGCGGCCCGCCGCTCGACGAAGAAGCCCTGGCCTCGCTGGATCGCGGTCTCGCGGACATCTCGGCGGGACGTGTAAAGCAGCTCGACGCGTACCAGCGCGAGCGCGGATTGTGACCTACTCGATTCGTTTGGCGCACGAGGCCGAGAAGGTGCTCGATCGGCTCGACCGGCCCACGGAGCGCCGCATCCGAACGCGGTTTTTGCAGCTTGCCGAGGATCCCTTCGATCCCCGTCTCTCCTCGCCACTCACCGAGCGCGCTGGCGTGCGGCGGCAGGTCAGCCACGGAGTGGTATAGCATGGTTGGCTGTGGGCCGATTCTACACGCGAGAGGAACTGATCGCGGCGCGCGCGGAATGGAAGCGCGCCGGCAAGAGCGTTGTCTTCACCAATGGATGCTATGACATCTTGCATCCGGGGCACGTGCGGCTGCTGGAGCGGGCGCGGTCGCTGGGCGACCTCCTCATCCTGGCTCTCAATACCGACTCCAGTGTGCGGCGCCTGAAGGGGCCCGGCCGCCCGCTGATTCCGGAGGAGCAGAGGGCGGCGCTGGCCGCGGCGCTCGAGGCGGTGGACGCCGTGACATTCTTCGATGAGGATACGCCGCGGGAACTCATCGCGGCGGTGCTGCCCGATATACTGGTCAAGGGCGCCGATTGGGCCCACTGGATCGCCGGCCGGGAAGAGGTGGAGGCGGCTGGGGGCAAGGTGCTGGCGCTCCCCCTTGAGCCGGGCTATTCGACTACGGGTATAGTGGAAGAGATGCTGTCTCGTAAACCTTGACTCACCCTGTCATTCGAGATCTGTTCGCCGGGCTGGGGCGCCATCCCGCGTTCCAGGAGTTGGTGCGCGGGCTGGGCGGGCCGGCGAAGCTCGAGATCTCGGGGCTCACCACGACCGCCAAAGCGCTGTACACCGTGCTGCTGTGGCAGGCGGTCGAGCGGCCGCTTGTGGTGGTGGTGGACGGCAACAAGCAGGCCGAGACGCTCTCGGAATCCATCGCGACGTTCTTCGAGCTGCTGGAGAGTGGGCGAAGTGGGCCAAGACCGCAACTGCTTCCCGCGCTGGACGTTTTGCCGAACCAGCGGATGTCACCGCACGCCGAGATCGGCGAGCAGCGGGCCATTGCGCTGTGGCGGCTGGCCACCGAGCGGGTTCCCATCACGGTGACGCCGGTGGCTTCGGCCCTGCTGCGGACCGAGGCGGCGGAGTTCTACCGCCAGCTTGCCCTACGGTTGCGGGTGGGCGACGAGATCCCGCTGGAGGAGCTGGCGGCGCACCTGGACAGCATCGGGTACCAGCGGCGGGAGCCGGTGGAGATGGTCGGGGAGTACTCGGTGCGGGGCGGCATCCTGGACGTGTTCCCGCCGGAGTCTGGCAAGCCGGTCCGGGTCGAGTTCTTTGGGGACCAGATCGAATCGATGCGGCGGTTCGAGGTGGACACGCAGCGATCGGTGCTCAAGGTCGAGGAGGCGGGCCTCCTGCCGCTGCTCGAGTATCCGAAGTCGCGCCAGTTGTTCGCCGAGATCTCGGCGCAATGCGGGGGCGAAATCCCGTACACCGGAGAGCCGTTTCCGGGCTGGGAGCTGATGGCGCCGCTGGTGCGGCCGCGAAGCGGGTCCGTGCTGGGGCTGGTGGCGCGGCCCGTGGTGCTCTGGGATGAGCCGGAGCAATTGCGCGGCGCGGCGGAACGGCTGTGGAAGCGATTGGAGGATCCCGGCCGGCCGTCGCTGTGCCCCGCGGACCGGGTCTTTCTGCGGTGGGAGGAACTGGAGGACCAGGCCGCGGGGGCGGCGCAGGCGGCGGTGCGGGAACTGGGCCTGGATGGCGAGCGCGGATCGCTGGATATCGGTTCGCGGCCGGCGATGAGTTTCCAGGGCAACATGCAGGTGGCGGTGGCGGAGGCGCGCGCGCTGGTCGAAGCGGGCGGGCGCGTGGTGTGCTTCGCCGCGTCTACCGGGGAACTGGAGCGGCTGGCGGAGATCTTCCAGGAATATGGCGTACCGTTCCAACTCGGGCTGGAGCCGTCCGACGGCACGCCATCCTACCTGGCGGAACGGGCCTATCTGGCGGGCTCGGTGGCCAGCACCTACCTGGTGAAAGGGCTCATCCGGCGCGGCGTGGTGTTCCCGGATGCCCGGGTGGCGCTGCTGGGTTCCGAGGACTTGTTCGGGGCGACCGAATGGGCGATCCAGCGGATCCCAGCCAAGAGCAGCCTCTCGGCGTTCGCGGCAGACCTGGCGGACTTGAAGCCGGGCGACCACGTGGTGCATGCCGAGCACGGGGTGGGCCGGTTCGTTGGACTGCGGGAGATCACCCAGGGCGAGCAACAAGGCGACTACATGCTGCTCGAATACGCCGGCGAGGCCCGCCTGTACGTCCCGCTCACCCGGATGGACCTGATCCAGAAGTTTCGCGGCGCCGGGGAACACGTGCCCGCCCTGGACCGCCTCGGCGGCGTCACCTGGGCTCGCACTAAGTCGCGGGTCAAGGCCAAGATGCGCGACATGGCCGACGAGCTGCTCAAGTTGTACGCGGAGCGGCAACTGGCCCTGGGCTTCTCGTTTTCCCCCGACGGCAACTGGCAGAGGGAGTTCGAAGACGCTTTCGAGTTCGTCGAGACCGACGACCAGGTCGAGGCCATCCGCGACATCAAGCGCGACATGGAGCACCAGCAGCCCATGGACCGGCTGCTATGCGGCGACGTGGGCTTCGGCAAGACCGAAGTGGCCATGCGGGCCGCCTTCAAGGCCCTCGGCGACGGTAAGCAGGTGGCCATCCTCGCGCCCACGACCGTTCTTTGTTTTCAGCACTATGAGACCTTCCGCCACCGCTTTGCGCCGTTCCCTGTACGGGTGGAAATGCTGAGCCGGTTCCGCAGCCGGAAAGAGATCGACGCCGTGCTGGCGGACACGGCCGATGGGAAGGTGGACATCCTGATCGGGACGCATCGGCTGCTGTCGAAGGACGTCGAGTTCCGCGAGATGGGCCTGCTGATCGTGGATGAGGAGCAGCGCTTCGGAGTTCGGCACAAGGAACGACTGAAGCAGATGCGGAAAAACGTGGACGTGCTGACGATGACGGCCACACCGATCCCCCGTACACTACACATGTCGTTGTTGGGGCTGCGCGATCTGTCCGTGATCGAAACACCGCCCAAGGACCGGCTGGCGATTCACACCGTCGTGGCGCACTTCCAGCCCGAACTGCTGCGCACCGCCATCGAGCAGGAGTTGGGGCGCGGCGGTCAGGTTTATTTCGTGCACAACCGGGTGGACACCATCTGGGTGCGGGCGGCTCAGATTCAGGAACTGGTTCCCTGGGCCAAGATCGGGGTGGGCCACGGGCAGATGAACGAGGCGGAGTTGGAGAAGGTGATGCTGGGATTCATGCAGCACCGGTATGACGTGCTGGTATGTACTACTATTGTAGAAAATGGACTGGACATCCCGCTCGCCAACACCATCATCATCGAGAACGCCGAGCGCTACGGCCTGGCCGAGCTGTACCAGCTCCGGGGGCGCGTGGGCCGCTCGAACCGTCGCGCCTACGCCTACCTGCTGGTCCCAACGGATACCGAACTGAGCGAGACGGCTCGGAAGCGGCTGGCGGCGCTCAAGGAATTCAGCGACCTGGGGGCGGGATTCAAGATCGCGGCGCTGGACCTGGAATTGCGCGGGGCGGGGAATCTGCTGGGCGGCGAGCAGCACGGGCACATCAACGCGGTGGGCTTCGACATGTACGTGCACATGCTAGAGCAGACGGTCCGGGAATTGAAGGGCGAGGAAGCGCCGCTGGAAGTGCACACCAATATCAGTTTGGGGCTGGACCTGCGGATTCCCGCCGAGTACATCGCCGACGAGCACCAGCGGCTGCGGGCGTACAAGCGGATCGCCGAGGCCGCCTCGCCCGAGCAGGCGGAGAAGATCCGCACGGAGCTGGAAGACCGCTACGGGCCGCCGCCGGAGGCGGTAGCGTACCTGCTCGACTATTCTGTGCTCAAGAGCCTGGCCGAGAAGCTGGGGATCGAGCACATCGACCGGCGGCAAGGGCAATTGAATGTCCGATTCCATGCCGAATCGAAGGTAGATCCGGGGCGGCTAATGGCGCTGGTCAGCGGCGCCAAGGGCGCGCAGTTCACCCCGGCCGGGATGCTGCGGCTGCCCCTGGACGGGCAGGGAAGCCCGGCGCACATCCTGGGGTTTCTGAGACAGAAGCTGACTCAGCTATACGCGGCGTCATGAATTCCTGCGCATCGGACCAGCCGCTTGCTCGCGCGCGCGACTCCGTCCCTCGGCCGAGCCGCGACCGTGAGATAGCCGCCTCCAGGCTGCTAGAATGATTCGAGAGAGTATGCTTACGAAGTCCGTAGTATCGCTATGTTTCCTTGGTGTCGCGGGCGGCGCGTGGGCGGCCGACGTCAAGGTGATCGAGCAGATCGTCGCCAAGGTCAACAACGAAATCGTCACCCTGGGTGAGTTGGATCGCTCGCGCAAGCAGATGGAGACCGAACTGCGGCGGCAGCAGATGCCGGCGGCCAAGGCGCAGGAGTTGATGAAGCAGGCGGAGCCGGACCTGCTGCGCGACCGCATCGACCAGCTCCTGCTGGTGCAGAAGGGCAAGGAGCTGGAGATCAAGGTGGATCAGGAGGTAAGCCGGTACATGG
>JBEKWU010000171.1:0-10207 GCA_049512775.1 Bryobacteraceae bacterium
GTTCGAACGACCGATTGGGATACCAGCAGCATTGAAGGTGACCTCGATTTTGTATTCTCCAACGTAGCCCCCCCAACCGCCACGTACAATCTTGGTTTGGCCGTATATCGTGTCGGTATCGGGGTTGCCGACTGTTCCCCTGCGGCCGTTTTTTTGGACATCGCATGCATTGCCCTCAAACAACTGGAAGGCACAGAGGGTACCTCGGGGCTTTCCGGTTATTCCATCCGTGTCATTCTCTTCCTTGATCGCATCGCTCAGTCGCAGGTTGAGGATTTTCCACACATACGCATCGAGAGGAACGCCGGCTCTGGGCTTATACGAGTCAAGAATCGAAATGAGATCCACATTTAGGCTTTGTTCGAGCGCCAGGTCTTTCCTTTCGATATACGCAGGTAGTCCACGGGCGAACGCCATGCTGACAATCCGTCCAATCATGTCCTGGTATCCGTCTACCAGTTGGTCCCGCTCCTCGGGCCAGAAGTAGGCACTGCGGCCGCGACTAACCTGTGCCTTCGATTCCCTTTCTTGTAGCGCTGCGATTGTGTTACGACTTTTTGCGCGCCGCTTCACCAAAGCGGGATACTTCGGCTTGCCCTCAGGCAAACGTCTCAAGTGATCGGCCTCAATCGCGGGGTGGATCATCAGACAGTCCAGAATCACCTCGCTCTTCTTGGTGCGAAGTTTTCCGTCTGGGATTCTATCCGTCATCGTCCCCCCACTTCAAGTCTACCGAGCATATGAAAGGTACTCGTAGGGTGTCTCAGAATAAATCCACGTTGCAGCCGCGTTGCAAGGAATCCCTTTTTGGCATTTTTGGCGTGTTGAGCACTACGTGGAATCAATAAGTTGAATGGAATCAGTACCCCGTGGGGGTTCAAGTCCCCCTCTCCGCACCAAGTTCAATTTCCCGGCCCGCGGCCCGTGGGAGCCGCCCTTCACGCGCGCGAGAACCTTGAGACTGGCGGCTGCGCCTCTACGACCTCTGGTACCTGATCGCGCGCGCCGGCCTGGATTTCGCGCCGGTGGTTCCGGCCATGTGCGACAAGCTCGCATTCCGCGAGAGTTGGCGCCTCAAATGGCCACTCTGCCGTCCATCGACGAGGTCCTTCATGAGATCCGCCGGGCGCTGCGCCAGGCGGATCTTCCACAGGTCGGGCAGTTTGTATTGATTCGGTTGCGCTGCCGCTACTTGCCCTTCAGCCGCTTCAGCGTTCCGTTCTCGAAGGTGAAGATGTAGTCCATTCGCGCGATCTGGGCGGGCTTCAGGTGCTCGTGGCTGTCCAACAGGACGTGCACGGAGTGGTCATGGTAGGTGAGCTCGAACAGAAACGCTGTGTCGTAGCTGTCGAACACGTCTTGCATCACGTAAATGGTGGATCCCGGCCTGACGGACGGCTGCACCAACGGGATCTGCCGGATGACCGAGGCGGTGAGTTGGTTTTGCGTGTACACCCATTGATTGATCCAGCCCGTGAAGTACGCCGTTGCGGCCCATTGGGCTGCCACGGCACACACGATGAGCGCGCCTTGCGTCACCGCCACCGGTACGCGCCGCAGCGGGCGCAATTTCGCAACGGCTCCGCCGAAGGACAGCAGCAAGCTGGCCCCGAACACCGCCCAGCCGACCAGCGGAATGTAGAGAGAAGCGCCGCCCCTGCCGGGCAGGAAGGTGATCGGCAGCGGGGTGATGAAAATGAAGAACCACATCAGAAAGAGGCGTCTTTGGCGGAGCCCCCAGGCGATCGCAAGCAGCAGCGCGGCCATCAGGATCACGGTTCCGGCGTTGAAGAACCCGTCCCGGATGGATTGGTAAGACAAGGTGTTCATGAAACGGGCGGTCGATTCGAAGTAACGGTGTACAGTGAAGACGGGCCTGTAAGCCTCCGATTTCAGAAACGAATCCGAACCCAGCGCCTTGCCGAGGATGTACACCAAAGTAACCAGGCCCGCGAGCACCGACGTAAAGGCCTCCGTCTTCGCCCATCTCGCCACGCCGGCCGGAGACCAGCGTTCGGGAGGATGCCAGAAGGCCTCGTACAGCAGCAGCAGCACGGGCAAGGACACGGCCATCTCCTTGGACTCGAGCGCCCCGATGTAGAGCAGGAGGAACACGGCAATCCGCCACTTCGTCACCTGGGCGCCGCGCGTGCGGATCGATAGGTAATAGTTGAACGCCAGAAAGTAAAAGGTGAAGCACAGGATGTCGAAAATCAGGCACGGCAGGTAGAGGAGTTGGACCAGTCCCGCATGAAAGGCGAGAGGGAACGCGCACAGCCACCCGGCCAGCCGCGAGCCCGTGACCAGCGTAGCGAAGCGGTACGTCAGAAAGGTGTTCAGCAGAAGCAGGCCAATGGCCACGACGTGATACGGGAGGGCATTCAAGCCAAAGAAATGGTAGAGCACACTGAAGTACACCCCGCCCATCGGACGCTGGTAGGTGGTGAAGAAGAGGACCAGGTTCCGCAGGAGCTGACCCACGCCGCCGCTCCAGTAGTAGTAGATATTCGACGGGTCGTCCGCCGCAAAGCCAACCGAGAGGCCCCCGGTGGAATACCGCAGGAAGTACGCCAGCACGATGATCGCGCCCAGAAGCTGGAGCAGCCGGATTCCGCCGGTCTTCACGCCAGGGGTTGGCTCATCGGTCGGCATCACTCCAGATCCTACCACTCGGTTGCGCACTTCGAGGCGCGGCGTCGCCCGCTTGCCCGGACCGGCCGCGATTTTGAGAGCATGTAGGTTGTGGATTGGGCGATCCGGCGGCGGCTGATGGTGGAGCGGCAGCTCCGCGGGCGTGGGATCTGGAACGAACGGGTGCTGGCGGCCATGCTGGAGATCCCCCCAATTGCGTCTCTGAGTTCTGCATGCGTATCGGGCAGCTCGAACCGGCCTGCGTCGCTGCGCGCCTCGGCGGCCAACCACCCTCAATCCGAACGATCCGCACGCTGTCGCCGCGGCGGATCTTCACTAGAATGCGGCCACCTGGAAGTCGAACGGCTCACGGAGCCTGTCTCCAAACCGGAGATGGCGAGGTCCGCCGGGCCGGAGCCGCCCTTCACGTGCACGAAAACCCTGAGACTGCCGGCTGCACCCTCCCTGCCCTGGTCATGGGAGAAGAAGTCGGGGTATAGATCCGGTCCTACCTCAGCGGACAACTCCCGGCCGATCGCCGGCGGAAGTCAAAGGCAGTTCAGATCCCATGGGGGAGGCAACCTCCGAACCGGCCGCGCAGGACGATGGGAGATCGACCCGCGATCGAGAATTCCCGCATCTTGAAATGGACCGGCTTGAGAATCGCCCTACCGCGGTAGCGGCACCAAAGCAAGACGGTCGAGCTCCACGTATCGCGCGTATGCGAAATCGCCGGTGAAGGTGATCCCGAATTCCGGATAGAGGCCGGTTGCTCCTTCAGGAACGGTCAGATCCGCCCTGAGACGCCTCCATTTGGTGTCACAGACCACACTTGCAGCCACGCTGGTCACGCTCAGGTCGCTCACGCCAGTGCCGGTGAAATGCAGATTGATCAGGGGCGTTACATACAGTCCCGAACAGAGCACGTCGAAGGAGAACTGGTAGGCCCGCCCCGGCTCAACCCGGACCGTTGCCTTGGGGAAGGCGGCCGAGGCTTGGCGTTCCTGGCGGTCGTCGGACGGGCCGGGAAGGCTCACGTGCAGCGCCCGCTTTCCCTCCTTCGCCGGTGGATAGCCCAGCGGGTCGCAGCCGACATCCGGAATGCGTTTGCCGGCGCGGACGGGTTCCCAGAGAGAGCCGGGGGATGAACCGTTCTCGAAGGTTGGATCGATCGCTTCGAGGATTCCGGGCCGATAGGGGGCGTCTTCGGCCGCATGCCGCGCCTGCACGACTTGCCGCGCCGGCCGCTCCCCTGGGGCGAGGAGCCGGATCGCGGTCGCGCTTCGGCCCTGGTAGACGATCTCCCCGGCACGATCCAGGAAGCCGGACGCAACGAATGGAAGGGTATGAGCGTGTTCCGAGGGATCGTCGATCACGACGTAGGCGATGTCCAGCTTCCGGAGCATCTCCCGGTACGCGCCGTCCGAGGCCTGCTCGTAGACAAAGGACGCCCGCGGCGCCGTCCAGGCGACCATCGCCGGGCAGAGGTAGCCGTACTCGTTCAGGATCGTCAGGACGCCGCGGGAGGGTGAGGAGCAGGCCTTTCCCACGGCTGCAAATGCCGGGTAGACCGACAGTATTCGCGCGCGGTATGCGTCCTTCGACTCAAGGCCGAAAATGACCCCAAAGGGGATGCGTTCCGGGATGTTGTAGTAGCTCGCAAACCAGATGACTAGCGACGGACAGACGAAGAGAGCGCCTGCCAGGGCCAGCGCGGCGCGGCGGGGAGCGGGACCGAGCGATTCCAGAGCGCGGAGGAGAGCGGCCGCCGCGATCAGAGCGACCAGCGGAAAGGCCGGCACAAGGTAGCGCAAATGCTGCGCTTGAAGAAAAAACCATGCGATCGTGTAGAGCGCGGCAATCGAAATCGCCCAGCGCAGCTCCCTCTGCAACCGGGGCAAGGCCGCAATGCACGCCACCACCGCCAGAAGAAGGCACGGACCCAGCACATACGGATGCAGGGCCTCAATGAAGCGCTCCGCATGAAAGCTGATGTTCCACGGCAGCACAAGCAGGGAGCCGACGCCAGTGCCCATCCCGAACATGCCGAAGTTCATCCAGTCGTTGGTGAACGGGAGGCCGGGAGCCCGGAAGATGCCATTCAAGAACGGGTAGACGGGGTTGCCGGTCTGGAGAAAGCGGAGCAAAGGCCAGACGCATCCGACGGGGAGGGCGCCGGCGGCAAAGGACGTCGCGAAAAGCACCGAGTCGCGGAAGCGCCGTGCGAGCCAGGCCGCCGTTACCAGCGCGAGCAGCAGGGCCATGACGAACAGCACCGTATTCAGTTTTACCCCGACCGCAAAACCCGCGAGGGCGCCCGCGAGCAGCGCCAGGCGCCAGTTGGCGCGACGCATCCAGCCAAAGGCGGCTATGGTGCAGAGGAACGAGAAGAATGCAGCAGGCACATCCACGTAGTCTGTCGTCATCAGCCAGGCGACCAGTGGTGTCGTGGTCCAGAGAAGAGCGGACAGCCAGGCGGCCTCACGCGAGAATACGCGGCCGGCGAAACCGGCCAGGGCGAGCGCCGTCAGCACGCCGAAGCTGCCATTCAAGAAGATCGCGGTAGCCTCCCCGCCCACCAGGAACGCGAGCGTGGACAGCATCTCCACGCCCTGGTAGAAGTACGACTGAATCACATCGGGAAGAAGCACCAGGCGGTGCGCGGCGACATGCTGTATCGGGGCGTACAAATGGTAATGCAGATCGTCAAACTGGATGTCCGGCGTCATCGCCTGCACCGCGCCGATGGAAAGGAAGACGAGCACAGCGCCCAGAAAGAACAAGTACTCGCCGGCTTGATCCGCCAGCACACTGCGCGCGCCGGCCCGGACACCTTGCGCGTAGCGCCAGATGAAGCGGTGCGTGGCTGCAAGGAGCACGGCCAGCGCGCCGAACGCAGTCGCCGGATAGAGAAGGTGGAGAACCCCGAGCAACAGCACGAGGTGGCTCAGCAGCCCCAGGCCGAGTCCGGCCGCCAACGCGCCGCGCTCGAGAATCGAGAAGTCGGCTTCGATACCGAACCAGGCGAGCGCAGCGCTTCCCGCGCCGAAGGCGGCAAGCAAAATCAACAGTGCGCTCGCGATTTGGAAGAACGTGTGACTTGCCACCGCCGCGGACCCGATGAACAGCACGGCAGCCGCGCAGAATGCGATCGCCGCGCGCCGCCGCAAGGACGGACTCCCGACGAATGACAGCAACGCGGCCAACAGCACTAACCCGACGCACACAAGAATGACGGGGCGCGCGGTCATGGCTCCGAGGTACCCCGGGTGGCGTAGACTCTCGAACGCGGCGCCCCAAAAACGCGCCGATACCGCGACTGCCAAACCAAGGACCACAATGACTCTTTTGTGGCAAACCACTGCCCACCTCCATGAACATGTGCGCGGCGTCATAAACTCTTGCGCATCAGACCAGCCGCTTGCTCACGCGCGCGGCTCAGTACCTTGGCCGAGCCGCGACCGCGAGGGAGCGGTGGCGCATTCAATTCCTTCGCTGCGTGCAACAGCTTGAGTACTATGTCACTCCGGGCCCCAGGCCACGTCGCCGCGGGAGGCCGGAAGCGTTCCGCTTTCGCGCTGCCACAGAACACCAAGACAGGCAAGCCCTGTCCTTCCAGTGAGTTCCATGGACAGCTCTGCGAAGCTCGCCTCCTTTTCACCGCCTGCTTGCCTTCGTTGATCCACTGCTCTGCCGTCCCTCGTTGGTTGTAGAAGCCCACCACCCGCCGCGGCCACTTCCACACCCCCTGGCATAAGAGGCCCGGGTCCAGGGTCTCCGTTTTGGGTTCCCGGCAACCATCGATTGTACATCCGGCCGCCTCTCGATTCCGACCGGCTGTGGCGGTATCACTCGCTGCTGTTGGCGGACAGCCATCCGGCGCGGCGACGGAGAAGCGGACAGGTCGAACTCTGCGTGCCCGGACGAAAACGAACTCCCCCTCCTCCCGGGCCGCTAGAATGGCTCGGGATAGAACAACTGCCGCAAACGGCCCCAACGAAGGCGCTTCGATGTATAATGGCTGCCAGCAACCAAGGCACAATATGCGCGTAAAGTCCTTGCCCACTCACGTTGCGCTTTTCCCCGGTGACCGCCAGCTTGTCATGTTGACGCGGCAACCTCGCCTACGCGACTGCCGTTCCGTCCATTCCGTTCCCCGACGCTTCATGAGCGTATGAAGGACAATTCCCAATCACAGTACTGCGGTATCGTTCGGATCCTGATCACCAACAAAGAGAGCCTGCTCCTGGCTGGCCTGGCCGGCCTCTACGCGTTCACCCGGCTTTACAATTTGAGACAGCTCCCGATTTTCCTCGACGAAGTCACTCACATTCAATGGAGCCTGAATATCTGGCATGCACATGGCAAAGAGATATTGAGCGCTTTGAACCAACCACTAGCGGACGGAAAACTCCTCCAGATATTGCTCTTATCCCTAGTGTCGCCATGGGCGTCCGATCCGTTATTGGGAAGCCGCTTCATTTCGGTACTGGCGGGTACACTGAGTTTATGGAGCTGTTACGCCATCGGCAAGCGTCTCTACGGCGTACAGGTTGGCCTGTTCTCGGCTTGGCTTTACATAGTCTGTCCATTCGCATTGTTCCATGACCGGCTGGCGCTGGCCGATTCACTTCTATGCGCAGGCACGGTTTTCACGCTATGGGCAGCGATCGGCATGGCCCAAGATCCCTCTTGGCGCTATTGTCTTGCCCTAAGTCTCTCTCTGGCTCTCACACCATTAGTCAAAGCCACTGGTGTTATTGTTTTCGTAATCCCGCTCTTAAGCTGCTTATTGCTGGCGGGCCCACTTAAACGCTCGGTACGGCTATGGAGGCGAGTTTCTCTCGCCTATGCGGCTGCAGTAGCTTGTATAGGGGCGATCTACGTTTCGGACTATCTGCTCGGCGCCCAAGAGCCTCTAGCGGGAATTCTTTCTCTGACGGCTTTCTCGGGACGCTTGGGCGTATGGGGGGTGTTGAGGTCCGTGTGGGACCACGCAGCGCTGGCCGGTCCGTGGATACTGGCGTATTTTACGCCACCAATTGTAGTAGTTGGTATTGTCGGGTTGTTTGTGGCATTAATTAGGGTCGACCGTAAGGCTCTGCTGCTGGGATGGGTCGCCGTTGGTCTTTTTGGCAGCCTTCTTTTCCTTTCAGATACGATGTTTCCACGGTATTTTTTGTTGATAACGGGGCCTTGGATTGTGTTGACGGCGGCTACGGTCGTGCAACTAAGTCAGGTTATAGCACGCCGTATGAAGCTGGGAAGGATTGCATTTGCAGCGGTGACAACCATATTCGTGGCATTGGTCTGCATGCCGGCGATATGGTTGGACTACCAAGTGATTACGGATATCCCTAACGCCCGGTTACCCGACATGGACAGATTTCAGTACATCGAGGGTTGGCCTTCCGGTTATGGTGTAGAGGAGGCGGCTCGATTTCTTAAAGCGGAGGCGGAGCGCTCGCCGGGAGGGCTGATAGTAGTTTGCTCCGAGTATGGAGGTAACAGCCACGCGGGGCTGAGGATGCTACTAAGACGCGAGGGGAAGATCAGGATCGAGGATTTCTTGGTGCGCGGAGAGGACGCGTTCGGCCGGTTAGAGCGGTCGGCCGCCAAGAAGCCGGTTTATGTAGTGTTCGAGCGGCCTCCCCTTAGCTGGTGGGCGGTTGAGTCACAGCCGGATGTGACACGGTTGGCAACGATCGCGAAGCGAATTGAAGCTTATGCCAAGCCGGCAGGCAAGTGTACGATTGAAATTTATCGAGTTTCGCTTCCGTGAAAAGTGGGCAGTCGCGTCGTGGCTGCGCAACAGCAGGCCAGCGGGGTCCCCTAGCGGCCAGGGCTGCTTGAGCCACTGGATGCGGGGTTCGAGCGCGCCGCCACGGTCGAGATCGTTTCGAACGCGGCCTGCGACACCCAGTGGCGGCGCTTCGGGGCCACGTTCGCGGCACCCGATAGGGGCACTCTCCTGCCGTCCGAGTTCGGGTTCACCTGTCGCGGCGAGTCCCCCGCGCCCGGTATCTGGAGCTCGATCGCCTGGGTTTGGAAGCGCTGTGGCCCCGACATCTTAGCAAGAGATGACCGAGCCGTCTCTTCCGTGGCTCACAGAAGCCTTTGGAGATGGGTGCGTTCGCGGAGGCGTCTCCCTCTTGGCAGGTGAGCCAGGTATTGGGGAGACCACATTGGCGCTTCAGCCGGAATGACCGCTCGGGATCTGCCTCAAATGGCCACTCTGCCGCGCTTTGATGAGGTCCTTCGTCGGATCCGCCGGGCGCTACGCCAGGCGGATCATCGCCGGTGTTCTGTCCAGCGTAACAATTGACAACTGACCGCTCCCTGACGGTCGCGGTTCGGTAAAGATCCTTCGTGTTCGCAAGCAGTTACGGAGCCACGACCGTAAGGGAGTGGTCAACAGTTACGCGGGACAGGACACTAGAATGCGGCTACCTGGAAGTCTAACGGCTCACCGAGCCTGTCTCCAAACCGGAGATGGCGAGGTCCACCGGGCCGGAGCCGCCCTTCACGTGCACGAAGACCTTGAGACTGGCGGCTGCGCCCTCCTTGCCCTGGTCGTGGGAGAAGAAGTCGGGGTATAGATCCGGGCCCACCTCAACGGACAACTCCCGGCCGATCATCGGATTCCAGTAGAAGTTGCGCTCCCAGTTCCTGAGCACCCCGCCGCCGGACGCCTGCAACTGAACGTTGAAGTCGGTGAAGCGCGGCCAGGACTCGCTCGAAGCCCGGAACCGAAACCGGTCGCCGGCGGAAGTCAAAGGCAGTTGAAATCCCATGGGGCAGACGACTTCCGAAGGTTCCGCACCGCCGCGCAGGACGATGGGAGATGGACCTGTCATGGAGAATTCCTGCATCTTGTATTGGACCGGCTTGAGACCTTCCAGCGCCATCGGCCGCCACCGGGTCTCCTCCGGGACCTCCAGGGAGTAGGCTTCATACAGGACGCTTCCGTCATAAGGGTGGCGGAACGTTTTCACCAGCCGTGGATGCAGATTGAGTTCGCCGGCGAGTGCGAACATGTGCCAGGCGGTCACATCATCGGAGGGCATAATCCGGCTGAACACAAAAATGGAGTTCCGGCGCTTCAGGATGGTGCGCACCTCTTCCTGAACGGACGGAGAGAGTTCGGGGGCGAGGAGTTGGAAGTAGTACTCACGGCAAAATGAGTGTCCGGCTGGCCCCTCACCCACTCGACCAGGCGATACATCTCCGAGGACCAGTGACCCCGTCCGCCGGTTTTCACCACTTCCTGCGTGAGCCACCGGAGGTTCGCCACGGTCGAAGCGCCGGTGGCGAAAACGGGGACCGCCAGGAGAATCGGGAGGAGAATCCGCACAGCGCGAGACGTCTTCGCCGCCAGCGTGCAAATCCAGGCCAGTGTGACCGCCACCGCGCATTGGACGAAGGGATAGGTCAGCATCAAGTGATGGACCCTTCCCGATTCCGTGAAGAACGCGGACGAAATCACAATGCCGGCGCAAAGGCACAACAGAAAGCCGACGACCCTCGGCGGGGCCCAGGCTCGAAGCGACGGCCGAACTCGACACAGGATCGCGCC
>JBEKWU010000172.1:0-8884 GCA_049512775.1 Bryobacteraceae bacterium
ATTCCCGGCACCTACTTTCTGGAACACGTCTCGGACGGCAAAGCGGGCTGGGTTCAGTCCCCGGACGGGACCGCGCCGATGCCACCGGAACAGCGGCCCCAGGAGGATTGCGCCTTCAATCTTTCGGCGGTCCTGCGCCCGCAGGAGTACCTTTCGTCGATGACGGTGAAGGGCCGGGAGAAGGCGGGGGGACGGGAGGTCTGGGTGGTAGAGGCGAAACCGCCCGAAGGAAAGCCCGTAACGGCGCACTTCGACGTAGAGACCGGCCTGCTGACGGCGCTGGGTGACGCGATATTCGAAGACTACCGGCCGGCCGGCGACATTCAGGCGCCCTACACGATTCGCCTCCGGGACGAGAAGTCGGAGGAAGTGTTCTCGACGAGCGAGCTGCGACCGAACGAGCCGATCGAGAACTCGCGGTTCGAGCAAGAAGCGAACACCCGGGCCTATCGCGAGTCGTTGCGCCGCATCACGCGCGACGCTCTCGACGAAACGCTGAAGGGCATCGAGGCCGGCGCGGCACGCGCGGTACTGGAAGATCTGCACGGATTCTCGCCTTCGGACGGCCGCATTCTCTACGACCGGATCGTAGCCAAGGGCTATCGGAGGGGCCTCGAGATCGGCACGGCCAAGGGCAACTCGGCAATCTGGATGGGGATGGCGTTTCGGAAGAACGGCGGAAAGCTGATCACCATCGAGATCAACGACGAACGGGCGAAGGCAGCGACGGAGAACTTTCGGAGGGCCGGCCTGGACCAGGTGGTGGAGTGCCGCAACAACGACGCGTTCAAGGAGATTCCGGCGCTGGAAGGCAGCTTCGATTTCGTCTTCATGGACACCGGCACGGCCCTGCACAAGAAGTTCCTGGACCTGCTCTACGCGCGGGTGGCGAACGGGGGGACGATCAGTTCTCATAACGCCAACACTTTCGCGCGTCAGATGCCGGATTTCCTGAAGGCCATCACAACCGATCCCCACCTGGAGACCGAGATCATCCGGACACCTACCGGGGGATTTTCGTTCAGCAGGAAGAAGGAGTAAAGCCGTATGCCAAGTCGCAACGTGTGGTGCGTGGCGCTGCTGGCTCTCGCGTCGTGTCCTTTGGCTGGTGTTCTACCCGCCCAGGAGAACCCCACCGCACGGCCGGAGAAGCTCGAGCAGGAACTGAAGGCACATAAGGAAGCAGCCTACGAGCGGCTTCAGAGGGCGCTGGACGCTGGCTACGCGCAGTCCCAGGATCTGAACAAGGATGACGACTTCAAGGCCATCCGCCAGGAGGCGCGTTTCCGCGGCATGGTCTGAAAGGCGTGGGCTCACCGGTACATTGCCATGCTGGAGCGGCCGGAGCGCGAGTCGTTCCAGAAACCGAAAGAGGTGATGGCGGCGCTGGCGCTGAAACCGGGCGAGCAGGTGGCCGATATTGGCGCAGGATCCGGCTACTTCACGATTCCTGTAGCCAAAACCGTAGGACCTGCCGGGGTCGTCTGGGCGCTCGATATCCGCCAGGAGATGCTGGACTACGTGGCCAAGCGTCTGGAAGCCGAGAAAATCTCGAACGTGCGCCTGAAGCTGGTCGCCGCGGATGACCAGCAGCTTCCGGCCGGCGGCGTCGAGACAATCCTGATGGTGGACGTGTTTCACTACATCAAGAATGGCGCAGAGTACGCCCGGAAACTGCGCGCGGGGCTGGCCCGCAGCGGCCGCGTGGTGGTCATCGACTACATCCCCAAACCGTGGGCGGAGCGCCCTTGGGGACCGCCGCCGGAACAGCAGATGTCACGGGAATCCCTGGATGCCTGCATGGCTCAAGCGGGTCTGAAGCCCGCCAAGGTTCACAGCTTCTTGCCGGAGCAGTACTTCGTCGAGTACCGCGCGGAGTAAGCGCGAACGCGCTGGGAGGCCCGTCCTTACATACCTTTACGTAACCTCCGTTGCCGAATCAGCACCCTCTCTAATGAGAGGCAGGCTGCAAGTGAAGCACAAGAGGATCGTATTCATCAGCGCGGCGCTGGCGGTGGCGGGCGGACTGGGCGCGTGGGCGCGAATGCGGGGGCAGCACAGCGCGGAGTACCGCAGCGTGCGAGCCGACCGCGGGGCCGTCACCAGCACGATATCGGCGACGGGGAACTTGAATGCCGTGGTGACGGTGGAGGTGGGCGCGCAGGTCTCCGGCAACGTCAGCGCGCTGTACGCGGACTTCAACACGAAGGTGAAGAAGGGACAGCTCGTGGCGCGCATCGACCCGGAGATTTTCCAGGCCCGGGTGAACCAGGCGCAGGCGAACCTGGCTGCGGCGCGCTCGGCGGTGGCGAACGCGCGGGCGGCGCTGGCCAAGAGCGTGGCGGACGTTTCCAGCGCCAAGGCGCAGGTCGCGATCGCGCAGGCGAACCTGGCCAAGGAAAAGGTGAATGCTTCGGACGCGAAAACGAAGTACGGCCGGCAGACGAGCCTGTTCAGCCAGGGGCTGATCGCGACCGCGGACCGCGATACCGCGCAGGCCACGTTCGATGCCGAGGCGGCGGCGGTGGCGGCGCAGCAAGCGCAGTTGGAGGCGGCGCAGGAAGCCGTGCACTCGGCGGAAGCGCAGCGCCAGATCGCGGAGGCGCAGGTCGGTTCCGCGGAGGCGCAGGTCGACCAGCAGGCGGCGGCGCTGCAACAGGCGCAGATCGACCTGGATCATACCTATATCTATGCGCCGGTGGACGGCACGGTGATCTCGCGGAAAGTGGACGTAGGCCAGACCGTGGTGGCCAGCCTGCAAGCGCCGGCGCTGTTCGAGATCGCGCAGGACCTGACGAAAATGCAGGTGGACACCAGCGTGGACGAATCCGACGTGGGCCGGGTGCAGGTGGGCCAGCAGACGGTGTTCACGGTGGATGCCTACCCCGGACGGAAGTTCCGCGGCAGCGTGGTGGAGATTCGCAAGGCGCCGATCAACGTGCAGAACGTCATCACCTACGACGTGGTGATCGCAGTCTCCAACCCGGACTTGAAGCTGCTCCCCGGCATGACGGCCAACGTCACGGTGCTGGTGGACCAGCGGGAAGACGTCCTGCGGATACCGAATGCCGCGTTGCGGTTCCGCCCGGCGGCGATCAAGGAGCAGCCCGCACGCGCCGGCGGCGGAGGGATGGCACGGCGGGAGGCGACGTTGCAGACAGTGTACGTGCTGGGGGATGACGGACAGCCGGCGCCAATCGCGGTGACACTGGGAATCACCGACGGGGTGTATAGCGAGGTGACGGGCGGAAAGCTGAGCGAAGGGCAGGAAGTGATTGTGGGGCTCACTCAGGGGAAGGACACCACCGGGCAAGGGAGCCCGTTTGGCGGAGGGAGGATGAGGTTCTAAAGGTGTCGGCACGAGTGCCGACACGGCACGCTGGAGAGCGTGCGCCACGAGGGGGACTTATGAGCTGGCTGGCGACAGTGGCGATCGCGTTGCGCGCGATCCGGGCAAACCGGTTCCGCTCGATCCTGACGATGCTGGGAATCGTCATCGGGGTAGGGGCGGTGATCGCGATGGTGGCGGTGGGCTCGGGCGCCACCGCCAGCATCGACCAGGAGATCGAGTCGATCGGAAGCAACCTGTTGATTGTGCTCTCGGGCACCATCACGACCTCGGGCGTCCGGCTGGGGAGCGGGCAGACGGTGACGCTGACCGAAGACGACGCCAAGGCGATCGCGGCCGAATGCCCGGCGGTGGAGGCGGCATCGCCGTCGGTGCGCGGAGGAGCGCAGGTGGTGTTCGGCAACAACAACTGGGCCACGTCGATCCAGGGCGCGACGCCGGATTACCTGAGAATCCGCGACTACAGCATAGCGGCGGGGCGGCCGTTCACGGACCAGGACGTGGACGGGGCGACCAAGGTGGCGTTGCTGGGCCAGACGGTGGTGCAGAACCTGTTCGGCGGGACGGACCCGGTGGGCCAGGTATTCCGCATCAAGAATGTGCCGTTCACGGTGCTGGGGGTGCTGTCGGCGAAGGGGCAGTCGCCGTCGGGCCAGGACCAGGACGACACCATCGTGCTGCCGATCTCGACGGCCAAGAAGAAGGTGCTGGGGACGAATCAGGCCAACGCGCGGTCGGTGGGCGCGATCATGGTGCAGGCGCGCGGCCCGGCGCTGATGGACCAGGCGCAGACGGAGGTGACTTCCCTGCTCCGGCAGCGGCACCGGCTGCAAGCGGGTCAGGAGGACGATTTCACGGTGCGGAACCTGACCGAGGTGTTCGCGGCGCGGCAGACCTCGGCGCACATCATGTCGATCCTGCTGGGGGCGATCGCGTCGGTCTCGCTGGTGGTGGGCGGCATCGGGATCATGAACATCATGATGGTTTCGGTGACGGAGCGGACCAAGGAGATCGGACTGCGGCGGGCAATCGGGGGGCGGATGCGGGACATCCTGCTGCAATTCCTGGTGGAGGCGGTGACGCTGTCCTCGATGGGCGGGTTGGCCGGAATCGTGGCGGGCCTGGCGGCTTCGGTGATCATCTCGCGTTTGGCCCAGTGGCCGACGCTGATCAGCCCGTTGGCGATCCTGATGGCGTTTGTGTTCTCGGGGCTGGTGGGGGTGTTTTTCGGGTACTATCCGGCGCGGAAGGCGGCGCGGTTGGACCCGATCGAGTCGCTGCGCTACGAGTGAAGCAGGGTCCCTATTTCTTGGACTTGAAGGTAGCGCTCACCTGCGTCGCGCCGTCCGAGGCGGATACCGTCACCACAGCCTGGCGCTGCTCCCCTTCGTCCTGACCGGAGACCATGCCGCCGTTGTCCTGCTTCAAGGTGGTGACCTTCAGGCCAGCGCTCTTGAGGCCGGATTCGTAAAACTGGAGGACCTGCTCGGGGGCGTCCTTGGTGGTGAACTGGAAACCGGCGGCGTCGCCGGTGTTGTCGGAGACCGAGTAAGTGCCGCGAGGGGTCACGCCGGCGTAGGCGGGAAACCAGGCAGGCAGCTTGACCGGGCCTCCGGCGGCGAAGGTGGCGGTTCCCTCGGAGGACTGGATCTTCATGGCGCCCGGCTCGCCTTCGCCCTCGATGGTCACCTTCTCGCCGCGTTCGCCCTCGAAGGAGATTCTGCCCTTCTTGACGTCCTCGAGATTCAGAGTCACGGTCTTTCCGGTTCTCTTGTCGCGGATGACCACCTTGCCACGATCCTCGTCCATCGAAACCACTTCGGCGTTGGGGTTGGCGGCGAGCGCGATCCTGGCGAGGGTGGCGGCGGGATTCCTCTGGAACATGTGCCAGCCGTAGGAAAGGGCGACCACGGCGGCGATCCCGATGAGCAGGATGAATCCCGCACAGCCCAGCAGGATCCAAACCACCGGGCTGGTCTTCTTGGGCGGCGCGGCCGGGGGCGGCATCGGGGGAACGTAGCTAGCCATCGAAGCGATCTCCTTGGAACGGGATTGCGAGTGCGCTGACGGGACGATTATAGCAGGGTGGGGGGCGCGGTCCAAGGTTGCGATACCATGGGAGATTCAGGGAACAGAAGGCTGCCCGGCAGCGTCATAGTTTGCTTGAGGCATCTGAACCTGCATCGAGGTGTGACTCCATGATCTCTATCCAACGCGGCATTGCCGTAGTTTGTGTTGTTCTGCTGCTGGCGCCCGTGGCGGGCGCGCAAGGGCCGGCCATTCAGAGCAACGGCGGCGGGCTGTTCTCGGGCCTGACCCGGAACTACCGGTACCGGGAGGTGGCGCCAGTCGATCTATCGAACTCGAACCGGCTGGAGTCGTTGTTGCGGGCGGGCAACATCTACCTGTCGCTCCAGGACACGATCGCGCTGGCGTTGGAGAACAACCTGGACATCGCCTACCAGCGTTATGGAGGAATGAACGCGGCGGCGAACCTCTTGCGGACCCAGGCGGGCGGACTGCTGCGCGGCGTGTCCACGAGCGTGCAATCGGCCACCACCAGCGGGTTGTCCCAGGCGGGGGTGACCAGCGTCGCAGGCACGGCCAGCGCCGCCGCGAGCTCCGGCAGCAGCGCCGGGGGCACCATCGTTACCGCCACCGGCACGTCCATTCCGAATTACGACCCTTCTGTCTACTGGACCTACGGCGCGTTCCACCAATCCAGCCCGCAGGCCAACACGGTGACGACGGGTACGACCAGCGTGGCGGTAGACGGCCGGAGCTCCAGCGTCGGCTTCAGCCAGGGATTCGTGACGGGCACATCGGTGTCGCTGGGTTGGACCACCAGCACGGTTTCGTCCAACAACCTGTTCAACAACCTCAACCCGAACACCGCCTCCAACGTGAGTCTGACAGTCACCCAGCGCCTGCTGCAAGGATTCGGCCTGGCGGTGAACAACCGGAACATTCGCGTCGCGCGGAACAGCCAGAAGGTGACCGACCTGGCCTTCAAGCAGCAGGTGATCGCGACCGTGGCGCAGATCGTCGCGGCGTATTGGGACCTGGTGAGCTTCGGGGAGAACGTGAAGGTGAAGGAGCAGGCGCTGGCGCTGTCGCAGAGACTTTACGAGGACAACAAGAAGCAGGTGGAGATCGGCACGCTGGCGCCCATCGAAATCGTGCGCGCCGAATCCGAGGTGGCGACCAACCAGCAGGCGCTGGTGAATGCGCGGACCCAGGTGCTCCAGCAGGAGACCTTGCTGAAGAACGCGCTGAGCCGGACCGGCGTTGCCAGCCCCAGCATCTCGGAAGCGCACATCATCCCGACGGACCGCATCCGGGTGCTGGAGCCGGCCCAGGTCGAACCGGTTCAGGACCTGGTAGCGCGGGCGCTGGAGAACCGTCCGGAAGTGGCGCAGGGCCGCATCAGCATCGAGAGCACGAAGATCGGCCTGGAAGGGACGAAACAGGAATTGCGGCCGTCGCTGGATGTGCAGGCATCGTTGCAGAATAACGGGCTGGCCGGCCAGAGGAACCCGCTCGTAACCGCCGATCCGTTCTTCATCGGCGGCTTCGGCACGACCATGTCGCAGGTGTTTGCGCGCAACTTCCCCAGTTATTCTCTGGGTTTCCAGTTGTCCGTTCCGATCCGGAACCGCGCGGCCCGGGCCGACATGGTGATGGATCAGATCAGTCTGCGGCAGCAGGAGCTGAGCCAGCAGCGGCTGATCAATAGCATCCGGGTGGACGTGCGGAACGCGCTGATCGCGGTGCAGCAGGCGCAGGCGGCCTACCAGGCGGCGGCGAAAGCGCGCACGCTGGCGGAGCAGGTTCTGGATGCCGAGCAGAAGAAGTACGCGCTGGGCGCCTCGACCATCTTCTTCGTGATCCAGTACCAGCGCGACCTGGCGCAGGCGCGCTCGAACGAGGTGACGGCGGAGAGCGCGTCCGCCAAGGCCCAGGTGCAACTGGACCAGGCGACCGGCAGGACCCTCGACGTGAACAACATCTCGATCGACGAAGCGCTGAAGGGGAAAGTGGCGCGGGCGCCGAGCGCGCTGCCGGCGGTTCCATAAAGCGGCCGGTTTCGGGAGTTTCGGTAGTGGGTCAGCTTGAGGCCGCGCAGAGGAGGCGTCCCTTCCCGGGTCGCAGCTCGGGGGCGAGCTTGAACGTCCGCGGGCACATCTACGAGTCGGCGACAATACGGCCTTGTGGAATTCTCGGACCCTTACGCGTTTACGGGGCCCTATCCTTCAGTTCCTGTACCCCAAGCCCCGAGAATTCGCATTCGATCCGATCCCGAAAACCAGGTTCCACATAGACTCTCTGAACATCGCGAAGCTCGAATGACACGAATCCAGCTACGCGCCATTCGCGCTCCATGTAGAAGTTCTCGCGATCCTCTTCCGGCAGAGACTCATCGAAGAACTTCGTGAATGCGAAGACATGCGTGAGCAGATCCAAGAGAACGCGCATCTGAACCTCTCGCACTGGATCGTAGGCGTCGGCGGGCGTACCAGCGGGCCATCTAGGAGGAAGGACCTTCATCAGGTCCGCAACGAGACGATCGAAGAATTCGCAGCGCCGCACAGGAATCGGCTCCGCACTCAGTGCCGCGAGGTGCTTCCTGAGGGCCGTCTGCGCATCAGCCTCGAGATCTTCTTCCGTAAGCTGGGGAACCGCCGGTCGCTCGTGGCAAGCCAGAGACCCCTTGGCGACGTAGAAGACCGGGTTCGCGCCCTTGGCCACGAGAAAGTCCTTCTTGAATGCGAGGCCAAACCGTCCGTAGAGGCTGGTGTGGCGTTCGAGACTTTCTTCCGGGATGTCACAGAAACAGACCGGCCTAAAGCGGATGAACTCGTCCTTACATAGACTGCCACCAGAGATGATCTTCGTTCCTGGGTCGAAAAAGACGTTGCCCTGGTCCCCCCACTGTCCAAGACGGCCCTCTCGAAGGATCCTGACAAGAACGTCACATTGTGCCGCGCTGTCAGTAAGCTGTTGGCGGCCAACGAAATGGGTGAGCCAAGGGGAAATGTACGCCATAGACAAGCAGCCTACATCATCCGGCCTCCTGGAGCCAGGACACGGGTCCCGGACCGACGCCGCATGAACGCCAATCTACGGATAGGCGACTACGCGGCCAGGTGGCGGGGGACGTTGCTTCCTAGTGGCCGACCATCCAGGCAGCAGCGTGGCGCGAGCGAGGCTGCAGGCCATTTATGCCCATTCTTGTTTTTGGCTCTGCCGATCGGCTCGTTGCGGACGCCCTAGTCTCGGGTGCCGACGCGCAGAGGTGTCGTGTCCGCAGGTGAGTGTCTCGCGGCCAGTTCCCGCCTGCGATCCTGTCGTGTTACATGCCGTGCAACCCCACGGCATCGGTCGAGAAAGAGTATCCTGTGGTATCCGTGGCGACTTTCATGCTGCGAGCAAACAGCCGACTGCGACAGCGGATCGGACCGGAGGGCATGACGTTCCTTGAGCGCGCCGCAGGGGCCGTTCAGCGCATCCTGCCTCACGTGGAAGTGTCCGCGT
>JBEKWU010000173.1:0-8806 GCA_049512775.1 Bryobacteraceae bacterium
TATTGCGCTCGGAGGGCCGGCGGTTCGAGGTCTCGGTGGAATACCGGCCGTCGTCGCCGGAGCCGCTGGAGCAACAGGTGGCCGCGGCGGTCGAGAAACTGGTGCGCGAGGGCCTGGACGGGGACGTGCTCGTGTTCCTTCCGGGCGCGGCGGAGATCCGGCGGGCGGCGCGCGCCTGCAAGCGCCTGGCGCAAAGGGCGGGGTTGCTCTTGCTTCCGTTGCATGGCGACCTGCCAGCGGAGGAACAGGACCGCGCGGTTGCGCCGGCGGAGCGGCGGAAGGTGATCCTGTCGACCAACGTGGCCGAGAGCTCGGTGACCATCGAGGGAGTCACGGCGGTGGTCGACAGCGGGCTGGCGCGGGTGGCGAGCCAGTCGCCGTGGTCCGGGCTGCCCAGGCTGGCGGTGACGCGGGTGAGCAAAGCGTCGGCGACCCAGCGGGCGGGACGCGCCGGGCGGACCGCGCCGGGGCGCGTCATCCGGCTATACCCGGCGGAGGACTTCCATCGCCGTCCGGCACAGGAGGCGCCGGAAATCGCGCGGGCGGAGCTTTCCCAGGTGGTGTTGACGCTGGCGGCATTGGGGGTGCAGGAACTGGAGTGGCTCGAGCCTCCGCCGAAGGCGGCAGTCGAGGCGGCGAGCGAATTGCTCGAGAGGCTGGGCGCGTTGGATGGCGGTGGAAGCCTGACCGAGGCGGGACGGGAAATGGCCCGCCTGCCGCTGCATCCGCGGCTGGCGCGGCTGATTCTGGAGGCCGCCGGTCGCGGCGCGGTGGAGGACGGGTGCGCGCTGGCGGCGCTGCTGAGCGCCGGGGAGAGGCTCCCGCCGGAAACGGACCGCGCGGGGCCGTCGGACCTGCTGCTGCTACTCGAATCGGATTGGGAACCGCGCACGCGGCAACTGTATCAGCAGATCCGGCGGGCGGCGCCACGCGGCCGGCGCGGGCGCGGAGGCGACGAAGCGCTGATGGAGGCGGTGCTGGCGGCATTCCCCGACCGGGTGGCGCGGCGGCGCAAAGGCAACGACCTGCTACTCGGGTCGGGCGGATCGGCGGTGCTGTCGCCGGCGAGTGTGGTTCGCGACCGCGAGTACCTGGTCGCGGTGGACATCGAAGAGCGCCGGGAAAACGGGCTGCCGCTGGTGCGGCTGGCGAGCGGGATCGAGCCAGAGTGGCTGTTGGACCAGTTTGCGGGCCGGGTGACGGAGCGTAGCGGCCTGGAGTGGAACCGCGCGGCCGAGCGCGTCGAGGAGGCCAGCCTGCTTCTGTTCGACAAGCTGGTCATCGAGGAAAGCCGCGGTGCGCCGCGGGATCGGGAGGAGGCTGCGCGAATGCTGGCGGCGCGCGCGTTGGACGAAGGGATCGCGCGCTTTGCGGACGCGGAGGAACTGGAGCAGTTTCTGGCGCGCGCTTCGTTCGCGGCCGGGCACTCGAGCCTGCCCGAGTTAGGCGACGAGGACGTTCGGGCAGCGCTGGCGTCGCTATGCCGCGGCCGGGCGAGCTTCTCGGAACTGGAGGCGGCGGCGCGGCAGGGAGGCCTCGTTCGCGCGCTGGAGGAGCGGCTGGCGCCTGACGGCCGGCGTCTGCTCGAGGAATACGCGCCGGCGCGGGTGCGTCTGCCGAGCGGACGCCATGTGCGCGTGAACTACGCACGCGGCCAGTCGCCCTGGGTGGCCGCCAAGCTCCAGGAATTCTTCGGCATGGAAGAATCGCCGCGGATCGGGGGCGGGGAGGTGCCGCTGGTGATCCATCTGCTCGCGCCGAACAACCGGCCGGTGCAGACGACGACCGACCTGGCGGGTTTCTGGCAGCGCTTGTACCCGGAACTGCGACGGCAACTCAGCCGCCGCTACCCGCGGCACCGGTGGCCCGAGCGCTGACCAGGGCCGTGGGGCAGGCGGTTTCGCCTGCCTCGACGGCTCCCTCACGTGCATCCGGACGGCGCCTGGGTTTTCGTCACTTGGCGTCTGGATGCGTGCCTTCCGCTGTCCCCTGACTAGCTGCTGCCGCGAAGACAACCACCGGCCAGTGCCGGGGCTGCTCACGTCCACGTCCTTTGGGGACCGAGACGGCAGATGCGGGCGATCACCCGGTGGGTAAAGGGTTGTACCGCTCGTCGGGCCAACCTGCTGCTGGGGCGGACCGGCCGAGCCTTCTGGCAGGATGAATCCTACGATCACTGGGTGCGCAAGCCGGAGGAATTGGCCGTGGTCCAGCGCGTGGCAGGCGAAACCGCCTGCCCCACTACGGGGCGATGATGCGCGACTGGAAGGGCAGGTAGGCGGCGCCGAACAGCCCGGCCTCGTTGCCGAGAGTCGCCTTTTCGATGCGCGTGGTGGTGTGGCGGAAAACCAGGGAGCGCCGCGTGATCTCATCGAACATGGCGGGGGCGAACAGCTCCCAGGCGGGAAGGACGCCGCCGCTCAGTAGATAGAGCGGGAAGTTGAAGATGTTGACCAGCGTGGCCAAGGCCATGCCGAGGGCGACGCCCATCCTCTCGAAGACCACCTGGGCCTTGAGGTTGCCGGCGAGAGCCAGCTCACAAACGTCCTTGGCGGTGAGGTTCTCCCCGAGCCCCATCATTCTGGCCATGGCGGTGACGGCGGTCGCCGACGCGTGTTTCTCGAGGCAGCCGTTGTTCCCACAGGCGCACGGGTTGCCGCCCGGGATCACCGTCATGTGCCCGAGCTCTCCGGCCATGCCGACGAAGCCGTGAAGCACCTCCCCGTTGGAGATGATGCCGCCGCCGATGCCGGTGCCGAGGGTGAGCAGGACCAGGTCGTCAACGTCGCGGCCCGCGCCCATCCACTTCTCGCCCAGCGCCGCGGCGTTGGCGTCGTTCTCCAGCAGGACCGGAGCCTGGAGCAGGCGCTCGATCTCGTCGCGCATGGCGAAATTCTCAAAGCCGGGCAGGTTGGGCGACTCGGTGATGATGCCCTTGTCCATGATGATGAAGCCGGGCGTGCCGATGCCGACGCCGACCAGTCGTTCGGCGCCACCGCTCGCGCGCACCTTCAGAATCGACGCCACGATGTCGGCGACCACGGCATCCGGTCCCGCCGAAAGCGGCGTGGCCCCTTCCGCTTTTTCGAGCATTGTTCCGGCGCGGTCAATGGCCGCGGCACGGAGGTTGGTGCCCCCTAAATCGACTCCAATCGAGTATTCGCCCATGCGCACGAATGATAGCAGATCGGGGCCGCCGGAGACCAATGCGGTATCATGTTTCGAACGGTGGCGAACGATAACGGCTTGCGATCTGCTTTGGACGAGGGGCGGTTCGTCTGCTCCGCGGAACTGGTGCTCGGCCGGGACCACACGGTGAGCGAGGCGGAGGACTTCGTCGAGGCGGCATCCCGGCAACAGGACGGGATCAAGGTCATCAGCCTGACGGATCTGCCGGGGGGCAACCCGGCCCTGCCGCCGGAAGCCTTCGTGCGCGCGGTGATCGACCGCCATCTCACGCCGATCGCGCATCTCACCGGCAAGGACGGCAACCGTTCCCTGCTGGAAGGCCGTCTGCACGCTTTGGCGCGGTTGGGCGCGGCCAACGTCCTGGCGCTGACCGGGGATGCGCAGAAGGATGGCTTCCACGGGAAAGCCAAGCCGGTCCACGACCTGGACTCGGTGCTGATCCTGTGGCTGATTCGGGCTCTGCGCAGCGGCCTGGAGTACCGGCTGGGCTCGCGGGCCGCTCAGACCACGCCCTTCGAATTCTATCCGGGAGCGGTGGTGAACCCGTTCAAGGTACGGGAGCCGGATCTGATGATGCAGCTTTACAAGCTGGAGCTGAAGATCGCGGCGGGCGCGCGGTTCATCATCACTCAGATCGGGTTCAACGTTCGCAAGCTGGACGAGTTGAAGCAGTACATGCGCCGGGAGGGTCTGGGGCACATCCCGGTTCTGGCCAACGTGTACGTCCCGACCGCCACCATCGCGCGGATGATGCGAAGCGGCGAACTGGCGGGTTGCGTGGTGAGCGAGGAACTGGTCCGGCGGCTGGAGAAGGAGAAGAAGCCGCAGCGGCTGGAGCGGGCCGCACTGATGGTGGCGGCGGCGAAGGAGCTCGGGTTCGCCGGGGCTCACATCGGCGGCTTCGGACTGTCGCACGGCGATTTCATGAGCATCCTGGAGCGCGCCGCGGCGATCGGTGGGGAGTGGCGGCAGCGGATGGAGGAACTGGTCTTTGCCGAACCCGGTGAGTTCTACCTTCTGCCCCCCGGCGGCGACGGTCTCAGTGACTCTAGCGGCAGCTACCAGGTTGCCGAGAGCAGACGGCGGCCGTCCTGGACGCAGCGGATCTCGCGCGCGGTGCATCGGCTCCTCATCGCGGAGGGCTCCCTGGGAGCCCGCTTCTTCGGGAAGCGGCTGAAGCAGCCGGGGGCCGGCGATGCCTGGCGGCAGGGGCTGTGGTGCCGGCTGCTGGAGCCGTCGTCCTTATATAGGAAGGCGGCGCTGGGCTGCGCCAGTTGCGGCGACTGCATCCAGGAGCACTTGGACTATGTGGGCTGCTCGATGCGGTGGTGTTACAAGGAGCTGCGCAACGGTCCTTGCGGCGGCTCGCGCATCGATGGAACCTGCGAAGCGCGCCCCGAGCTGGCCTGCATCTGGAACCAGGTCTATCTTGGTGCGCGAGCGTTGGGCGACGACCCCAGGAAGTTCGCGCGCACCCTGATACCGCCCAGAGACTGGCGCCTGGACCAGACCAACGCCCTGGTGAACCGTTTGGCGGGGCTGGACAACCTCCCGAACCGAGTGCAGCTTCAATCAGGCGAGAGCAAACAGGAAGAGACATGATCATCATCGGCGAACTCATCAACTGCACCCGTAAGAAGGTGGGTGCGGCAGCGGAGAAGAAAGACGCGGATTTCATCAAGGAGGTCGCGCTCCGGCAGGTGGCGGCCGGGGCGCACATGCTGGACGTCAATGGCGGCCTGGCGGGGCGCGAAGCGGAGTGCCTGGCGTGGCTGGTGGGCATCGTGCAGGAGGTGTCGGAACTGCCTCTGTCGCTCGACAGCTCCGATCCCGAGGCCTTGCGGGGCGCGCTGCCGCTGTGCCAGCGGCGGGCGTTGATCAACTCCATCACGGACGAACCGGCGCGGCTCCAGGCGGTGCTCCCGCTGGTACGGGAATACGGGGCGCGGGTGGTCGCGCTTTGCATGGGGGAATCCGGCACTCCCACCGGCGTGGAGGACCGGGTGGAGACCGCCTGCCGCCTGGTGGACCGCCTCACGGGGGAAGGCGTTGCGCTGGAGGACATTTTTGTGGACCCCTGCGCGCTGCCAATCTCGACCGGCCCCGAGCACGGCCCCTCGATACTGGAGGCGGTCGGCCGGATTGCCGGGCGCTACCCCGGCGTGCACATCAGCGCCGGGCTGAGCAACATCTCCTACGGCCTGCCCCTGCGGAAACTGGTGAACGAGGTTTTCCTGATGCTGCTGATGGCGCGGGGATTGGATGCGGCCATTGTCGATCCCTGCGACCGGCAACTGATGGCCAACGTCGCGGCCGCGGAAGCGCTGCTGGGGCGCGACGAGTACTGCGTCGAGTACCTCCGCGCGTACCGGCAGGGGAAACTGGAGATTCCCACTGCTTGAGCCAGGTCACTTCAAACGAGTCAGCTTGGCTTCGAGCGAGCGCCGGATCCAGGGGGCGGGCTGCGCGGCTCCGGCCAGAGCCAGCGCCTTTGTGACTGTCTCGACCGCGGCGTCGCGGCGGCCGCTTTGGATTTGGGCTTCGGCCAGCGTGTCGAGGGCGTAGGCGTCACCGGCCTTGGTGAGATCCACCGCGCGCTGCGCGTAGCGCAGAGCGGCGCCTGGGGCGCGCAGCTCCTTGGGCTCGCACGACACCAGTAATCGGGCGGCGCGGACGAGTTCGCCGGCGGGGGCAGCGGGGTTGTCGGCGATCTCGCGGGCGGCGTCGAGCCCGCGGCCGGTCTGGTGGCGGGCATCCGCCGGCTGCCCGGTCTTCACGAGCAGTCCGCCGATTCGCACCAGGATTTCCGCGAGGTGCGCGCGCCAGCCCATGTTGCCAGGATCGGTCTTCACCAGCCGTTCGAGGTTGTCGGCCACCTGGGCGTAATTGCGCAGCGCGCCAGCCAGGTCGCCGGAGGCCTCGAAAGCCTCACCCGCGTTGTTCAGGACGACGATGAGATCGAATTGGGCGCGGGTGTTGGCTGGGTCGAGCGCGGCAAGCGCCGCGAAACTGGCGGTGGCCTGGCGGTAGCTTTCAAGCGCTCCCTTGGCATCGTTCAGTTCCCAGAGGCAGTCGGCAATGTGCCGCCGAATGCTGGCTTCGAGACGCCGGGAAGCAACCGATGCCTGTTCGTCGGGGGGCAGAGTTCCGAGGGTGC
This sequence comes from Bryobacteraceae bacterium, assembly GCA_049512775.1. Lineage (GTDB taxonomy): Bacteria > Acidobacteriota > Terriglobia > Bryobacterales > Bryobacteraceae > Fen-330. The sequence continues at coordinate 6,347 of JBEKWU010000173.1, forward strand.
CGAGAGCCTTCTCCAGCCTGCTCAGCGCGGCCCGCTGGTCCGTGGCCGCCTCGAAATCGGCGATCTTCATGCTCAGCCCGGCGGTGGCCCGGCGGGCGCGGACGTGGGTGGGATCAAGAGCCAGGGCGGTGTCCCAATGGGAGAGCGATTTCCTGTAGGCGTCCAGGGCCCCGGTGCTATCCCCGAGTCCCCTGCCGAGCTGGTCGCCGAGGCCCTCGAGACTACTGGCCAGGTCGGCCTGCGCCTCCACGTCGGCGGGGTGCGCCGCGGCCAGCTTCTGGAACGCATTGGTGGCTTCGCGGGCATGCGCAGCGGCATCCTGAGTCTGCCGGGTCAGCAGAAGGACGTCGCCCAGGTGCAAGTGGACTCCGGCCAGCGCACGGGTAGCGCGGGTGTTGCCGGGTTCGGAGCGGGCCAGCGGCTCGGCGATGGCCAGCGCCTTGCGGTAGCTGGCCATGGCGCCCGCCGTATCGCCCAGGTTCGGCGTGTAAGGATTGCCCTGCACGTCGCCGAGCCTCGAGTAGGCCTCCACCAGCTCGATTTCCAGGCCCGAATCCCCACCCGCCTCGCGGGCCAGGCTGTCCAGGTAGCGGAGCGATTGCGCCACCAGTATTTCCTGGATGGGAGTGGAGCCGGGCAGCTTCTGCACCGCATCGTGGAAGTCGAACAGAAGGAAGTTCGCCAGCTTCCGAACGTCATTGAAGCGGCGCTCGGCGCGGGCTTTGGCAGCCAGCGCGACACGGGCCTGCCAGGCCACGCCGGAGACTCCGCCCAGGAGGGCCAGCGCCACGACCACGGCCGCGGCCACGGTGACGCGGTGGCGGCGGATGAACTTCGAGGCGCGATAACGGAAGGTGCCCTTGCGGGCGGTCACCGGCCGTCCGTCCAGGTGGCGCCGGATGTCCTCCGCCAGTTGCTCGACCGAACTGTAGCGGTTCTGCGGCTCCTTGCGCAGCGCCTTCAGGATGATGGCGTCGAGGTCTCCCTCCAGGCGGCGGGCCTCGGGTGCGGTCTCCAGCGATGTGCTGGGCCGCTGCGGCTCCTGCACGCACACGGCGCTGATCATCTCGGCGTCGGAGTGCGTCTGGAAGCGATAGGGCCCGTGACCGGTAAGCAGTTGGAAGAGAATCGCGCCCAGCGCGTACACGTCGGCGGCGGTGGTGACCGGCTTTCCGAGGAACTGCTCGGGGCTGGCGTACTGGGGGGTGAAGGGCCGTTGCGCGCCCATCGTCATGTAGGCTCCGGTTCCGGGCTGCGGCGCCAGCAACTTGGCGATCCCGAAGTCGAGCAGTTTGGGCGTGCCGTCGGCGGTCACCAGGATATTGGAAGGCTTGAGGTCGCAGTGGACGATGAGGTGCCGGTGGGCGTACTCGACCGCCGCGCAGACCCGCAGGAACAGGCGCAGTCGCGCGGCGAGATCCAGCGAGTGCGCCAGGCAGTACTCGTCGATCGGGGCGCCCTCGATGTACTCCATCACCAGGTACGGCATGCCGTCCTCGGTGGCTCCGCCGTCCAGCAGGGCGACAATGTTGGGATGACTGACCGCGGCCAGGGTCTGGCGCTCGGCGCGGAGGCGGGCGACGATTTCGGGCGACTCGGCGGCGCAGCGCACCAGCTTGATGGCCACGCGCTGGCGGAACTCATCCTCGCGTTCGGCAAGGTAGACCACGCCCATGCCGCCCTCACCGATGCGTTCGGTGAGGCGGTAGTGTCCGATGCGGCGGTTGAGCATGAGGTCAGGCTTGTCGGGCATGTTGAATGGCATTATAGGCCACAGGCGGCTCTGATGGAATCCGCACTCTGAGAATCGGCCGGTTTGGGCGGGGCTTTATGGGCGGGGCTTCTTCAAGCGCCCTGCGATGGATGGAACGGCTCGGTGTACCTTCGGATTTCGGGGCTATGCCGACGCCGCAGGGGACGGAAAGCTGCGAACCGCCTCGGCCTCGTCCGTGAAGGTCTCGAAGACGCTGTACAACTTGGTGATCTGCATGAGCTCCAGCGCACGCCCTTTCAGGTGCAGCAGCTTCAACCGGCCGCCGCGACTGCTGACGCTGGCGAAGCCGCCGACCAATTCCCCGAGGCCGGAGCTGTCGATGTAGCTGACGTCGGCGAGGTTAAGCACAATGTTGCCGTGGCCTTGCGCAAGCAGTTCCTTGAGGTTTTCCCGCAACTCGCCGGCCGCCTCCCCAAGGGTAATCCGGCCACTCAGATCGACTAGCGCCACGTCGCCCGCTTGACGCACACTCAGTTTCATGCTCATTCATCCCTCCCGTTCGCTCAATCCCAGCTCATGCCAATCATGACTACGATGGCACGCCGGTGCGGGGAAGTCAACCGTCAGAATTGTCCAATACAGGATGAGCCTGAACGGGGAGTCCGTTTCCAATGGTCAATGAGCCTGAAGCGACGGTTTGTTTCCAGGGCATGATGAGCCTGAAGCGGAGGGCCGGCGGAAGCGGC
>JBEKWU010000174.1:0-8680 GCA_049512775.1 Bryobacteraceae bacterium
TATCAGACGGATGACAGTGGCGGCATTGGTTCGGTCAGGGGCAAGCGAAACATGCCAGATTGCGTTCATCGCGTCGTGCAACTCCACAAAGATGGAGGAGGCGCCAAATACCAAGGTCACCAAGCTGAGCAAAGTCGCGATCACGCCCGTCCGAGGCTGGTAGGCGCCTCGGATGACTGTCTGAATTGTCCGTGCTACGTCAGGCCCGGCCAAGCCTTGGATTTCCCACGCGAGCCGGCCTTGAGCGGCCGCCTGGCCATAAACGACCGCAGCCACAGCGACGGCTATGACAATAACGGGAGCCAGCGACAGCAGGGTATAAAACGCGACGGAAGCGCCCAGGCGCTGTGCATTGTCGTTGATCCATTCGCTCGATGCTTGCCTGAACACTCGCGGCAACGCCTTGAGCAGGAGCCATGAGGATCTGCTGGTGTGGCGAGAGGCGTTTGGCTGTGGTGGCTTTAACTCTCCGCCCATCTCAAACTCAAGTCAGGCCGCTACCAGTGATGGCATGCAGCGTGCGCAAGCTAATCCCCAACACCTCGGCAGCGCGTCTGCGATTGCCGCGCACGTAAAGGTGGCGCGTATGCCTTCCATCCCTAATGGTACGCCCATCGCGCGGGACATCCGGCGGTCCCGCGGGATGAGCGTCAGAGGCTACACCCAGATACGACTTCGTCACCCCCTAATGCGGTAACTGGTGATGTGCCCCCACATCCCGGTTACCTGCAATACCCAAACGCAAACGACAACCACGACGACCACGTTCAGGATCGTCTTGATGCTGGAAGCCATCGGGATGAAGTTGTTGATCAACCACAACGCGACGCCGACCACGATCAGCACCAGAACTATATGCAGCAAAGGCATTTTCTTGTACTCCTCGGTAGCTACAGTGCAATCCGCTGGCCACTCAAGATTCGGGTTTACGGCGCGGCGGCGGGGGACGCCGTGGCCTGGTGGGTCCTCACAAACAACGCCTGCATATCGTCCAGCACTCCGGGATCGCCCCTCGCCAACTCCGCTGTGATCTTATCGCGGAAGGTCGGGAGATTCTCCAAGGGCTTCCGGCCGCTCGAGTCCGGAGTCTGATCGATTGCCTCCCGGGTACGGTTGAAAAAGCGCGCGCTGGTATCGGCCGCCAGTCCATAGTTCTTCTGGCTCGCCTGGAAGAAAGCCAGACCAACCAAGTCCCGAAGCTGGGCCATACTGTTCTCCCGCCTCGCGCCGCGCAGCTCGTTGTCCAGGCGCTTCACCTTTGCGTACTGGGGAAGAAAGCCCACCAAAAACACGCCCGCAAGCAGAACAACCGCGACAATGATTTTGTTCGTCGCGGACCGGTTCTCCTTATTTCTCTGAGTCTCCTGGTGTCCTGTTGGTTCTTGTGTCATCGTGCCTCCCTCTCAGCGACGGACTGCCTACCGGCCCGGCGAGATCGGGAACATGTCGCTGCCTCACCGAGGCTGGGCCGCAGCGTGAAGCGCATTGCAGGCATCTGGCTATCGGCCGTTCACGATCTAGCAAGAATCGGTCCAAAGCCAGACCCGCGCCGATGGCCCGCCCCGGGCCATTCGTGCAGGCAGGCGAACCGGCAACTCGCCCGGCGCAAGATGCAAGACCTGCACCACGTGCGGAATTTGCTTCACATTGTTCGTTGTGTGTCAGGGGAGGCGTGCAAGGAGCCCGAACAACGCGACCGAAGATGGATGGTGGCCACGAACGTGCACGCGTTAGCTGGGGAGAGAACTATGCGGCAAACCGCACTGGCCCACCCTACTGCCGGGAGGGCGCACCGCATCTGAGATCGCACCTGAACGCGAGAGAGAGGTGGAACATGGGACCGGGATTACTGTCCAAGCACTGGAACCGGAAAGACATGATTCAACAGAAAGCAACGCGCAGACCTTGGAAACTTCGGCCCTACGCAGCTATCGGGCTGCTGGTTCTGTCCTCGGTTCCAACCGCGTACTCCTATTCAGTTCTCAGCCACGAAGCGATTATCGATTCCGTCTGGGATAGTGCGATCAAACCACTGCTCCTCCAACGCTTCCCGGCTGCCACCGTAGACGAATTGCGGCAGGCGCACGCCTACGCCTACGGAGGGTGCATCATTCAGGACTTGGGGTACTACCCATTCGGCAGCAAGCTCTTCAGTGACTTGACGCATTACGTTCGGAGCGGCGACTTCATTCTCAACCTGATTCGCGATTCGCAGGACCTCAATGAGTACGCGTTCTCCCTGGGAGCCTTATCTCATTACGCCGCGGACAGCGATGGCCATCACCTGGGCACGAACCCGGCGGTTGCTCTGCTCTACCCGAAGCTCGGTATGAGGTTCGGCAAACTCGTAACGTACGCCGACGACTCCTCTTCCCACATGAAGACGGACTTCGCTTTCGACGTGTTCCAGGCCGCCAAAAACCGCTTCGCCCCCCAAGCATACAAGGATTTCATCGGCTTTGAAGTCGCAAAACCCGTGCTTGAGCGGGCGTTTCAAAATACCTATGGACTGAGACTCGAGCGGGTGTTCATGAACGTCGATCTCGCCATCGGTTCGTACCGCCGGGCGATCGGCTCGATCTTCCCCGCCATGACCAAAATTGCCTGGCAACTCAAGAAACAGGAGATCAGGAAGGACGCTCCGAGCCTCACCCGTAAGAAGTTTCTCTACAATCTGTCCCGTTCCAGCTACGAAAAGAACTGGGGCTCCACTTATAGGCGGCCAGGGTTCCGCTCCAGATTCCTGGCGTTTCTGTTCCGGATCGTGCCCAGGATCGGCCCGTTCAAAGCGCTGCGATTCGAGAGGCTGACACCCGAGACCGAAAAGATGTTCATGGCGAGCTTCAACGCGGGAATCGACCGTTATCGCGAGAAGCTTTCTGAACTGAAGGCGGGCCGGCTGGAACTGCCCAATGAGAACCTGGACACGGGAGAACTTTCGAAGGCGGGCAATTACAGGTTGACCGACACTGCATGCGCGCGGCTGCTGGACAAACTGAGGACCCACTACACGGAAGTGCCTCAAGAACTCCGCGACCACCTTCTCACTTTCTACTTGGACCTCAACGTTCCTTTCGCGACCAAGGCCGACGCCAAGGATTGGGCCAAGTTGCTCAGAGAGCTCGACCAACTCAGGGCCGTGAACGCAGACCTTACCAGAGAACGGCACGTACAGGAAGCTACGACAGGGGGCGGCGGCCTGCGCGATCCTCTCGTATCTAAGCCTCAGTGAGAGTCTTTCTCCCCAATGGCCGGTGAATTCCCCAGTTTGAGGCCATGGATGCAATCCCCTTGCTTGCGGCTGGTGTGCCTGCTGCTGGCTGCTTCCGCGGCCTTTCCCTGGGGAGCCGGAGCAGCCGGGGGCGACCGGACCGAGGAGGCGGAGTCGCTGAGGCCGCTGGTGAAGAGGCTCGCCAGGAACATCGGCCAGGATCAAAAGCGAATCTGGACCAGCCCGTTCCGAATCACCCGTAAGAACGCGCGGTGGTGGCTGACTTTCGGCGCCGCCACGGGCCTGCTGATCGCAACGGACAGCCGCACTTCGCGCCAACTGCCGAACACGGCAGACCAAGTGGCGTTCAGCCGCCACGTCTCGCAAGTGGGCGCCGTCTACACGCTGATTCCCACGGCTTGCGGGTTGTATCTGAGCGGACTCCTGGCGCACGATGCGAAGTTGCGCGAAACGGGATTGCTGGGCGGCGAGGCGCTCGCCGACGCGTTGATTGTGTCCGAAGTGCTCAAGCTCGCAGCCGGGCGGCAGCGGCCCCTGGAAGCCGATGGAGGCGGGCACTTCTTCCATGCAGGCACTTCGTTCCCGTCCGGCCACGCCATCGAGAGCTTTGCCCTGGCATCGGTAATCTCGCATCGGTACGGAAACAGGAAGGCGGTTGCGGTCCTCGCCTATGGACTCGCCGGACTGGTCAGCGCTTCCCGGTTCAGCGCGCGAAAGCACTTTGCGTCAGACATCCTGGCGGGAGGGGCGATGGGGTGGTTTATTGGCAGGCATGTGTCCGAAACTCACCAGGACCGGTCGCGGGCCAAGCGGCCGCCGGCCAGAGCGTGGCTTGCTCCTCAGGTGATCCCGCAAGTTCAGCCTGCCGCTCGCAGTTACGGAATCTCGCTGGTTTGGCATCGCTGATCGACGACCTCAGCAAGACGATCCGGCGCCGCACCCGCGGCCTCACCCTTCGGAATGGTCCAAGGTGCAAACGAAAGCCTGGCTGAGATGACCGCGCGGGCTATGGGGATAAGTACGCGGGAACTTCGGCAGGAATTACAGCGCCGAGCAGCGGGATGCGCGCGTTGAAACTAGCTACCGATATCAGTCCTTAACGCCCGGCTGGACCGCGAGTATCGAGGCCCGGCTTTACGAGTCCCTGAATGCCGTTCGGGGCCCTGCCGTTCACCATTCGTGGATGATGGCTTGCGGAGTTCGAAAGCGTTCCAGCACTTTCGCAACATTCTGCGTCCCAGACCTGGATCGCCTTCAGATGCCGTCAGTGAGGTTTCTGAACGACGAAGGACGGCGAACTTTCTTTCATTTTAGATGAAGCCAGCTTCCCCAATAATCGGCGTCCAATTCAGACCTGCGCGCACTGGTGCTCGTTGCGTTGCACGCGGCGCCCCTGACACCGATCTGGGCTTGTTCATGCGTGAAGTGCAGGACACCATGCCAGCCGGCCGGAAGTGCCGCGGCCGTGTTCACGCGAACGCTGCTCGACCCTGCCGATCCGGCGCGGCCTCTTTCCCTTCGAACCACTGTGCCGACTTCCAATCGCCGACTTGCGAGTGATCCGGTATCTCCCGCCGAGTTTTTCCGATTCACCGAGTCTGGCGGACGGATCGGAACTTGCGCAGGCGTAACGCGCCGAGCAGACAACCGAGGGCCACCAGTCCAGAGGACCCCGGCTCGGGGACGGGGGCGACGCCGGCGGCTCTGCAGCCGTTTACGTAAGTCATGCCGCCCAAGGTGTTCGCGGTCTCCACGAACACACAGCCGTCGATCGTGCCCCCAAGCACCCCACTTCCCCCCGGGCCTGCGTTGGCGGCAATGCTGAAGCTCGTTCCCGCTAGAATGCTTCCCTCAAAAGTCTGAGGTACGGTGACTGCGGTGATCGAGGCGGTCCTACCAACGATCCAGTAGATGTTACTTGACAGCGCTCCGTTTATCAGATCGAATGTTAAAGGACCGTTAATAGTCAAGTCCTGGGGAATTTTGATAATGAAAACATTACTGCTGACAGACTGGGCATCGAAAATCAAAGTAATGCCCGCAGTCGAAGTGACGTCGGTTGCCGTAAACTTGTACACATTGTTGCCATAGAACGTACGGTTCTCCGTGAGATCATCCACCGACAGCGTGGGTGGCGTGTCTGCGTCGCTAAAGGCCAGATTGTACGCGGTTATGAAGTCGTTGTACGCGGCTGTGACGGTCGGGTCGCTCGGCGCCGGATAAACGGTAAAAGGGAATTTTACGGTCCCCGGCGGGAAACCCGTTACCGTAGTTGTGGCCCCAACATAGCCGTCGACCACAGAGACCCCGGTATCCGAGATCGTGCCGCCGAGCAGCCCGAAAGAGCTGGCACTACCCAGATCCGGCGCGGTTACGATTGTGCCTGCAAAAGCAGGGACAGCAACCACGACAACCATCAGCGTCCACAGTAAACCGAGTCGCACATCTCCTCCTTCGCCTCAGGACTTTCCGCGTCCCGACGCCCACAAGTACACTCCTCTGTCCAAGATACGCCTCCTCGCGGCGGGCGTCAAGCACTTTCACTGTGGTCCAAATGGTTCTTCGGCCCCCCGGTTGGGACAGCATTCGAAACCTCTCCCAGAGTCGGCGGCATGGCCAAGACCTTCCAACAATGGGAAGCCCGGCCCTCGGGCTGGCTCTGGGCGGCGCAGGTGGCCTCGACGGCCCCCCGGGCAATTTGGACAGCATCTGAACGGGGCGGGAACCTGTTTTCCCGCTGCGCGGACCGCTTGTTGAAGATTAAGGACTTAGCCTGTCCAAGGGCTGGCTTCTTGGCCCGATTTGGACGGCAGTCACGCACTTTGAGACACCCGGCATGGGAATTTACCGACTTCCTTCCTCTGTCTTTTGGCCGGGTGGAGCCGACCTGTCGATCCAAACCTCCGAGGCCAATGGCAGCGGGTTTGGCGCCTGCCGAACGAAGCGGTCCGGAAACTCGGGACGATACTTCAGAGTCCGAAACTGCCTTTCCGAGTACGGGTTCTCAACGGAAACATAAGGAGGGCTATGGGTCCTGGTGACGCCCAGGTCCGCCAGCAGAAAAGCAACTGACTTGCGCATGACGCGGCCGCGGTCGGCGTGCAAGCCGAGCTCCCCGGGCGGGATGCCATACTTGCGGATCGTCTCCTCGATGAACTTCTGGGCCAGTTCGGCGCGCTCGCTATGAGCGACCATCCGGCCGTTGACGCAGCGGCTGAAGATATCGAGGATCACGTAGAGATAGAAGCAGGTCCACTTGACCGGGCCCAACAGCTTGGTGATGTCCCAACTCCAAAGCTGACTGGGCGTGGTGCCCAGCAACTCGGGCTTCTGATGAGGCGGATGAATGAGCTGCTCACGGCGGTCGCGCGATTCGCCTTGCTGATCGAGCAGCCGGTACAGCGTGCGGTTCGAGCAGAAGTACGTTCCTTCATCCAACGGCGTGGCCTGCACCGCGGCCGGGGATCGATTCTGGAAGCGTTCTTCGTGCAGGCAATCGAGTACGGCCTGGCGCTCCGCCGGACTGAGGGCGCGAGCCGCCGCCGGCGGAACGGCCGCCGATTCCAGTTCGTGGACCGGCGGTGCGGGAGCCGGACCCAACCGCGGGCGTTGCCGGTAGAAGGAGGCGCGCGCCACGCCCAGAACGTCGCAGGCGGTCTTGATGCCCACCACCGGGCACAGTTGGGTAACGGCGTCCATCAAAGCTTCTCCTCCGGGTCCGGGGTGGCCATCGGGCGGCCCGACAGTGCGGCCACTTCTCTTTGAACATCAATCACGATTTCCGCTTTGCGGAGATCCCCGGTGAGACGCTGATTCTCCCGGCGCAGCTTCTGGATTTCCTCCTCGTGCGGATGGCGCTTGGACTTGGGGCCGCGTTTATGTGGGGTCAAGGCTTTGAGAATGCCAGCCCGCCGTTCGCTCCGCCAGGTGACCAGATGGGATGAGTACAGTCCTTCGCGGCGCAGACTCAGACCGACGCCCTTGCGGCGTATACCTACCTGGCAGGCTTGGCGGTCACGCAGGTCCGGAACTGGCACGGATCTCGGCGGACTTACACTGACGCCGGGCGTTTACACATCGGCAGCTCCGCAACTCTTGGCACAAACACTGACTTCCGGGGCAATATTCTTGCGGTCGCGAGCATCGACCTGAATACCGGCGCGACGATTACCGGTGGGAGGGCGCTGGCTCTGAATGGCGCAGTGACGCTGGACACCAACACCATCTCCAACGCTGGTTGCGCCGTCCCCGAACCTGGAACTGTACCGTTGCTTGGCGCTGGACTCTTCGGGCTGGTCTTACTCGGCCGGACATCCAGGAAACGAGCGGCCTAAGTCTGCGGATCTCACGCGAAAGCAAGCCGCAACCCAGTTCGCGCAACCTTTCCACATCCGACGAAAGGACCACGCGGGAAGGGCGCGGCAACAGAGTACAGCGGCGAGGGGCAACCGTTGCGCGCGGAGCTATTCAGCGCCGAACAACGAAGACGTCCCGTGACATCAAAACCGATTGTGCCGTGACGGCCCTATTCCATCGCGGCCAGGACCTGGTCCAGCGGCAGCGTTGCGAACGTTGTGGCGTAGTCGGATATGCCGTAGGGAATCACGAGCTGCCCGCCATGCACGAGACTACCGCACGAGTAAACGACATTGGGCACGTAGCCGTCGCGCTCGTTAGCGTTTGGCTTGATGGGCGGCGGAACAGACACGCAAACGCCGGCTCAGCTCAGGCCGCGCCCGCCAGGACTTGGCTAAGAGTTTCTCCGATTTCGTGGCCATTTCGAGCCGCCGCAGCCTCCTGGCACCGGATGCAAAGTGGCGCCCATGGCAGGGCTGCGATGCGTTTTGGACCGATCGCCCCTTCGCACTCCACACAGATTCCAAAGCTGCCGTTGCGAATACGCACCAACGCCGCTCTAACCTCACGCAGCAGGTCGAACCCCCGGCCCAGGTTGCGGATCGCCACATCCCGGGTAGCCGCGCATTGAATCTCCTCAAGTTGATCCGCACTCCTCTCGACGGCGATGTCGTCGCGCTTTCCCAATACGTGGAGCAGTTCGGCCTCTTTTCGTGCGAGGATCTCCCCGTATCCTCGTAGGTCACTGGGTGTAGTTTTCATTCGTCCGCTCCCTCGGGCCCCAGTCGGGCGTATGCGGGTATAGGCAACCCGGGGGCCAAAGCAGGAACCTCGCTTGTCTTGGAGGGTTAGCCCGGCCATCCACGCGGACCGGGATGCAAACAGTGCACTGGAATATGCAGAAGTTGCGTCGCCAGCAGTGGCGGCGCGGCACGCACGAGTGCGTACGCCACGGCCCTCAATCGGGCAGAGGCAGAGTGAAAAAGACTGTCGAACCTTCCCCCGGTGTCGATTCCATCCAGATTCGACCGCCATGCCACTCAATCGCCTTCTTGCAGAGTGCGAGTCCAAGTCCGTTGCCGGGGTATTCCT
>JBEKWU010000175.1:0-8480 GCA_049512775.1 Bryobacteraceae bacterium
CACTCGGGCGACGACCGCGTCGTTCATGCGTTCCCGACATCCCGGCCGGCCAACAAAAAAGTGGGCTTTCGCCCACTCCATCGGCTCATCATCTACTGACGATTATACACCGGCAGGCAAGGTCTTGGGAAACCCGTTGACTTGGCCGCACCTCCTGAGTAAGATGGATTCCGCTCCGGAGGCGTCTTATGCGAGTATCACGCAGGTGGAAATGGGTTCGCTTGACGGCCTTCCTGATGGTTCTTCCAGCAGCCTCCCCAACCGCGGAAACCGGCCGGCTGCGGCGACCATCCATCCCGATTCCGAACCGCGCACCTCAGGGCGCGCCGGTTTGTCTGGACGGCAACTACGGAAACCTGCCATCGGCTCTTGAGCCGAATCTCGGCCAGACAGCCCCCGAAGTGCGGTTTTTGACCCACGGCCGGGGGATGACCACTTTCTTCACCGATACCGAAGCCGTCATGGTGCTGGGCCGGAGCGAGCAGGCGGTGGTGCGGATGAAGCTGGCGGGAGCCATGAAACCGCGCCAAGCCGCGGGACTCGAGAAGCTGCCCGGTGTCAGCAACTACTTCATCGGCAACGATCCGAAGAAGTGGCGGACGGACGTGCCGCACTACGCGCGCATCCGGTACGAGGGCGTGTACCCGGGCATCGACCTGGAGTGGTACGGGAACCAGCGCCAGTTGGAGTACGACTTTGTGGTGGGGCCGGGGGCGGACCCCAAGCAGATCCAGGTGGCCTACGAGGGAGTCGAGTCGGTGGAAGTGGAGGCGGGCGGGGAGCTGGTGCTGCGGACGGCGCTGGGGGAGGTGCGGCAGCAGCCGCCTCGGGTGTATCAGGAGATCGGCGGGAAGCGGGTCGAGGTGGGGGCGCGGTACGCGATGGTGGCGCGCAACCGGGTGCGCTTCGAGCTAGCGAACTACGACCGGAAGCGGGAGTTGCGCATCGACCCGGTGGTGCTGGTCTACTCCACCTACCTGGGTGGAAACGGGGGTGAGGTGGGCCCCGGGATCGCGGTGGACGCGGCGGGCTCGGCCTACGTCACGGGGTCGACGGCTTCGACGAACTTCCCCACCCGGTCGGCGTACCAGGGGACAAACCAGGGGGGGTATGACGCTTTCGTGACGAAACTGACTCAGGCGGGCAACGCAGTGGTCTACTCCACCTACCTGGGTGGAAGCGGCGACGATTATGGCTACGGGATCGCGGTGGACGGGGCGGGCTCGGCCTACCTCACGGGGATTACCTCTTCAAGCAACTTCCCCACTCAGTTGGCATACCATGCGACATTGCAGGGAACTAACGACGTGTTCGTGACGAAACTGTCGCCGGCGGGCAACGCGCTGGTCTACTCCACCTACCTGGGTGGATACGGTCATGATTCGGGCCACGGGATCGCGGTGGACGGGGCAGGCTCGGCCTACGTCACGGGGCCCACGGACTCAGCCAACTTCCCCACCCGGTCGGCGTACCAGGCGACATTCCAGGGAGCACCCTTCGACGCTTTCGTGACGAAACTGACGCCGGCGGGCAACGCGCTGGTCTACTCCACCTACCTGGGTGGAAGCGGCGCGGATTGGGGGGCTGGGATTGCGGTGGACGGGGCGGGCTCGGCCTACGTCACGGGGTACACCGAATCGACCAACTTCCCCACCGAGTCGGCGTACCAGGCGACATTCCAGGGAGCACCCTTCGACGCTTTCGTGACGAAACTGACGCCGGCGGGCAACGCGCTGGTCTACTCCACCTACCTGGGTGGAAGCGACCGCGATTGGGGGGCTGGGATTGCGGTGGACGGGGCCGGCTCGGCCTACGTTACCGGGTTCACCCAATCGACGAACTTCCCCACCCAATCGGCGCACCAGGCGACAAACCAGGGAATTCAGGATGCTTTCGTGACGAAACTGACGCCGGCGGGCAACGCGCTGGTCTACTCCACCTACCTGGGTGGAAGCGGCGAGGAGTGGGCCTACGGGATCGCGCTGGACGCAGCGGGCTCGGCCTACGTCACGGGGTTCACCCATTCGACCAACTTCCCTACCCAGTCGCCGTACCAAGCGACATACCAGGGAGGAACCTACGACGCTTTCGTGACGAAACTGACGCCGGCGGGCAACGCGCTGTCCTACTCCACCTACCTGGGTGGAAGCGACGATGATGAGGGCTACGGGATCGCGGTGGACGCAGCGGGCTCGGCCTACGTCACGGGGTACACTGCTTCGACGAGCTTCCCCACCCAATCGCCGTACCAGGCGACATTCCAGGCAGGAACTTCCGACGCTTTCGTGACCAAGCTGCAGCTTCCCGCTACCCTCGCAATCAACGCCGTTGTCGACTCCGCCAGCGGGCGGCCGACTATCGCTCCCAATAGCTTCGCTTCCATGTACGGTGCCGGTTTCACATCCTGGACGGGGGATTGGACCAGCGCAATTCTGAACGGAGCGTTGCCCATCGCGCTGGGCGGCGTCGAAGTGCGCATCGACGGAAGAGACTGTTTCGTCAACTACGTAAGTTCCGGCCAGTTGAACGTGCTGACGCCCTTCGATACGGCATCGGGCTCCGTGAGTGTGGAAGTCATCACGGCGCAAGGGACGGCGACGGCCACCGCCGTCATGGAGCCGGTTGCGCCGGCCTTGTTTGGCTACACGGTGGCGGGCAAGTTTTATGCGGTGGCGCAGATCGCGAACACGACCATCATAGTGGCTCCCGTTGGGACCTTCGGCTCCGCGCCAAGCCGACCCGCACAGGCAGGCGATTACGTGGTGCTGTGGGCGATCGGGATGGGAAGCACGAACCCAACGGCGCCGGCCGGCCAGGTGCTGCAGACGGCGTATCCGGTATCCGACCTCTCCAGCGTCAAGGTGAAATTCGGCTCCGTGGATGCGACGGTGTCCTGGGCCGGGCTGGTGATGGCCGGATTGTTCCAGGTGAACGTGCTGGTGCCCCCGGGCCTTTCCGGCGACGAGCTGGTGCTGCTGACCGTGGATGGGCAAGCGACGCAGCCAAACGCTTATCTGAACTTCCAGTAAGTCCGGCGCCCGGCGGGCGGCTACCGCAGCAGCGCCGTGGCGCACCACAGCACCGGCGCCTGGCCGTGCATGTCACCCGTCTTGCGCGCCCGGTCGATGTAGTACTGGTAGTCGTTCTTCTTGTTGGTGCCCTCGCAGACGTTGCTGATATCCCCGTTCGCGTCCAGGTAAGTGGTCAGCGCCAGCCAGGCCTTGCGCGCGGCCTTGCCGTAGACCTTCCCGTCCAGCCATCCGTTCTTGACCCCGGTGATCATCGCGAAGGTGAACATCCCCGTGCACGAGGTCTCCTTCCAGGACTCCGGGCGGTCGATCAGTTGGCGCCACATGCCGTCTTGGGCCTGGTACTTCAAGAGCGACGCCATCATCTTGCGGTAGCCTTCCAGGATTCGGGCGCGCTTGGGATGGTCCTTGGGAAGCGAGCGCAGAATCTCGGTCATTCCGGCGGCCACCCAGCCGTTGCCGCGGCCCCAGAAGAACGGCACGTCGAGGGCGTGGTAGAACAGGCCGTTGGACTGCTGGAGCTTGTCCAGGTAGACCGCCATCTCGAGCGCCGCGCGGTCCAGGTACTTGGGGTCGCCGGTGGCGCGGAAAGCCTGCACCTCGACCGCCGTGATCATGAACATGTCGTCGATCCAGAAGCGGGTCTCCTTGGTCAGCCCCTCCGGGGTGGGGTTCTCCCACTGCTTGTCGGCGATGGTCTTGCCCAGTTCCAGGTATTTCTGCTCTTTGGTCTGGATGTAGATCTCCAGGGGGACGGTGCCGAACACCGAGTAGTCCACATGGTTTCCCATGGGTGGAATCAGGCTGGATTCCTGGAGCGTCAGCAGCGGATCGAAGCGCTTGATGAGCCGGGAGGTGAGGTCCTTATCGCCGGCAAGCTGCGCGTAGGTCAAGGCCCCGTACCAGGCGCAGACTTCCGGGTAAATGATAATGTTCTTTCTCAAGTGCGGGCTGGCGACGAACCGCTCGGCCACCAGCTTGCCGATCTCTTTGGGGGATTTCCCCGCGGGCCACTTGCTGAACTCCTTCTGTTCGGCCATGCTCTGCGGAGCGGCGATCAGGATCGCGACCCCAGCCGCGAGCAGCGGCATCAGTGCCTTGTGGTATCTGCGCATGTTCAGTCCTCCACCGGTTCTCGGCCGGCATTCCCATTTTGCCACACTGATCAGGGGCCAGCCGTGAGTTGCAGAACCCCGTGGCACGGAGTTCAGTCTGCGCAGGGCTTTCACCACGCGGGGCGTTCGGCCGTCATTCAATGGCGATCAGCACCGTGTTGCTGATGTCCGAGCCGTCGCCGGTCCGCATCCACAGCGCGACACGATCGCCTCGCGGCGCGTCGGCCGGGATTCTCACGTTCAGTTGATAGACGCCCACCAGGGTCGGCGTCAGGCCGGCGTAGTCGGGAATCACGGGAACCCCTTCGCTGAACATGGTGCGCGGGCCGAAATGCACCGTCGCCGGCACGGTGATCCACGGCAGCGGCCCGGCCGCGGGGGCGCTGTCTCCCGTCGGAATCGCCGGCGACGTGGCCCCGAGGCCGAAGGCGTATATCACGAGGATGTCGCCCGCCCTGGCGCGCGCGGAAGGTACATCCGGCGTGGGGGGCATCGGCAGCTTGTTCCCCTGGGTATAGTTCTGGATGACGCCGTACTCGCCGAATGGCAGGATGCGCGGCCCACGGCTGGACACCTGCGCGGTAACCGCGTTGCCCGCCTGGCCGTCGCGCTCGACGCGCACCAGCGCCTCGCCCAGGGGCGTCTCGAACGGCATCTGGAAATTGATCTGCCCGTACGAGCTGTAGTAGAGCGGCACGGCCTGCCCGTTCACCAGAACCCGTGTGTTGCCCAGCCTGGTAGGGAGTGGAATGGCCGCGGCCGGCTGCGGGCCATCGTAGGCGAGCTGTTCGCCGAACAGCGCCATGATGTCGCCCTGCGCAATCGGGTCGTCCGGCAGAAAGGTGGCGGCATTCACCGTGCCGCGATAGAAAGCCAGCGGCGGCGATTGCGGGACCACCTCCAACCGCACCGGAATCGTCAGCGCGCCGTTGACCGCGTTGGTAGTCACCTCGAGCGAACCCTGGTACACGCCCGGGTCCATGCCCCAGGGGTCGGCCGCGATGGCGACGACCGCTCCGGGACCGCCCGCCGAAAGCCAGCTCCCGCCCGAGGTGGCAGCGGCCTTCACACCGGACACCTCCAGCGTGCCCATGCCGCGGTTGGCGATGACCAGGTTCTGAGTCTGCTGCGCGGCATGCTGCGCGATGCGGAAGGCAAGACTTGACGGCGACGCCCCGGCGATCGGCTGTTCGGTCACGTGCAGCCGCACGTCCACCGTCTTGTTGTCCGGCGCAAAGTCCGAATTGGCGATGGCGATTGAGCCGCGGTAATCGCCCGCGTCCATGCCGCTCTGCTGCGCCGCATCCACCCTATACGTCACACCGAATTTGAAGCTGCCCCCGCCTTCGCTGGCGACGGCCAGCCATGGCCGCCCGTCCTGGGTCGCGACCGACACGGAAACGTACTGGTTCGTGGTCATCCTGGCCGCCGCCGAGCCGCCGGGCGAGACATACAGCTCCAGGCGGTCGGGCACGCCGCCGCCAATCTGCGCCGTCACCGCGATCGTCTGCGGGGCATCGATGGCGTTCGGATCGCCGACCGTGACCGTCCCGGTGTACGTGCCTGGGGCCAGGTAGGCAGTCCGGAATGCGACCTGGAGTGGCAGGCATTCGCCCACGCGAGTGACGCACGGTCGCGCAGCGCCGGCCGTGGGCACGGCCCACGGAACCGAGGACGAAACCTGGAGCGACAGGGAGCCGTCGCCTGCATTCCAGGCTTCCGCCGTCTGAGCCGCGCCGTTCGCGCCAACCGCGATCGAGTACGGCCCGATGGCGCTGGAGTTGAGCCGCAGCTTCGGGGCCGCCGCGAGGCTGCCAAACAGGCTCAACAGGAGCATTGCGGCGCGGAATGCGGGGGCCCGGCCTTCACCGGCGCGACGCCTGTCTTGCCCAGTAACATCCGGACAAGAAGCCGAGTAAGTAATATCTGTGCGCATATATCCAATCCTGCCTCCTGCATCTAAGACATCGCGCACACGATTTTGACTACGCCGGAGACCAGGTGTCGTTAGAGCGGCGGCTCGGTTGTCTTAGAGCCGAAAAGGGGTGTAAGTTCTTCGCCGGACAACCCGGGTCCGTCTCGACGGCCGGCTACACTGCGTCCGTGACGGCGGTTGCGCGGGTTCCCTGCGCCCGGCGTTTGAGGTTCAGAAGCTGTTTCCGTTGCATGACCACGTGCGCGGCCCAGAAGAACCCGTTCCAGACGGACCAGCGCCACGCCGGCGCCGAGGTTGAGCGTGCGCGCACCAGCAGGCGCGTCTGTCCTCCGTCAGCCCGCTCCAGGACGAAGGTCCAGGTGGCTCGAATGAACGCAGGCGGCGACGGCTCGTTCCAGGGAATAGAGCGCATGGGCCGCGTCGCGAGGTGGCTGGAAAGCACAAGGTGACGCCCGGGTTCCGCCTCCAGGACTTCGAAGCCGAACCGGCCATTTGGCGTCGTCGGCAGCATGTCGCCGGGCTTGATTTCCCGATACTCCGGGAGGATCTTCGTGGCGCTCCTCCTGCCCCAGTTGTCGAGCCAGTCGTGACTGTACCATCCGCCGCGGCCGTAACCCATCTGAACGAGCCAGGGCCAGATCCGATCCGGCTCCGCCGCGATGGAGATGGCATGAGTCGAGCCCTCCTCGACATCCAGGCAGGCGTCGCCCGGGAGCGTCGCCCACAACTCGCTCTGGGTGGGCATCCATCTGAGGACAGGCCGTCGTGCCGGCGCGGTGGACAAGAGCATGCCCGCCGCCAGCGAGCCGAGGAAGATCAGGCCGAAGGGAATCCACGTTCCCATCGCGCTCGCGAACATCCCGAAGCCCCTCTCGAAGAAAGGCGCCACGATGAGGAGGTCCAGGCCGAACACCATCGCCAGAAACAGCGCGGCGGTGGGCGCCGGCCCGGGATGTCTGGGGTGGTTCCAGTAGAAGACCGTCACGACGAAGAAAATGATGGGGGCCGCCGCAAGATGGAGCCATAAGGCGGCCGGAAAACCCCAGACCGCCCGGCATACGCCCAGAGTAAGTCCGCAGGCGGCCCAGCCGGCCAGAGCCCAGCAGGCTGCCGCGCCAACCGCCGGTTTACGCTCGAGCACAGTCTCCTCCAAAGGCGAGAAGCGTCCTCCGCCCCAGATCGAAGCCCGGTTGGTCACCACCGCTGGTGCACCAGCGGACGGATCTTGGCTTCATAGATCCGCGCAACCGCGGCCATGGTCTCGTCCGATAGGGATGGCAGATCGGACGCGGCGCAGTTCTCTCGAACCTGCGCTGGGTGCTTGCCTCCGGGTATGGCGCAGGAGACGGCCTCGAACATCAGGATCCAGCGCAGGGCGAACTGAGCCATGCCGCTTCCCGGCGGCAAGAGTTGGCGGATCTCCTCCACCGCCTCCAGCGCCACCTCGTAGTCCACCCCGGAGAACGTCTCACCGACGTCAAAGGCCTCACCGTGGCGGTTGAAGTTCCGGTGATCGTCTTGCTCGAATCTCGAGTCCCGCGAGAGTTTGCCGGTCAGCAGCCCGCTCGCCAGGGGAACCCGCGCCAGGATGCCGACGCGTCTCCTCCTGGCCTCCGGGAAGAAGAGCTCGGCGGGCCGGAGACGGAAGCAGTTGAAGACGATCTGGACCGTCTGGACGTTCGGGAACTCGATGGCTTTCAGAGCTTCCTCGACTCTTTCCACGCTCACGCCGTAGTAGCGGATCTTTCCCGCCGTCGCCAGATCATCGAGCGCGCCGAAGACCTCGGGCCTGTAGAAAACGTCGGTGGGAGGGCAATGCAGTTGCAGCAGATCGAGGCAATCGGTGGAAAGGTTCCGCAGGCTGTCCTCTACGAAGGCGGTGAGGTTCCCGGCGTTGTATCCGTCGGCAGTGTGCGGAGAGAGACGGCGGCCAGCTTTGGTCGCCACGATAATCTCTTCTCTTCGCTCGCGCTTCAGCTCCGCGATGAGGCGCTCGCTGCGGCCCATCCCGTAAACATCGGCGGTGTCGATGAAGTTCACGCCGCAGTCAATCGCCTGATGCAGGGCGGCCCTGGATTCGCCGTCGTTCACGTTCCCCCAAGCCCCACCAATGGCCCAAGCGCCGAAGCTGGCTTCGGATACACTCCATCCGGTGCGGCCAAGCGCGCGATAGTGCATAGCTTCAATGTAGCGGAATCCGGAGTTTCGGGGACGGCTACGCCATCCCCGGTTTCGGGCCGGAGAGGGCTATGATGGTGGCTGCCGACCCGCCCGGCGGTGTCGCGGCAAAGTAGAAAGTTCCGGTTTCTGAAGATAAAACGGTCCGATTGCCTTGGCAGTCCGGCCTGCCATTCCCTTTAATTGCCAGTGTCTTGCATCGCCGCCACCCCTCAAGGCTAC
>JBEKWU010000176.1:0-8301 GCA_049512775.1 Bryobacteraceae bacterium
CCCGATTCCGTGAAGAACGCGGACGAAATCACAATGCCGGCGCAAAGGCACAACAGAAAGCCGACGACCCTCGGCGGGGCCCAGGCTCGAAGCGACGGCCGAACTCGACACAGGATCGCGCCGGCGACGCAGCAAGCCAGCGCGAACCAGAACCCCGCCCACAGCATCGAGAAACGCCCGACCCCGGGAGCAAGGCCGCTCATCACCGAGAGCGAGAACTGTCCCGTCAGCAAGCTCTTGAACTGTGCAGGCCGTTGCGCCAGCGCAGCGGCCCACTGCGCCGGCGAGCCCGTGTTCTCACGCCCAAAACCGGACACCACGCCTAGGTTGCCGGCCGTATAGATCACGACTGGCAGGCAGCCTAGACCAAAGGCCGCACAGGCCTGAAGGAAAGACCCGACGGTCAGGCGGGCAAGTATGGGTTTCGCGTAGAAGCAGGCCAAAGACACCAGCAAGCCGGCGAGGAAGAGCACGAAGGTCAGCTTCTCGGTGAAGGCCAGCCCCAGCAGGAACGCCGCCCAGAAGAGATGCCACTGTGGACCTCCGCCAATCCATTTCCACAGGAGAAGAACGGAAACGGTGGCGCAGAGCATTTGCACCAGGATGGGGCCGAAGTTCGTCGGCGCGTGCAAAAGGAACTCCACGTCGGAGACCAAGAGCACTCCGGTGAGGATGGCCGCCAACCGTCCATACAGGCTTCGCGCAAGGCCATAGGCGAGCGCGACGAGAAGGAGGCCGAGGACCAGGTTCGTGACGCGGTAGACCAAAGGGGTGATTCCGAAGATGGCAAACACAAGCCCATACAGGTACGCATCGAACGCCCCGATAAACGCGGCGGTCATGAACGGAAAGGGCCGGTGGAACAGGTACAGGCCGGATGGAAAATGTTCGCTCTCCGGGCTGCCGGCGGCGATCTTGGCGGCCTGAGGGAAGAAGTGTGCCTCGTCGTTATATACGCCCAGGTGCGTCATCCAGGGCCAGCACATGACCACGACGAAAGCCATCAACGCAGCCAGGAACGCGAGCTCTGCGATGCACAGGCCCTTCGGCCGCGCCGGGGATCGCCTGGCGGTCTCCGCTGAGGTCTCCGGCTCTTCCATTTCCTACTTGGGTCCGGCGGTTATCGGGAAATCCAGGAGATTTGAGGTCTTCCCGTCGGGATTCTCCACGTAGACCTTGACGGTTCGCGGCGTCCGAAGCAGAGCTGCCGGAACGATGGCCGAGAGCGAGCTAGCGCCGCCGAAGGCCGTGTCCAAGGGGGACTTACCGAAAAAGATCCTGGCGCCCGGCAGGAATTTCGAGCCTACCACTCCCATGGCCGACTCTCCGTTTGGCTGCACGTTGAAACCCCGCCCGACCACGCAGGAGCCTGGGAACAGGCGCGCGAGCAGGGGAGCCGGACCGCTGACCGGGAACACCCGGAAGGTTACGGCGTTGGAGACGCGGCCATCCGGATTCTCGACCGTAACCTGGATGTCGCCCTCCCGGCTGTAGAGTTCCGCGGGCACAATGGCCGACACCGTCGCAGCGCCCCCGAAGCCCGTGGCCGCCGGCTTGCCGTTTAAGAAGACTCGCGACTGGCGCACGAAGTTGGATCCAACGACCGAGAGAGCCGACTCGCCCGAAGGCTGGACCTGGAAGCCCTTTCCCACCACCGTCATGGGTGGCGCCAGTTTCTCGATGTGAGGTGCGGGGGCCTCCTTCAGCCCTTCCTTTCTCTCTTCCTGGGTAACGCAAGAGAGGTTGGCGCCCGCCAGGACGGCGAGCAGCAAGACAGCCAATTGGCTGCGGTTCATCTTGAGGTTCGTGTAATGATGTGCCATATTCGTTCACTTCAGGCGGAAGACCGAACAGCGCCCGTCCGAGAAAAGCAGTTGTCCGCCTGGAAGCTCAACTGCAGGGCGCACAAACGCCGACGTCGCAAACTCGGGAGGGAAAAGCGAGCTTGACTCGACGGCGCGTTCGTGGTCTACCAGGATATAACCGAAGCCGCGCGCACGCAACTTGTCCAGCATGCCCCGGACCGAATCCACGTCCTCGGCCAGCCAGTTGTAACTGTACTTGCCGAACCAATCCCCGTAGCTTTGCCGGTCCACATAATACCGAGCGTCGGGGGTGAGGAGCAGGTAGGTCCGGTCCCCGTCTCTCAACAGCGCATCGAGCGCCTTGGCAGCCGGGTAGTAGGCGAGGGTATTGACGAGGACGGCATCCTTCTGAGCGAACGTCACGGGGGGCAGGAAGCCGAGTCTTCTCACCGTGCTGGACAGCAGGGACGCCTGAACCGCAAGCACGGCGCAACAGAGCGTCAGAAAGACGGGCAGGCGGCCGCCGACCTTCAGGGCTTTCAGGGAGGCCATGAGCAGTACGGCAAAAAGAGGCAGCAGGCTCGCCAGGTAGCGCAACACGGGACTGGTCCAGAACCAGAAGCACAGGTATCCCAGGCACACCGTCGCCAGAAAGACCATGCCGGGCGATATGCGCGCGCGCGATCGCAGCCACTGGAGCAGGGCCAGGCCGCTCACGACCTGGAGCAGCAGCAGCGGAAGACCAAACGTGAAGGGGTCGCCGTACCTGTACGGCAGCATCGAGGCGACATGGTACCCGATGAGGAGGAAGGCCGAAAGGGTGCGGCCCGGTCCGTAGAGTTGGCCCTGCCTGAGCATCCCCCGGGCGTCCTCGGAAGAACTGGCGGGCGCAAAGAAGGGATACAACGGCGAACCCGTGTAGACATAGGACCGCAGCCACCAGAAAGACCCCACCAGCACGACTCCCAGGCACAGAATGGCGGCGATGCGCAGCACCTGCCGGCCGGCCATTCGTGCGACTACCGCTGCCAACAGGAAAGCGAACAGCGCCGCCGCCACCAATACCAGCCCCTGATACTTGCAGGCGCCGGCGAATCCCAGGGCGAGACCCGCGGGCCAGGCCAAGCCGGACCGGGCGCGCCGGAGCTGGCGCCAGATCAACATGGCAGCCAGCGAGAAATAGGCTGTCAGGGCCAGGTCCGCGTATTCGAGCTTGGCAGTCCAGCACAGCACCGGAGATGCGGCCAGGTACAGCAGCCCAAGCACCCAACCATCCCTCCAGCGCAACTCGCGCGCGGCAAACACCAGGACCAGCAGCAAGATCAGGGAAAACTCGACATTGGCCAGCTTGACCAGGCTGTCATCGGACAGCAGGAGCCAGTGGCGAAGGTAAAGCAGGACCGGAAGCTGCGGCTGGGCGTTGTAGCGAATCCCATCGTGATAGGAAACCGAGCCGGTGTCGCGGTAGAGCCTGGCGGCGCTCATGTGGTACATGGTGCTGTCGAATTCGACTACCGGCATCATGAGGTCGGCGGCGTTAATGGCGAGGAAGGGCAGCGCCAACACGAGCAGGGTGAAAACCAGTTTGCGGTTGACGCGCAAAACCCGGAAGCTCCTCAGCAGCGAGGAAGCCCCGCGGCGCGCGTCGCGCCAAGGGAATCCCGCCGCCCCGGCCAGCGCCATGGCCGCAGTCAGCGCGAGAACGGACCGCCGGTTGATCGCATGGGCCAGGCCGAGGGCGAACATGGCAACGCTCGCCGTGCCCGATCCCAGCGCCAAGGCGGCCGCGGTGGTCAGGACCGGCGGCAGGCGGCCCGCCCCACGCCGCAAGAGCAGGCGGAGAAAGGCCAACCCGAAAGCCAGATCCGCCAATATGATCAGCAACGTGAGAAAGTAACTCTGCACGGCGTAGCGGAACAGCAGCATCCCGTCCACAAGGGGAGACGTGACGAGCCCTGCGATTCGTAGGCACTCTCTCCAGAGCGCTCCCAGGGGCAGCACTCGGCCGGCGTCCGATCTGAAATACAGGAACAGCAGCACCGGCAGAGACAGCCAAACGGCCCAGCGGAGTTCCCAGGTCCCACGCTGGCGGGGCACGGGTGTGCCGCGCGCCAGCAGCGAGCTCCGCGGCGCGAACCGGTAGCGGATGAGTGTCCCCAGGGCCTGAAAGCCGTCCCGCCAGCGAATCTTCTTGCCTTCCGCGATGCCGCGGGCATTGTAGGAGACAGGCACCTCGTGGATCGGGTGACCCAGTCTCCTGACTTTGGCCGTGACTTCGGGGCAGAACTCGAAACGCAGGCACTCCAGCCGCAGGGACCTCAGCACGTCGATCCGAAACGCCTTGTAGGCGGTCGCCTCGTCCGTGATCCCCGCGTGGAACAGGAGGTTGGCGGCCAGCGTCAATATCTTGTTGGCCAGCCAGTTGGCCCATTTCATGCCTCGAAGCCGGCCCAGGAACCGGGAACCGTATACCACCGAGGCGCGGCCGGATAGGATCGGCTCCAGGACTTTACGGTAGTCCTGAGGATCGTATTCCAGATCCCCGTCTTGAATCAGGATGATGTCGCCGGTCGCCTTGGCCAGGCCCACACGGATCGCGGCGCCCTTGCCGGAATTGACCACCGAATGGTGCACCAGCACCAGCGGAGACCCCTGATACGAGTCGGCTAGTTCCGCGGTGCCATCGGTAGATCCGTCGTCCACGAGGATGATTTCCTTCTCGCACCCTTCGGGCAGTGGAGCGTCCAGCACCCTTTGAAGAACCTGGGGGAGGGTTCGGAATTCGTTGTAGACCGGGATGATGATCGACACCTTCGCCCTGCGTGGGCCATTCTGCGGACTCGGTGCTTCAGGCGCTTCGGGCATTCGGGAACCTGGGACCTTCGATTATCTTTTTACAAGTACCACGAAAACCGGCTGCCCGAAAGGCGGCTCGACGCGGTCTTCGAGCCGGGACAGCAGCGGCGCGGCCACTCGAGCGCGTAACGTCTTGGCCGTTTCCAGGGCGTGTAAGGAGCGATGCGATTCAGGCCGCCTCGATGTCCATGCCGGCGAGGTGTTTGCGTTGGAAGCTTAATCGGGTACAATTGACCTTCGGCAGCCACTTAGTGGGTTGCGATGACCGGACGACTAAAGACGCAGGTTTTGGCTCCCAAGGAACTTATTCGCCCCTATCTTCGCTGGGCCTACTATCGTCTTTTCCCGAGACGGCGGCCGCAGCGGTTCGTCGATTGCTGGAGATACCCGGCGCACGACCCGTCCCGGCTGCCGGCTGAGGCGGCGAGCGAGCCCGACGTATTGCTCTTTCCCATGAACGACTGGCACACCCGCATGCAGCGAACGCAGCATCTGGCCAAGGCGTTTGCGGCGCAGGGGCATCGATGTATCTACGTCAATCCTCACCTGGGCTGCCAGTATCACCGGCCGTATCTGGCGGAGCCCGAAAGCCGCGTCTCCGTTCTCGACACCCGGATTTTGGAGTTTCACATCCACCTTCCGCGGGAGCACGTGTTCCATCGCAGGCTTCTCACCACTGAGGAGACCCGCAGAATCGTTCGAGAAACCCGCGAGCTGCTCGGGGCGCTGGGCGTCCGGCGGGCCGTCCAACTGGTGAGCTTTCCCATCTGGCTGGAGGCAGCGAAGTTGCTCCGCGACGCGTTTCGATTCCCGATCGTTTACGACTGCCACGACTTTCTGGGAGGCTTCGAGAACGTCGCGCCCGATATCATCGAGAAGGAAGTCGAAACCCTCGAGAACTGCGACCTGGCCGTGTTCTCCGCCGAACACCTGCTGGAAACGACCGCGGCCGCCTTCCCCCGAGTGCGGACGAAGTCGCTGGTCGCGCGCAACGCGGTGGATCCGTCTCACTTCAGCGCGGCGGACAACGCCCGCTCGAACGTGGTCGGATACATGGGCGCACTGGACCACTGGTTCGACGTCGCGGCGGTGGAGCGCGCGGCAAGGGACCACCCGGGTTGCATCTTCCGCCTGATTGGGCGGATCGAGGACCAGCGCGTCGGCCGGCTCCGCGACTGCCCCAACGTCGAGTTCACCGACGAGGTGCCGTATGAGGATCTTCCCGGATACGCGGCGGGCTTCCGCGTCGCCACGATCCCGTTCGTCCGCAGCCCGCTCACGCTGGCGACCGATCCCATCAAGCTGTACGAGTATTTCAGCCTCGGCCTGCCGGTGGTGAGCGCCCGCCTTCCGGAAGTCGAGAATTATGGGGATCTCGTGTACCTCGCGGACACTCCCTCCGAGTTCTCCGCGCAGATCGCCCGCGCCATGAAGGAAGACGACCCCTGCCTGCGGGAGCGCAGAATGGCCGTCGCGCGGCGGGAGACGTGGCAGTCCCGCGCCACGCAGTTGCTGGAGGCCTTCAAAGCACTATGACGCGGTGGTCGCGGCAGCCGGGCGTCAATTCCCCGGAGAGGCGCTCGATCAGGCCGAGGCCGTGGCGGGCCAGGAATGGCAGGATGGAGTAGAAGCGCTCCTGCAAGCGCTTCTCCGGGTAAATCAGGCCGTTGAGCCAAGCGGCGTCGCCGGCGGCACGCTGGTCGCGGCGCAGCGCTTCGCGAGCCACCTTCCGCTCGATCTTGGAGAGCTGCCAGGCGATCTTGCGGCGGCTGGTGGCGAGCGCGGCGGCGAGCGTCGGATCGAATCCCCCGAGCGAGGCGGCGAGCAGGTCGAGCGCGCGGGCCGACTTCGACTTGGTGTCCTCGATCGTCGCGGCCAGCTCGGGGGGAACCAGCGTCCGCGCGATGCGCTCCCGCAAGAGCTCCTCGCCCTGGAAGAAGTCCGGCAGGGCGAGCCCGTGGCGCTGGATCAGCTTCCCGGACCGTGCGTCGAGCAGCGTCGCGCTCTGGCGCTGCACCGCCACCGGCATGGGCCGCCGCAACTCCTCGTAGACGACCTGGGATTGCGCGAGGTAGGCGATTTCTCCGGGCCCGCCAATGTAAGCCACGGTGGGCAGCAGGTAGTCCTGCATCACCGGCCGCAGCAGCGCGTTGGGAGAGAGTTGCTCGGCGCGGCTGCTCAGGGCGGAGTACCCGGCGTCGCGGCGATCCAGCGCCAGCCGCCGCCCATTCTCGAGCAGGAACACCAGGGACGTGTGCTCCTCCAGGTGGACCTGCGTGTGGTAGCCGGCCGCGGTCAACTGGCGGCTGCGCTCGGCCAGCCGCGCGGCCAGCCGCGGCGCCGCCTCGACGGCTTGCCCGAGCAGCGGCGCGGCCAGCCGGTGCAAGGCCGGGTCGAGCGGATCCAAACAGAGCAGCCCCGGCAGCAGCTTCCGCAGCAGGCGGGCGAAGGCGGAACCGAAGGTGGCGCCGGGTGCATAGGCGTCCTCGACGGCCGCGACGATTTCCTCCCCGAACGGGGAATCCCGCAGCGCCTGCCGCAGTCCATCGACGGGTAGGTTCTCGACGAGCATCTCGCCGACCGGCCGGCGCTCGGGATTCGCCCCGGGAATCTCGAGGCGAACGGGGCGGTGGGCCGCATCGAAGACCCAGCAGTGATTGACCTCGGCGAAATCGTGGTCCTCGGTGGCCAGCCAGAAGATGGGCACGGCGCGAAGGCCCACCTCCGAGAGCCGGCGGGCGAGTTGGATCGCGGTGAGCGCCTTGTGGATGGCATAACAGGGGCCCGAGAACAGCCCCACCTGCTGGCCCGTCACCACCGCGACAGCGTCCGGCTGCGCCAGCGCATCGAGCGCCGGGCTGGCGCCGTTCTGCTCCCGCAGGACCGCCACCAGCGCGGCGCGGCGCTCGATGGGGTATTCGATACGCCGAGCGGCCGCCGGGTAGGACGCGGGATCGTGCGGCGGCCAAGCGTAGAACGCAGCCACACGGTCGAAGCGATAGAGAAAATCCGCGAACAGCCGGGAAGTTTGCGGCAGCTCGTCCTGGCGGACGCAGGCGGATTCCATCACCAGTCCCCAGCGTAACAGAGGAAAATGGAACTTGGCGGGCGTTTACCTCTCCTATCCCTTCTGCGCGCAGAAGTGCACCTTCTGCAACTTCGCCTCGGGCGCATTCGCGCGCGGACTGGAGCGGCAGTACCTGGACGCACTGCGGACGGAGGTCTCGCGCTTCGAATGGCGCTGGCGGCCGGAAACCGTCTACCTGGGTGGGGGCACGCCCAGCCGCATCCCCGAGGAGAGCCTGGCAAAGCTGCTGGCGCTGGTTCCCGGCCGGCCGTGGAAGGAAGCCACCATCGAGGCGGCACCCGGCAGCGTGACGCCGGAGAAGGCGCGCGCCTGGCGGGAGGCGGGCATCAACCGCGTCAGCCTCGGGGTGCAGTCGTTCGTGCGGGCGGAGATCGCCGGCACCGGCCGCAGGCACACGGCGGCCACCGTCGCGGAGGAAGTGAAGCTGCTCGGCGAAGCGGGCATCGCGAGCTTCAACATCGACCTGATCGCCGGGCTGCCGGGCCAGACGGCGGCAAGCTGGCAGGAGTCGCTGGACTGGGTGGAGCGGCTCGCGACGCCGCACGTTTCCGT
>JBEKWU010000177.1:0-8212 GCA_049512775.1 Bryobacteraceae bacterium
CGATTGGTGCTCTCGTTCTCACCCACCACGACAATGGCGACATCCGCGCCCCGGACAACCTCCACGGCCGCTTGAATGCTTTTCAACTGGAACTCGGGGCTGGGGACTTTGACCTCGTCCTGGTACCACGCGGACCAGCCCTGCTTGCCTTCCGTGATCCGGCAGCCCTCCGAGTAAACCACGTTTGCGGCCGCGCCCGCGCGTTCCCGGATGCCATCCAGGATGCTCACTCCGCGCGCCGGGTCCCGGCTGTAGCCACCCAGGTGAACATCCGGCGCGTTGGGACCGATCACCGCAATGGTCTTGTACTTCGCCAGGTCCAGAGGCAGCAGGTTGCCGTCGTTCTTGAGAAGCACGATGGCTTTCTCGGCGGTCTTCACCGCCAACTGCCGGTGCTCGGCGCTGTTGGTGATGCGCGCGGCGTAATCCGGGTCCACATACGGGTTCTCGAAGAGCCCCAAACGGAACTTGGTGGCCAGAACCCTCGAAACCGCGCGGTCGATCTGCCACTCCGGCACTCTGCCCTGTTTCACCTGCTCGAGAAGCGTGCGGTAGACCGATCCGTCGCTCAAGTCGTAATCCACGCCGGCCGCCAGCGCCTGGCGCGCCGCGTCCGCGAAGTTCGCCGCGACGTGGTGAGTAGCCACCAGCATCTGCAATCCGCCGCCGTCGGAGACCACGTACCCGCGGAACCCCCACTCCTGGCGCAGAACCTTATCCAGCAGCCACGAGTTGACGTGCGAGGGGATGCCGTCGATTTCGTTGTAGGATGCCATCACGCTGCCGGCTTGCGCCTCCTCGATGGCAGCGCGGAATGGCACCAGAAACGATTCGCGGATGATCCGCTCGGAATAGTTGCCGGGCGCCGTGTTGGTTCCGCCCTCGGGTTGTCCGTGCACCGCGAAGTGCTTGGCGGTGGACACGACGTGGTGGCGGTCGATCAGGTAGTTCTCGCCTTGCAGCCCTCCGACCGCGGCCACGGCCATGCGCGAGGCCAGGTAGGGATCCTCGCCGTAGGTCTCCTCGGTGCGGCCCCAGCGCGGATCGCGCGCCAGGTCCAGCACCGGCGTGAAGGCCTGCTCGACGCCGGCGGAAGCCATCTCGTCGGCGGCGGCCGTGAACACTCGCCGGACCAGCGCGGGATCCCAGGTGCTGGCCAGCGCCAGCGCTTGCGGGAAGCTGGTGGCGCCGTAGGACATGAACCCGTGCAGCGCCTCGCCCATAAAGATCTCGGGGATGCCCAGGCGCGTCTTCTCCACCAGGTATCGCTGCGCGGCGTTCCTCAGCACCGCCCCGTCCTGCGCGTTCAGTTGTGAATTGGGGCTGAACAGCAGCAGAAATGCCATGCTGGCGGTCTGGGTGTTGTACTTGCCGGTGGTGTCGATGATTTCGCGATAAGCGAGTTGCCGAGCCAGTTGCCCGATCTTCTCCTCGAGCGTCATTCGCGCCAGCAGGTCCGCGGCCCGTTGCTCGATCGCCAGGCGCGGATTTCGATAGTCCGGCGCCGCCTGCTGCGCCGGCACGGTCCCCGCAGCCAGCATCGCCAGCCCAAGGCAGAGTGCCACTCGTATTTTGGCCATACACGATTCTCCTGTGGATGAATTGCAGCCCCTATTCTAACCCCGCCCGAGCCGTCAGATCTCTTTCGATCCCCAGTACGCACGGATGGCCTTCCAGGCGTGCAACTGCGGCTTCGCGAAGGAACGGCGAACGCGGTCCAGCGGCTCGCCGCGCACCTCGATCTGCTCCAGCGATTCCGGCTTCATTCCGGCTTTGTTGGCCCAGGTGAAGGTCGGGACCTCCTGCGGCTCGAATCCCATGAGGCTGGCGGCGACGATGTCGGTTGCCAACGGGTTCGTGCCCGCCACAATCACGTCCATCTTCACCAGCGGGCCCAGCGACGGGCCATTGCCCTCCATGGCCATCGAGCCGTCCACCACCACCAGGCCCAGCTTGTTCGCGCGAACCATGTCCACGATGGCGGCGGCGGTGCCCGAAGGCTCGACTTCCGAGGTCAGGTCGTGCATGTGGCCGCGCACGGCCTGGTAGACGGTCCCCGGAAACACTCCCACCAGGTTCTTCATCCCCAAGGTCACGGTGGCGAGCTGGTGCGTCTTCATCATCGGCACGGAGCACAGAAGATCCACGTCGGTGAGGGACTTGTGGATGGTCAGCTTGGGGAAAACGAAGGCGCCGGGCACGTTGACGTCCACCAGTTCGCCCGAGTGCAGGTTCACCAGCGGGACGCGCAGCGTCTTGGCCAGCTCGGTGTAGCCGAGCTGGTCGAAAACGTACTGCTGCATCGGGTCTAGGATCGCCCGCTTCCGCGTGCGGAAGACCTCCATGCCCACCACGTTGAACTTGGGCGCGGCCGCCGAGCCTTCCCCGATCGAAACCTGCTTGCCCGCCTTCTGCATGAGCTGCGCGAGCGTCCGGATCACCTCGCGTTTGGTGGTCGCGCTGGCCTGGGTCGAAACCAGGTTGGGCTTGAGCATCATACTGTGCTTGCCCTTGGTGACCCGCCCCATGCCCCCGAGCAGATCGATGGCTTCCTCGACGGCCATGCCGATCTTGTCGTTCTTGATCCGAACGACGCTGACGACGGGCTTTGGGGCGGCCTTCGAACCGGCGGCCGTGCCGGCCGCGACGGCGGCCCCGGTCAACAAGAACTCTCTGCGGCTGAAATGGCGCAGTTCCATTCCTTCCCTCCCAGTAGGATAAGCCTCCGGCTTGTCCCGGTCGCCTCAGCCACACGGTCGGGACAAGGCAGAGCCTTATCCTACTCTTTCTGCTTAACGCACGCGACGCGGGTTAAGTTCCGTTGCGGCGAAGTGTCAAGCGCCCGTGGGGGTAGACCCATAGGCGTTAGATTAAGAACCGCTGAGCCGATTCCTGGGCAGATGAGGATTTCGTGAGGGATCGCTGCACGCAGCGCTTCCCAGATCGCCGTTTGTGGCTAAGTACTCTCTCCCACCCGAGGGATCACGCTCCCTGCTCGCCGCTGACGGCGAGTCTCCAACTCCTTCACAACTCCGTCAAACGAAGGCATCAGGTGTGCACGATCAATGCCCAGCTTGCTCAGCAGATCCAGCAAGGCGCTACATTCACCCGCTGGCAGACAGAATTTCCTCACCGCGCAGCTTCCTGCCGCTAAATCGCCACGCGTTACGCCGCCGCTTATGTGATTTTCAAGGACTTCATCGAGCGTACGCGTCCGCGTTTGGCCCCAACCTGCAGTCCGATCCAGTAGGAAAAGGCCTCTTTGTGCGGCCAAGTTCCTATTCTGCAGCCTTGAGACTGATACGATCTCGACCGGTCGGGGCGTGTTCCTCGCGGCCAAGTTGATTGCCTGCAGGTCAACGCACCATACGGCAATTCGCCCGGCCCCTTGTGGCGGATCCTTAGCGGCAAAGAAAGCGGCAATGAGGGGATCGTAAGTAAAGTCTAGAAGCCTGGTTGGGACGCCGTGATGCTGAGCAAGAGCCAGTGCTTCATACAGTTCCTGCGGGGGCCAATCCAGACTGCCAATATCATGACCAACTACGTTACGGAACGGGTTCCATTGCCGAAGCCACTTGTGGTCGACAGGAATATCAAGCCCCACGATGTCCCCGAGCTGCAGGAATTCCAGCAGCGCGGTGGCTTCCGCGTTGCCCTCCTCCCACGTTTGCTTCGGTGTTCCGTCTGAGACGCGACAGAACTGGCTGCTTTCGTAGCCAAGCTCCGTGCCAGAGCGAAACGCCGAGGGAACCAATTGCCAAGATGCATCACCTTGGCCGCGGAAGATGTATGGAGCCGCCATCTCAGGCGCTGTCTCGTCAAGGAGGAGCGTGCGAAGGCGCTCCACGAGTTCGACCGCGTTGTGGCACGTTATGTCATCGCCGTTTGGATTCATAGTCCCAATTGGACCTGTCGCGCAGCTCGGAAGTCAACCGCTGTCGACAACGTCTCCGAAAACATCCATATCATATGCACACCCGCTCTGCGCTGCGGGCGTCGCGGACCCTTGGCGCACGACGAGCCCCAAGTCCGGTTCTGGGAGATCAAGCCGCAAGGCGGAGCCATAGCTGTCGACAGCGGCCCATCCCCCCGCCAATTCATCGCCGTTGTCCTTCCCGCCACGCTTGTTTTAACGCCGGTGGGGGTAGACCTTACTCCACTCGGGGTTTTTACCTTACTCCCGCATCCTCCGGCACCCCCCACCCGATTGTTCCCCTGATGGGCGAACTGGCGCCGGGACTGATATGGATTGCGATGCCCATGCTCATCGCCGGCGCGGCGGCGCTGGTGACCGCGCTCATGATGCAGGCCCGCGCGGAGCTGATCGCCTCGCGCCACCGCGAAACCCTGGCCGAGGCCCGCGCACTGCTGGCCACGCAGCACCGGGCCATGGAAGAGCGCATCCGCGCGACCGAGGAGACCGCGCGGCGCAAGGCGCTGGACGAGTTCATGGCGGACATCCAGGTGGAAGAGCGGGAATACGTGCGCGAGAGCCCTTCCCTGTTCTCGAAGCGCAAGTCGCTGGTGGTTCAACAGCGCGTGTGCTTCCGCAACGTCCCGCTCACCGACTGGGTGGAACGCGAATACCCAGGCACGACGGAGATGGTCCGGGTGCCGCTGCGATCTCCGCAAGCGGCGATTGAGGCTCCCCCAGCAACACCCGCCGTGGAGGCGGTCGCCGAAACCACCAACGGCCGCCGCCTGCTCGGGGAGCCTACTTCCCCATCCACAGCATCCGACCCGCCACCAGCAGCAGGAACCCGGCGTAGATCCGCCGTATCAGGTGCGGCGGCAGGCCGATGGTGATCCTCGCGCCGAAATACGCGCCGAGGAACAACCCCAGCGCGATCAGCGCGGCGTAGCGGAGATTGATGAAGCCGCCGCGATAGTACTCAGCGGCCCCCAGCAGGCCGACTGGCGGAATCAGCGCGGCCAGGCTGGTGGCGATCGCCTCGGTTTCCTTCAGCCCCACGAGCAGCAGCAGCGCGGGCACGATAATCAGGCCCCCGCCGATGCCGAACATCCCGGCAAACACGCCGGCAACCAGTCCAATCCCCAAGAGCATCCAGTAGACCATGGCATCCCCAGGATAAGGCCCGCAGCCGGCCCGCGTCCAGCGGAGCGCAATTGCTAGAATAGGAATCAACAATTCCCCAATGCTGGCCACCGCAAGCATTACCGAAGAAATCCTGGAACTGAAGCGCGAGCGGCGCGCGATTCTGCTGGCGCACCACTATCAGGAGCCGGAGATCCAGGATCTGGCGGATTCGGTTGGGGATAGCCTGGAGCTGGCGCGGCGGGCGCGCGACTTCGAGGGCGACGTGATCGCCTTCTGCGGCGTGTGGTTCATGGCCGAGACGGCCAAGGTGCTCAATCCGGCGCGGACGGTGGTGGTTCCCGACCGGGAGGCGAGCTGCAGCCTGGTGGAGAGCTGCCCGGTCGAGCCGGTGCGCGCTTACCGCCGGCTGCACCCGGACCACGTCATCGTCAGCTACATCAACACCTCGGTCGAGGTGAAGGCGGAGAGCGATATCCTGTGCACCTCGCGCAACGCGGTGGACGTGGTGAACTCGATTCCGCCGGAAAAGCCGATCCTGTTCCTCCCCGACCGCAATCTGGGCGACTGGGTGAAGCGGCAGACCGGCCGGGCGAACATGACATCGTGGCAGGGCGCCTGCATCGTGCATGCCACGTTTGCGGCGCGGAAACTGGCGGCCGCGCGGCTGGAGCACCCCGGCGCGCGGGTCGCCGCCCATCCCGAGTGCCCGCCCGAAGTGCTCGAACTGGCGGACTTCGTCGGGTCCACCACCGCGATCATCAAGTACTGCGTCGAGACCGAGGCCGGCGAGTTCATCGTCATGACCGAGAGCGGGGTCTCGCATTCGCTCCACAAGCTCGCGCCAGGGAAGAAGTTCCATTTCATTCCCAACGAGAACTGCAATTGCAGCGAATGCCCCTACATGAGGCGGAACACGCTCGAGAAACTGCGCGACTGCCTGCGCCACCTCGAGCCCCGCGTCGAGCTCTCCGAGGAGCTGATGCGGCGGGCGCTCCTTCCCCTGGAGCGCATGCTGGCCCTGCGATGAACGCCGAGCTGCGGGACACCTTTGGGAGACTGCACGACAACCTCCGGGTCGGCGTCACCGACCGCTGCAACATCCGCTGCTTCTACTGCATGCCCGAGCACGGAATCGAGTTCGTGCCGCGCGAGGAGATCCTGAGCTACGAGGAGATCGAGCGGTTTGTCCGCATCGCGGTGCGGCTGGGCGTCACCAAGGTGCGGGTGACCGGGGGCGAGCCGCTGGTGCGCAAGGGCGTGCCGGAGCTGGTGCGGAAGCTGGCCGCCATCCCGGAAATCCAGGGCCTGGCGCTGACCACCAACGGCGTCCTGCTGCCGCAGCTCGCCGAGCCGCTCTACCAGGCGGGCCTCCGCCGGATCAACGTGCATCTGGATACGCTGGACCGCGAGCGCTTCGCGCGCATCACGCGCAGGGACGAGCTGGGCCGGGTGCTGGAGGGACTGGCGCTGGTGAAGCGGCTCGGGTTTGGCCCCATTAAGATCAATGCCGTAGCGGTGAAGGACCTGGTGGAGCCGGACCTGGTTCCGCTGGCGCGCTACGGCCGCGAGAACGGCTTTGAAATTCGGTTCATCGAGTTCATGCCGCTGGACGCGCAGGGCCTCTGGGAGCGTGGCCGGGTGCTGCTGGCCGGCGAGATTCTCGAGACGCTCTCGCGCGAGATCGCGCCGCTCATCGAGATTCCCGATCGCGACCCGCGCGCGCCCGCCACCCAGTACCGCTACGCCGACGGCATCGGCACGATCGGCTTCATCGCTTCGGTCAGCCGGCCCTTCTGCCAGAACTGCAACCGCATCCGCCTGACCGCCGACGGCAAGCTGCGCTACTGCCTCTTCGCGCTCGAGGAAACCGACGTGAGGGGCCTGCTGCGCAACGGCGCCTCGGACGACGAAATCGCCCACCTGATTCGCTCGACCGTCCAGGCCAAGTGGGAAGGCCACGAAATCAACACCGCCCGCTTCGTGGCCCCGCCCCGGCCTATGTACGCCATCGGCGGATAGCGCGAAGCCCATCCTGTGCGACCTGGAAGTGAAGAAGATGTAGCTGGTACAATGGCCCTTCTGGATGGGGGGACGTTCCATGCTTTTCGGCAGGTGGGTCGCAGTGGGCGTGTTGGGAGCGATGGGACTGGCTTCCTACGCGGCCAGCATCAAGAAGCAACCATTCGGCAAGACGCAGGCGGGTAAACAGGTGGAACTTTACACATTGACCAACTCCAAGGGGGTCGAAGCGGCGATCACCAACTACGGAGGCATCATCGTTTCTTTGAAGGTCCCGGACCGCGCCGGGAAGTCGGGCGACGTGGTGCTGGGCTTCGCATCCCTGGAGGGCTATCTGAAGAACGAACCCTACCTGGGGGCGCTCATCGGGCGCTACGGCAACCGCATCGGGAAGGCCAGGTTCACGCTGAACGGGGTCGAGTACAAGCTGCCCAAGAATGACGGGGAGAACACCTTGCACGGCGGCCCGAAGGGGTTCGACAAGGTGCTGTGGACGGCGAAAGAGGTTCCGAACGGGTTGGAGCTGACCTATCTCAGCAAGGACGGCGAGGAAGGCTTCCCGGGGAACCTGACGGCGACGGTGGTCTACACGCTAACCGACGACAACGAGCTGAAGATGGACTACCGCGCGATCACCGACAAGGACACGGTGGTCAACCTGACGAACCACGCCTATTTCAACCTGGCGGGGCAGGGCGAAGGCGACATCCTCGGGCACCTGATGATGATCCACGCGGACCGCTTCACGCCGGTCGATGCCGGGCTGATCCCCACCGGCGAGCTGAAGCCGGTGGCGGGCACGCCGTTCGATTTCCGGAAGCCGTACGCGATCGGGGCCCGCATCAACGACCAGGACGAGCAGTTGAAGCTGGGCGGAGGCTACGATCACAACTTCGTCCTCAACCGGAAGGGCGCCGGCATGGAGCTGGCGGCGCGGGTGGTTGATTCGAAAACCGGGCGCGTGCTGGAAGTGCTGACTACCGAGCCGGGCATCCAGTTCTACTCGGGCAATTTCCTGGACGGCACGCTCACAGGGAAGGGCGGCAAAGTCTACCAGAAGCGCTACGGTTTCTGCCTGGAGACGCAGCACTTCCCGGACTCGCCGAACAAGCCCGCGTTCCCGTCGACGGTGCT
>JBEKWU010000178.1:0-8202 GCA_049512775.1 Bryobacteraceae bacterium
GTCGCGCACGGCTCTGGCAGCACAGGCCAAGCGGACCAAAGCCGGTCGCACCACCTGAGCCAACAGCTCTACTCGCTCCCCCTCGCTTTGGCCGTAAGGCAAAAAGTTTGCGGCATTAGGCAGTTCCGCCTGCGTCCGCGCCTTAAACGGGACTTTCACCACAGGCTGCTAACGCAAGGTGACTTCGGCGACGGTGGTGAGGCGGCCGCCGGCCGCGACGAACTGGGAGAGAGTGCGCTGGGCGGCGGCGGGGTCGATCTCCCGGATGGCGTCGGTCGCCAGCTCGACGGGTTTGCCGGTCTTCAGCAGGCCGGTGATGGCGTAGCGGACGCAGTACTCGGTGACCACGCCGTAGACCACGTAGCGATCGGCGTCCAGCTTCTCGAGCAGGGCCGGAAGGTTGGGATTGGTGAACACATCGAGCGTCTGCTTCTCGACGATGATCTGCTGGGCGCCCTCGATGGGGTAGTCGCCGGGAACCGAGGGGATCACCGCGCGGCGCTCGAGCAGCAATTCGGCGGGTTTCCGCTGGCCCAGGGTTCCGGCGACGCAGTGGGTCGGCCAGTCCTCGAACTCGGGGTCGTCCTCGGCGTGCGCGTCCACGTCCGAGACCACCGGAATGGAGTGCTCGGCGGCGTACCGATTGAGTGCGGCGAGAGCGGGCATCAGGCGCTCGGCGCCGGGGACATAGAGCGCGCCCGCGGGAAAGAGGAAATCGATCTGGGTGTCGATGTCGAAGAACACGGTTTTCATGCGTGTCGCCTCGCGGATTCGATCAGCGCGCTGAGCATGCGGCTGTATTCGACGGGGAAGGGTGCGGCGGAGTCCAGCCCACGGTGGGCCTCGGGGAGGCGCCCGAGCGATTCGGCGGCGCGCTCGCGGGCGGCTTTGGCGTCGGGCAGCGGTTCGAGGAGGCGGCCGTGGAAGATTACGGGGCGGAGCAGCGGCTCGGCGCCCGGAACCGGGAGGCTCTCGTTGGCCAGGGCGACCAGGTCGTGGTCGGGGAAGCGATAGATCTGCTTGGCGCCGGGCAGGGTAACCTTGTCGGGGCTGAACTTGGCGGTGTAGCGGTCGCCGACCTCTACCAGCTTGTAGACGACGCCGAGGGCCGGGGCATCGGCGGAAGTGGCCAGCTCGGTGCCAACACCAAAGGCGTCGATGGGGGCGCCGGCGGCGACGATTTCCTGAATCTTGTATTCGTTGAGGTCGCCGCTGGCCATGATCTTGGCATCCCGCAGGCCGGCCTCGTCCAGGATGCAGCGGACCGCGCGGGAGAGCTCGATCAGATCGCCGCTGTCGAGGCGGACGCCCCAGAGCGGGCGGCCGAGCGAGGCGGCGATGCGGGCGCCCTCGACGGTATCGTAGGTATCGATGATGTATATGGTGTTGGGGCCGAGGAGTTCCTGAAGCCGGCGCTGGGCCTCGAGTTCGCTGGGGAAGGCCAGCACCCAGGAATGGGCGGCGGTGCCGTACACCGGGACGCCGGAGCGGAAGCCGGTCAGGGTGTTGCTGGTGCCGATGCAGCCGCCGATGTACGCGGCGCGGCCGGCCAGCACTCCGGCCTCGGGCGTGTGCGCGCGGCGGGTGCCGAACTCGACCACGGCGCGGCCGCCGGCCGCCTGGGCTACTCGTGCGGCCTTGGTGGCGATGAGCGTCTGGAAGCTGATCGTCGCCAGCAGGTACGTCTCGGGGATCTGGGCTTCGATGATGGGCGCGCGCACGTTGAGGACAGGCTCTCCGGCGAACAGCGGGGTGCCCTCCGGGACGGCGAACAGGTCGCCAGTGAATCGCAGGTCGAGCAGCCGCTCGAAGAAGGAAGCGCTCACGCGGGCGAATTGGGGCAGCGACCGCAGGTAGTCGATCTCCTCGGAAGCGAACCGGAACCCGAGCAGATACTCGACCACCTGGGGGAGGCCGGCGACGATGACGAAGTTACGGCGACTGGGCAGCCGGCGGATGGAAAGCTCAAACGTGGCGACCTGGTGGGAGATGCCGGCCTGGAAGTAGCCGGCGCTCATGGTGAGTTCGTACAGGTCGGTCAGCAGACCATTCATTTCTTGGGCGGCGGCGCGGCTTCTTTCACGCCCGCGATCGCCTTTTGCAGCTCCTCCACCACCTTAGCATCCAACTGGTAAAGAGTGGGCTCGTTCTCGCGGCGGGCCAGCCAGTCGTTGCCGGACTTCGAGAGCGCCACCTTCTCGGCGCGCTTGCCGTCGTTGGAAGTGACGGTGAACTCGAGCTCGGGCGCGGCGAAGCCCTTGTCCGGGAACTTGGAGGCCGCCAGGTCGCGCAGCTTGTCGATGACGGTCTGTATCGCGGTCGAGTCCATCTGCTTGCCCCCGGACATCCACTTCTCCCCGGACTTCTGGTAGCTGGTTTGCTTCGCGCCGTCGCGCACGTCTAGCTTGGTCGGATCGTTCCAGCCGAAGTCGAAGACCTTCTTGTTGCGGAAGTCGTCGAGGCCCTTATCCAGTCCCTCGCCGATGTCGGCGGGGACCTTGTACACGCCCTCGACGGCGCTGCTCTTGCCGTAGTAGTTCTTGTCCTTGTCTTTGCGGAGCTGCAACTGCTGGGTGCCGGCCGCGTCGGTGACCTTGGCCAGGGCCACCTGCGTGCCGGACGCGAACCCGGCGGCGGCTTTCTTGGCGTCTTCGGCGGAGACCGAGAGGTCCATCTTGGCGTCCTTGAGCCTGCGGATGAGTTCCTCGACCTGGCCGCCGTCGGCGCGCAGCGGGCGGGGCTTCAGGATCTGCCATTCGTTCTGGTTGTTCTTGCCGAACTCGAGGTTCTGCCCCTTGGCCGCCAGCTCGACGCGGATGAGTTTGTCGGAATCGAACGTGAGCAGGCGCTTGTCGCGCAGGTCGTTCGAGTTCTTGTCGATGGCGCTCTTGACGTAACTGTAGACGGTGAAGACGCGCGGGTCTCCCTGGAGGCTGGCGAAGCAGTCGTTGCCGGTGGGCGTCTCGTCGCCGAGCAGAAGGCGCAGGCTCTTGCCGTCCTTCTTGGTAAGGACGACCTCCACGCCGGGCTTGGCGAGACCGTATGGAGAGAGGTCGGAGGCCTTCTGCTCGACTATGCGATCGGAGGTGAGCGAGCACAGGCTGGAAATCAAGGAGCTGGAAGGCTGCGGATCGACGGCGAACGGCTTGGGAGCGGTAATCTCCCACTTGCCGGACTTGTTCTCGAGCACGGTGGTCTCGCCAGCGGCCCTGCGGATCTCGACTTTCCGGAGCTGGTCCTCGGGCATGTCGATGATCTTGGGCGGGGCGTCGGCGGGAGGCCTCTTGGCGCGAGCTTCCTCGGACTTATTCGACCACCAGATGCCGCCGGCCAGCAGGACCAGCAGAACGGTGCCAATCCACAAACCGCGCGTCCGCATCGGCTATCTCCTGTTCCACCACACGCTGATGCCGCTGGCGACGGCGATCAGGGGCATGATGATCAGACAGGCATAGAAGATCGTGCTCATCTGGCGCCGGCTCAGCGAGAGGGGCCGGTTGGACGGCTCCTTGGGACGGATCGAGATCAGGTCCTCGTCCGAAGACAGCCAGTTGACCATGTTCACGGCCAGGTCGCGGTTGTCGAAGCTGCGAGACGAGATGGGACCGTTGTTGGCCCACCCCGAGCCGCCGACCACGACAAACCGTCCGGAGCTGCCGCTCTTCCCGGTATTGTAAGTGGAAGCGGCGGCCAGGGTCAGCGGGCCCTTCTTGTCCTTCTTCGGGTCGATGCGGATCTCCGGAGAAGTCAGATTGGTGGTGGCGTAACTGTCCGTGGAGGTCTCGAACAGCTTCTCGGGATTGGTCTTGTCGGTGGATTTCACCTCCAGTGAGCGCACCAGCGGGAACACCGTGGCGCTGCCTTTCATCTCCCGCACGATGGGCTGCGACTCGTAGTTGGAAACCAGCGGGACCTCGGGGCCGAGCCCGAAGAACTGCCCGACCCCGCTCATGTCGAGCACCAGGTCGTTGTTCAGCGTGACGCCCCAGCCCTGGAGCAGCTTTACCAGCGCGGCATTCTCTCCGGTTTCCGTCCGTCCCATCTTCAGTGGGGGATCGAGCAAGAACAGCGCGCGCCCTCCGCCTTCGACATAGGATTTCACCGCGCTGACGGCGGGATCCGTATAGTCCAGCCGGGGACCGTCGACAATCAGTACCGTGCAGTCGCCCGGCACTTCGGCTTTCTGGAGCAAAGAAATCGAGCGGGTCTTATAGTTGTTTTTCTCGAGGAGCTGCTTGAAGGCCGCCGCGCCGCCGCGGCCGGAGTCTTCCAGATCGCGCTCCCCGCTGCCCGTCACCGCGCAGACGTTGCGCGCTCCGCCCTTGAGAGCCCGGATCAGTGCGCTGGTCAGTTCCTCCTCGGTCAGGCTCTTGGCCTCCTCTTTCCGGCCGCCGGCTTCCACATAGATGGTGCCGTAGTTCTTCACGCCCTCCGCTCGGGCGATCTGGGGTTTGCGGTCCGGGTCCACGTAGGCCACGCTGAGCTTCGGGGAGAGACTGTCATAGCGGTCCAGAAGGTCCTTGGCCCGGGAGAATTCCGCGGTTCGGTCGAAGTAACTGATCTTCGCGTCCTGCTTGAGGTTCCGCACCACCTTGACGGTCTGATCCGACAGGCTATAGCGTTTGTTGGAGGTCGCGTCGTAGGACTGGTTGTACCTGTTAGCCAGCCAGTTCGCCGTGGCCAATACGGCCAGGACGACCGCGACGTAAACGGTGGCGTACACCGCGTAGTTGGTTTGTCTCGATCTGAGCCACGCAAGTCGCATTTAGCTCCTCCAACGCAGAGATTCCACCGATCGGGTGGTCAGGAACAGCCACAGGAAGATCATGCTGAAGTAATAGACCAGGTCTCTGGAATCCAGGACGCCCTTGGCGAACTGCTCGAAGTGCGTCGAAAGCGAGAGATAGGACATGACCTTGGCCCAGGCCGCCGTCTCGTAGGCGCTCACCCAGTCGAGCACCCACAGCAGCAGGCAGATGGTGAAGCCTGCGTCGGCGGCGATGATCTGGTTTCGAGTGAGGCTGGAAAGAAAGGTGCACACGGCCAGCAGAGCTCCCCCTTGCAGCACCAGCCCCAGGAATCCCAGCACCACCGGCTTCCAGTCCGGCTGCCCGTAAAAGAAGAGGAATCCCAGGTTCAGCGCGGCGATGCCCAATAAACAGCAGTAGAACAGCAGGCCGCCGAGCCACTTGCCCAGCACGATTTCGAGGTCGCGCACCGGCGAGGTAAGCAGCAGTTCGATGGTGCCGGAGTTCTTCTCTTCGGCGAACAGCCGCATGCCGATCATGGGGATCAGGAACAGGCTGATGACGGCGACGTTCATCAACAGCGGCCGGATCACCCACTCGTTGACGTCCATGGGCATCCCGCCGCCCATCATCGAGGCCTGCATGCTGCGGGTGGCGAAGATGGCCGCGGCGACGTAAAAGAAGAAGCCGAACACCAGCGCCACCCTGGTGAACAAGGAGTAAGCGATCCAGGTCGTATAGTAACTCTTCAAGTCCTTCCGGCAGATCAACCAGATGTTTTTCATTTTGCGGCAGCCTCCGTTGCGGCTTCCTCGGTGGCCGCGGTCAATTCCAGAAACATCTGCTCGAGACTGAGGGAAACCGGGCGGAGCTCGTGCAGGCGCCAGCCCGCGTCCAGGACGGCGCGCGCCACATCGTCGCGGATCAGCCGGCCCGCCAGTCCCTCGACCTCCAGCCGGCACAGGCCGTCGCCGCTCTCCATCAACTGCACGCGGCTTACCCCGGGCACCTGCTCCAGGCGGCGCTGGACGCCGGCGTGGTCCAGCGCTCCCTCACGGCTCGCCACCTCGACCGAGACCGCTTCGACGCCGCGCTCCCTCTGGGTGAGGTTTTGCACCGAATCGTTGGCCACCACCTTGCCATTGTCGATGACGATGACCTGCTGGCAGGTCTGCTCGACGGCGGGCAGAATGTGGGTGCTCATGATGACCGTGTGCTCGCCCGCCAGGTTGCGGATCAACTGGCGGGTCTCGATGATCTGCTTGGGGTCCAGACCCGTTGTGGGCTCGTCCAGAATCAGCACATCGGGGTTGTGAATCACCGCCTGCGCCAGGCCCACGCGCTGCCGGTAGCCCTTCGAGAGCTGGCCGATGATCCGGTCCTTCACGTTCGCCACCGCGCACTTCTCGCAGGCTTCGTTCACGCGGCGCGCGACCTCGCGCTTGGGGACACCCTTCAGCCGCGCCACAAACGTGAGGTAGGCGGAAACCCTCATTTCGGGATACAGCGGCGGAGATTCGGGAAGATAGCCCACGCGCTTCTTCACTTCCAGCGGCTGCTCCAGGACGTCGAAACCGGCCACTGAGACGCTGCCGGCGGTGGGAGGGAGGAAGCAGGTCAGAACCCGCATCGTGGTGGTTTTCCCGGCGCCATTTGGCCCAAGGAACCCCACGATCTGCCCCTTCTCCACGGAAAAGGAAATGTTGTCCACGGCGGTGACGCGGCCGTATCGCTTGGTCAGACCTTCAACTTTGATCATCGGAATCGCCAGAGAGAGAAACCTGCCGGAACCATGCTACAGGAGAACTCGCCGACACAGTGCGGCTCAAACCTCATGATAAGAACGGGGCCGTGGGCATGTCAAATGCCCATGATCTGGTAGCCGGAATCCACGTAGAGGATGTTGCCGGTGACACCGCGCCCCAGCTCGCTCGCCAGGAACACGGCGGCGTCGGCGACTTCGGCGGGCTCGGTGTTGCGGCGGAGCGGGGCGCGCTGCGCGACGAAATCCAGGATGCTCGAGAAGTCCTTGATGGCGCGGGCGGAGGCGGTCTTGATGGGGCCGGCCGAGATGGCGTTCACGCGGATGCCGCGCGGGCCCAGCTCGTTCGCCAGGTAGCGCATGGCGGCCTCCAGGGCCGCCTTGGCCACGCCCATCACGTTGTAGTTCTGGATCACCCGCACCGAGCCGATGTACGTGAGCGTGGTGATCGAGCCGCCGCCGGTCACCAGCGGGGCCACCGCGCGCGCCACAGCGACCAGCGAGTAGGCGCTGATGTCCTGGGCCAGCAGGTAGCCGGCGCGGGAGGTGTCCAGGAAGGAGTTCCCGAGGTCCTCGCGATTGGCGAAGGCGATGCTGTGGACCACCGCGTCCAGGCGTCCGGGCAAGGCCTGGAGCGCCTCCCTCAATTGGTCCAGTTCGTGGTCCTTGGAGACGTCGCAGGGCAGCACCTGGGAAGCGCCCAGCTCGGCGGCGCAAGCCTCGACCGCCTCGCGCTGGCGCTCGCCCTGGTAGGTGAGCACCAGCGAGGCGCCCTCGCGCTCAAACGCCTCGGCAATCGCGTACGCCAGGCTCCACTTGTTGGCGACCCCCAGAATCAGGGCGCACTTGCCCTGTAACAAATTGGGCATGAAATGGTTATTTTAGCAGGACAAAACCCGCAACCGAGGGACTGCCTAGGCCGTCCGCCGTGGGGACGGCGCACGCTGTCCCCGGTTGCCCCTCGCACTCACTCTCATCCCCAGGTGTGGCGCACACGCCATGACGCCGACTGTCACGGGTTTTGGCTAGCGGTACAGGTCGATGCTGGCGGCCCTGGGCTGGCCCGGCCGCGGCGCGCGGTTCTCGATATGCAGCGTGAAGCCGCGGGAGTAGGCTGGCACGACGAACATCACGGTCCAGCGCTCGAGGTCCATGCCCAGGTTCGCCATCATCTCTTCAAAGGTCTTGGCGCGCTTTCGAAGGGCTTCAAACATGCTGGCAGGGTCCGTCCCCCGTTTGGGTTCCGGAATCGGGAACCCCTTGTACTTCTTGCCGTCGCCGTCCCGGAGCGAGAATGCATCCTGGTACTTCCTGAAGAACAGCTTCAGGTCCGGCGGCTTGGTTGAGCACTGGAGCTGGAAATGAACGGTCACCAGGGCGCTGTCTTCCCAGCTCGCGAGGTCCGATCCCTCGACGGAGACGAGGTAGGGGCCAAGGGGGATGGGATGTCCAATGCCATAGGCCTGGGGCGGCGGCGTCGAGCAGGCGGCCAACACAAGCGCAAGGGGCAGCATCGGTCGAAGCCGGCGCATTGGGGCATGATACCAGGGATGCTACCGCTCCAATGCGACGCCGAATTGGGTCGCTTAAAATGTCACCAGGACTCGAGCCGTTGGGTCACGAAGAAATGTAACCCAAGTGGGCGCGGGGCATGACACCTTCGAGGAGTGGACATGCACGCGCAGAAGCAGT
>JBEKWU010000179.1:0-8146 GCA_049512775.1 Bryobacteraceae bacterium
TCTCGTCTGGTTGCCAAGCTCAGTTGCCTCCCGATTCTGTCGCCCGTTGTGTTCAACCTTGACGGGTAACATTTTTATGAGGCAACGGCTCCGCCCCGGTAGCAGAAGTCGCGAGTCAACGCCACTGGGAAAAGTAGTTGACGCCGGACAGCGTCCGTACATTCAGAGCCGCCCAGTACAGTGGAAGGCTCCGTCCGTGGCCGCGAGATCGTGTTCCGGCGCGTCACGCCCGGCATGCCGACTCAGGAGTTCCGCGGGTACATCTTCAAGCGGTCCGCCGGAAG
This sequence comes from Bryobacteraceae bacterium, assembly GCA_049512775.1. GTDB lineage: Bacteria > Acidobacteriota > Terriglobia > Bryobacterales > Bryobacteraceae > Fen-330. Next base: position 285 of record JBEKWU010000179.1, read on the forward strand.
CGCCATGCGTGGGATATTCGAGTTCAACAAGGCCTGGACCTACGGTTGGTTCGCCACGCGATAGAACCCCTGGATCCCAACCCAGCGTCAGACGGACCTTCCCCTACCCAGCGGGCTTGTAGCTTGAGCTAACTCCTTCATCGCCCGGCGGAAAGGGACTCTACATGCCGTCGAATATGTACCCATGTAAATGCATAGATGTGTGTTGTGTTTCAGATAGTGTAGTTATACTATCGACCCATGTACGTCGAATCCGTCCCCAACCGCAATTCCCCGCCCGCCATCCTCCTCCGCGAAAGCCTCCGCCGGGGCGGCAAAATCGTCAAGCGTACCCTCGCCAACCTTTCCCATTGGCCTCCCTCCCGCGTCGAGGCCCTCCGCCGTCTGCTCCGCGGCGATCTCGGCCACCTCGCCTCCACCGACCCCACCAACGGCCCCGTCTTCGGCCTCCTTTCCGCCCTCAAACAACTCGCCGATCAACTCGGCCTCACCGCCGCTCTCGGCAAGTCCCGCCTGGCCAAACTCGCCCTCTTTCTGGTCCTGGCGCGCATCGCCCATCACGGCTCGCGCTTGTCGGCCGTGCGCTGGGCCCAGAATCATGCCGTCGCCGAAGTGCTCGGTCTGGGCGCCTTCGACGAGGACGACCTCTACACCGCCCTCGACCATCTTTGCGCTCACCAGGAGCAGATCGAAAAGACTCTCTACCGGCAGTACCTGCGGCGGCGGGGCGCCCCGCCCGCCCTGTTCCTGTACGACGTCACCAGCAGCTATCTGGAAGGCCAGCACAACGCCCTCGGCGATTACGGCTACCCCCGCGACGGCAAGCGCGGCAAACTCCAGATCGTCATCGGCCTGCTGGCCGACAGCGAAGGCGAACCATTGGCCGTGCGGGTCTTCGCCGGAAACACCGGCGATCCGGTCACGGTCGTGGACCAGATCCAGATCGTCAAAGAGCAGTTCGGCGTCGCGGAGTTGGTGTTTGTGGGGGATCGGGGGATGGTGAAGAGCAAGGGCAAGCAGGCGTTGCGGGAGGCCGGCTTGCGCTACATCAGTGCGCTGACCGATCCGCAGATTCGGCGCCTGCTCAAGGAAGGCACTCTGCAACTGGGCCTGTTCCACGAGGCGGTGTGCGAAGTGGAAGCCGATGGCGTGCGCTACCTGCTGCGCAAGAACGAGGCGGAAGCGGCGCGAGAGCGGCACCGGTTGGAGGACAAGCTGGCCAAGCTAGAAAGCAAGGTCGAGCAGCGCAACGAGCGGGTGCGGCAGTCCCCGCGCTGCCAGCCGGAAGCCGGTCCGCGGAACTTGCAGGTCTGGGTAGCCCGCCACAAGCTCACCGGACAGGTGGAACTGCGGCTGGAAGAACGGACCGTAGTGCTGGGGCGCAACCAGGCAGCCATCGACCGGGCCATGGAATTAGCGGGCTGCTACGTGGTCGTCACCGATGTGCCGCCGGCCAAGATGAGCGGGCAGGCGGCGCATGACAGCTACGTCCACTTGCAACGGGTGGAGCGGGACTTCCGGCAGATGAAGACCGGGCTGCTGGAAGTGCGGCCGGTGTTTGTGCGCAAAGAGAGCCGAACGCGAGGGCATGTGTTCGGCTGCATGCTGGCGCTGAAGATCGGCCGGGAGATGGAGCGGCGGCTGCAAGCGGCGTTTGGGACCACCGACGGCGATCCGCACGCCATCACGGTCGAAGACGCCATGGCCGCGCTGAGCCGGCTGTGCCTGCAAAACTACGAGATCGACGAAAACACCACGGTCACCCGGTTCCCCCGGCCCGACGCCCGGCAACAGGGGATCCTGGCCGCCCTCGGCGTCAGCCTGCCCCAAGGCAAAATGTAGCCAGAAGCACTCCGCCGCGCTTAGTCAGACAACCGAATTCAAATCAGGAACATACGAGCAGAAACGCGCCTCAAGTCAAAAGGAAGATCCATCAGAACAACAAGCATCCGGGCAGGTATAGTTCGGCTCTACCCCTTGGTCTCACTTGGGGAGGCCGGGCGCCTCATACATCTTGGTTTCGAGCTTGCTCGAAAGCCTCCCAGTCTTCCCGCAGATGTTCTGGACTCACAGTTCCGGTGAGGATCGCGCCCGCAAACGGCTGTTCCAAGACAGATCGGTAGGCATCCGCCGGCCGCAGGCCGTCCTCGTGAATGATCGCACCCGTAGCGAAGGGGCGATTCGTCCACACTTGCTTGCCCCGCTCCATGGATAAGCCGAACAGGGGCGCGAGAACCCGGAAGCGCCCATTGTAGGGCATCTGGATCAGGTCGATGGCGTCGATTTCACACGCCAGCCGTCCTGCCTCGAGGTCGGAGACACTGGCACCGATTTGCGCCACACCCCTGGCGCGAGCCGCGTCAAGCACCCTCCACAAACCAGGGTTCCGGAGCACCTCTGCGGTCGTCTTGTGGATTTGCAGCACATCGATGGCGCCGAGCAGGTCGTAGCTGCGAGCCAGGCTGTCGCGAAGCACCGACTCGGAGTGGTCGACCCAGGTGGTACGCCGCGTCTCATCCCAATGCTCGCCGCACTTGGTCGAGAGCGTCAGGCGCCGGCGGCGAGCCGGCGTCAAGGTGCGAAAGAACTCTCCCGCCAGCGCTTCGCCGGCGCCATAGGCGGGCGCCGTGTCGAAGACTGTAACGCCCAGCTCCACCGCGAAGGACAGGAGCCTCCCTGCCTCCTCCGCCGAGGGCAACGGCGACGGGCGAGAGCCCCAAACACGCCCCAGCGAGACGAGACCGAGGCCGAACCGCACCTGCCGCCCACGTTTGGTCATGTCGGCATATCCGGCCTAATGAGTTCCCAGTAAACCCTCTCATACCCTTGGCGCACGCAGTCGATGGTGTAGTGCTCCAGGAACAACGCGCGCGCCGCGCGTCCCATCCGCTCGCGCGCGCCAAGATCGCGAATCAGACTCTCGATCGCGGCGGCCAAAGAAGGCACATCCGCCACCGGGACGCGCAGTCCGGTGACGCCTTCCTGGACCAGCATTCCGGTGCCGGGGATGTCGCTCACCACGCTCGGCAAGCCGCTGGCAACGGCCTCCACGAGTGAACAGGGAATCCCTTCGGACGCGGAAGGCAGCACATATACGTCGGCCAGGCGCAACACTTCCGCGACCTGCGCCGGTGGTAACATTCCCACGAACCGGACATGGGAAGTCAACCCGGCCACCATGACTCGTGCAGCGAGTCCCTCACGCAGCGGACCGTCCCCGGCGAGAACCAGCGTCGCTTGCGGATGACGCGGCCGCAATTGGGCGAACGCGTCGATCAGGTCCGGCAGCCGCTTCACGTCCACGAATCGTCCCGTGAAGACAATCACCAGCCCATCTTCCGCCAACTTCCAGCGCGACCGTAGCACTGCGCGTTCCGCGGCGTCACCTGGGCGGAAAACTGCCGGATCGGCTCCGCAGGGTAGCATGACGAGTTGCTCCGCAGGAAAACCGAGATCGAGCAGTTCCTCCCTCATGGCTGGATTTAAGACGACGATCCGGTCCGCATGCCGGTGGAGAATCTCAAGTAACTTCCGCCCGCGCGGACGTTCCAGCAACCGGCGGGCTTGTCCGCATCCGGGCAGCATGAGGATATTCTTCATCCCCAGCGCGGCGGCCAGGGGCATGCCGACGAGCACTTGCAGTCCAGTCATGACCCATTGGACGAGCGGGTAGCGCGGCCGGAGGATCACCAGTTGCGCGGCTACCCAGAGCGCGAAGCCCACATCGTCCCAGGGCGCCGAGCGCGGTACCGGTAGCCGCCAAACGGGCGCGGCGCCGGCATCGCCCGGAACTGCGGCGGGCGTGGTGAGCACACGGGTGCGGTGGCCGTGACGCCGGAGGTCTTCGGCAAGTCGCTGCGTATGCCGCTCCGCGCCACCGGGCCCTGGTGGGTAGACCTTCGATACAAATAGGATCGCGGGCGGTTCAAGCATGAGCAGCGATCGTCTTTGGCGCCGGCTCGACCAAGGTTCGTCCCGTCAGAGTCCGATAGATTCGCCGCATGGATTCGCCGGCGGTCATCCGGATGAAGAGATCGCCATCCTGCGGAGCCTCGACAGGATACGGGATCACGGACCCGTCCGGCGCAACATACCGTTCCGGATCGATGAAAATGATACGCAGACCGCGCTGGCGCGCGCGCAACTGCGCCAGCCGCCGGTCGGCGTGGACACCGATGACCAGGAGCGAGCGTGCGGCGGGATCGAACTCGATTTCCTGCTGTCGCTCGTCGCGATAGAGCGGGAAATACGCTTCCGTGTCATAGCGCCGCAAGGACATTTCGGGCAGCCCCATGTCGGCGCACAGGCAGTCGAAGTTGTTGGTGATCACCGGTCCAACGAAATAGCCGCGGTCCCAGAGTTCTCTGAGCCCATGGTAGAAGGGCGTTGGTTCGGCCACCACGCAGGCGCGGTAGATGTCGGTCATGTGGCGATAGTGGCCTTCGGGATCGGCCAGAACGCCGAAAACCGCATCATCCTCCGCGCGGAAGACGAACGAGAAATCCGGTTTCGAGACGCTGTAGATGCGATGCAGGTTCGACAGGTGGGGCACTCCGGCCTCAGTGGAGGGTCCGCAGCCGAGTTCGACTTGGGCGGGAAGGTGCCCGCTGATGTCCTCCGGTTCGATGTAGGTTGGTCTCCCCGCGGCCAACTTTTTCCGCAATCCCACTTCGTAAAACCAGCGCCACGGACGCGACGCCAGCCCCTCGGGATGGGCGGCGCCGTCCGTCCAGAGCCGGAACTCCAGGTGCTGGCAACCTTCGAGATACCCTCCGCCCCGCTGAACATCCTCCGGATGTTGGGTGCAGATGGAAAACTCCATCCGCAGGTCGCCCCTCCGCCAGCGCTCCCTGGAGACGTCTCGCCGCTCCGGCTCCCAGGCCCCCGCCTGCAAGTTTCGCAGGATCAGTTGGCGATACTGCGCCACATCGGGTCTCGGCAACGTCAGATTCACCGAAAGGTACGCGTGGCGGAGGACGAACGCCGAACCATCGACATCGTATTCGTCGAAAAAGTGGATCAACCGCCGCCGCCCATCCTGGTCACTGCGCCAGCCGGAGAGTGACGCGTTGGAGGGGTGCTGATGACGCCGCCAGATCGATTCGGTCCATTTACGATGCCAACCGCTTTCGTCGGAGTTGATATGCCGGGCATAGCGCTCCTGTTGCCAGGGCGTGAGGCGCGTAATGACGACAAACGGAAACTTCATGAGTCCGCCTTACATCGTGCGACGGCCATCAAATCGGGTCCATCACCCCGCCGATAGATCTCTTCGGTCTCGCGTTGATCCAGGAATCCCGTCAGGAGATGAACGCTGCATTCGCTCGTCCCCGCTACACGAACCCAGCCCCCGGCGGTGAGGCAGCGGTCGAGGGATTCCCAGGAGAACAGGTGCAGATGGTCGGGCCGGAGTGAACGGTATGACGCACCGAAGACGACGCGTTCCACCGCCTGCATGCTTGGCGCCAGGAGTGCGAGGAAGCCGCCGGGCGCCGCCGCCGCGGCCGCCTGTCGCAGTTCCTGAATGGGGTCGGCAATGTGCTCGAGCACAAACTGGTAAAGCACCAGATCCCAATGTCTGCGCGACACGGTGGCGCTCGACAACGCCTCTTCCAAGGTTCCGGTGAAGGTCCCGAAGCCATACAGCTCTCGAGCAGCGGCGGCGGCGTGCGGGTTCAGGTCGACTCCCATGCTGCGCCAGCCGCGCTGCTCCGCTACGGCGCGGGTGTAGCCAAAACCCGAACCCACCTCGAGCAGAGACCGGCCTGCGGCGGCGCCAACCGTCTGTTCGATCCAAGCCAGCACGCGTGCTGCTTTTGCCTCGCGGTAATCTTTTTCCTGCCGGTAGGCCTGGTAGCCGGCGCAATCGGCCGTCTGCCGTGAATAATAGTCCGAGTTACGGTAGATCCCGTCGTCAGCGGTCCGCGAGAGCAACAGACCATGGCCGCACTGCGTGCAAAGGCCATAAGTTTCGCCTGAACGCCGTTGAATTTCCGGTTGGATGGTCTCGCCACGGCAAACCGGGCAGCGCGAAACCGGTCCAGCCGGCAGTGGCGCCGCGTGTGGGGAAAACACCTGCCACGCCTCGCCGAGGGCATGCAGCCGCCCCGCTGGAGTGGCGTCAGTCAGACGCCGCCGGTATTCGTCAAGTACTTGGCGCCAGACCGTCTCATCGATCCGTAGAACCCGGCGAACCAGCGCGGCATGTTCAACAGAGTCGGAATAGGGCATCCGAATTCAGTTTTCGGCACAGCGAACGCACCACCGGGCGAAAGCAAGAGACCACGACACCGGCCGATCCTGCACAACCGGAATGTCCAATTCCTCCCGGCATGGGGTCAGTATACCCCCAACCATCTTCCTTCGGTTCTCCGAGTCGCACTCCGAGTTTGACTCTGACCGCCTGGCCAGCAGGTGGTGAAGACCACCGACCTGCGGGATGGCAACGATCCGGCCGGCTTGCGCCGCCTGTGCGCGAGGCGGCTCCGGGGCGTCCTTGTCCACCCCCAGGCGGGCCCGAGACAACATCTATTGTAATCAATCACATGCGGGTGGGGGATGGTTTTGGTTAACAACCCGGAGAAAACCGCTCCGCCCAAATTCTCCATTTCGAGTTCGGGCCTGGGTTCCTCTCGGGGAGCCAAACTGTTTCCCCGCTACCATTTCGTGTTTCCCCGTTTCGCGCCGTCTTGCCTGGGGTTCCTGTGCAACCATGGCGGTTGCAGCCGAGAATCCTGTTTCTTCGCATCGAACTCTCTGTTTCTCCGGCTAGCGCGCCCCCTCATTTGACGCCCTGATGCACTCGCAAGGTCCGAGTGCAACACGGCCCTCGCGGTTTAGGGTCACTCCTGCCGGAGTGCGATGACGGGATCGATGCGGGCAATCCTGCGAGCTGGCAACCAGCTTGCCAGCAGAGCCGCCCCAAGCAGCACGACTGCGACGATGCCGAAGATCGCCGGATCGTCCGGCCGCACCTGATAGAGAAATCCGGCCATCGCCCGTCCGAGCGCATATGCTCCAGCCAGGCCGGCCAAGAGTCCCCACAGGCCTATGCGCAGTCCGCCGGCCGCTACGGCGCGGACCGCTTGCCCCGGCGTCGCGCCCAAAGCCATCCTGACGGCCATCTCCGGGGTTCGGTGAATCACCGAATACGAGACCACGCCGCCAACGCCGACCACCCCGAGCGCCAGCCCGAGCAAAGCGAACGAACCCACCAGGAACGTGTTGAGGCGCTCCCGGGCAGAGCCGTCGTCGAGCAAGTCCACAAGCGTCCGCACGGCGAAGACGGGTTGCTGCTGGTCGAGTCTTGCCACGGCTCGCCTCAGGGCCGGCGCAAGCTGAGCCGGCTCACCGGTCGCCCGCATCACGACGATCATGGTCTCCCCGACATACCAGGAGGTAGGCAGGTATACCGCGGGCGTCGGATCCTCGTTGAGCGCGAGCTGCCGCACCTCGCCCACCACGCCGGTGACGGTGAACGGCGGATTGTCTCCGAGACGAACGAGGCGGCCGACGGGATCCCGGCCGTCCGGCCACAAACGCTGCGCCAAATCCTCGCTGAGCAGGACGGGACGCCCGGAGGCTTCGTCGCGTTCATCGAACAGGCGGCCACGCGCCAGCGGTATCCGCAGAGCCTGGAAGTAGCCCGGCGTCGCTATGCGCCACGAAGCCATGATGGGCTGCTCCGATCGCGCCGGAGAACCATCGAGCGGAACGACGCTCATTTTGGAGTCGCCTCCCCCGGAATTTGTCAACGACTTTGAGACACCAGCCCGCATAAATTAGTGTTGCTCCTGTTCGCTTGCCGCCCGCGCGGGCGGCGGATTGATCCAGACCGCGGTGGGTCGGGTCGGCGGTTTGGG
>JBEKWU010000180.1:0-12946 GCA_049512775.1 Bryobacteraceae bacterium
GCCGTGAGCGGCTCCGCCACCCACGCCAGCGCTTCGGAAAACGGAATCTCCTCGAACCGACCCCGGTCGAGCTGCCGAAACGCCCTCACGTCGTCACTCAGGTGCAGATACCGGCGGCTGAGGCCGTGTTTGTACTGATTGATCCCGTTAATCCGGTCCATGTACATGAAACCGGCACAACGCGCCGGCCCCAGCCTGTTTTCCAACGGCTTCCAGTTTGTCTGCATCTCCGTCACCGCGCTGCCGTCACCGACGAACTGGTTCTCGTAGCCGCCGCTTCGCCGTAGATCCGGTTCAGTTCCTGCTTCAACTGTAGAAGCTCCCGCAACTCGGCAGCGCTTGGGAGTTCCGTCCTCTCCGTGCTCGAGGCCAGGGCTGAAGCTGCCTGTCGAGTGCTCGCGGGTGCGAGGCCCGGCCTTGCTCCCTCCCGCCCCACTCCCTGCTGGAACACCAGGAAGAACCGCGTGTTGCCCGGCACGGTCACGACCACGTCCTGGCTGTAGGCCAGGTTCATGAGCTCCTGCTCGCCCGCGATCCCGATGTTCTGCGAGATGCGATCCCGCAGGAGGATCGTGTTGTCCATCGATCCCGACATCGAGAGTCCTGGCCGGCCGACCGCAAACGCCGCCACGGTCCCCACGCCGGTCAGCGCGCGGGCCAGGAACTGCTTGCCCCGGTTCGTGCCGCTCACCTGTCCCTTCAGCGGCCCGAAGCTCAGGCTCATCGCCCCGGCGTCGATCTTCTCGGTCGTCCCGTCGGGCATCTGCAACGTGTGGAAACGGATCCCGACGAAGCCGGACCGGCCGGCGCTCTGCAAGTCCCCGAGTGCCTTTGTGCCTGCCGGCACCACGATTTCGCCGTCGCGTTCGTAGTGCGCCTCGACAACGGCTACGACAGGCGCTTTGACGGCCGTGCTCACAGCGGTCTGCAGGCGCGCGATGAGCCGGGTCCCGGCGGGCAACCCCGCCCACTCGCTCCGCTCAATCAATGCCGGATCGAGGGTTGAGGGCACTGCGGGCGCGGTACCATTCGCGGGCGAATTCGTTGCCGCGGTTCGAACGTAGACTAGCGAGGACTTCGCCAAAGCCTCCGACTCGGTGGTTGTCGAGGTCGGCGGCTGAGGCGGTGCCTGCGAGGAAGGCGCTGGCTGCGGGGGGGGAGGTGGCGCCGCCGCCGAGGCTTGCACTTGCTGCCGGTAGGCCTCGAGCGCCGGGTCCGTGAACGGCACATCGCTCAACGCGTTGGCGTTCGACGGATAGGGGGACGGTCGCCCTTTCGATCCCACTGGCGTTTGCAGCCCCGGCCCGCCGGAATCAGCCGCAGTCTTGGGGCGCGAGGTGCCGCTGATGTCCTCCGGTGTCAACTGATCGCTGGGCCCCTCTTGTCCGCTCGGGTCCGCGTTCAGCAACGGCGTCACCGATCCCGGCCGCCGTCCCTGCGCCGTCACCTCGTTTCCCGGCCGTCCCAAGCTGGGGCTGCCGCGCCGCGCGGCCTGGTCACGCTGGTTGTCGCTGTGAGACGAGGAGAACAGGCCCAGAAACACGATCAGCACAAACACGATGCCGCCCACCATAACGATCAGCGTCTTGCTCCGGTCGCGGTTCCGAGCTGCCCGTTCGCTCACCAGCGGGCCCGCCACCGGCTTCCTTGGAGCCGCCCTGTCTTGCCCTTCCTTCACCCGGCGAAACGCCTCGCGGAACGTCGCTACTACCCCTCGCGGTCGCCGCTCCTCCTCCGACTCGGGCGGCACGCGCGCCGCATCCTCGCTACTGTCCTGACGGTCTTCCATGGGATCCCTCCTCGCTGAACTGAAAGCTGCTGATGCCGAAGCCGATGGGTGCCAGGGCCGGACGGTCTACCGCTCCGCTCTCGGCTATCTGCAAGAACAGCGTCTCGTTAGATTGTTTGTAAGGCGGCCGGTTGAACACCACCACGCCGTCGGCTCGCTCTCCTGGCCCCAGGCGCCGGCGGCTCAGACGGTAGTCGAGGATGGGGAATTGCTCCGACGTCCCCCACTTCGATTTCTTGATGACCTTTCCCGACCGCAGCTTGCCGCCGAGCTGGATCTGTGGCGGCATGATCTCGATGCTGTGCTTCTGCGAGTTCACAACCGAGAACAACACCACCACCTCCCGGCCGTGGTCGATCACCTCGCTTACGCCCGCGCTGAGCAGTTCCTTTCCCGGTTCCGAGAGCCCCGGTCGTTCGCCGTACAGACGCGGCAATCGCGCCTTCCGCTGGCGCTCGACCAGCGCGTCGAGGACCGTTGGGCCGCTGCCGGCCTGCAGAGGCGAAGGCTGCACAGCAGCCGCGGCCAGCACGGCAGCGGTGTTTCGCACCTCTGTCAGGCTCGCCGTTTCTGCAACCAACGCCGAAGGATAGTCAGCGGGCTCCACCAGGAAGCGCCCGGCCGGCTTGTACCGCAGCAGGAGGTCCACCAGTTGCTGCTCGCCCTTAGGCTCGCCGCGGCTGACCAGCAGCAGACTCACCTGGTGCCCCTTCGTGGTGGAAACCAGCAGGTTCGTCTCGGCCGGTTTGGTCGTGAGCGGCTTGACGAACACCAGGTTCGGCTCCTGCTCGGAGTGCTCCGCCGAGAACAACGACGGATCGCCCACCACCACCGAGCTGATTGGCTCGTGCATGCGAATCGCGGTCGCGTATCGGGGCGCCAGATAGACGACCGCCACGCGCCCATCGCTCACTGCCCTGGCCAGTACCTGTGGCTGCACCCGCGGCATCGGGTCGATTCCCTGTGCGGCGCAACGCGCGAGCGCGCCGCTGAGCAGCCACACGAATGCGTTGTATCTCATGACTTTCAAGCCTCCCTGTCACCGGCCAGAGCGCAGCGTCTCCAGCCGCTTCTTCCGATACAATTTGGCCACCCGGCTCACGTACCCGTACACTTCGGGTGACCGATAGTTCAGCCCACTTAGCGCGACCCGGTTCTCGCCCGCAAAGTAGGCGGCCGTAACGAGACGCAGATCTCCTTGAAACCGGCGCATCAACCACGCCAGGTAAGCCACGCCGCCACGCACGTTCTCCTCGATCCGGAAGCGGTTCCTAACCCCGAGCGTCACGGCCGTGGCCGGCATCAACTGCATCAGCCCCACGGCGCCTGCCAGCGAGATAGCATGTGGCTGCCAGGCCGACTCAACTTCGATGACCGCATACACCAGTTCGCGCGGCACGCCGTAGCGGTCCGCATAGTAGTTCGCACACGCCAAGGCAGCGATCCGCGTGTCTGCGCCGACCGCTGCACCCGACAGGGCGCAGAACCACAGCAACCTCTTGAGTGTGGTCACAGGGTCACGGTTCTCCCGCTGCTACCTGGCGATACTCGTTCGCCGTCGCAACCAGGCTTTCGAAGCCGTCGCGCAGCAGCAGCCGCTTTCGATCCGCCTCGGTCTTTGCCAGGAACGGCAGCAGCACGTCCCGCATGTCCGGGCTGATCTCGCGCACGCCCATGATGTCGAGGGCCTGCGCCAGGTCCAGCAGTTCGGCGATCAATGGCGGCTTCTCCATCGACCAGGCCCGTAGCGCGTGCGCCAGTCCGGCCAACTGGCCGCGCAGCAGGGGATCTTCCGTCGTGCTGCGCACCCCCAGGATCTTCTTCTCCAGTTCCACGGTCGGGTAGTCGATGCGGATGTACAGGCTGCGGCGCCGCAGTGGATCGCCCAAGCGTCGCGTTTCGTTCGATGTCATCACCACATACGGGACGCTTCTGTTCCTCACCGTGCCTAACTTGGGAATGCTGATCTGCCAGACCGACAGCAGTTCCAAAAGCATGGCTTCGAACTCTTCGTCGACTTTGTCCACCTCGTCGATCAGGAGCACGCACGGTCTGTCGCGAACGAGTGCGCGCAGCAGCGGCCCTTGAACGAAGAAGTTCAGAGAGTGGAGGTGGTTGCGGATGCTGTCCCAGTCGGTACCTACGCCCTCGCCCTGAGTGCGTAGAAACAGCTCCTGCAGCGCAAGGTCGAACCTCCCGATGGCCTTCTCCTCGGTGATGCCCTCGTAGCACTGAAGGCGCTCAATGATTGTCTGACCCGCCTGGGCGATCGCCACGGCGAGTTCCGTCTTCCCGCAGCCAGGCGGACCCTCGATGATCAGAGGCTTCTGCATCTTGCCGGCGACGTAGACGACATTCAGCATCACCGGGTCGATGACGTACACGTTTCCTCCCGCGCTTGGTTCTCAATCTAAGGAGGGCGGCGTCTCGACCAGCAGAGCTATCGCGGCCTGCTGGCCCCCCAAAGCTGCGCCTTGGCCTGTCTGTACCGATAGTGCGACAGGGGGGCAGAAATTGTTCAAATATCGCCGCGGCATTCTGTGCGGGGCACCTCTCGCGTGCGAGACCTCCGGCTCGCGGTCGGCACCCGCCAGAAGAGAACAGGGGGGGCAAAAATTGTTCAAATAGCGTCGTCGGTTTTTCTCTCCGGGAGCCAGGTCTGCGGGACGTCCGGTGGGCGCGTGGTGCCTCGCAAAAGAAAACAGGAGAGGGGTCAGAAATTGTTCAAATATCGACAAGCCCCGTGAACTCTGGCAGCACTGCAAACGGTCGCACCTTGGCCGGCAGAGCCTCTCCCAGTTGCGCGATTCTTGACCCGTCGCCGTTGCCGAGCCAGTGAGCGGCGGCCGCCAGGTGCGACACCTTCTCCGGCCGGAGCCCCATCAGACGGCAGCACGTGAAGTCGGCCGCAACCGCATCGTCGGCGAGAACCACCTTGCCCAATTGCCGATGGACTCCGTGCAGCGGGCCGTTCCCTTCCATCGCCACGATTCCGTCCGCGATGACGAAGTGGATCGGTACCGTGCTGCAGATGTCCAGGATGCTCTCGTGGATGCCTCTCCAATGCAGCACGTTCTTCGGCCATCCATACGCCACACCCGGAATCACGCCGAACATGTTCTTCATGCTCAAGGTCACGCCGGCCCAGTGGTGCGTCTTAACCTTCGGCATCGACGGTCTGCGGCAGCCAGAGGTGCTCGAGCCCGGTGTAACGCGCACAGGTTCGCCTCCTTGTTAGCTCGTCCCGGTTGAGGTCCACGAACCTGAGCTTCCGAGTCCTGAGCTGCTCTTCCAGCCCAGTCTCGACGAGCACCAAGTACGTGTCGCGTTCATGGCCGGGACCCTCACCAACGACCACTCGGCAAGCACCAAGCCTCAGAAACGCGCTGGCGGCTGCACCAACCACCATGGGATGCGTGTTGATTGCAGAGCCGGGCGCGTGCTCGACCAGGTTGGGCTTCAGGAGCACAGACTTGCCTTTGATGTCGAGACGAAACAGCCGCAGCGCTTCGAGAACCAACTCATCGAGCCGGTCCGAATACCCGGCTGCCGAAACAACTGCGACTTGTGACTTCTTCTGTCGTCGGTCTTTCAAGAAGGCGTGCCTGGGCAGCAGTTGGGCACCGGCTATCCCCAGGCCGGCTCCGGCCGCAACGACCGTGGTCAGAAGGCGGCGCCTCTCCATGGATGAAAGTTCATGACGGGACGTCGAAGACATTTCGTCCCTCCATCGCATCGAACGCGAGGCAGCATACGGCCAGTGTGCACGCGTCAAACGGAGCTCTCGCGCTGGCGAGGAGCGCCGTCAGGTGATCCAACATCCTTGCGGCCGAATCACTGATGCTTGTTGAAGCTCGTCGGTAGGCAGCAGCGGCAAGTAGAGCCCAGCCGACGCTGTACGGAGAGCCGAACGGAACGTTGCTGGTCACGCCCGCGGCTTCGACACCACGCTCCGCGCTCAGCTCGGACTCCAGGTCGCGATAGAAAGCGCGCGCCCGGCCGGGGGAGTACTTGGCTCTGGGCAGGCTGATTCGCGCCGTCAGCACGTTTCGCGGCTGAAATCCCAGGGTCACGGCTTGAAGGCGCTGGAAACTGGCCAATAACAAACCAGCACCTGCAACGAGCATGGTGGCGAGCGCGAATTCCCCCGCCACCAGTCCCTGTCGCAGACGCAATCGGGCCGGAACCGCAGTGGCGCCGCGCCCCTGCCGCAGGCTGGTCTGCACGTCTGTGCGAGCGGCCGTCCACGCCGGAGCGAGTCCGAACACCAGGCCTGTCGCGAAGGTGAGGGCGATCGCCGCGGCAAGCACGGGAAAATCGAGCGAAAGCTGCGCGGCGCGAGGAATGTTGGCCGGTAGGATTGCCCGCAAGCCCTTCACTCCGAGCCACGCCAGGAACAGCCCGGACGCGCCACTCGCGGAAGCCAGGACCAGGCTCTCGACGACCAGTTGCCGCACGAGCCGTGCGCGGCCGGCGCCAAGCGCCTGGCGAACCCCGAACTCCTGCACGCGGGACAAAGCGCGCGCCAGCAGCAGGTTCGCCACGTTGACGCACGCGACGACCAGCAGCAGCCCCACCGCGATCGTCAGCACCAGCAGTGCCGTGCGCGTTTCCCGATTGACGATCCAGTAGAGCGCCGGCGCAAGGCGCACCCGCCAATCCCTATTCGAGCCCGTGAACTCGCGTTCGAGTTGCGCGGCCAACTGGTTGAGCTCGGCTTCGGCCTGGCCCGCGGTCACGCCCGGTTTCAGCCGCCCCAACACGACGATGCCATGGTCGGCGCGGATTCCCCTCGAGGCGTCGAGTGTCAGCGGCTCCCACACATCGATGTCGCTGGCGAAAGCCACATCGCGCGGCGCTATGCCGATCACAGTCCGGTTCTCGCGGTTCAGCGGGATCGTGCGTCCGATCAGACCGGGATCGCCGCCATACCGCTGCCGCCACAGGCGTTCGCTGAGCATGACAACCCGGCCGTGGCCCGGCGCGTCTTCGTCCGGGGCGAACGATCGGCCCCGGACCGGCCGGATGCCGAGCGTATCGAAGAACCGGGCCGTCACAGCCAGGCTGACCACCCGTTCGGGATCGGCCTGGCCGGTAAGGTTGGCACTACGCCCCTGAAGTGCGACCAGCGAGTCGAAGCTGCTGGATCGCTCACGCCAGGAAATGAAGTTCGGAATGGAGGCCGAGAACGTACCGATCCCCAACGGCAGGTTGGTCTCCCAGATTCGCACCACGCGGTTCGGAGCCGTGAAGGGCAGGGGCCGCAGCCAAACGGTGCGAACCACGCTGTAGATGGCGGCCGTCGCGCCGATGCCGAGCGCCAGCGTCGCAACGGCCGCGCCCGCGAAAGCAGGCGCATGCCTGAGCGAGCGGGCGGCGTAGCGGATGTCCTCGATCACGCTCTCGATGGTTCGGCACAAATCCAACTCGCGCGTCCTCTCCTTGTATAAGGTGGCGTTGCCGAACTGGCGGTGGGCCAGCCGCCGTGCTTCAGGTTCGCTGAAGCCCTGCACGATAAGTTCGTCTACGCGTTCGTCGATGTGGAACTGAAGCTCATCGTCGATGGCTTGCGAGATTTCGGCGCGCTGGAAAAGATTGAGGAGGCGACGATACCAGGGCATTGGCAGAACCTTGCCCGCTAGGCATACCGAAGCACGCGCGAGACGCCCCTGCTGAGCCGCTCCCAGCTTTCGCGCTCCAGGGCGAGCTGCTGCTCTCCTTTGGGAGTCAGCGAGTAGAACCGCGCCTTGCGGCCCTTTTCGGTCACGCCCCACTCGGCTCGAACCCATTGGTCCTGCTCCATACGATGGAGCGCGGGATAGAGCGAGCCCTCCTCGAGGCGGAGCAGCTCGGCCGAGACTTTGTGGATGTGGCTGGTGAGTGCGTAACCGTGCATCTTGCCGCGGGATTGGAGCGCCCTGAGAACCAGCAGCGAGAGGGTGCCCTGGAGGACGTCGTTTTTCTGTTGGCCCATACGTTACCTAGCTATCTATGCTTATGCTTCCACGCTCGCGCTCGATTGTCAAGAAACATCGCGGGCTTCCCGTGTGTTGTCGAGACTATGCACATGCCTCTCGGTTGTTTTCTGCAACCCTGCAGGGACTTTTCCAGGAACTCCTGTTTCACCCTCACGCGCATCAGCGCTTTCTGGTGAGCAGCGCTGGTTCTGACGGCTGAGCCGCCACGATTGCGGTCAGCGCACGGCCCGACCGATGCCGGCCGGAGAACCGCGCCCGAGCCTCGGCGCGTTACCGGTCGACACGGTTGCCGGTCACCGGCGGCCTGCCGCCTCGGAGACCTCGGCGTCTGGCTCTGGAAGCGCCTCCGCCCGGACAACGGGAGTCTCTTTAACGACACCCCGCGAAGGCTTTCCGTGAGCCGAATTTGACGTGGCCGTGGAGCCGGAGGGTTTCGCCGGTCTGTGGAGCTGGCGGCTACCTCGGGCAAGCAGGTTCGGCAGGTGGTACACTTCAAGAGCGCTTGAATGTCCCGCCTAACTGGGCCCAATTCACTCGGCCCCGGCGGGCAGGTCTCAACCGCAGAGAGCCCGAATGAAGAAGATCTTTGTTGGAAACCTGGATTTCGGCGTCGCCGAGGAATCCATACGGGAGCTTTTCGAGAAGTTTGGCGCCGTCGAACGGATAGACCTCGTCCGGGACAGGGACACGGGCCAACCGCGCGGGTTTGCGTTCGTTGAGATGACCGACGGCGGAGAAGCGGACCGAGCGATCTCGGAGTTGAACGGCACGATCCTTGGCAGCCGCGCAGTCAACGTGAATGAGGCACGCCCGAAAGCCGCGGCCGGGAGTTCCGGCGGGTTCCGGCGTCAAGGCGGCGGTCCTCCGCGGCAGCGCCGGGAGCCGCGCTGGTGAGGCCGGCCAGCGGGAGCGGAACAGAGTGACCGGCACCATAGTGGGCCTGGCTGGAAACACTCGCACGGGCACGATCCGGTCTCAGGACGGTTCTCGCCCGGCCTTTTCGGCCGCCGACGTCCTGGGGGACTTCGATACCCTGGCTGTCGGACACCTGGTCAGTTTCGATCTGGACCGAGCCCGGCCACATCACACCGCCGTGCGGGTCTTCCGCGAGCCTTTCGGTGCAAGCGGGCCTCGGAACAAGCCCGACGCTTCGCCCGACCTGCGCTACGCGGGCTTCAACCAGGCGGAGAATATCCGCAGCTACCGCTTTGACGCGGTTGCGTGCGGCCATCCGGTTCGGCAGTTCGTCGTCACGGTGGACCTGGCGCTGATGCTCAAGCACCACATCGGCGTTCAGGAAGCCCCTGCGCTTTGTCTGCGCAAGCTGGCAGCGGATCTGAAAGCCTTCCCGGATTCCGGACGGCACGAACTCGATGACGGCGATCTGCATGCCTATGCTTCGTCCCGGGCCGCGGCCCTCGAGAGGAAGAAGCCGAGGCATTCGTTCGCTGGCCGCCGCGGCTCGCCGCCGCCCGGTCCGTCGAATCATATGCAGGCGCCGTGAACACCGGTGCTACTGTCACTCGGAGATGGAGGTGAAGATGGCAGGACGGCTCGCCGGCCGGATCCGGGCGCCAGTCGCAGCAGCCCGCTCCCGACAGGCGATGACGGATGCCGCGCTCCGCCAAGGGGGCCTGCTCTGAGGATTCTGCTCTACAACCCGGACAACGGCGTGACCCGCAACTTCATGCCGCATCTCTGGATGTTTCTGTTGCAGGCGCTCACGCCGCCGGAACACGAAGTCCTGCTGATCGACGGCAATGCGCAGCCGATGACCGACGCCGAGTTGGTTCGGTTCGTGCTCGACAAGGGCGTCGGGCTGGTTGGCATCGGCGCAATGACCCGCATGATCGCAAAAGCCTACCGGGTCGCCGATGCCATTCGCGCGGCTGGCGTGCCGGTGGTGATGGGCGGGCCGCATGTCACCGAGGCGCCGGAGGAAGCGCTAGGGCGGGATGGCGGGCCGAGGCACGCGGACGCGGTGGCGGTGGGCGAGGCGGATGAGACCTGGCCGAAGATCATCGAGGATGCGGTTCGCGGCCAACTGAAGGACGTGTACACCGGCGTCGATGCCGAGGGCCGGGAGCGCAAGCCGAACCTCCAGAATTACCCGCAAATCCCTTGGGACCTGCTGGACCTCGACCAGTTCAATCGGATTCCCGGCTTCGTGCGCCCGGTGATGGCGCACTTCCGGACCAACTGGGAGACATTTCACATCATTCCGGTCGAGTCCGGGCGCGGCTGTCCTTACGGATGCGAGTTCTGCACCGTTACGGGATTCTTCGGAGACTCGATCCGGTTTCGCTCGAACCAGAGCATCGTGGACGAAATGCTGCGCCTGAAAGAGCGTGCCAGGCGCACCCGCGGAGAGATCGCCGTGTTCTTCGTGGACGACAACTTCGCCATCAACGGGAAACGCACGAAGTCGCTTCTGCGCGACATCATCGCCGCGGGCGCGCAACTCTCCTGGGTGGGCCAGATCAGCGCAAACCTGCTGCGCGATGAGGAACTGGTGGACTTGATCGCGGAATCGGGGGGCAGGTGGATCTTTGTCGGCATGGAGTCCCTCGACCCGGCCAATCTCGCCGCCGTAAACAAGAGCTTCAGTAAGCCCAGCGAGTACGCCGCCGTGCTCCAGCGGCTGGCTCAACGAAACGTTTACGCGATCGCCTCGTTCATCTTCGGCCTGGACAACGACGAACCGGGAGTTGCCGAGCGCACCTTAAGGCAGATGCAGGACTGGCCGCCGTGCCTGCCCGTCTTCGGACAGATCACGCCCTTCCCGGCCACCCCTCTTTACCAGCGTTTGGAAAGAGAGGGACGGCTCACGCGGCCAAAACACTGGCTCGATTTCGCGCCCTTCCATATGGCGCACACGCCCCTGAAGATGACCTGTGAAGAGGTGCAAGCGGAGGTCGAGTACGCCTGGACGAACTCCTACAGCCCCGCGGCCACGCGGAGGGCCATTGCATCGATGGCGCCTGAGCCCGCGCCCTACAAGATCAGCCACCTGATCGCGCGGATGTTTTTCCGTGGCATCTATTTCCCGCAGAAGGGCGCCTGGGGATGGCTGAGACTTCTGGCCCAGAATCGAGGCGCGATTTTCCGCGTGATCAGGGAATCGTTCACGAATTGGGGAGGGACCGCGGCCGCAGGGAGAGGACTGAAGTTTGACACAGGATTGGCGCGTCCTTCTTCGGTTCAGAGTGCTCCACCCGTTGGCAGACCTCTTTAGGCGTTGGCCGGCCTGATGCTGGACCAGCTCGGGGAGCCACTGTCGATCTTGGCGGCCCAACCGTTCCTTCGCAAGGTCTCAAGACCGCCTCGGGTGCCAAGTCGGAGTTGCGAACAAGGCGAAACGTGTTTCCAGCACCAGCGCAACCAAGAGCGCGTCTGTCGCGATCACAAACGCCACGCACCCCACCGCGATGGGGAGAGCCGATCTGGTCTGTACTGTGCGATACTTGCAGCAGGGGGGCTGTGATGACCATTTCCTTGCCGCTAAAGATTGTTGTGTCGGTGGTGTCTGCCGGGATGGTTCTGGCGCAAACCGAACCGAAACCCATTGCCATGCACGAGCACGAGGTCGACGGCGTCGACGTCGCGCTCATGGAAGTAAACCGGACCAGCAGCGACATAGTAACCGTCAAGTGGGAGTATCGTAACAAGACGAAAGCGTTCCAGAAACTCACCAAGCGGTCGACCGGGTGGGCCGACCCCTACCGGCTCGCCTACAACACCTACCTTACCGACGAGGAAGGCAAGCTGAAATTCCCGGTGCTGAGGGACAGCGAGGGGGTTCCGATCGCCGCCGTGCACGGCAAGCCCGTCGACGATATTGTTGTGGCGCCACAGAAGCCGCTCAAGACCTGGGCGAAGTATCGCGTGCCTGCGGACGTCAAGAGGGTGTCCGTGTTCCTGACGGGTGTGGAACCTTTCGAAAACGTCGCGATCGCCGAACCCTCACCAGGGACAAGGTAGCAGGGCGGTCGCCGGTGTTCCAGGGCTCGTCGAGCCCGAAATCCTGCATGGTTTTTCAACGACTTGCTGCGCCTGCCCGGAGCGGATTCGAACGTAACGGCTCCGGGATCACCCCTGCGCGGCGGCGGCGGGGCTCAGGTTCCTGATGTTCCGGGCCAATCTCCACGAGCCGTCCGCCAGTCGCCGAGCGATGTGCATGCCTTTGAAGTGCGCGATCGTGGGCTGTCCGCCCGCTCGCGGCGTGGTCTTCCAACTGCAGGCGTACCCGTGATACGCCAGATCCCCGGCAACGACGGTTTGCCCGTGTAACGACTGTAAACATTCCACCGCGACCTGGCTGAGGAACTCCCGGAGCCACTGGCGCAGTTCTTCGCCGGTCTTGGAGAGCGAGTTCGGGGGCATGAACACCGCGTCTTCGGTCAAGACCGCGAAATAACGCTCCACATCGCCAGTGGCGATCGCGCTCATCTCCTCCTCGGCGGCAGCAATGACCTGCAGCCGGTCTCGTTCGGAACCACAGCCAACCATAGAATGCCTCCTGAGCTGTCGGCGTTCAAGACGCCAACAGATATCCAGGCTTCAATATAGCGCTCTCGTCTTCCCCATCAGATCTTCGCCAGAACCACCAGGTCGCCGCTCCATTCCGGGACGAACAAGCGTCCGTTCCAGTACTCCATGCCGCAGATCTTAGGCAAGTTCAGGTTCAGCGGATCGGTTTCCGCGGGGCTGTTGCGCAAGCCTGGCGTCACGTGCGGCTTTCCCGCAATGGTCCGAATGACGTTGGTGGCTCGCTTCACCATCCACACGACATGGTTTTGCGTATCGCCGATATAGATGTTTCCTGCCTCGTCCAGCGACAGTGACCAGGGGCCGCCGCAGCGCTCCGAGGGACTGTGCCCCAGAGTGGCCTTGCAGGCATCGCCTTCATCGCCCGAGTAGCCGCCTTGGCCGGTGCCGACGATCGTGGAAACAACGCGCTGCTGCAAGTCCAGTTTCCGAACCGCAAAATTGTTACTGTCCAGGACATAGAGATTGCCATCGTGGCCGCGCCGCAAGTCAAGGATCCAACTGAACTGCCTCGGTGGTCACCTCAAAACCGGCCATGCGTGGTCACTTCAAAACCGGCCACGGACTTCACCCAGGACAGAGTAGTTTTACCATGTCACCTGCATTCAGACAAGTGTCAATTTCGACTGAG
>JBEKWU010000181.1:0-7893 GCA_049512775.1 Bryobacteraceae bacterium
TGGACAGGCCCGCACACTTCAGACAAGGAGACCTCAACCTGAAAACGCCCAACTCCGTCCAACAAGCCGCCTGTTTTCAGCAGCCGCCACTGCGGGTCTGTCTTGTCTTGGACAGCAGTGATTTGTTAATGAGCGCACGGCTGAGTTCGGTGTTGACCTGCGCCAAATCAAGGCCTTGTTTCGTTACTGTGGCAATCTCGTCGGTCTTAGCTCTGAGAAGTGCACTACTGGCTTTCGCTTCTTTCTGAGCTTGCAGTCCGTTGAAGTATCCGGTGACGCCACCAGTAATGACAATCGCAGCGGCAGTAGCAGCCAAAGTGACTTTGAAATGATCGTTCTTGGGATCGGAGATGGTCGTTCCGAGTGCAGCGAGCGATCCCGCAACAATCAGGGCCAACGACAACGGGGGTTGAAGTAGGAAGTACCAAGCAACGACGCCGACTCCAAGAACCACAAGTGAAGATTTGCGCCACCTTCCCATCATGCACTCTCCGACTTTCCATTATGCGCCGATGTCAGTGAGAATGTGCGGCAGTGGGGCGCTGTGCGCGCCGCCGACGCCGAGGATGCTGCGGGTCTACCGGGCTGGTGGCGAACGAACTGAGAGGCGCTGTGGGCCTTCAGCGGCCAAACTGGAGGGGTTGGTGCTGTGGTGATGACGGTGATGACAGTGCTTGCGGTGATTACGGAGATCCCACGCTTTGACAGAAATGAAGAGGGCAGGACCGAAGAGCGATCCTGCCCCAAGAGACCGACTCCAAACGGGCCTCATTCCGGCGAAGGCAAATCTCAACGGGCCAAGAGTTTTGGAATGAAATGGAATGAAACTTCGCTTTGGGCAGTCTGTAAGTTGTTGAAAATGGTGGCCAGGGACGGAATCGAACCGCCGACGCCAGCCTTTTCAGGGCTGCGCTCTACCAACTGAGCTACCTGGCCGGAAGAATCATTGTAGCAGACGCGCTCCGACGGCCGGCAACATCGCTCGCGTCCGCAGTCCGTCCATAGCGTGGACCGCTCGCTCGCACTCGCGATCCGGCGCTCACGCTCCACCCAGCACCGAACCACAACCGTCAGGATCCAACGCGATCGAAGATCCGGGGCTACCGCGGCGTCCCGCCGGCCGCCACCCGCGTGCTGCTGAAGCTCTACCGCATCGACGAGCGCCCCAGCAACGCTTACACCGCCTGGGAGGAGATGGGCGCGCCACGGCCTCTCCCTGCCGCAGAAATCGAAGTTGTCGCTCCGGCGAAGTCTTTCTGTCACGCCCACAAAGTCGGCGAGAGGTTCGCGTACCCTCGGGATCTCGGCAAGATCCGCCCGTGGCTGGGTGACTCGATGAGAGTGACCCTGAGGGCGTGACGACCGAGTTTGTGCACTGCCCCGACCCGACTCCGGATGGTATCGTGGTGAAGATCACGCGGAGAGCCATCAAGAACTGAACCCCGCAAGGAGGACGCTGTGTCCGCAAATCTGGCCGCGGTGGCGGCCGCGCTCGTCGTTGCCGTCTCGTGCAATGCCCAGGTCTACTTCCGGCGGGTGGCGGAGCCGCGGGAGAAGGCGTTCACGATTCTGGTTCCCGCAGGCTGGCGCACCGAGGGCGGCATCGTGCGCGTGAATCCGATGGCCGCCAACGGCCCGGCAAACGCCATCGCCGCCAAGGTGGATTTCGCGGTGAAGCGCGATGCGGCTGGCAGCGTGATGCTGCGCGCGCTGCCGGAGATGATGTACGCCGACCTCCGGAGAACCCCAGTGGGCGGGACCGGCATGTTTCCGGTGGGCAGCCAGTACAACGGAATGACGGTCTATCCGGTTACGGATGCCGCCACGTTCCTCGCGCAGGTGGCCTTCAAGTACGCGCATCCGCGCGCCACCGCCGCTCGCGTGGCGGACCGCCGCCAGAATTCCAGGCTCGCCCAGGCCTACGCGCAGCGCCTGCGCGCCTCCGGCGTGCCGTTCCAGTTCCGTTACGACGCGGCGGTCCTCACCGTCAACTACCAGGAAGGCGGCGCGGCGTACACCGAGAAGCTCTTCACCGCGATCGAGGACATGGGGCAGGCGGGCGGAGGCATCTGGAGCAACAAGGACACCGTGCTGGTCCGCGCGCCGGCGGGCGAGTTCGAGAAGTGGGCGCCCATCCTCTCCATCGTCCAGTCGTCGGTCCAGATGAACCCGCAGTGGGTGGCCGGCGAAATCCGCGGGCAGATGCAGCGCAACAAGATCGCTCTCGATGTGCAGCGCGACATCCAGAGGATCGACCGGGAAATCGTCGCGCACCGCCAGCGCACCGACGCCGAGATCAACAACGACATGTTCCTCACGCTGACCGGCCAGGAGGAATACATCAACCCGCACACCAACCAGGTCGAGATGGGATCGAACCAGTGGAAGTACCGCTGGGTCACGCCTTCCGGCGACGTGGTGTATTCAGACGATTCCTCTTACGACCCCAACCACGACCCGAACCTAAACCGCACCGATTTCAAGCGCACGCCGGTGCGGCCGCGGTAGCAGCCCTGGGTACGCAGGCGAAACCGCCTGCGCCACGCGCTAACGCGGCGGCTCGACGAAGCGCGGCCGTCCGGCGCCGCCCGCCGGCTCGAGCCGGATCTGCATCGACAGGTTCATCACCGGGACCACCTCGTCGAAGACGGCCAGCATGGATTCCACCAGGTCCAGGCCCGTCGAGCCACGAACTTCGCTCTCGCTCATGGGGAAGAACACCTGAAAGCCCGCCCAGCCGTCCTCCGGGGCAGCCTCGAGTTCGCGCCGGAGCTTGCGCACGCCCGGGAAATCGGCGCGGGAGCAGTTGATGGAGTCCGCATCCCAGGCGCCGCCGTGCAACATGAATCCGTCGCCGAGCAGCCGGGCCAACTCGCGCTCCATTTCGCCGCGCGGCTTCAGCGCCTTGAGCAGCCGGTTCCAGTCCCAGTCCTCGCGCAACTGAAAAGCGCGGGAGTCGCGCGGCGCCTTGACCAGGCCGCGCTCGATCTGCAATCCGCACTGGAACAGCCGGCTGTCGCGGTCGACGGTCAGGTAGAACTTGGAGCAGCCGAAGCTGACGTCGCTCGAGAGAGGCTTGGCCGTGCGGTTGGCCCGCGGCAGGAACCCGATCCACTGCCAATACACCCCGCGGCCCCAGCGCTCGGTGATAAACGGCTGCGCGTAGCGCGCCTCGAGCGCCAGCTTGAGAATCCGCGTGATGCGCTCGTGCTCCTCCAGGTTGCCGACGCGAATGCCGCGCTCGAAATCCAGAAACTCCGGCCGAAACCCGGCCACGATCGCAGTTGGCTCCATTATCGCCCCCGGTGCCTCCACAACTTCTCGATCTCTTCCAGTGTCCTACCTTTGGTCTCCGGCGTGGCCAGCCAGACGATGAGAAACGTGGTGACGCACATGGCGGAGTAGATCCAGAACGCGCCGGTCGCCGAGATGGCCTTGACGAGGGAAAGGAAGGTCAGCGTCAGCGCAGTGCAGGCCACCCACAGGCTGATAGTCGCGATGGACATGGCGCGGCCGCGGATGCGCGTGGGGAAAATCTCGGAGAGCACCACCCAGACGCCCGGTCCCAGCCCCACGGCGAACGCCGCCACGCAGCACACCATCACGCCCAGAATCAGCATGGTCGGCGGGGGGTGGATCAGGAAGGCCGCGCCGAGGGCGAACTGGCCGCAGGCCATGGCGCCGGCCGAGAACATCAGCAAGGGTTTGCGTCCCAGGCGGTCGATGACCCACAGCGCCACGATGGTGGCCAGGAAGTTGATCAGGCCGATGACCACGTTGAGACCCAGGGCCGAGCTTTGGCTGTGCCCGCCCACCTGCTCCCTGAAGATCACCGAGCCGTAGAACAGGACCGTGTTGATGCCGGTGATCTGTTGCAGGATGGCGAGCGCCACCGCGATGGCCAGGGCGCGGCGGAAGCCGGGCTGGAGAAGCTCGCTGAGCGATCCGCTCTCCTCGGCGATCGCCTCCTTGATCTGGCCCAGTTCCACCAGCGCCTGGCCGCGCCCGTTGATCCTGCTCAGCACTGCCAGTGCGGCGGCATCCTGCCCGCGCTCGGTGAGCCAGCGTGGGCTCTCGGGAACGAACAGCATCCCGATGAAGAACGCCATCGATGGGACCACTGCCGCGGCGAACATCCAGCGCCAGCCCACGGGGCCGGCGAACGACAGCAGCCAGTTGGTCAGGTACGACAATAGAATGCCGCTGACGATCGCCATCTGGTTCAACGCCACCAGCCGGCCCCGGATGCGCGCCGGCGACACCTCGGCGATGTACAGCGGCGCCAGCATGGAAGCCATCCCGATGGCCAGTCCCCCCACGAAGCGCGCGGCAATGAACTCTGGCAGGTTGCGCGGCAGCGCGGCGCCGATGGCCGAGAGGGCGAACAGCAGGGCCGAGACGATCAGGATCCGCCGCCGGCCGAACCGGTCGCTGAGCCAGCCGGCTACGCTGGCCCCGAAGATGCACCCGATGAGCAGGCTGCTGGCGGCCACCTCGGTCTGGAACTCGGTAAGGCGGAACTGCTCCCGGAGATAGATGATGGCGCCGTTGATGACGGCGATGTCGAACCCGAACAGCAGTCCCGACATCGCGGCGACGATCGAGACCAGGTAGACGAAGAGAATACTGCCGCGGTCAGCCGGGCTGGCGGGCATTCTCGTATTGTCCCCGATTGGGGAGACGGTGTCACGGCTACATTCATGCCGCCGGCTCTTGCGGGGCGGACAAAGGGATGCTATTCTCGGACCGAATCGGCGCTCCCAGGCGATTCGCCAGCCTGCCCCGGGCGAGGCCGGCGGCATTAGGGTTGTGTGCATGCTTTCCGAGTTACTGGTTTTGACGATCGCGCTGGTGTTGCTGTTCTACTGGTTCCGCTACAACTGTCACACTCTGCTGCGAACGGCCGCGACTGGCGAGCGTGCGAAACAGGTGGCGGCGGCCAACGAACTGCGGTTCCCCTTCGTTCTGGAGCACCTCCAGACCGAGCTGACGGTGGAGGAACTGGAGGCGCTGGATCAGTGGCTGCTGCGCGACTATGAAGTGCTCACCTGCCTGCTGCGTTATACCTCGGGACTGCGGCTGGGAGGCCACTCGATCGAGCAGCGAATCCTGATGCTGGATTTCAAGCTCCAGCAGAAATGGTTCGCGGCCACGCGGAAGTACCTGACCGGCGCCCCGCGGCACTCGCTCGAGGAGCGCTCGCACATCCTGGCGCACTTCGCCAACACTATGAGCACGCGCAGCGCGGCGATTTCGCGCGCGTGAGGCGACGCCAACTGTTAGGATACGGATACTATGCTGCGCAGACTACTCCTACCAATCACTTACCTGGTTCTGTTCGGCGCCACCCTGCCGGCGCTCGATAACGGCCTGGCCAAGACCCCGCCCATGGGCTGGAACAGTTGGAACAAGTTCGGCTGCAACGTCAGCGAGGATCTCATCAAGCAGGAGGCGGACGCGATGGTGAAGACCGGCATGAAGGACGCCGGCTACCAGTACATCGTGATCGACGACTGTTGGCAGGTCTCTCGCGACCCGGACGGCAATATCGTTCCGGATGCGAAACGGTTTCCCTCCGGCATGAAGGCGCTGGCCGACTACGTGCACTCGCTGGGCCTGAAGTTCGGCCTTTACTCGGACGCCGGCACGGCCACCTGCCAGGGCCGGCCCGGCAGCCGCGGCTACGAGTTCCAGGATGCGCGGCAGTACGCCGCCTGGGGCGCCGACTACCTGAAATTCGACTGGTGCAACACGTCCACGCAGGACCCGCGCTCCTCCTACGAAACCATGCGGGATGCGCTGAAGCTGGCGGGCCGCCCCATCGTGTTCAGCATCTGCGAGTGGGGCAGCTCCAAGCCGTGGCTGTGGGCGGGCGAGGCCGGAAACCTGTGGCGCACTACCGGCGACATCCAGGATCTGTGGGAGGGCAAGGGCGCGAAGTACGGACTGGGCGTCGTGAACATCGTCGACCTTCAGGTTGGGCTCGAGAGCTACGCGGGTCCCGGACACTGGAACGACCCGGACATGCTCGAGGTCGGCAACGGCGGAATGACGGCCACCGAGTACCGGTCGCACTTCAGCCTGTGGGCGATTCTTGCGGCGCCGCTGATGGCCGGCAACGACCTGCGGACAATGCCGCCCGAAATCCACGATATTCTCACCAACAAGGAAGTTATCGCGGTGGACCAGGACCCGCTCGGGATCCAGGGGCGGAGGGTCCGCCGCGACGGCGACCTCGACGTCTGGGTGAAGCAGCTCAAGGATGGCAGCCGCGCGGTTGTGCTTCTGAACCGCGGAAAGGCCGAGCGGACGATGACCGTGGATTGGGAGGACCTGGGCTATCCGTCGCACCTCGGCGCCGCCGTTCACGACCTGTGGTCGCACCAGGACCTGGGCAAGTTCACGGGCAAGTTCTCCGCGCCGGTGGCCGCGCACGGAGTGGTGTTGGTCACCGTGAAACCGTAAGAGTTCCGGGCACAAAGCTGATGCAGGCAACGTATCACCGGAGGTGAGCATGGACCATCCTACCCGCCGTAGCTTTCTTGTCTCCGCTTGGGCCGGCCCGGCCGCCGCATCGCGGATCTCGGCCGCCCCGACCCAGGCGCGCTATCGCATCCTCGGCAAGACCGGCCTCAAAGTCTCCGAGGTCGGTTTCGGCACCGAGGCCGTCAGCGACATCAGCCTGTACCAGCGCGGGCTCGATTTCGGCATCAACTTCTTCGACACCGCGCGCGAGTACGAACGCGGCAGCAGCGAGCGCATGCTCGGCAAGGCGCTGGCCGCCCGTCGCAAGGACGTGGTCTTTTGCAGCCGCTCCTACGCCAAGGACGCCAGGCAATTCAGCGCCGATCTCGACCTCAGCCTCAAAGAGACCGGCAGCGACTACTTCGACATTTTCTACATCGGCTCGAAGGACAATCCGAAGGACGTCCCCGACGACATGCTCGAAGCGCAGGCCGCCGCGCAGAAAGCCGGCAAGATCCGCCTCAAGGGCCTCAGCACCCACCGCATCCGGGCTATGGAGCCGCTGCTCGCGCGCAAGCACTTCGACGTAGTTCTCGTTCCTTACAACTTCACCAAGGGCAAGTTCGACTACACGCCGTCGGCGAACGGGCAGGCCATCGAAAAGTGCCACAAAGACGGGCTCGGCGTGGTCGCCATGAAGGTCATGGCCGGCGGCGCGCGGTTCAATCGCGAGCGCAACCTGCCCTTGAAGGGCTTCTTCGACAAGAACTCGGGCGCGCACCTGTCCGCCCTCAAGTGGGTGCTTCGCACGCCCTTCATCCACACTACCGTGCCCCGCATGACTAACGTGGAGATGCTGGAAGAGAACGTCCGCGCCATGTCCGAGCGCTATGGCGCCGAGGACGAGAAGATCCTCATCGCGCACCTGGAACGCATCCGCCCGTACGTCTGCCGCATGTGCGGCGCCTGCGACGGCGCCTGTTCCCGCGGCCTCCCCGTCTCCGACCTGGTCCGCTACGTCACCTACGCGGACGGCTACGGCGACTTCCAGATGGGCTACCGCCGCTTCCAGGCGTTGCCGGCCGAAGTGCGCGCCGTCCGCTGCACCGACTGCCGCTCCTGCGCTGTCCGCTGCCCCAGCGGCGTCCGCGTCCGCGAGCGCCTGACCCGCGCCCAAGAACTGTTCGCGTAGTTGCGCACCACGCCAGACTGAATGATGCGCCGGCGCCAAATGAGGTCTGACCGGCCCCGGCTTGGCACGTCCGAGCTGCCCAACGGTGGGCCTTCTGCGCCAAGTGGCCGACTCTAACCCGAAGTTCCATCCCGCAGCGGCGAGTATCTGACTGAGGGTGCGGGTGATGGCCCTGGAGGCAGGTTCCAGTTTCTGGCTACACGCCGAGCAGTTCGAAGGCCCGCGCCTGTAGCGGA
>JBEKWU010000182.1:0-7862 GCA_049512775.1 Bryobacteraceae bacterium
CGATGTGACCGGGCAGGTTCTCTTCATCCATCAGACCCTCGGACTGAAGGCCGCGTAACGAACTGACCGCTTAGCCGGCTCAATCTGTGCCCTGTGCCCCGTTCCCTGTTTGCAACACTTCCCTCCCAAGCGTCCACGGCGGGAGGCCGCGGCTGCTCCAGCCACTACCAACGGCAAGGGCTGACGCCGGCGCACTCCGCCGGCTTCGCCATGCTATTGAACACTTGACAACGCGGGCCATAGTGAGATATCAAATACTTATGATGAGACGCCGCGAGTTTGTCGGCAGCCTGGCGCTGCTCCCCCTCGCGCCGGCGGCACTGGCCGACGCGCCCGACCCGGATCTGCGGAATATCAAAACCGGTTCGCCCATTCCCAAGGAAGGATACGTTGACCAGCCGTATGTCGTCATCACGAATGACGGCAACTGGCTTTGCGTGCTCACGACCGGGAGCGGGGTCGAGGGTGAGCCCGGACAGCACGTCGTCGCCACGATCAGCAGCGACAAGGGCCGAACCTGGTCGCCGCTGATCGACATCGAACCAGCAACTGGTCCCGAAGCCTCCTGGGTCATGCCTCTGAAGACCCCCTCGGGACGAGTCTACGCGTTCTACACCTATAACCGGGACAACCTGCGCCAGGTGGCAGGCTGCAACTCTCCCAGAGATGCGCGGCGCGTGGATACCCTCGGGCATTACGCGTACAAGTACTCCGACGACCACGGCCGCACCTGGTCGAGCGAGCGCTACTACATTCCGATGCGGCTGATGCGCATCGATCGCGAGAACCTGTACGGCGGTAAAGTGCTGTTCTTCTGGGGCGTGGGGAAGCCGATCGTCGATCGCGGCAAGGTCTGGTTCGGATTTGCGAAGGTGGGGAAATGGGGCAATCCGGGCGCCATGGTGGAATCGCAGGGCTGTTTTATGCGCAGCGACAACATCCTGACGGAGCGCGATCCCGGTAAAATCCGCTGGGAACTGCTGCCGGACGGCGACGAGGGACTGCGCGCGCCCAAAGGCCCGGTGTCTGACGAAGCCAACCTCGTGGCGCTCAGCGATGGTTCGCTCTACGCCACCTACCGCACCATCGACGGGTACAACTGCCATGCCTACAGTCGCGACGGAGGCCACACGTGGACGCCGCCCGAATACGCCACCTACTCTCCCGGAGGGCGGCGCATCAAGCATCCGCGCGCGGCTAACTTCGTGAAGAAATTTTCCACCGGTAAATACCTGCTCTGGTACCACAACCACGGCGGCGAAGCCGTGCATGCCGCGAAGTGGGGTTACTACTCCAACCGTAACCCGGCTTGGATCTGCGGCGGCGTCGAGAAGAACGGCTGGATGTACTGGTCCGAGCCCGAGATCCTGCTCTACGACGACGATCCCGATGTGCGCATGAGCTACCCGGATTTTATCGAGGATAGCGGGCGTTTCTACGTCACCGAGACGCAGAAAACGATCGCGCGGGTGCATGAAATCGACCGCACGCTCCTGGAGGGCCTGTGGAGCCAGCATGAGGTGAAGACAGTCACGCCCAAAGGCTTGGTGCTCGAAGTGAATGGCCCGGGCCAGTTCGACATGCCCCGGCTGCCGGGCCTGAATGGTGGCGGGTTCGCCATCGACTTCTGGGTGCGGTTGCGCGAACTGTCGCCCGGCCAGACGGTCTTGGATGCGCGCGACGCTTCCGGCAAAGGCGTCGCTATCACATCGACCGACCGGTTTACGCTACAGATCAGCCTCAATGACGGACACGTCAAGTCGGCCTGGGACTGCGATCCGGGCACCCACGCCGGCACCTTGAGAGTCGGCGCGTGGCAGCACATCGCCGCGATCGTGGACGGAGGCCCGAAGATCGTGACCTGGGTCGTGGACGGTGTTTTGAACGACGGCGGGGCGGTGCGGGACTTCGGCTGGGGGCGTATTCACCCCGAGATGGGTGACGTAAACGGCGCGCCTGGGGCCCAAATAGCGCCCATGCTCTTCGGCCAGTTAAGCAAACTTCGCGTGTACAATCGCTATTTGAGGACTTCGGAGGCGGTCGGCAATTTCCGCGCAGGCTCATGACGAACCCATTTCGCAAGGCACTGCTCGACTGTACGCCCACTTTCGGTGCGTGGTTGCAAATCGCGCATCCGGCTCCGGCCGAGATCTTTGGCAGGCTCGGATTCGACTGGATCTGTGTCGACCTGGAACACGGGGTAATCGACGTCGAATCGATGGCGAATATCTTCCGTGCCACGCAGGCGCATGGCTCCGTGCCCGTGGCCCGGCTGCCCTATGCCGATACGATCTGGATCAAGCGGACCCTGGACGCGGGCGCGCGCGCGTTGATCATCCCCATGGTGAACTCGGCCGAAATCGCCCGCGCGGCGATACGCCAGGCCAAGTACCCCCCGCTGGGAGAGCGCGGCTTCGGATACAGCCGCGCCAACACGCACGGCATCGATTTCGCGCAGTACATCCGGGAAGCGAACGATGACATCGCCATCGTGGTGCAGATCGAGCATCGCGACGGGATTTCGGAAGTCGATTCGATCCTGGAGGTGGACGGCGTGGATGCCGCCTTCATCGGACCGCTCGACCTGAGCGGCTCCTTCGGCAAGACCGGTCAACTGGACTGCCCGGAGGTGATCGACGCACTGGGGAACTTCCGCCGTTCCTGCGCAGTGCACCGCAAGGCCGCTGGCATGCACATTGTGCACCCCGGGAACGGGAACGTCGAGGCCGCGTTGCAGGACGGCTATTCAATGATCGCGCTGGGGCTGGACAACGTTTTTCTGGCCACGGGCGCGCGGCAGGCACTGGAGGTTGCCCGCTCGGCATGCACTCGCGTGGCCTTCGTGCAGCACGATTCGTGACACAAGGAGCATCGCTCCGGGGAGTAGAATCAAATGAACCGGCGACAATTCACCCAGTTGGCCTTCGCGGCGGCCGCAAGGCCAGCCGCGGCTCAGGAGTCCCAGCCGCTATACAACGAGACGTATCGTCCGCAGTTCCACTTCAGCCCGAAAAAAGGCTGGACCAACGACCCCAACGGGCTGGTGTTCTACAAGGGCGAATATCACCTTTTTTTTCAGCACAACCCTTTCGATGTGAAGTGGGGCAACATGACATGGGGCCACGCCGTAAGCAGCGATCTTGTGCACTGGAAGCAGACGGAAAATGCGCTGCTGCCGGACAAGATGGGCACCATGTTTTCGGGTTCGGCGGTAATGGATTGGAACAACACGGCGGGATTTCAGAAAGGCGAAGAGAAAACCATCGTCCTGATCTATACCGCCGCGGGTGGGACCAATCCGGAATCGAAGGACCAGCCTTTCACGCAGTGCATCGCCTACAGCACCGATCGCGGCCGCACATTCACCAAGTATTCCGGAAACCCGGTTGTCCCCCACATGATCGGCAACAACCGCGACCCTAAGGTAGTGTGGCATCAGCCCACCAAGCAGTGGATTATGGCGCTGTTCCTGGAGGGCAGCACCTACCGTTTCCTGGCTTCGCCGGATTTGAAAAAGTGGACGACGCTACAGGATATCAGCGTCCCCAAAACCGGGGAGTGCCCGGACTTCTTTGAAATGCCGGTGGAGAATGAGCCGGGGGTGAGCAAATGGGTGTGGACCGGCGCCAACGGCAACTACCTGGTCGGGACATTCGATGGTAAGCGGTTCACCCCAGAGGTGATGACCCAGGCGCTCAGCAACGGCGCGAACTATTACGCCGTGCAGACCTACAGCGATCTGCCGAACCGGCGCCGGGTGCAACTTTCCTGGATGAGCGGAGGCAAATACCCGGGCATGCCGTTCAACCAGCAGATGAGCTTCCCGTACGAGTTCAGGCTCCGCAAGTACGGGGTGTCCTCATATCACATCTTCGCGTTACCGGTGAAGGAAATCGAATCGTTATGGGAACACTCGAAGAGCTGGAACAATCTCGAGCTGAAACCCGGCGAGAATCCGCTGGAGGGCATGGCGGGCGATTGCTGGGACATCGCGGCGGAGATCGAGCCCGCGGGTGCGATCGAGGTGGGCTTCAAGGTGCGGGGGCGGACCATCGCGTACAACGTGAAGGAGAAAGAGAAGAAGCTGAGCAGCGCCAATCTGAGCGCGGGCATGGCGATGCAGAACGGTCGTATCAAGCTCCGAATCCTGGTGGACCGCGCCTCGGTCGAGGTCTTTGGCAACGACGGTGAGGTCGTGATTCCGAGCTGTTTTTTGCCCGAACCGGGCAACAAAGAACTCGGGATGTATGCGACCGAAGGCACGGCCAGGGTCGCCTCGCTGGTCGTGCGTCCAGTGCGCTCGATTTGGCGGTAAGCGGAGCCCCGGGCCTACACTTTGTATCGATCCAGGCTGAAGCTCGCCGGCCGCATGAGCCAGGCCTTCAGCGAAACCAGTTGCGCGGCGCCGCCGGCGGCGAATGCCTCGACGCTAAGGTCGGAGGGAGCCGCGGTGACGGCCTTGAATATCGCCGCCGCACCATCGCCGGCGTAAACTTGCATCACGCGCTTGTCGAGAAAGACGCGCAACTTCACTTGCCGCTCGCACGCGATCAGTTTCTTCACGCCATCCGCCGTAAGAATAGCGTCCTTTGGGTTGAAGGAGATCTCGATATTGCGGCGCACTCGCAGCCCCATCGCGGTAGTTCTTGCATCGGCGGAGAACTCCGCCTGTATTTCCATGCAATCACCGCTGATGCTCTCGATCACTAGGGTTTGCTCTGCAGCTCCGCCGGCGGCGCAGTCTTCATTTCGCCCCGCAGCATTTCGAACTCCGGCGCCGGCGCCTGGCGCAGATAACCATCCTCGCCGACGGTCAGAATGCGCGGCATTACCATCGCGCCGTTCCAGCCCTTGTCCGAATCGGTGTTGGTCGGACCCCAGAGCCAGAGCAGGCACCGCCCCTTGTCGTCATAGGAAATGTTGTTGGCGTAGCTGGTGCCGGGGTCGAGCGTGCCCCGACGCTCCGGGATGAATTTCCCGCGCGCCAGGTCGAAGCTGCCCACCTGGTACACGCACGGCTTGTGCGGAGCGTAGAGCAGCACCCATTTCGAACCCACTTTGAACAGGTTCGGACACTCGATGTTATTCACCTCGCGATCGCGGTCCTCGAACACCACGCCGCGATATTTCCAACCGCTAAGATCGGGCGTTGAGGCCTCGTAGAGCTACACCGAGCCGGCGCCACCGTGGCGCGCGTTGAGGTTGCCGCCGCACACCATGTAGGTCTTGCCGGCTTCGCGGAACAGGAACGGATCGCGCCAGGAATCGATCTTTTGATCGCCGTGCGCCTTGAGGGTCAATATCGGATTCTGCGGATACTTCTCCCAGACGATCAGCTCGTCATCCACGGGCGCGGCCATCCATTGTTCGGGGTTGCGCCGGGCCGATGCTGGTGTAGAACAGACGAGGACGGCCGTCCGCCGCCAGGGCTGCGCCGCCGGAGAATACGTGCTCCTCGCCCTTTTCGACCGAAGGCCACAGCGCGATCGGCAGGTGCTCCCAATTCACCAGGTCGCGGCTGCGCGCATGCCCCCAGTGCATGTGGCCCCACTTCGAATCGAAGGGGTTGTGCTGGTAGAACATGTGGTGCCAGCCCTTATAGAAGAGGACGCCGTCGGGGTCGTTGTTCCACTGGGCCGGCGGGTGGAAATGACAGACCGGCCGGTCCGGATCGGCCTCCGCCTTGGCGATGGCGGCCGTTACCGCCGCCATCGCCTTCCCGATCGCCGCGTTGGGTTGGGGGGTTGCAGCTACGGCGCCGGGGGACATCGTGGCCGCCGCCGTTCACGCTTGTGCGAATCGGCCGCGTGTCATTGGACCCCCTTCGGCCCCGGAACCCGCAGCTTTATCCGGTACAGCGCATAGGGGGTGCACATGTAGACGTTGTGCCCGCCCCATTTCAGGTCGGAGTTGGCCCAGACCAGGTTGCGGGGGTGCTTGCTGGAAAGAATGGTTCCGAGGTGCTTGCCCTCCGGCGATAGCACCCAGATGCCGCGCGGGCCGGTGACATACAAGTTGCCCTGCTGGTCCACCTTCAAACCGCTGAGAGCATCCTTGCCAGGGTCCTTGGACATATCGAAGAACACCTTGCGGTTGGATACCGAACCGTCCGCGTTGGCATCGTAGCGCACCACGATCTTTTCCTTGCCCGAATGGTTGGTGACGTAGAGATACTTCTCGTCCGGGGAGAGCACGATCCCGTGCGGACCGGACAGAGTCTTGTCTAGCAGCCGGAGGTTGCCTTTCTGCAGCGAGTAGACGCCGCTGAACGGCAATTCCTTGCCGGGATCCTGGGCCAGTTTGGGGAGGCCGAACGGGGGATCCGTGAAGTAGAGTGTGCCGTCGGCGCGGTAGGCCAGATCGTGGGGACTGTTCAGGCGCTTGCTTTCGTACTTATCGGCGAGCACCATGACCTTGCCGTCTTTCTCCAGGCGAATGACCCGCCGGTTGCCGGTCTCGCAAATGATGAGACGGCCCTCCGCATCGAACGCCAGACCTTTGGAAGGGCTGTTCTCGCGGAATACGGAGAGCGAAGTGCCCTTCAGGTCATACTTGTAGATCTTGTTCGCGCGGTAATCGCTGAACAGCAAATAGCCGTCAGTGGACCACACCGGACCGTCGGTAAAATCGAAGCCCTCGGCGAGCTTCATGAACTTGGGCTCGCCGCCGACGATCGCGTCGAACGGCTTTTCGATCCGATCGACATCCGCCCCCATTTCGGCCGGCCACACCGCCACCGGTCCGGGCGGTTCCTTGTGAAAGTCGACTTTGGCGTAGCGCATGAACACGGTGTTGCCGGGCGCGGCGGAGATGGGACCGTTGATGCCGAACACGGCCACCTGGAACTGCTGGCCCGGCTTCACATTCCGTCCGATGACCACGCGGTTGGGTACATTGAATCCGGCGATCACCGACCCGCCGGATTGGCCGACATAGCGTGGTAACTCGCCATCGACCCATATCTCGGCATAGTCATCGATGGTGGTCTCGAAAACAGCCGTCGTGCCGGACGGATCGAAGTCCCCGACCCGTTCCGGGATTGTGACCTTAATGCGGTACCAGTTGAACCACATGTTGCCGCCGTGACCTATCTTCAGGTTCTCGGGAGTGAGCACATCCCACTTCGAGTCGTCGAAATCGGGTACGCCGGCGTGCGGCTCATAATCGTAGGTCTTCTGATTGCGGAAATCGACCTGAATAATCTTGGCGTCGCAATAGCGCCATTGGGCCTTGATTTGACTCAGGCCTTCCGCCGTGGCGAGGTCGATCGAGGCTGCCGGTTTGCTCTCCGGCGCCACTTTCTCGGCTGCCGCGGCGAGCAGGCCAAAAGACATGGTCACGAGCACTGCGGTGAATAGAGAATTGATTTTCACTTGAACCTCTCAACTGCATCAAATCAACTGCATCACACTGCCACCGGCGGGCTTACGCTCGCGGGTCGGTGCTGCCTGAACTCCGCGGATTGGCCGAAGCCACCCCTCGGCGTCGTACCTTCCCATAACGACTTGACTATGTCTCCCGGCGATACTGCGGGCGTCGCACTCCGGCTCTTGCCATCATAGGTGCGAGTTTGGCGTAGCAATGCTTCGCCGCGGCCACTGCGTCGAAGCTGGGGCTGGCGAACAGCCCGTCACTTACCCAGACTACGGTGTGTCCGTTGTAGCCGAACTTCACCAGCCGCCTGTAATACTCCTCATGGTCGGTGTCGCCATCGC
Organism: Bryobacteraceae bacterium; assembly: GCA_049512775.1. Classification (GTDB taxonomy): domain Bacteria; phylum Acidobacteriota; class Terriglobia; order Bryobacterales; family Bryobacteraceae; genus Fen-330. The sequence continues at coordinate 7,716 of JBEKWU010000182.1, forward strand.
CGGGCAGCGTGTGCTCCCAGCCGGACTTGCTGTTGTTCTTTTTGTTGTCCTGCAGCGCGATCACGACAATGTACGGCAACAGCCGGTCGAGCGTCTTGCCCAATTCCTCTCCGCCCGTCTGAAAATGGCTGTAATCAAACTCCACGC
>JBEKWU010000183.1:0-7829 GCA_049512775.1 Bryobacteraceae bacterium
CGCCGACAACGGAAGCTCGGACGACACGCTGGAGTTGCTGCACCGCTATGCCGAGGACGAGCCTCGCCTGCGGGTGATCGCGCTGGGGGAAAACAAGGGATTCGCGGCCGCCAACAACGTCGTCGCGCGGCAGGCCGGCGGCCAGTACCTGATCTTTCTCAATATCGACACGGTGGTGACTCCGGGCTGGGTGGGACGGCTGCTCCGGCATCACCAGCGGGACCCCTCCGCCGGGGTGGTGGTACCGGTGACCAATATCAACGTGGAGTACGGCAACTATCGGGAGCTGGAGGAATTCGCGCTGGCGCTGGCCCGCAAGAACATGGGTTTGTGGCAGGAACTGGCCGTCGCTCCGCTGTTCTGCGCCTTGGTGCCGCGCGAAGTCTGGGAGCAGGCCGGGGAGCTGGACGAGCGCGACGACGAATTCTCGCTCCGGGTGCGCCAGCGCAACTTCCGCATCATCACCGCCGAGGACTGCTTCGTGCACCATTTCGGTGGCAGCTCGTTCGCCAACCCGGCGGACTTCGTGGTTTGACCGCGTCGGCGCCCCTGCGCTATCCTGGCTAAAGGAACAACCGACTGGATTTTGAACTAGATGGCGAACACTTTCTCTGCTCTCAAGCGGGTCCGTCAGGAAGCCCGGCGGACCATCATCAATCGCGCGCGGAAGACCCGGCTGCGCCACCAGATCCGCGCTCTGCGCCGGCTGCTGGAAAGCAAGGACACCGCCGCTGCCGCCCAGGCCCTGCTGCCGAAGACCTTCTCGCTCATCGACCGCGCCGCCAAATGGGGCATCGTCAAGAAGAACACCGCGGCGCGCTACAAGAGCCGGCTCGCCGCCGGCCTCAAGCGCGTGGCTGCTGCCTGATCCCTACCCGCCGGTCAGCCGCAGGATGAAATCCTCCATGATGAGCCGGTCGTCCGGCCGCGCATCGCGCAGGGATTTGTCCGCCTCGTAGATCAGCTTGAGCGCCGCCGCCAACTGCGTCTTCGAGAACTTCGACACCGTCTGATACACCTGCTCGGCACGCGACGGCCACATCTGCATCCCCTGCCTGGCGAAGTGCCCCAGGATCTGCTGCGCGCTCCGTAACCCCGCCTCCTTGGCCACCAGTGCCAGGCGGAACTGCGTGGCCAGGAAGCTCAGCGCCAGCGGCAGATACTCGCTCTGGCGGATCAGCGTATCGAGCACGTCCAGCGACTCCCCGCGGTCGTTCCGCCCCAGCGCCCCAACCAGCGCGAAGATGGTCGAATCCCGCGCTTCCGGGACCAGCCCGGCGATCTCCGCCGCGCCGATCGGCTTGCCGCCCGCCGCGTACAGCCGCAGCTTCTCGACTTCCGTGGCGATGCGGCCCGCCTCCGCCCCCAGCGCCTCGACCAACTGGTCCAGCTCGGCCGGCCCGATCTCGATCCCCGCGCGCCGCGCCAGGTTCCCGGCGAACTGCCGCGCGTGCTGCGGCGTCATGTGCGCGAAGTCCACCTCGACCGGCACGGCGGAGTAAAAGTTCCGCACCCGCTCCAGCTTCTTCTTGTCCTCGCCCTGGAAATCGTACCGCCCCGCCTCGAACAGCAGCACGACCCCCGGCACGGGGTTCTTGAGGTACTCGGCCAGCGCCGCGCTCGAATCCGCGCCTCGCCCGCCCGCCTCCTCGTCCGCCCCTTTCGGGCGCGGCAGGGCCGCCTCCGCGTTGGACGCCACCAGCACCCGCCGCGACGTGAACAGCGACAGCGAGCAGGCGTCCTCGACCACCGTCTCGAGGGAGACCTCCTCGAGGTCGTGCCGCGTCAGGCCGTTCTCCCGCTCCTCGGGATCGGCCAGCACCCGCTCGACCAGCGCCCGCCGGCAGAAATCCCGCTGGTACGGCTCCGGGCCGAGAAAGAGGTAGGCCGGCCCCGGTTCCCGCTGCTTGAGGTGGCCCAGAAACTGTTGCGGCGTCATCAGAACTTCTCGAGGATGGCGGAGACCACCGTGCGCGACACGTCGCGGCTCAGCCGGTCCATGGCCGCGTCGCTTTCCTCGAAGTACGCCGAGGGGTCCACGCTGATCTCGTAGCGGTCGCGGAACTCGATGCTGGGCCGGGAGAACAGCACCGCGCCGGTGGCCCGGTCGCGCAGCGTGATCTCGAGTCTCACGTACACCTGCACGGTGGTGGCGCGCCCGGTCGCCTGGTTGAAAATCACCGGAGACCCGTCGAACTTGACCACCACGCCGCTCAGCACCGCGTCGGCCGCCTTCGGGTCGGCCACCACCTGGTAGCGCGTCCGCGAGATGAACTCGCGCGTCAGCGCCGCCGGAAGCAGTTCGGCCAGCCGGTACCGCGTAGTGGCGTTCAAGAACGCCGGAATGGCGATGGTCTTGATGTTCTTGGGCAGCAGGTCCCCTCGCCCGGCCACGTGGTAGCCGCAGCCCGCCGCGAGCACCGCCGCCACCCCGGCAACCCATATCCCGTGTCTCATTGCGGCCTCGCCGTCCCCGTCCGCCCGATCATCGTCCGCGCCACCGCCACCCCATTCTCCGCCATGATCCGCAGATTGTCCCCCACCACCCAGAACCAGCTCGCGCGCGGCTCGTTCCGATCGCTCGAGATCGCCCCCACCGCAATCCCGCTCTGCCCCGCCATGCCCACGACGTGGGGCGGCTCCAGGTCCGCCCCGCGCACGTCGACCTGCGCCGACTGGAGCGCCCGCTCCAGCGCCTCCCGCCCGGGGTTCTCCTCGAACTCGACCCAGAGCGAAAAGCCGTGGCCGTGAAACACGGGGGCCTGAATCAGCCGGATCGACGGGATCGGCACTCTCTCGTGCAGGGAGAGCAGCGCGGCCAGGTGCCGCTCGATCCGCCGCTCGGTCCTCTCCATCGATTCCGCCGCTTCGCTGCCGTAACTCGCCAGCATATTGAACGCCACCTGCTCGTCGTACACCACCTTGGGCAGCGGCTTGAACGTCAGCAGGCTCACGGTCTGCTTCTCGAGCTCTTCCAGGCCGCGATGCCCGCGCTCGCTGGCCGGCTCGAAGACGTGCGCCACCGACCGCCGCAGCGGCCGGATCTGTTCCAGCCGCGTCAGGAACAGCGCCAGCGCGATCGCGGCCGGGTGCGCGATCACGTGCTCGGCAACCGGCGGAGCCGCGTAGTTGGCCGGCTCCACCATCGGCGCCCGCAGGTAGGCGCCCGGCCGGTCCTCGAGCGCGTAAGTCAGATCGATCAATACAGGCGGCGAAGTCAACCGCGCCACGATGTCCAGCGCCTTCCGGCTCGACTCCGCCGATCCCGCCAGGAACGCCACCTGCGCCCCCGCCAGGTGCTCCTCGTCGAGCGCCGTCAGGACCACCGCCTCCCCATCCGCTTCCGCCAGCAGGCCGGCCTCGTCCTTGTCCGCGCCGATCAGCTTCGTGGTGAAGGGGCCGCCCGCCAGCACGTCGCGGACCTCGCGCCCCACCAGCGAGCCGCTCCCCACAATGGCCGCGACGGGTTTCGTCTTATCCAAGCTGCCGCTCCGGTTCCGGCCGCGCACGGCGGAAGCGCCGCCTCAGCACGCCCCCGATGCGCACCACGATCCCGCTTCCGACGTAGGCGCCCATGATGATCACGAGCGCGATATCCCTGGCGGCCCACATGGCGTAGATCAGGATCCCGCACGCAATCGCGATCAACCACGATCGCGGCCGCTGCAACTGGACGTCTTTGAAGCTCTGGTACCGCCACGTGCTCACCATCAGGAACGACAGCAGCCCCAGCAGCGCCAGCCACCCTGCCATCAGCGGCCAGTAGTCCAGCGGCTGCCCATCGCTCACGTACACCACCGAGGCCACCATCGCCGCCGCCGCCGGAATCGGCAGTCCCACGAAGTACTTTCGGTCCAGCCGGCCGGGGTTCTTGGGCACCGGGTTCTTCTGAATGTTGAACCGCGCCAGCCGCGCCGCCCCGCACAGCAGGAACAGGAACGGAATGAAGTACGCCACCCGCCGCAGGTAGTCGCGCAACGGCAGCGCCGCCGAGCCGATCGCCAACTGCACTCCCCAGGCGAACGCCAGCACCGCCGGCGCGATCCCGAACGTGATCACGTCCGCCAGGGAATCCAACTCCCGCCCGAAGTCGCTGGCCGTGTTCGTCAGCCGCGCGATCCTTCCATCCAGCCCGTCCAGCACCACCGCCCAGACGATCGCGATGGCCGCCATCTCGAAGTGCGCATTCGGCCCCTTGTTCCCCGACATCACCTGGATGGCGCCCTGGAGCGATTTCATGATCGAGAAGAAGCCCAGGAAAACGTTGCCCGCCGTGAACAGCGTCGGCAGCGCGTAGGCCGCCTTCCGCCGCCGCACGTGCGGTGAATTCGGATCGGTCAGTTGCCTGGAGAAATCCCGAACGCCCATATGAATTCGCTACCTTTTCCGCCCCAGCACGCTCGACCCCGCCTTCACCCGGTCTCCCTCCCGCACCTCAATCGACCACTCCGGTCCCAGCCATACATCGACCCGCGAACCGAACTTAATCAGGCCGACCCGCTCACCCCGCGCCACCTCGTCGCCGGCCTTCTTGTAGCACACGATCCGCCGCGCAATCAGGCCCGCGATCTGCTTGAAAGCCACCCGGCTCCCGCCGCCCTCGACCACCACCAGGTTCTGCTCGTTCTCCGTCGAGGCCCGTTCCTTGCTCGCCACCAGGAACCGCCCCTTCTTGTAGGAAACCTGAGCGATGCGCCCGCCGATCGGCGCGCGGTTCACGTGCACGTCGAACACGTTCATGAACACGCTCACCCGCGTCAAACCCGCGCTCCCCTCCCGCACCCCCACCACCTTGCCGTCGGCCGGCGAAACCGCCACCTCCCCCGCGGGGATCGCGCGCTCCGGGTCACGGAAGAAATACAGGCAGAACGCCGCCAGCAAGTACATCGGCAGCCCATACCACGGCCCGGCCAGCCAGGAGGCCACCCCGCCGCCAGCCGCCAGCGCCACCGCGTAGTAGATCCCGTCAATCACCATCAGGCAGTACTCATTCTCTCACGTGTGGCGGACCCCCATAGGCGTTGACTCAACTCACGGTGGAGGGCGGGGAGATTTGCCGGATCGGGACTGGGGTTTCCTTTGGCCCCACTTCTACGGGTCGGGCATAATGCGGGCAAGTGACGTGAAACAGTCTTGCGCGTGTGGTCGTTGTTGATCTGGGCGGTCAAAAATTCCAGGAGGCGTTTCGCGGCCTTCGGCGTCCGCGTGAACAGCGGCGCAGTTTCGCACGGGGTGGCGTGGAAGAGCCGTGTGTCGGCGTAGAGGCAAGGATGATCTCGGTGTTCATCTGGGTCAAATGACGACGGTCGCGACGCCCCAGATTCGGTTGTACACATCCCTGCTGACGGTAAGCAACGGCTCATTCAGTTCAACCAGGTACGTTGGCTTCTTTCGGGCGGCGTCTTTTATAGACTGCCCGATCACCCATCCGCGCTTATCCAGAAAGACCGCCCGGTCATGAACGTCCGCGCTCGATCGCAGTTCGAGCCGCCTGCTTCTGGCGTACATCCGTGCAACGGTCTCGACGTTGGCACCCACCTTGTTGGAGAGGATGCGGACTGTCGCGGTGTCAGAGACCTTACTCACGTACAGGTTGAACACTTGCTCGTCGAGGTAGGCATCAACCATGAGGATATCCTCTGTCGCCGTCTGAATGAGCAAGCTCAGATCGCGATAAAAAGCGTAGTCCTCGCCGGGTTCATACACTCCCTTCACTTCTTCCTCGGGGAGCTGCAGCCGAAGCGTGCTTACGAGGCTGCCAAGAAGTGCCCCCTGTTCCTCGATCCGCGATTCAAAATTGATCTGGCGCTGCCGCTGGTTGACGCCCATGAGGTTGTGCCGTCCGGCGGCTCTGGCCATATAGAATCTGCTCAGCGCTGAGCTGGGGTCGCCGAAAGCGGCCTCGATGATGCTTTGCGTGAGGTGCTGCCACTCCGTTTCCTCGGCGTGGGCTTCCTGATAGTTGCGGTTCCTGAGTTTCTGAAGGGCTTCCAGTTGCTGCGTGAGGGCTCTCAAGGCCCGGTCGGGGGGGATTGTGGGTTCTTTCTGGGCAGGTGCTTTCTGCGGCGGCATGGTCCTCCTTTTGAGTGTTACAAAAGAACCTTATCACACTCTGTGCCCGGAAGAGCGCAGCGCGAATTCAGCCTCTTTCGCGGATCTCCGGTCTTTGCCACCGGGACTCACCTACGCCACAAGCGGGTCTTAGGTTAACCAAATGGGCGTGTTGCCGGCCCCGCTTCCTCGTGCCCGGCCGGCCCCCCACCTTCTGCCAAGAAGACGCAATGGGCGTCTTGTGTCCGTGTGGTCGGCCAAACGTGCTCCCCAGTGTCGCACCATGATCAGAGAGAGCCTTAGAGATCGCGCCGGAGGCCCCTCTCATCGAACGAACAGGTCAATCCGCCCGGGCCGACACCTCAAGGGGCTGGAATACTTGCTGACAGTAGCGCCAGCGCCGTTCCTCCATGAGAGCTGTTGTCGCACCATCAGCGCCGGGTTTTCAGAGGCGACTTTCCGCTTGCGGATTTAGAAACTGACATAGAGAGGCTCCCACGTCGCCGCCGATGAGGCTTTCTCGACCGTCGTCATCGCAGGCAGAATTGCTGCCGTGTTATTCCTGCGCTGACATTAGCCCTCCGGGCACGAGCGATTAGAGGTACAATCGATGGCGTCCAGGAAGCCCAACCGGGAACCCTGGCTAGAAGGAGATTCGTTGTCGCATCGAAGAGGTGACCAGTGATTCCCCCGACTCTTTCCCCGGCTCCCTCGGCCCTATCGTCGGAGTTGCTCGACTCGCTTCGGCGGCTGTACGCCGAACCAAGGGAGAATGAAGACAAGGCCGAACTCCACGTAGAGCTTGCGCAGCTAGAGCGCATCCTCCCTCAAATCGCAACCCAGCTCGCCAGCAAGTACGAGTTCGATACAGCCATCGACAGGGGTGGCTCTGGAGTTGTCCTCCGCGTGGTCGATGTCAACCTCTCCAACGTCTTAGAAACTCGCGACCGCAAAGTCTACAGGGCCTTAAAGATCGCGCGACCGATTGAAGATCGGCAGAAGCTCCTGAATGCGCTGATCCTGAAGGAGCTCAAGACTCTTGCTGCGCTGACACATTCGAATGTCATCAAACTCTATTATGCGAATTCAATTATTGATGGTGACCTTAGCAGAGCCTTCTACGTCATGGACTTCGTTGAAGGAGCGATCACACCTTCGAGCTTTCTGAGACGCCCAAAGGCTACAGTAAAGGACCTTCTGGGCGTTCTGCGGGACATCATCAACGGGATGGCGTTCTTGTTCTCACAGAACGTTGCTCACAATGACCTGAAACCATCGAATGTTTTGGTCGGCCAGGGGCGCGCGATTATTTCGGACTTGGGCTCCGCCGTCAATCTCACGAATTCTGACGAAGAAACAACCATCACCTTCACACGAGCGTATGCACACCCCGACAAATTGCGCTTTGCAAGCCTCAGTACGGACTCCAATCGCCTGCGAAGAACTCTACTTACGAAAGACATTAAAATCTCCTGGGACCTCTACTCGCTGGGCCTTACGATTCTTGAGTTACTCGATCACTTTGCTTCATCACATGCTCCTGACGCCATTGCTGCTTACGACTACCGCTATTTACGACTGATGGGCTCCCGACTACTCGATGGTTATTCACCCGAGCGATTTCGTCCATACGCATTTCCGAAGAGCTTCTATAGTGAAACACTGCTGTCCAAGACAAGACAGACCCGCAGTGGCGGCTGCTGAAAACAGGCGGCTTGTTGGACGGAGTTGGGCGTTTTCAGGTTGAGGTCTCCTTGTCTGAAGTGTGCGGGCCTGTC
>JBEKWU010000184.1:0-13873 GCA_049512775.1 Bryobacteraceae bacterium
GGCAGGATCGCCCTCGGTCTCGACAATCAGGCTCATGCGCGAGTTCTGGTCCTGCGCAAAGGGAAGGTAGAGATACTGGATCGGGGGTTCGGCGATGAACCAGTATTTGTTGGTCTTCGTCAAACCTACCACCTCGACCCAAGGCCCCTTGCTGTCGTTCAGCCGGAACCGTTTTCCGATCGGATCCTGTTTGGGCCAGTACGTTTTCGCAAACTCCGCGTTCACCACCGCGACGCGCCGCGCGCCGGCCTTGTCGTCGGCCGTAAATCCCCGCCCGCGGATAATCGCGGTTTTCATCGTGTCGAAAAAGTGCTCATCGACGTCCGCCGCTCCGATCGACGCCGACTCGCCTCCTTTGGGGAACTGATACCCCTCGGGGACCACCGTCTTGAGGTAGCCGTTCGGCGAGAACGGAATGTAACAGCTCATCGCGACCGACCGCACGCCCGGCAGCGCCCGGGCGCGGTCCCCAATTTCGCGGTAGAACACGCGCGTCTGCTGGTCCGTGTAGCGGACCAGCGCGGTGTCGAATTCCATCGTCAGAAGATGGTCCGTGCGGAAGCCGGGATCGAGCGCAAGCGTCTTGCGGACCGCATCCACCAGCACCCCGGCAGCCACCAGGAGGGCCATCGACAAGGCCACCTGACCGATGACGAGGGCATTGCGCCCGATGGTGCGCCGCTTTCCCGGCGATCCCTGCTGGGCCGCCTTCAAGGCCGGTACGAGATCTGTCCTGGTGCAACGCAATGCGGGCACCAGGCCGAACAACAACGCGGTGACGAGGGCGGTAAACAAGCTGAACAGGAGCACGCGATGGTCGAGTTGGACGCCGATCACCACGGGCAGATCGGTCGGAATCCGGATCCGCTGGAGAAACCGGATCCCCCCATATGCAAACACGATCCCCAGCAGGCCGCCCATGAGCGCGAGCATCACACTCTCCAGCAGCAGTTGCCGGATCAGGCGCAGACGGCTGGCGCCGATCGCCAGCCGAATCGCGATCTCGCGGGAGCGGGAACGCGCCCGGGCCAGCAGCAGGTTCGCGACATTGGCGCACGCAATGATCAGCACCAGGGCGACCAGCCCCATCAGGAACGACACCATCACCGCGTCGTACACGTACTCTTGGTACCGCACCTGGATCTCGGTCTTCAGCGCGGCGATCCGGCCGCGGTTCTCCTCCGGGTACTGCTGTTGAAGCCCCTTCCACAACGTCGCCAGCTCGGCCTGGGCGGTCCGCATGGATGTGCCCGGCCTGAGACGCGCTTTCACCGTAAGCCCGTGGTCGCCGCGTTTTTCGAGCGGGTCGTCCTTGGATGCGTCGAGCCGCTGCTTCATCATGAGCGGCACGAACATCGCCGGGCGAATGTACCGCTCGATGCCTGTGAACTTCTCGGGCGCAACACCCACCACCGTGAAATCGACGCCGTTGATGCGGATGGTCTGGCCGATCGCCGACGGGGACGCGGCGAAGTGGGTCTTCCAGAACTGGTGTCCCAGCACAACCACGGCGTCGCGCCCGGGCACCTGCCCCTCATCGCGGCGGAAACCACGCCCGAGCGTGGGTTCCACGCCCAGCACCGAAAAGAAGTTGCCGCTCACGAACACGCCCATGCGCATCTGGGCGGCGTCCTTGGCCGACGTGGCCACGCCCCAGGTTGAGAACGTGAATGCCACCACGCCGTCAAACGATCGCAGCTTGTCCCGAAAATCGCGGTAGTTGGCGTAGGAGACACCGCCGTAGGGACTGTCGGGCGGGGCGGTGCTGATCGTGACGACCGCACCCGGGTCGCGGATGGGCAGCGGCCGAAACAGAAGAGCATCGGCCAGACTAAAAATAGCGCTGTTCGCTCCGATACCCAGGGCGAGAGAGAGCGCGGCTATCGCGGTAAACCCCGGGTTCTTCACAAACATCCGGTAGGCGTGGCGGACGTCCTGGAAAGCCATACCACTCAGTACGCGGAGCCAGGCGTGTTTGTTCCGGACGTGCACTGCCTCTTTTCCCGCCTGTCCCTTACTGGACCGCGTTTCGAGTGCCAGGGGTGCAGCATGTCTACCGGCCCTTGTTGCTGTTGCTCCAGTTCACCATTCGCTGTCCTTGCGGGTGCCGGAGGCCTGGCTGGCCACCCAGATGGGCGGAGCCTGATGCAGGTCGAAGTTCTCGTTCCAGTCGTGGTAGCGTCCGCCGGGTTTCCGCCGCGCCGCCGTTTTGGCCGGCATAGCGGAAACCGCCTTGGCCCGCGGTTCGCACAGGACAATGTTCAGATAGCGGTCCCGGAACCGCACCGCGACCGTGCCGTCCAGCCGCTTTTCCACCCGGACGGTTGCCTTCCGCAGCCCGGTGGAAATCTCGGCGCGGGCTATCTGGTACACGTTGCCATCCAGCCGAATCGTGTAGTCGTTGGTGACGATCCGTGGTTACACTTCACAGAGGATCGCGGCTAGATCGTGCTCGGCTCGGAGCGGACGGTGGGCGTCGGTCGCATCGGCCGGCTCCAACGTGTCCACACCCGCCAGCCGCATGCCCTTCACCAGCCGGTCCTGGGCGGTTTGAAAGTGCCGCTCCACTCTCCCCTTCGCCTCCGGACTCCGCGCCCCAATCCAGCCGATGGCCAGCTCCGGCAGGCCCCGCCCGAACTGGGTCTTGGGAGCCTCGGCCCACCCTTCGCGCGCCGCCCGCGCCGCCTCGCCCTTGCTCACCGCAAAAACCGTGTCCAGGTCGGTGTAGATTTCCAGCGGTCGCCCATAGCGGGTCAAGTACGCCCAGAGCAGCTTGAGGTTCTCTTCCCGCGAGTCATGCCGGACGAAGCGCGCAAACGCACGGCTGGTCGCGTCGTCCGGCAGCGCGATGAAGTAGATCCTCTCGCCCCGGCCCTCCAGCCAGTCGTGGTCGGACATGTCCCACTGCAGCAGCTCGCCAAAACAGCTCCGCCGTTGCCGCCGGAGGTGAACCTCCTCGATCCGCTGGCGGCGGCTCCTCCAGATCCCGGCCTCCGTCATCCAGCCCCGCAACGTCTCACGGCTGACCACAATGCCGTCATCCTTGGCCAGGTACTCGGAGGCCAAGGTCGGGCCGAAGTCGTGGTACTTCCGCCGCACCAGCGCGACCGCCCGCTGCTCGGTCTTCTCCGCAATCTTCCGGTTCGACGGCCGGCCGCGCAGCGCATGCACTACGGCCCGGTCGCCCTTCCTCTTCAGCCGCCGCACCTGCCGCGTGCTGAGCTTCAACTGCGTGGCCGCGCAACGCTGCGTCATGTGCCCCTGCAGGACCTCGTGCAACACCTTCAGCCGGTCCCGTTCTTCCATCGTGAGCAATAGCGTGTCCTCTTGCACCCCGCCATCGTGGCGCCTGTCAAGAGGACATTCCTACTTTGCACAAGGAGGACATTATCACTTTGCGCTGACAAGTCGCTACCTTTCGCTTGCGCGAAGCCGCAGTAAAAAGTAGAGTTATCACGAGCGAAACAGGGTGGCTGTCCCGGGTTTCGAACCCGGTTTCGACCTCTCCCAGCGGCGGAGACGCGCCGTGACATCGCTGTGCACCGACAAATGCGCGGACAACGACGGCCCAGCGTGCCGCGCCGGGGGTGGGGAGTTCCGCAGGTACTCCAGCACGCCCTCGATGTCGAAGCCAGCCGCCTGGAGGCCGGCCAGATAGGTATCGGCATGCGCCTCCACGAACTCAATTGCAGTAGGCTTGCGGGCTATCGCGAATGGTGCGTGCCGGAGCAGGGTTCCCCAGATCACCTCCGCCAGGCGAGTCAACAACGCGCGAAGGGGCCCCGACCGGGTCTCCGCAGCGAGGGCTTTGAGGTAGCGGGCCACCCCCCAGCACCTTCCCGAAGACTTAGGGGCCTTGGACGGGCCGCAAGGGCCGAGAAATGGTATTCCAGAAGCGCTCCGGCCTCCGCGGGGGCGAGATCCTGCCGTGGAATCCGATCACTCGAGATCCAGCCCTCGGAGGAATCGTCATCAGGCGGGGGTATATCGGTCATCGAAATCCGTCCTCAACTCCCTATTCGGACAGGGTTCCTTCATGGCACAAGTAGATCAGCATCGTGGCTCTGCATCCCCAACCGGCGCACGTGGCAGCGGTGGACGCCGCCTCCACCAAAGTGGTCTCTGACTATGGTACTTTTCCTTCCGAGCAAATCCGAAACGAGCCATCGCCGCAAGGAGGCGGCTTTGAAAGAATGGCTCGAAGACGATACCAAAAGCCCACGCCGAAACGGCGGGGCAATGAGTGGACGATTTTGGTTCGTGAGGATGTAGTGCAGAATGGGCGAAGGATTCGGAAGGTTAAACGCATTCCCCTCGGGCCGGCGACTCTTACCAGGGCGCAGGCCGAGCGGCTGCGGGACGACTATGTCTCGCGCGTCAATCAGGCCCGCGAAGGGATCGGTGGCGCTTGCCTGTTCCGGGACTTTGCACGCCTTTACGAACGGGATGTTCTTTCGACGATGTCCAGCACCACCAGGGAGCGTAGCCGAAGCGTGCTGAAGAACCACCTCAACCGGGAGTTCGGAGATCTCATGTTGCGGGAGGTGACGCTGGAGCGGATGCAGGAATACTTCTCCCGGCTCCAGGGGACCGATCTGTCTCCGGAGAGTGTTGACAAGATCCGGGATGTGGTGTCCTCCGTGCTTCGGACGGCGGTGGATTACGGCCGGCTCAGCAGTAACCCGGCGGAGAAGATCCGGCTGAAGAAACGGAAGCTGCGCCGGACCAAGCCGTTTCTTCGGAGGGAGCAGTTCGTTGCTCTGCTGGGTCTGATCGCGGAGCCCTATGCCACGATGATCTACGTGGCGGTGTTCACGGCGCTGCGGGTCAGCGAACTCGCCGGTCTCCGCTGGCGGAATGTACATGCGGACTCGATTACCGTCGAGGAGCGCTATTGCCGGGGAGACTGGGACGTGCCGAAGTCGGATGCCAGCAAGGCGACGATCTCGGTGGACGAGCAGGTGGTCGGACGGATTCACCGGCTCAAGTCCGTCGAGATCGTGGTTCGGGCTGGTCGCAGTTGGCGCCGGTATCGCGCGGTGAAGTCGGACGGCCCGGACGATCTGGTGTTCCAGTCGGTCGTCAAGGGAGCGCCAATGCATGATAACAGCATCCTGTCCAGGCACATCAAGCCGGCGGCGAGGATGCTCGGCATCGGCTGGGTAAACTGGCAGGCGTTGCGGCGCTCGTCGGCGACCTGGATGCAGCAGGCCGGAGTGGACGTCAAGGACGCCCAGGGTCTGATGCGGCACAGCCGGGCGAGTACGACGCAGGATGTCTACCAGCAGCTCGTGCCTGAGTCGCAGGTAAACGCGGTCCGCCGGCTCACGGCGTACGTCGAAGCCGGGAGGATGGTGCAGTGAAAACCTGGCTGCAATTGACGCGGAAGTGCAACCAATTGCAACCAAAACCGGGAAGGGCAGTCTGTAAGTTGTTGAAAATGGTGGCCAGGGACGGAATCGAACCGCCGACGCCAGCCTTTTCAGGGCCACCATCAGCCATTTCGGCCTCTCGTATCTGCTTGACCCGTCTCACGTTTTCAGTCATTGCCACCCTGCCTACCGCCCAGTTATTGGAACAGTAATGGAACAGCCATCTGGAACATCTCAATGGACCATATTGGAGCCGGCCAGCGCGGTGAGCTTGTCCACCGCCCGGCGCTGCGACTCGGGAACGAACTGCTGGTAGATATCCAAGGTCGTGGTTGCCCTGGAGTGCCTCATCTGAGCCTGAGCGTCCTTCACGTCGGCACCGGCCATCTTCAGCCAGGTGGCATGGGATCGACGTAGCACCTGCCAATTCACCCAGCCGATGCCGAGCTTCCTGGCTGCGGGTTTGATGTGCCGCACCAGGATGTTGTTGTCCCGCATCGGCGCGCCCTTCGCCACCGACTGAAACACGAGATCGTCTGGCCTGTCCGACTTCACAACGACATGATGTCGGGTAGCCCGACCCGCCTTGACCTCCACCACCAAGGTTTTCAGCCGGTGAATACGCTCGATCACTTCACGGTTCACCGCGATAGTGGCGTTGGCTGCCTCGCTCTTTGGAGGTCCCCACTCACCACGGCAAAATCTCTCATCGATAGTGATTGTATCCGCGCTGACGTTCCGCCACCGCAACCCGACCAGCTCGCTGACGCGAAGACCGGTGAAGACAGCAACGTACACCATCGTGGCGTAAGGTTCGGGGATCAAGTTCAGCAAGCACTCAAACGCCTGCGGCACTATGAACGGCTTCACCCGCTTGCCTCGCTTCGGCTTCGGCAGGCGTAGCCCCTCGACGGGGTTCTTGACGAGGTATCCATACTGCACAGCCGACCCCAAGACGCTGGACAGCAGGTCTCGGATCTTGTCCCGCGATTCCTGGGACAGACTCGATCCGGCCATCCCCGATAGATACCGCTGAACCGCGAGCGGCGTCAGATCGCGCAAGCACGCCTGCCCGAATTCAGAAGCAGGTAGTTCTTGAGCACGCTCTCATAACGATCCTGCGTGCTCTTGGCCATCAGCGGCATCACCGTTGGAATGTAGACGCTCCCCACGTAGTCTTCAAACTTCGTCGCGGACCCGACGGTAACGAGTCCCTGATTCAACGGCCGCAAATGCTCTGCGGCGACTTTCCTGACCTCCCGCTCCCCCATGCTGGCCGGAGCGAGTTTGACCCGCTTTCGTTTCCTTACCCTCCTTCCGTTCTCAAAGATGTCCTGGCGGTACAGGAGGTACCACCACTTCCCTGTCTTCGACGGCTTGGGGTCCTGATATCTCCGACGTGCCATCGTATCGGCGTCTCCCTTCGATGGCTTGCCGGAGGTAGCCTCGCCCAAAACGATACCACGTCCGCCTGGCGGTTGTGGCAGTCGAGTTGGAGCGAGACGGCGCATCAGAGTGATGGCGGAGGGGTTCGTTACCGCCTGCGGTGGCTCGTCTTAGCCGTGCGGAACCGGCCGGATTCGCACTTGATCAAGTAAACGTGTCTACCTTGACTGTTGACTTGGGTGGCGATGATCTTGCAGCCCATGTCATGAAGCCTCCGTGCAATCTCGTGTCTGTCCATCTCTAGGCCCTCTGCAAACGCTCATAACCAGAATTTCCGTTTTGGCGTCCCGGCCAGCATCGATTGTACACCCCGCCGCCTTGATTGGAGCCGTCTCTTTCGTCCTTTCCGTCCTGGCCAACTCCGGCGGTACTACCGGCTGCTGCTGGCGGGGGGCCATCTAGCGCGGCGGCTGTTTGTGGCGATGGTAGGACGGATCGCCGCCTTGCCGGTGGCGACGGGGTAGACGGAGACGGTAGGGACGCAAACCGGGCGAAGCAGGGAGGGGACGGTGAGGTGTGGGAGAAATCGCCTGAAATGAGGCACTTCCTGGTTTTGACGTACCCGAGGGAGCCAGAGCTGGCCCCTTCCTGGGCCGCTGGAGTGGCTCGGGATGGGAGAAATGAGAGAAACGGCTCCAATGGAGGCGGTTGGAGGTACAATCGAAGGCGGCCAGGATGGCAAAACGGAAATCCTGGCTGACGAGGGTGTACGCAGCGGACTCCCGCTGCGGCGGGAGGTGGTCATGGGCATCGGGAGAGCGGTGTTCGGCCTCGCGCCGTTTGTGGCCGCGGCGGTTCTATTTCCGGTCACGCTGTGCGCGCAGACCCGGATAGAACCGAAGCTGGTTGGACAGTGGGAAGCTCAGGTTTCCGGCTCCCCCCTGAAAGTGCTCCTGCGAGTGCAGTCTTCCGGCACGTGCAACCTGGACGATGACATCGGTCTTCCGATGGAGAACAGAGCCGTTACGCCTACCGCTTTCAAGGAGATCAGCTTGTAGTCAGCGGCGGCGACCTGGTCGAGCCTTTGATCTTCCGGCGTCTGGGAGCCCCCCGAACCATCGAAAGACCTGGCAAGCCGGACGTGCGAACGCCACAAAGTCCAACCGGACGAAGCCGAGCGCCCGGCTTCATGCATGAGGGCTGGGGTGTGGGGTTCGACGTGCCGCCGTCCTGGAAGGTAACTGATCGCACCTCCCTTCTACTGATGGGCTCAGATGCCGAACCCGGTCTGATCGTGATCCGTCTGGTCAGAGGGACCAACAAGACCGCGCTCCTCTCAGACTATGGGGAAGGCCTCACAGAGGAGGGCCTCCGGTTGATGCCGTCTTCGCCGGCCAGCGAATTCGCGGCAGGTCCCTACCAGGGAGTGTCGGGCGAGTTGGCTGGTCTGGCAGCAGACCGGTCCCAGATTAAAGCGCGCATCGTCGCCGTGATGAGTCCATTCGGCGACGCAGCGGTGGTGCTCGGGATGACCACGGCTGAGAAGTATGCCCAACTGAAGCCGCGCGTCGATGCCATTGCGGCGAGCGTCAGTTTTGTGAAGCCTCGGTCGCAACCGGTCAACATGGCGGTCGCCGGACAGTACTACTTTTTCTATTCTTCCTCAGTAGGCAGTTATTCCAGGGAGGACACGCTGAATCTTTGCGCCAACGGTATGTTTAACCGCGGCGGCGAGATGTCCGCTTCTCAAGCTGGTGAGTGGGGTTCCGCTTCACAGAGCGGCGCCGCAGGAAAATGGTCGGCCGAAGGCAACGACTACCAGGGATTGATCACACTCAGCTACTCGAACGGGCGCTCCGCCCAGGTCAGTTACCAGCGGTCAGGCTCCGACATGCTCTTCGATGGCAGGAAGTACGCCCGGTTTGGCGACGGCTCCTGCTCCAAGCGCTCGCCCTTCTGAACCTCTTCTCCCATGTTGGGTTGCAGGCAGCCGACTGCTTTGGGCCGTTGCCAAGGCGTAAAACTGGCTTTAGAGAGTCAAAGCTCCTTGAATTCCAATCCTTAAGAACCACCCCCGACAAAAGGGGCCGCTCTGGTAGAGTGTGTCCGATGGCCCCGCGGCGGACGACACCACCCAGCAGATTGCCGATGAACTGAACCGGCAGGTTTTCACCACCCGGCGCGGGACCGCTTGGCGGTTTCAGGATGTGGTGGAGGCGGTGACGGCCGTGTGATTGAGGTTAGTCTGGGTACGGGACAGAATAATGAAAATCGTCTACAAGATCACGTATCCCAATGGCAAGATCTACATTGGCAAAGACCTGACGGGCACCCTCAACTACTTCGGCAGCGCAGACAGTCGCCTGATTGAGGCTGATTTCACGCTGGCAGAGCAAAGGGACTTCACCATTCGAAAGCAGATTCTGTGGGAATCCGAAGAGGCATCAGACAGCGAGGTGAGCACCAAAGAGTGTTCCGGTTCAGTTGGAAATGGAGAAGGCGTTCTCCCAGTAAGGTAAAGGAGAGAACGCATGAAGAAGCAACGGAAGCACTACACACCCCAAGAGAAGGTCGCCATCCTCAGGCGGCATCTGCTGGAGAAGGAGCCGATCTCGAAGCTCTGCGACGAGTTCGGCTTGCAACCCACGGTCTTCTACCGCTGGCAGAAGGAGTTCTTCGAGAATGGGGCGGCGGCCTTCGAACCGAAGAGGCCAACCAACTACTCAGCCGACCAGGAGCGGATCGCCTACCTGGAGAAGAAGATCCAGACCAAAGACGAGGTCCTGGCCGAGTTGATGGCTGAGCATGTGACCCTAAAAAAAACGCTTGGGGAACTCTGACCGGGGTCTGGGTTCCGCACGATACGCGGGATCAGATCGTGGATTTCGTCCGGCGCTGGTCGGAGAAGACCGAGATCAACGTCGGACGATTCATCGAATGGCTCGACATCACCGCCAGCAAGTTCTACGACTGGCGGGAACGCTACGGCAAGGTGAACGAGCACAACGGCTGGGTTCCCCGGGATTTCTGGCTGGAGGAGTGGGAGAAGCAGGCCATCGTCGGCTTCCACCTGAAGAACCCACTGGAAGGCTACCGGCGGCTGACGTTCATGATGCTCGATGCCGACATCGTGGCGGTTAGCCCATCCAGTGTGTGGCGGGTGCTCAGCCAAGCCGGGCTCTTGTCGAAGTGGAACGGAAAGCCGTCGAAGAAGGGCACGGGCTTCGTGCAACCGTTGGCAGCACATCAGCACTGGCACATCGATGTTTCCTACCTCAACATCGGCGGGTCATTCTACTACATGTGCAGCATCCTGGACGGTTTCAGCCGGTACATCGTGAACTGGGACATCCGAGAGTCGATGACCGAAGCGGACATCGAGATCATCCTGCAAGGGGCGAAGGAGAAGTACCCGGAAGCGCGGCCCCGGATCATCTCGGACAACGGGCCGCAGTTCATCGCCAAGGACTTCAAGGAGTTCATCAGGATCTCGGGTATGACGCACGTCCGAACCTCGCCGTTTTACCCGCAATCGAACGGAAAGATCGAACGGTGGCACAAATCGCTCAAGGGGGAGTGCATCCGGCCGGGTACGCCGCTGTCGCTCGATGATGCGCGGCGTCTGGTGCAGGGTTACGTTGACCACTACAACAACGTCCGCCTGAACAGCGCCACCGGCTACATCACGCCCAAGGACGTGCTGGCGGGGCGGCAGCAGGAGATCCACGCGGAGCGCGACCGGAAGTTGGAGGCGGCGCGGAAGCAACGGCAGGTTCGTCGCCAGCAAGCCGCTTGACGTACAGATATCGCCCCGTTGCGCGCCCTACTGCTGGTGACTGGCCCAGTGCAATCTCACCTCGCCGCCGGGGTACCGAATCTCAATCTCCTGTTTGCCGAGTACTCAGGCATCTGACCATGGGAAAGGCTCCGTGATCTGGTAGAGCGGGACTCCATAAAACCGACAGGGCAGGCTCGACCAAACAACGGGCCGCCAGCCCACCCGTCGGCTCCGACTGCCGGCTCGCACCGTGCCCTGCTCGTGGGGCCACCACCCCGCCGTGCCGGCATGGCGCCCCGGACCGACATGTGGGCTCCCCCTGCCCATGGAACAGCGCGGGAAGGGGCATGAGCTCGTCCCCACACGAGGCGTGGGACCGGACGTTCGACACCGATGGGGCGTGCTGCCCCACGGACGGCTCGGCGATCTCGGGGCTCGCCCCGTTACGAGCTCGCCCCTCGCGCGGGATTCAGCGCTCCCCCACTCCAACCCAGCGCCCTTCGGCATGCGAGCGGATCGCGGCATCTATGACGAGCTGCGCCTCCAGGCCGTCGTGAAGACTCGGCTCGACCTGACGCCCCTCCAGGACGGCGTCGATGAAGAGGCGGTCTCCGATCGGCTCGGTCGAAAACAGGTGGGCGATTTGCTGCATCAAGGGCCTGGACCTGTCCGTGGTACCCCAGAACCTGTCCGGCACGGGGGCGACGGCAAACTGCCCTTCCTGCCCGGCGACGCGGACCTCGGCTCCTGCCGTCATCGTGACGTCGACCTCGATGGTCCCCTTCTCGCCGTGGAGCACGACGTGCTGCTCCTGGTTTCGCTCGGCGGTCTGTGCCACCGCGCTCACCTGGATGGTACCGTGCCCGCCCCCGGCGAACCGAAGCACAAGGACTGCCGCGTCGTTCGCCGGCTCCAGTCGGCCACCCTCCGGGGGATCCCGCTCCACGAAGGTGCGCAGGTCCGCGCTCACCCCCGAGATGTCGCCCACGAACCAGCGGGACAGATCGATCATGTGGGACCCCAGGTCGCCGAGGACGCCGCAGCAGCGCGCGCGGTCGAAGCGCCAGGCGTACGTCTTCCCACGGCCGTAGGAGCCAAGGTAGCGGATCGAGCAATGGTAGCAACGACCGATCGCGCCGGCCTGGATCAGCTCCCGGACGTACCGGTACCAGGGCATCCACCGGTAGGTGAAGTACGTCATGTGCGTGACGCCGGCCGACTCCGCTTTCTCGCACATGGCCCGCGCGTCCCTCACGGTCACGGCCAGCGGCTTCTCGCAGATCACGTGCAGGCCAGCATCGAGCGCCGCCATGGTTACCGCGCAGTGCAGGTCGTCCGGCACAGCCACCACGATCGCTTCGACCTCGGAGCTCCGGATCATCTCGCGGAAGTCCGTGAAGAAACGCGGGATCGAGTGCTTCGCCGCCACCTCCTCGGCTCGGGCACGATTGCGGCCGCACACCGCACGAACCTTCGCGCGGGGATGACTCCGCAGGTACGGTACGTGCCACCAATCAGACCACCAGCTGGTCCCCACCACGCCCACGCTCACGGTCCGGTCCATCGAGCTCCTCCCAGGCAGCCGCCAAGTCGGGTGCCTCTCCCGGTAGTATAGGACGGTGCGGCCGTCGGCACAACTAACCTTCGCTTCGGGTGGGCATCACCGTGCCGGTTGTCGCGGTACGCGCCGAGGCGCCACGGCGGCCCGACCCGCAGTGGTCTCAGCTAAACCCGCTCGAATTTCTGGATGCGACCCGGCGTGTCGGGAAGGAAAGGATACGAAGTTCAAGCTGTCTCTTGGCCAGTCAGGATTCCCATCCCGCCGCCGATGCTCGTCAGTGCGTGCCCTCCTTTGGGTTCTAATAAGACGTGTTACGGGCCATCCGGAATGGAACCGGGCGCAGTCCGCCAGAGACGGCCCGAAGGACCCTGCTCAACCGGCCTGATATCCTGGCACGCCCCATTACAATAGGATTAGGTGTGGTTCGAAGACCCTTTTCGTAGCCAGTTGGTTTTCCCCAGTGGCGGATCAGCCTCTGCTTTAAGCCGAGCCTCCGCCGCGTCTACAGTCAACGGCGGGTGCCGAGCGCGCCCTGTGCTGAATGGGCCAGCCAACCTGATCTCCTTTTTGAAACCAGTTGCAGTCTCAGTCGCTGCCCCTTCCGCCGGCCGCCTCCGCTTTCGGCGCTGCAAAATGGTCCGACGGAATTGGCGCTATACTCGCTAACGGGGCTCGCCAACTCTCCATTTCACGCTGAACCAGCACAAGAGGTCGAGTACATCACGGCGCTGAGGGCAAACGATCCGTCTATCGGGTACAACCGATGGCCGAAGTTGAAGGGCTAGCGGATTCCGTCATCCAACGGAACGCTATCGCTGTGCCCACTCGGACCGTAGCGGGCACGGCGCCTTTGCCAAATCTCCTCGGCGAATTCGCTCCGGCTCTCGGGTGGGGTCGCCCGGATCATCTCCACCGCTGCCGGAACGGTCATCTGGTCCGACTCGCCTTTCATGCTCAGCACGGCGGTGAGCCACTGACCGAGGCTTGTAGCCCCTTTGCCGGCGGGATTGTACTGTACCGTGAGCCGGCCGATTCCAGCACGCCGGAGCGTATTCGCGCAACGGACATTGCAGCGTCAGCACGTCCAGAGGAGATTGGCCGGTTCGCCGTGTTCCTCATGGCCGTCGAGGTGGCCGATCTCAACGTTGCGTCGGCTTCCGCAAAGAATGCAGATACGAGGTCCCGGCGGAGCGGAGGCATGGGCGCGATACCGGAGCGCTCTATCAGTGACCGTTTCCTTACGCCAGCGCCGCCCGTCCGCCGGATGGGTCAGTCCTGGTCCGGGTCCTCCTCTTCTTCCTCGACCTCTTCCGGGGCGACAATCGAGGCGACTTCGTCGAGCTGGTCTTGGAGCGTCTCGTTCTCCCCCTCCAGATCGTCAACCTGTTCTTGGAGATCCGCGATCTCCTCTTCGAGTTGGAAAGGGCCGCCTCCATACGCCCATATTCTGCATCGTATTGTCGGCGCTGAGTGCGTCCACGTCTGTAATAGTCACGCCCACGTTATGCATTGGGTAGCGCCCTCTGCATTCGATATCCGCCACCAAGCCTTCTGTTCCAGCCATGCCACCCATATCTACGAAACAATAGCTGTGGCCGCCTGTTGTTTCAGAGATAGCTGAGCGGCCCAACTCCGAAATCGTGTCTGATTTGTTAACACTCTTGTCCAAGACAACTTTAGCCCTGCGATAGTGAAACGAAAAGCCCTCCTATAATGGGACGTTGGCGAATCGTTCCCTGGCTGGAGCTTCGCCAGACGCCGCCCACAAGGAGGGCA
>JBEKWU010000185.1:0-7686 GCA_049512775.1 Bryobacteraceae bacterium
TTGAACCTGCTCCACCGCTCGGGTCCGGATCTCTTCCAGCGCCTTGTGATCCAAAGACCGGCCATCTCGTCGGGTCATACCCCATTATACTCGATGTCTACCTACTTATGGCCGGATTAATACCGATTTCCAGCCGCGGCGGGAGAGATCCACATAGATCGCGCCGACGGAGATGGGCCGACTGCAACGCCCAGCGAGCCGCGCCCAACCTGCAACGGCCGGCAACGGGCGTCCGCCTACCCTTTGCGCCATGTGGCCTCCCACGATGCGCCTTCGGGTTCGATGAGAATTTTCTCAGCCGTGCGCGTGAATTTCGCGCCCCGCACGCCGTCGAAGGGAAGTGCCCCGAGCGACTCTGGGATTTGGAGCGCCGTGGGGGCGGGACCGCGTCCGCGCTCGAATTTAAGGCGCCAACCTCGCAGGCGGTCAATCGGCTCGAGGTGTACGCTGATGCGGCCAAATCGCGTCGGCGAATGCCGCACCTCATACGGCTCGCCGGCCGCGAGTTCTTCTCCGGTGATGCCTTGCAGCAGGCGCAGCGCCGGGCCATCCTCCAGCGCGAGCATGTGGCGCAAGAACAGCACGCACTCCGCGCTTGCCCAGTTGTGGGGCATGTCGCCGTGGAAGTGCCCGACCAGAGCGCCTTTGAGCGGCTGTTCCTCGCGCCAGCAGTAGAGTGGCGTGGCGTGGTTCAGGAATCCGGTGAAGGTGGACATGGCCCGTTCCTGCAAGCCCGCCCACAGGTACACGTGAGAGGCGAAGGCGGCGTCGTAGCCCCACAGGCCGCCGTGCGGGAGCCAGCCGGTTTCACTCGGAACGTCCTCCTGCGTGGATGCCTGCATCAATGCTAGGTAACCCTTCACGATCGGATCGCTCTTTTCGAATACCAATCCGGGGAAAATGCTGTGTGCGAGCGCCCATTGTCCGGTCTGCGGTCGAGGCCGTTTCCACGGGTCGGCATTCTCCCACCCGGGATCCTCTTTGAGCAGCATGGGCAGATACTCGAACCCACCGGAGTGACGGCGCATCTGCCGGCGCGCGCAATCGAAGAAGGAGTCGCGCAGTTCCCGGTAGAACTGCTTTGCGT
Source organism: Bryobacteraceae bacterium (assembly GCA_049512775.1). Classification (GTDB taxonomy): domain Bacteria; phylum Acidobacteriota; class Terriglobia; order Bryobacterales; family Bryobacteraceae; genus Fen-330. Next base: position 1,088 of record JBEKWU010000185.1, read on the forward strand.
CGGCGAAGCCGGTCAACTCCAATCGATCGGCTGCCTCGGTCGTCGCGCGCAGGCCGGCGAGCGCCCAAACGGTGTTTGTGAACTCGTCGCGCACTCCCCCACCGATTCCTCCATCGCCGAATCCGCGCGCGAGCAAACCATAGCGCCCGTTGGCACTGCCCTCTTGCCGCGCCTTGTCCCGTATGTCTCTCAGGAAGCCGGCGCCGCGCAGCAGATTGGACTGCATCTGGCGGACGTACGCCCAATCCTGGCTGAGTTCGGCCTGCCGCACCATGGTGAACATCGCAATGCCGGTATCCTTCCAGTGCGCCGTCTTCACCGCCGCCACTACGGAGCCGTCTGATTGCTGCTTGCTCCAGGTGGTATCGAGGCCCTGCCGGACTTCCTCGTCATACCCCAGGTAGCGCGCGGCTTCGAGAATGAAGTTGCCGTCTACAATCCAGAGGCTGCGATACCACGTTGGGCCAACCTGAAAGGTGAGTCTGTCATCCACCCTCTCGCGAGCCTGCAAGATGTTGCGAGTACAGGCGACCAGGAAGTTCTGATACATGGAGGGAAGGTGCCAGACGACGCCGTTCTGGAAGGGCGACCAATTCTTCCAGTACGCGCGCGCTTCGGCGAGCAGTGCCTCGGGCTCGCGAAGGCCGGTCTCGAGTTGAGCGGCGCTCTGGCCCTGCTGCGGGAAACGGAAGAAACAGCGGAGAGGACGGTCCCCATGTGCAGGTTCTTCGGGCGCTTCGTAGAGATACCCATCGCCTACGTCGGTGGACTTGAGCGGGCGATCCGCAATCATGACAGGTGGCTCGGACTCCTTCTCGGGACTAGCCGCCGCTGTCCCGCCAGAGTTGCGCAGCAGGACAGTGCGGCGGGTCTTCAGGAGGACGATGGGGCCGGCGTACAGCGTGGGTTTCGACTTCGGCCGCAGTTCGAAAATGACGTTATCCACGCGGCCCTCCCCCGCGCGGTTGGTGGCGAAGGCGGTCAATTCCAGGAACGCCTGCGGCCGGTCGATCCGGGTATGGATGATAGGCACTCCCGGGGACTCCAGCCGCTGCGCGACGACCCGGTCGGTCTCCCCGCCACGCAACGAGAACTCGACGACGCATGGGAAGTGCAAAATGCCCCGGCGGCTATCAAAACCGTAACGAAGGTCGCCTTTCTCGCCGACTAGGCTCTTATGCGGATCGTCCGGGAAGCAGAACGATGCTTGTCCTACTTGGGGCGCATGGCGAAAATCCACGGCGGGATACCGGCGTTCCCCCGACGCCACCGGCGGGGGCGCCACAGTGGCTCCGAACAGGCCGCTGCCGCTTGCAAGAAATGTTCTTCTTTTCATTTCGGATTCTGACCTCCACGAAAGTGTGGGCTGTGGGACGGAATCATCACCGGCGCCCGATGGTGGGCCACAGCCAGCATTGCCCCCCGGGACTTGTAAACGGTTGGGTCTCGGCACTGACGTGGCCCTCATCGAACGTGCTGGCTTTCTTCCGATGGAAGCAGGAAGCCAGGCGAGACCGCACAGCCTAACCGGGTGCGACTGGCTTCAGGCAGATGTGGGGGCCTCGAGGCCGCCGTCATCCGCAGCACGGGCACGTGCCACTCCAGGCGCGTGGCGATATCGACGAAGTCGAGTTGCTCGCGGTCCAGCATCTCTTCCCCCGAAGCGTACGCTCTGGGAGCGAAGGCCCCGGCCCGTCGCGGAATCCGCATCGCAGGAGGCTACAACCTCGACCTCCGGCATTCTCCGTCAGGCTTCCACGTGGATCTGGCCGAAGAAGCCGCATCCGATAATCGCACCTTTCAGTGATTCATACCTCCACGCATTCCTGTCGCTACCGCTAATTATCGTTAACGTTCACAGATTACCTGAATTCCGCCAGGGATGTCAAGCCCCAGAAATCAGCCGTAATCCCTCAGTCTCAGGGACCTAGTACAGCGATGGGTTGAACTCCAGGCAGACGGGTGCCGGGGTGACGCGTGGCGCGCCGAGCTCTCGGGCAGGATGGGTGGCGGCGCCCTCAGCTGGAGTTATTGGGAAACAGCATCGCGATCGGGTCTCGCTTGGGATCATGGGCCAGCCGGTCCAACACGGACTTGAAATGCGCTGTTGGATCAGGCATCCGCTTGGCCAGCTTGTGCAGAACTTCTCTCGGCACCCGCGCCGAACGCGCTGAGCGAAACAAGAAACGACTCAACTCCGGCGTGGCGAACAGCCAGGCGTATCCGGAGCGCCCATCCATGCGCCAGCCGGTTTCATCAGCGTGCCGCATCGGAGATTGGCGGTATTCCCTACTGAGCATCGGGATCACATCCTTAAACAACGCCGCCATGCGATGGAGGATGTCAAACACCGCGCCCAAGCCGACGCCGAGTTGCTCGCACAGCCGCCCCATGGGAATGCCCTGCCGATAGTGCAAGATGACCACCTGGGTGATGAGTTGGTTGCCATACAAGCTCTTCGGCAGCATACCGCAACGCGGGCAGCGGGCCCGCTCCAACTCGTACAGGATTTGTTCGTGTTCCGCGCCGAATAGCCTGGACAGTGAATTGAGTGTAATCAAGCGGCAACTCCGAGGGCAAGGATTTCTTGCCGGACCTGCCGCGGTGGTTTAAATCCGAGCCGCTCGATCAGCCAGTGGCGATTGTAGGTTTCCCCAAAATGCCACCAGGGCCTGACGGAGCTCCTCCAGATCGTGGAAGCGGCGGACCCAGAGTAGCTGCTCCTTCAGAGTGCGGAAAAAGCGCTCGATGCAACCGTTCCCCTCCGGCTGCCGGACAAAAGCCGGCGAGGAGTTCAGGCCCAGAAATCGAATCTCCTTCTGAAAGTCGTCGCTGATGTATTGGCTTCCATGGTCATGACGCAGCGTGAGGCCCGCCGCGATCGCCGCGCTGAAGCCGCCGAAGTGCTCGCGCACGCCTTGGCGGATCGGCTCCAGCGCTTCGAACCGCGTGGCCCGTTTCACGGCGTGAATGCCGACACACTCGGCGCTGCAATGGTCGACGGCCGCGAAGATGGTCACTTGGCCGTCCTGCGTGGTGGCGGTGGCCGTGGCATCTGTACCCCACATCTGGTTGGGCCTGGCAGTGATGATGGTGCCATCGTGCGGATTGGCCGAAACTGGCGCAGGCCGTCTTGCGGGCGCCAGCAGACCGGCTTGGCGCATCAGCCGCAGGATGCGAGGCTTGGAACTGCGGATGCCTTCCAGCCGCAGCCGGGCCCAGATCTTGCGATGACCCTCACCAAAGAAGGGCGTCTGCTGGATGACGCGGCGGATCTGGTCGGTCAATTCCTGGTCGCTGAAGGAGGTCTTCGGGCCCCGCTTGGCGGGCACCTGCTCGGGCTGTGCCAGGCGGGCCCTCACGGCATAGAACGTCGAGCGGGCCATGTCCCATGCCGCGGTGACGCGGGCCACACCATACGGCGTGTTACTGGAAGGCGAGAGGGTGCGGCTCATGGCTTCGCCTTCCAGAACGCCAAAGGGCGTTTGTTCTCCATCTGGCGGATCTTCTCGCTCAGCAGTTCGTTGCGCATGGCCAGGTCGGCCACGACGGACTTGAGACGTTGCTTTTCTTCGTCGACGATGTCAGTTTCGCGGCTCTTCAGGCCCGCCTCACCGCCGACGAGAAAGGCCTCGCGCCAATCCGAGAGGGTGGCAGCGGTGACGGCATACCGGCGGCTCAGGCTTTCCAGATCCTCGCCGCGCAACAGTTCCAAGATGACCGATACCTTGCGTTTGGCCGACCACCGGCCGGCGCCACGCACCTTCGATTCCGGGGCATCTCCGGTCGCCCTACGGGCTCCCTCCGATGCCCCGGAATCGAGTTTCTTTCCTGTGGACATCCAGCTCTCCTTTTTCCAGTCTAGTGTCCAAGGAAATCCTGGCGCGGGGGATACAGGATTTGTTCGGCGCGCAACGGTTGGCTGTCGATCCTCGAGCGGCCACGGTACTCCTTATACTCCAACGGCCCGCCGCAGTGCGGGCAGGTGGGTCCCGTTTCCACCGTTTCCATCCGCTCGGCGTTCGCCTGTTCTACCACTTTGCGTCCGTGGCCGGCATGTCCGGGTTTCGCCCTGCCCGGTTTGGCGCGCTGCTCCTCCGGCGAGTTGGCTTTCGCCGGAATCTCGGCGGATGGTGTGGAGGAACCGAGGGGACCCTCCTCGGCCTTCCGCTCGATGTGGCGCAGTTTGTCCTTGAGACGCCGGTTCTCCTCTTCCAGCCGGTCGATGCGGCGTTGCTTTTCCAGACACTGAGGGCAGAGGTTCACGCCCATTGCTCGTCGCGCTCCCTGTAGGCAGGCGGCGCGGCGCTGCGCATACGCTGCTGGACATGACGGCAGAGCTGGACACACATGCAGCAACTTGGGATCGCGGCCGTGCGCTTCGTGGTGGCGGTCCATGCGGCCTCGCCCTTGCGTGCGCCCCAGTTTGATCCAGTTCGCTACGCGATAGCAAGTACCGCGGAAACGTTCCGCATCCACCTGCGTTTCCAGCAGCAGGGGCCGGTAGCCGTACAGTTGTTCCCAGCCGCCGGGCAACTGGCGTGCGGAGTGCCCCAGGATCTTGCTAGCCAGCCCTTTCACCCGCACCCAGAGCAGAATCAGAAAGCGGCTATGGTTGACGATATACTGCAGATTGCGCGTCCGCTCGGCGTCGCTCCAGCCGATCCAGGAGTCGTGGGCCGCCATCTTCCAGGCCAGCGAGGACCACAGCAGGCAGGCCAGCACTTGCTCCGGCAAACGCTAGAACTCTACGTGGAGTGACCCGGCGCGGAGAAGTTCGGGAGCGGGGAGATGTCGAGCGCAGGGGTCACTTCGGATAGGGACGTTCGAAGGAAGCCGCGCGCATTGCGGCGGGCGCTGCGGGCTATGCGTTTTGAACGACTTTCGGAGCCACGGCCGGAGTGTTTTTCCGTTTCGAGGGCGCGAACGGCGACGGACCGCGGCGTGGGAGAGCGCCGAGAGGGAGTCTAGCGGTGCCTTCCAGTGGCGTTCGTGGTGGGGGCGTCCGCATAGCACCGCGAGACACACATCGAGCGGGCGCGTCGAAGGACTCGCTCGTACTGGCAGGAGTGGAGTGCGATCAGGAGGTGTCAACAAAAGTTCTCTGCCCTGCAGACTCCCAACGGATCTGTTGAGCGGTGAGCCTCTCGATGACGACCATAGGGCAGGCTGGCCCCCATGGGCACGCGGCCGCCGCGCGCCAACTCCAACTGCAACGGCTCCAAGCCGCCCGCCCATCCGCTGATCTCCGGCTGCGGCTCGCCGCCGGCGCTGTGGCGGATCTGGCGCGGCCCCGGCGAACGGCGGCCCGAGCAACGGCGGCAGCTTCAGCAGACCCTGCCCTCCCAGTTGCCCCAACAGGCGACGGCATTCCAGATTCTTCAAGCCCATTGGGCCGCTTCCATTCCAGAAGCTCGCAAACCGTGCGAGAAATCTCGGTGACGCCCAGGCGCCCAAACTCACCGGCGACTTGCCGGATCAGCTCCAATTCGGTGGCCGAGAAGGTGCGTCCACCAAAAGTGAGCGGCACCAAACTTGACTGGCTCACAAGCTCCCTGGATGGCTTCCAGGATAAAGTAGCGGAGCTGTTCACGAAAGTTCAGCAAAAACTTCAGGCCAGTCCCTGAGACTGAGGGACTACGGCCGTGGAACAAGGGCCATTGACAGCACAAGTTCACCGCATCTATTATCGATAGCGTAATCGTTAATGCCTCGGCGGGAGACTGTCGGAGGTCTGATCATGTTGAGGCGTTTTGGAGTGATGATGAGGAACCCTAAATCACTAACCCGTAGATCGTTCCTGCTCGGTATGGGGACCGCTCCCGGATGGGGGTGGTCCTCCCTGGCCTCCGGCGGGCAGAAATATCTGGCGCTCGACTCCCGGATCATCGATCGCAAGGAAGGGGTCCGGCTGTCGCTCGGAGCCGTCCGAAAGGACCCCCACAACCCCCTGTTCATCGAAGACAGGCCCTGGGAGGCGCGCTTCGACAACCTGTACGCGAACGTCCTATTCGACGAGCAGGAGAAGACGTTCAAGTGCTGGTACAACCCGTTCATCCCGGCCTTCACTGGCATGCCTGCCAGGCGGGACATGGGCGTGTGTTACGCCGTCTCGCAGGACGGTCTAGCCTGGACCAAGCCGGAACTCGGCATCATCGAGATCGGTGCGTCCACGAAGAACAATCTCGTGGGGCGGGGGGCTCACGGCACCGGCGTATTTAGAGATTCGCGCGATCCCGACCCCGCGCGCCGGTACAAGATGTTCTTCAAGGCACATCCGCCGGGGCTTGTTTACCCCGTACCATACCGAGGATTATCGGTACCATTTGCCGCCAGGTTCTCGCCCGATGGCGTGCACTGGTCCGAAGACGTGGAATTGCCGGGGATCGACGCCTCCGGCGACACCCACAACAACGCGTTCTGGGCCCCGGAACTCAACAAGTACGTCGGGATCACCCGCATGCATGCCCCCGGATGGGGACGGATCGTCGGGCGGACCGAAAGCGCCGATTTCCTCCATTGGACGAAGGCCGTGGAGGCGCTCCGGTCGCTCCCCGAGGAATCCGTCCACCGGCAGGTCTACGCCATGCCTGTGTTCC
>JBEKWU010000186.1:0-10062 GCA_049512775.1 Bryobacteraceae bacterium
CTCAGCCGCCGGTATCTGCACCTGAGTGACGACGTGAGGGCGTTTCGGCAGCTCGACCGGGGTCGGTTCGAGGAGATTCCGTTTTCCGAAGCGCTGGCGTGGGTGGCGGAGCCGCTCACGGCGCACATCGCGTTTAGTCTTGTCTCGCTGCGGTTTCACCACTCGCTCAACGATTTCTAGGCATTCAGGGTATTGCTGTGCTCTTTCGAGAGGCCAGTCGTGAAAATTGATTACCCAGCGCCCGGGCGACTCGTCCCAGCGATCTGTTATGTCCTTTCCGCCAAGGTACGGGAACAAAACATCTCTATTGCAGGGTCGCCGCTCAATCATTGCCTGAGCTTCTTCAGCCGTCAGCAGGAAGCCCATGGCATTCAGTTTTGATCCCTCAAACGATCGGTCAGCGTTGCTGGCAAGGATTCGCGCCTCCCCCAATGCCGACTCAGCGGGCAGTAGTTGACTCGTGATGCCAGTAACGCGTTGATCCTCAAGCACAAATGGTCCATGCCATGGTCCCTCACGGAACCACACATGAGCGACGTGGAGATTTGCTTCACCGGGCCACTTCCGACTCGGGATAGCGCGAACGATCGTCGCACCACGGTCAGCAAACTGTGCCAGCCCGACCTCTTGAGTGTCGCCCTGAGCGAGGCTCTTCGTTGCAATCAACCCCGCGAGACCGCCATTCTTCAGCAGTTGGGTCGCCCGCAGGAAGAAATAGGCGACATAGTCTGCAAGACCTCGACGTCCATGAGCTATGTGGGCGATCAGGTAGTTTCTATAGTCCGAGCCGAGTGCAGCGCTGATCTTTGACCCTCCAATATATGGAGGATTGCCGACCAATGCGTCAAACCCCCTATTGTGCAGAAAGACCTCCGGGAACTCCACCGGCCAGTGGAAAGGCCGCCTTCCCTCGAGAATCTTCTGCACCTCGGCCTCCTGCTCCTCTAGACCCATGGAGACGGCGGCAGCGGAGGCCTCGAGGTTGGCTTCGAACGCCGTCGCGATCAGCCGGTCCGCCGCGGCGCGGAGACGGCGCGTCCTGGCCAGCGCCGCGTCGAGCAGTCGCCGCTGATCGCCCGTCCGGTACTGCATCTTCATCAGGCCTTCACGCTTGTCGGCGGCGAAGCTCAGATCGTCGTCGAAGAGCACGCTCTGCGTGCCCACGCCCGAGAGGCTCCAGGTGGAAAGCTGCTTCAGATCGACGCCCAGCAGCGAATCACCGCAGCGGATGGCGTGGTCGAGAAACGTGAACGGCCGGCTACGCTGGAGCGTCAGGAGCCAAAGCGAGAGCTTCGCCATTTCCACCGCCAGCGGGTTGCGGTCCACGCCATAGAGGCAGCGTTCTACCACGATGCGTAGCGCGTAGAGTCCGCGCTCGTCGGGTTTGGGCGGAATCAGTTCCTCCTCTGGCAAGCCGCTCGAAGGGTGTCCGTAGGGTGTGATCTGTACGCCCGCGCCGTGCTCGCGTTGCGCTGCGTCCCACGCCTCCGTCACGCGCGCGGAAAGGTAGCGCGCGGCCGCCACCAGAAACGCCGCCGATCCGCAGGCGAAGTCGCAGATCTTGAGATCGAGAATCTGCCCGGCGGGCTTCAGGCGCCACGCTTCCGGCGGCTGTCCCTCGGCGGGGCCGGCGTAGACGAGCGGTGCCAGCGCATGCTCCACCACGGATTCGGTGAGCGAGCGCGGCGTGTACTGCGTCCCCGTTTGGCGGCGCGCCGTCCCGGCGGTGACATAGAGGCTGCCGGCGGGGATCACCCATGGGTCGCCGTTGTCGTCCCGGCGGACCAGGCCAGCAAACGGCGTGACTTGTTCCCACTCGGGCCAGCGCAGGGGATCGTCGACGGTGGTCTGCGCCAGTGCCATCCCGATGGCCTTGGCGCTGCGGCCGGTTTCGTCGGCCAGCCACTCGACGAAATCCGGTTGTGCGCGGCGGCGGTTGAGCTCGGAGAGCGCCACCTCGGGCTCTTCCTTGCCGTCGAGCCCGAGGACAATTTCCGTGGCCCGGCGGGCGGTGTGATCGAGCAGGCCCTCGTAGACGTGGCCAATCTGTTCAATATCGAGAGCGCGGAAGCTGAGGCGGCGTTTCTCTCGTCCGCCGCCCGGCACCTTCATCTCGAGGAATTGGAGTGCGCCCAGCAGATGGAGTACGGTGCGGTTGTGGATGGGGCAGGGCTGGGCGGGCGTGGTGCGCCAGTCTGAGCCGGCCGGGCGGCCCTCGAGGAACGGGAAGCGGTCGGGGTCGAAGAGGTCGCCGCCGTAGGCCGGCAAGGCGGCGAGATCGTGCGTGATGCCGCCGTGGACGGCGCGGAAACTGGCCAGCAGGCGGGGGAAGGCGTCATAGCGGCGTTCGAGCACCTCTTCGCCCAGGCGGTCGGCGGCCTCGCGAAGCTGGTCGTGCAGGGTTGAGACGGCGTAGTTCTCGCGGTAGACCGGGTTGGTGATTGGCAGCAGGTCGCGCTCTTCGGCGAAGAAGAGAAAGACCAGCCGCATCATCAAAGAGAGCGCGGCTTCGTAGATGAGCTCTCCGGCGAGGCCGCTGAGAAGGGCGCGGCCGCTTTCGCGGTCGGCGCGGTCGAGCGCGGCGACGAACATCTCGACGGCGCGGCGCACCTGGCGGCCGAGCGTGGTGGAGACTTCCTGCTGGTTCTCCAGGCTGCGGCGGTAGAGTGCGTCGAGGGTCTGCGCGGGCGGGCGGTTGAAGAGGGCGCCGGCGGAGAGGAAGTCGCGGAAGGCGCGCAGGGTGAGGCGCTCGTCAAACCACAGTTCGGCGTGGAAGTCGGCAAAGCCGGTCGGCTGGCCGGGCTCGGCGTAGACCAGGGTGAAGCGCTCGCCGTTGGTGACCAGGCCGAGAGGGACGCGGGTGGCGTGCAGAAGTTCCGCCATGCGCGCGGCGCAGGTGGCATTCCAGGTGGTGCTGGGCGGACGCCGGTCGGGCTGCTGGGCGGGAGGGAGCAGGCTGATGAGCAGCCGCGGCTTGCCGTCTTCGAGGAGTGCGGCGTCGGGGCGCAGGGTCTCGTGATGCTGGGCGACGAAGTGGCTCAGGTTCTGCGGGATGGCGTTGTCTTCAACGAGCCGGTCGGCGGGCCATTCGAGCAGCGCCAGAAAGACGGCGCGCAGCCACTCGCGCTGGGCCGGGCTGACGGTCTGCGGGGCGAGCGCGCGTGCGGCGCACCATTCGGCGTAGAGTTCGCGAAGTTCACGCGTCAGGTCCGGCGCGTCCTTGACGAGGCCCTGCGGGAAGACCTCGCGGAAGACCGGCAGGCTGAGGAAGGGGCCGGAGACTTCGATGAGCTTAAGCAGTTCGGCGTACTCGGAGGCAGCAGACATCAGGCAAGGCCCTCCGGGGTCATTAGGACAGTCCCTCCGGGACGAGGAAGGTGACGGCCACAGGGAAGAGGCGCGGCTGCGGGTCGGCGTAGCGGCGGCGGATGGCCTCGGTCTCGCGGGCCAGTTCGGCGGGCAACTCGGAAAGACGGACGGCGAGCGAGTCGCGGTTGCGCTGCTCCTGCTCGCGCTCGGCGTCGGAGAAGAGAAGGAGCTGCGGGTCGGGTGCGCGTTGGATCTCGGTGCGGATGGCGGTTTCGAGTTCGCGCAGGATGGCGGTGATTTTGGCGGTTTCGTCTTCGGCGCGATCGGCAAGCTGCTTTCGGATGGAGTCGGTGCGGTCGCGGCCGCGCGCGTCGAGAGCGGCCAGTAAGGGCCGGGCAAGTTGCGGCCACAGGGCAGCGAGCCGGTGTCGGATAGCATCAGACGGCTCGGCGTTGAGGGCGGCGGCGAGGACTTCGGCGGTCTGAGTGACGTTCCAGCGTTCCAGGCGGCCTTCCTGGATGATGCCGCCGGCGGTGATCACTTCCTCGTGAAGTCGGTGGCTGTCGCTCGAGACCACTGTCAGGCGGGCGTGGGCGAGGACGGCAGGGGCGCGCAGGGCGGCGCGGGGGACGGTGCGGACGGTGACGCGGTGGATCTTCTGGCGGTCGGCGGGCGCCCAGACCTCGGCGCGCAGCAGGCGGAGGCAGCGCTGCACGAGGCGGTGGTTGAGGTGGGCGAGGACCGCGTCGTCGCGGCCGGCGGCTGCTTCGGGATCGAATGTGATGGGCCGCTGCTGGCCGGTGTGGGGATGGATGAGGCCGGCAAGGCACGGCTGCCAGGAGGGATCGGCGAAGCGGGGCACGTCGAAGGCGCGCGGCACGCCGTCGAGGACGGCGGGAATGAGGCCGGGCTGGCGGGCGAGGTCGAGCGCGATGTGGACCACTGCCTCGATGTTGGCCGGGGTGAGGTGGAGATCCCGGCGGGTTTCGTCGAGCTGCTCGACGTGGCGGCGGGAGAGTTCGCGGATGTTCTGCTCGAAGCGGAGCAGGCGCTTGACGGGCTCGTTTTCGCGCTCGGCGCGGGCGGTGTCGAGGCGGCGGCGTTTGCCGAGCATGGCCTCCTCGACCTGCTCGGCGATGACGGGGCCGACCTTGCCCAGGTCTTCACGGATCTGTTGGACCTTCTTGGCGGCCCGGTAGAGGAACTCGAGGTCGGCGGCGAGGGAGGTGCCGGAGCCTTCGGCGAACTCAGCCTCCTCGCGAAAACCGGAGGCGACGAAGTGATAGACGTTCACCTCCGGGGCGCGCTGTCCGTGGCGGTCGATGCGGCCGTTGCGCTGCTCCAGGCGATTCGGGTTCCAGGGAATCTCGTAATGGATGAGGCGGTGGCAGTGACGCTGAAGGTCGATGCCCTCGCTGGCGGCGTCGGTGGCGAGGAGGATGCGGACGGGCGAGTCCTTGGGGTCGAACTGGAAAGCGGCTTTGACTCGCTCGCGGTCCTCGGTGTCCTGCGCGCCGTAAAGGAGTTCCAGGCGGCCCCCTTGTTTGAAGGCGCGGGTGGCCAGGTGGTCGTGGAGCCACTTCTGGGTGTCGCGGTACTCGGTGAAGATGATGACGCGCTCTTGGTTCCATCGGCCATTGGGCCGCACCACGCTTTCGAGCCATCTCAGAAGCTGGTTCGCTTTGCTGTCGAGTTGCGCGGCGGCGCGCTCCGCCCAGCCGGCAAGATCGTTGAGGATCTGGGTCTCGGCGGCGGAGGAGGGGCGGAAGGCGCGGGCAGCGGCTTCGAGGGCTTCGAGTTCGGCTTCCTGTTGCTCGGCGTCGTCGGAGTAGTCCTCTTCGGCCTGCTCGAAGATGCGGGCGAGGGCGCCGGTGGAGTGGGTGAGCGCTTCATAGCGCGCCGATTTGCGGAGTGAGGCGCGGTGACGGTTGAGGGTGTTCAGGAACGCTTGCGGAGAGGAGAAGAGGCGCTTCTTGAGCAGCTTGAGCACGAACTCGGTGGCAAAGCGCTCGGGGTTATCGCGGTAGCCTTCAGCGCGGAGCCGGGAGTACTGAGCCAGCAGGGCGTGGATGCGTTGCTCTTCGGCGGTGTAGTCGACCGGGATGTGCTCGAGCGTGCGCCGCGGGAACTTGTCGGAGCCGTCCCAGTTCTTGATTTCGCTCTTTAGGCGGCGGACCATGACGGCGCGCAGTTGGGCGGGGTCGGGGGCGACGCTGCGCGCGAAACGCTGATCGTCGAGCAGTTCCAGTAGCGCGGAGAAGCTCTCCTTGTAGCCGTTGTGCGGAGTGGCGGTAAGGAAGAGCTTGTGCTCGAAGTGTTTGCCGATTTCGCGCAGGGCCTGGGTGCGCTGCGAGTCGAGAGCGAAGTTGCCGGTCCCACTGGGCGCTGCGTTGTGGGCTTCGTCGACGATGAGGATGTCGAAGTCGCGCAGACCGGGACGCGCGCCGTCGTGGGCCACGGCCTCGCGGAACATGCGCAGCGGGTACTCGCGCTTCAGGTAGTCCATGGAAGTGATAAGGCGCGGGAAATGGGTCCACGGGTTGGCGTAGAGGCCGCGCTCGCGGCGCAGACGCTTGATGAGGGCGCTGTCGACAATGGTGAAGTCGAGTCCGAACTTCTCCAACATCTCGTCGTGCCACTTGATTTGCAGCGAGGAAGGGCAGACCACCAGGACGCGGCTGGCGCGGTGGCGGAGCATCAGTTCGAGCACCACCATGCCGGACTCGATGGTCTTGCCGAGGCCCACGTCGTCCGCGATAAGCAAGTTGACGCGCGGCATCTGAATCGCGCGGACCACCGGATCGAGCTGGTAACTCTCAATTTCGATGCCGCTACGGAACGGCGATTGGAGTTGGCGGGTGTCGGCGATGGAGGCGGCGCCCCAGCGGACGGCGTCGAGGAACGCTTCGAGGTGAGCGGGCTGGTCGAAGCCTTTGGGCTCTGGCAATTCCATCTTCTCGAAGGCGCGAGCGCCCGGCTCGATTTCCCAGATGACCTGCAACTCCTCGCCGAGCGCATCGTCTTCGATGGAGGTCAGGCTGACGAGGTGCGGGGGGTGGTCTGCGAGCGCAAGCTGCGGTGTCAGCGCGCCACGCCGAACGTCTGTGACCACGTACCGCCTTTGCCGCACGACCGCGAGTTGCCCTTGCTCAGGAACAGAACGCACTGGAATAGTATATGCTTATCAAGGCTAAAGCGGTGATTTGCGAGGCGTTTGTCCGGTCCTGCAACCGGAGTGCACGGGGTGGAGAACTGTGGCGCCCCTTTTTCAGCACGGCGACATTGTCGTACGGCGAACCAAGCGCGATGAGCGCGGAACGGTCCTTGGGTCGGCGCACAGGCTTGCCGGACGGTATTTCTATCGGGTGCTGTTCCCGAGCGGTCCGAACCCCGTCCAGGTGCCGGAAAGTGATCTGGAGAAGGTCAACCTCGACATGTCGATCGAGGACCGGTTGCTGAACGGGGAATTTGGCGATAAGAGCACTTTCTCCCGTCTGCTAACCTATGAGCGCCTGCGCCACCCGCTCCAAGATACATTGTACTCGCTGCGGGCCAGTCGCACCGAATTCCAGGCGTATCAGTTTAAGCCCCTCCTCAAGTTTCTCCGGTCCGCGAAGCAGCGGCTCCTTCTCGCAGACGAAGTGGGTTTAGGTAAGACGTTCGAGGCCGGCTTCATTCTGTGCGAAATGCTGGCCAGATACCCGCACAGTTTCCGGCGCGCTCTGATCGTCTGCAAGGCCTTCCGGCTGCTGGCCGAGGAGCTGGAGCGTCCGGAATCCGCGATCTGGAGTTTCCTCCGGCGCCGTGGCTACCATGCCGACGACCAGACGGAAAGCCTCAAGTGCAAGGAGGTTGCGGAGTTGTTTGGGGTCACGGGTCGCTAAGTGAGGCGGTGGATTTTGAAGCGGTGCCTGTGGACGGAGCACGGGCGAGTTCCCGTAGGATCGCTGGCCTTATTTGTGAAGGAGTTCGGTGATTTGCTGCCGCCCGAACGGCTGCCGGCCCTGAAGAAGTGGCTTGGCGAGTTGGTCGACGGAATCAGGTTGGAGGAGTTGCGCGAGTCTCAGAAGGAGGTGGCGGCCAGATTGGGCGTGACCAAGGGAACGGTGCGAGACTGGCTTCGGCGCAGGTGGCTGGTGCGGTCAGGCAAGGGGGTGACTTGGGGAGCGGTCGCACGGTTTCTCCAGGAGCACCCTGAAGAGATCCAGTACAGCGCTCTGCGGCCGCACTTCAAGGAATGGGTCAAGCGACTGGGGGCTACCGCGCCCCAGCCAGGACAGACGAGACCAAAAAGGAGTCCGAACAGTCGCTGGTCAGCGCCTATTCGGTGGCAGCCGGTTCGATATAGTTCTCCGCCTTCGACGCCCATTGCGCGAACCTGGGGTACCGGGGCAGGGGGCGCTCGATCCACCGCTCCTCGCAGTGCAGGCAATAGGCCAGAAGGCGCTGATAGTGGAGGTCTTCTTCGGCGATGAACCGCAGCGCCGACAGCCAGCCCTCAGAGATGGCGTTGGAAAAGAAATGGCGCTCGACCCAGGCGAGGAGCTGTCTCCAGAACTCGGCGTCTTCGGAACTGTCAGGTGGGACGTCGCAGTCCGGCCAGCGGCTGTGAACTGCCTTCTGGACAAAGGCGGGGACGGCCTCGGTTGCGGACTCGATGGCGCGAACCCAGAAAACGAACGCACAAGCGCCAACGTAGTCCTCGACCGCCAGGCGGAACCTCCGGGGCTCGACCCCGGCCACCAAGCCAAGGGCCTTCGCCCTCAGGCTGCCTGGCTCGACGAACTCAGGGCAGTCCACCAAAGCCTCTCTCCACTCCGCATAGGACGGGGCGGTGAGAGGTTTCCGCGCCTTGCGCTGGTCGTCCTGCTGGTGCCACAGGAACCAAGCTTTGCGGACGAGAGGATCGCTGGCCGCATACCACCGGAGCGCGTCCAGCCACCCCTGCTGTTGGGGCACGATGAAGTGGTCGGAATGAACCCAGTCAAGAAGCCGCAACCAGAAGCAGACTGCCGCCCGTTGGCCGCGGATTCGCCGGCTCTGGGCCTGCTCCAAGAATCCGGGTACACGCTCCTGCAAAGCACAATCGAGCCCGGTCGAGAGATGCCCGTCTGCCTCAAAAGTCGTCCGCGCCCACAAGCAGAACGAGAACCACTCCACGTACTCCGCCAGGGTGGCGGCGAACTGCTTCCAAGGAACGATGAGAGACTGGCGGCGCACCTGCAGCCACCGCCCAACCCGGACACGGGCCTGCAGAGCTTCGTCTTCAAGCTTCTTGCGCTGAGCCATATTGTCGCGCCTCTACCGCAATTCTGGCCTCGGCGTCTGCCACACCGCGGACAGGATGAGCCGCACCATCAGGACATGATACTCGGTCGCTGCGGCTGCGGTGAAGGCGTAGGCAACGTGGCTTGTGCGCAAACCTCTTCTGATCGCTTGGGCAAGGTCATCATCCCGCCACTCCGATAAGCCCAGTCTCTATATCTATACTGCCTGCAGTTCGCCCGATTCCAGAAGCGCGTCGATCAGGCGGTCGATCGCGGCTGGTAGGTTGCCACTCCGGATGAGAACACCCAATTCCATGTTCCGCTCCAGAGCCGCCTCAGTGAGATTCGCGCTACTCAGGAACGCAAAGCGTGAGTCGGCAACGGCAGCCTTGGCGTGCATCAGCCCAGCGTTCCCTTCCGCGCCACGCAGCCGCCGTTCGTGAGGCCACCAGAATAGCGATGCTCGGGCGGCCACCAATTCGCCAAGCTGATGACGCTGGCAGTCAATCGCCCAATCGCTCTGTAACTCTCGATCGCCTAGAATGATCCGGATCTGAACGCCGCGCCTCAGCGCATCTTCCAGACTCTCGACCAAGCGGGGTACATGAAATATGCCGAAACTCATGACGGTGAGTCGCCGTTCGGCGGACTGGATCAGGTCAAAGAGTACCTGCTCTGTCTGTCTCACGGGCACGATCGGAGTCGCCGGTCCGGTCCAGACAAGTTCGACACTCTGCCGCGATCGCTTCGCTGCCAGAGCTACTTCCAGCATCGGTGCCAACTCGCCGCGGACCTCCGCCCGGCTTCGCAGGATCTCGTCCACGCGCGCCTGGTAGCCGGGGTTCGGCATCGCCGGCACCGCACCCCTGCGGAGTTGCCCGATCAGAGACTCCACCAGGCTGACCGGCAACTCCTCCACCAGCTTGAGACACGCTTCGGCTGTCGTCATGGCCGGAAAAACGCGAACTCGTCGCGCTCCATCGTGGGCACCAGGACCGTCCGGTCCAGGTACCGATTGCCCCGCTCGCACGAAGTCTCCGGCAGAAACAGGCAGTTATGGCAGGCGGCGCCGTGCAGCGACATGAACGCCTGTTCGGGCTGCGTCTCGGCGCACAACGGGTCGGACGAGCAGATTTCCAGCCCCTCCAGCGCCTGGTCCATGTGCTGCTCCAGGTTGGCGGTCTCTCCCAACGTCACCAATCCGCCGAGCGTGCCTTCGCTATCGGGTGCGGCGGTGTAAATCAGGATACCCGCCATCGACTCCTCATCATCCGGAGTCGAGGAGTAGATCCGCTCCCGCAGGCTGGCCGCCGCATACCCGCACTCGACCGAGAACTGCCGGATCAGCGCATGCGCCAACGAGTGCAGCAGCACATACCGCAGTCCCGGAAACCCAAGCGACGGCTCCAGGCCCTTCTGCCTGCGCCAGTGCTGATGCACGCGGAAGAATTGCACTTCGAGCTGCCCGACCGCCGCCAGCCACTCC
>JBEKWU010000187.1:0-7402 GCA_049512775.1 Bryobacteraceae bacterium
GTGCGTCTGGAACCCGAGGTCACGGACATTCGGGCGGACCAATCCCTTGGAGAGCTGCTGCGCTCGGGGTCGATCGGGGCGATGCTGCGCCAGAAGATCGCGGAATCGCTTGTGGCAGCGATTCAGAAAGGCGCCAACCTGAATGCCACGCTTCCGCCCGCGGTGCAGGGCCTCGCCGCCATCCGGAGCGCGCGGTTTCGCGACGCCGGCGCCGGGCGCCTGGCCGCGGTCCTGGAAGGAGAAATCCGGCTTTCCGCCGAACAGTTGAAGTCGCTCGTCGCGCAACTGAAGGCGCGTCAGGCGCCAGAATGAGCTTTCGGAAGCGTTGGTGCGGATGAAAGGACTTGAACCTTCACGGAGTTGCCCCCACTCGAGCCTGAAGGCACTTGACAAGGTCTCCCCGTGCTTCCCGGGGCTTAATCCTGCTGATTCTTCGTGAGCCCGACTGTCCTCGGGTTACCGGACCCCTCAATCAGACCGTTGCAGAACCGTTAGCAGTGTCAAAGAAGCGTGAAGGCGTGGTTTCGGCTCTCCAAGCCTCGCTTCTGAATTCCCCTGACACGGTCGGAGGCTTTCGTGGGACTATTACCCCGCGTCCGGCAACAGTCCAGCGCATGCTCGATGGATTGGCGCCACGGTGCGTTTCGGTTCTCTGGGTTTGCTCTTCCTCGCGCCGAGCGCCTAAAGCCGTCAGCCAGGCCGGGGCTCAGCGGGGCCTTTTCCGCTTCACGGAGGGGTGGTATTCTGGTAGCACCTAAAAAGGTGCTTCAATAGGAGAACCCCCATGCTTGACATCGCGCAGGACATCCAATCGCTGACAACCTTCCGCCGCCGGTCCGGCGACTTCATGAAACTGCTGAAGAAAAGCAAACGCCCTCTGGTGCTTACGGTGAAAGGGAAGGCGGCGGCCGTCGTGCAGGACGCCGAAGCCTATCAACGCTTGCTCGACATTGCCGCCCGCTCCGATGCAGAGGAAGGCATCCGTCAGGGCCTGGAGGACGCGAAAAAAGGAAAGGTCCGGCCGGCGAGGGAGTTTTTCACCGACTTCGAAGGCAGGCATGGCATACCTCGTTAACATCACTTCCCGCGCTGAGCGCGACCTTGCCCGCCTATACGAGGAAATCAACGCCGAGCATTCCGACGCGGCCCTAAAATGGTACAGGGGTCTCAACGAGGCCATCCTCAGCCTGGAAGAACAGCCGAACCGATGCCCTGTGACGCCCGAGAAGCGCCAACTCAGGCACCTGCTGTACGGCCACAAGCCCCACGTCTATCGTGTGATATACCGCGTCCTGGAGAGACAGAAGCATGTCGAAGTGCTCCACATCCGCCACGGTGCCAGGCGGAGGCTAAAGGCTTCCGATCTCGCATGAGCCGTGCGCATTGCGGGCACGCGGCATATGTGTTTTCCAAAGCGTGGTGCGGATGAAAGGACTTGAACCTTCACGGAGTTGCCCCCACTAGAACCTGAATCTAGCGCGTCTGCCAATTCCGCCACATCCGCACGCTTGGGATGGCTACCCTTTATTCTCCTTGAGTTGCGGTGGGGTGTCAAATTCCTGGGCGCGGCGGAATTCGAGGATGAGTTCCGCCACCAGGCCCTCGATCTGGTCGCGGATTTCGCGGTGGCGATCCAGGCTCAGCGAGATCGGGTCCGGCACTTTCCATTCCCTGACCGGCGAGGGGAGCAGGGGAGCAAGCGGATACCCGCTCATGTTGACGATCAGGTCGAACTCGTTGCCGGTCTTGTCGAAGCCTTTGGACTCGCAGCCCTCCAGGTCGATGTTCTTCTCGAGCATCACTTGCCGGGTGTCCGGGGAGATGAAACCGGCCGGCGCGATGCCGGCGCTTTCGGGCTCGAGCACGTCGGAGCCGTAGCGGCGGGCGAAGGCCTCCGCCATCTGGCTGCGGCAGGAATTCCCGATGCACACGAACAGCACGCGGTAGCGGCGCATCGCTACAGCGTCTCCAGGAACAGCCGGTGAATGCGGGGGTCGGCGGTGAGTTCCGGGTGGAAGGTGGCGGCCAGGTGGCGCCCTTCGCCGACCAGCACCGGGTCGCCCTGGTACGAGAGATAGACCCGCGCGCGCGGCCCCACGTTGCGGATGATGGGAGCGCGGATGAAGACCGCCTCGAGCTCGCCGGCCCCGGCGCACCGGGCGAACTCCTCCCCGGGCGCCAGGCGCACTACGCAGCTATCCACTTGCCGTCCGTAGGCGTTGCGCTCGACGGCGATCTCCATCAGCCCCAGCGACTCCTGCGCCGGGTGCATCACCTCGGAAGCCAGCAGGATGGCGCCGGCACAGGTGCCGAAGATGGGGCGGCGCTGGCCGAAGCGGCGCAACGGCTCCAACAGCGCCTCGTCTTTGAGGATTCGGAGCATAGTCGAGCTTTCGCCGCCGGGAATGACCAGCCCGTCGAGGCCCTCGAGTTCGGCCGCCGTGCGCACCTCGACAGCCTCGGCGCCGGCGCGCTCGAGCGCCTTGCGGTGCGCCTCGAAATCGCCCTGAAGCGCGAGCACCCCAACCCGCTTCGGCACGCTACCAGCCCCGCACCGCCAGCCGCTCGGAATCCGGCATGTGCGCCACGTCCAGCCCGAACATGGCGATGCCCAGCTCTTCGCTGGCCTCGAGCAGCCTGGCCGGGTCGTTGTAGTAGGTGGCGGCTTTGACGATGGCGCGGGCGCGCACCTCGGGGTCTTCGGACTTGAAGATGCCCGAACCCACGAACACGGCCTCGGCGCCGAGCTGCATCACCAGGGCGGCGTCGGCCGGGGTGGCAATGCCGCCGGCCGAGAAGTTGGGGACGGGCAGCTTGCCGTGCGCGGCCACGTGCTCGACCAGCTCCAGCGGCGCCTGGAGTTTCTTGGACTCCGCGACCAGTTCCTCTTTGCCCAGCACGGTGAGCTGCTTCATCTCCTTCTGAATGGTCCTCATGTGGCGCACGGCCTCGACGATGTTGCCCGAGCCGGCCTCGCCCTTGGTGCGGATCATGGCCGCTCCCTCGGCGATGCGCCGCAGGGCCTCGCCCAGGTTGCGTGCGCCGCAGACGAAGGGCACGCTGAAGCCACGCTTGTCGACGTGGTGCTCCTCGTCGGCGGGAGTGAGCACCTCGCTCTCGTCGATGTAGTCGACCTTGAGCGCCTCCAGGATGCGGGCTTCCATGAAGTGGCCGATGCGGCACTTGGCCATGACCGGAATGCTGACCGCCTCCATGATCTCGCGGATCTTGCGAATGGGCGCCATGCGGGCCACGCCGCCTTCCTTGCGGATGTCGGCCGGCACGCGCTCGAGCGCCATCACGGCCGTGGCGCCGGCCTTCTCGGCGATGAGCGCCTGCTCGGCGTTGGTGACGTCCATGATGACGCCGCCCTTGAGCATCTCGGCCAGGCCCACCTTCACTCGAAATGTGTCGTCCAGAAACATTGAACCCTCCCCCATTGACGATTGATGATTTCCTCATTGACGATTGCCACACCCGATGTGCCGGCTCAGTCGTCAATCGGCAATGAACCAATCGTCAATTCATTCAAACCATCGCTGGCGCGGATTCGAAGCGATCGAGCCGCGCGCGCGCCAGTTCGCTCGAAAAAATCTCTCCCAGAATCGCCAGACCGGCGCGGATATCCTCCGGCGCCAGGCCGGCGAAGCTCAGCCGCAGGGCGCCGGGCTCCTGGCGCGCCACGGCGAAATACTTGCCCGGCAGGTAGGAGACCCCGGCGCGCTGCGCGCGGTTGAGCAATTCCGCGGCGTCCAGCGGCTGGGGCAGCCGCACCCACAGATTCATGCCGCCCTCGGGGCGGGTGAAGGTGGCGCCCGGAGGCAGCGACCGTTCGCAGGCCTCGAGCACCGCGCGCAGCCGCTCCGTCCCGGCGGCCAGCATCCGCGCGCGATGCGCCAGCAAGCGGCCCGAAACCGCGAAGCGCAACAGTACCGCCTGCGAAAGCTGGTCGGTGTGCAGGTCGGCGAGTTGCTTGGCGTCGGCCAGCCGGGCCGCGAGCGCCTTGGGCCCGATCACCCATCCGACCCGCAGGCCCGGAAACGTCAGCTTCGAGAAACTGCGCAGCAGCACCGCATCGCCGGCCTCGTCGAGCTGCTTGATGGGGGCCAGCGGGCTGCCCTCGTATCTCAGCTCGCCGTAGATATCGTTCTCGACGATGACCAGACCGGCGGCGCGCGCCAGGCGCAGGACGGTCCGGCGCGCCGGGGCGGGCAGCGTGGCTCCGGTCGGGTTCTGGAAATTGGGCGTCACGATGAGCAGGCGCGGGCGGCCGCGCTCGATCAGGCGCTGCAAGGCCTCCAGGTCGATTCCGTCGCGGCCCACCGGAACGCCGGCCAATTGCGCGCCGGCGCGCAGGAACAGGTTCTTCAGCCCGGGATAGACCGGGTCTTCCACCAGCACCGTGTCGCCCGGGCGGACCAGAACCCGCTGGAGCAGGTCCAGCGCCTGCTGGCAACCGTTGGTGACAATCACATCGTCGCCCGCGCGGGCCACGCCCTCGCGGCGCGCCTCCTCGAGCAGGTAGTGGCGCAGCGGAGGATAGCCGCCCGGAGAGCCGAGCTGTAGAATCGAGGCCGCGCTGCGCTCGGCGAGGACCTCCTGGCAACTGAGCCGGAAGTCGTCCATCGGGAACAGCTCCTCGGAAGGGCGGGAGGTCGCAAAACTAATGGCCCCGCTAGGAGCGGGCGCGGGAGCCGAGAGCGCCTCGGCGGCGGGCAGCAACTGCTCCCAACGAAGACCGGGCGACCCCGTCTGGGGCTCGGCCAGGACGAAGCTGCCCCGACCGACGTGGCCCTGGACCAGCCCTTCGGATTCCAGCAGCGCGTAGGCGGCGGAGACGGTGGTCCGGTTCAGTCCAAGCTTACCAGCCAATTCGCGGGTGGCGGGCAGCCGCTCGCCCCTCTCGAGCGCCCCGGAACCGATGAACTCCCGAATTCTCTCGTAGAGTTGGCGGTAAATGGGCAGGTCAGACCGGGCATCGAGGTCTAGCTTCGGGAACATGCCAATGGGAACCACCATACCATATTGGACTAGGGAGGGCAAGCCAATCCGCATCCCGCTGATTTGATACAATCTCTTCCGAATCGTAATGAGCCGCTTGGTACTGCTCTCGTCCCTGGCTGTGGCCTCCGCGCTGCTGGTCTGGCCGGCGGACAAGAAGAAGAAAAAGGAGGAGGAAACCCAGACGCTGGAACTGCCGAAAGAACCGCCGGCCGCGGTCCTGGCGGAGGCCCAGCGGCTGAGCTTCCAGGTGGCTCCGCTGTCGGCCCGGGGCCTGCTGTCGCAACAGGTGCGGAACGGGCTGAAGTGGCTGCTGACGGAGAGCCGGGGAGCCACCATCGTCAAGCTGCGCGCGTTCGTGGCGGGCTCGGGCGACACGCGGCGGGTACAGGCCATCGTAAGCGAGACCTTCACCGAGCGGAAGCTGCCGCTGCCGGCGCTGAGCGTGGTCCAGGTGGGTCCGCTGCCGCTGGAGGGGGCGCAGGTGGCGCTGGAGTCGGTGGCCGTGGAGAAGAGGGTGGTGAACCCGAACGGGCTGGCATTCCTCTCCGGGCAGGGCGCCGCGGTGGACCAGCCGCTTCAGCCGATGCTTCCACTGGTGCAGGAATCGCTGGCGCGCTTGCGCACGGCGATGGAGGCGGCGGGCTTGCGGCCGGACGACGTGCTGCGCAGCACCTGCTATCTCAGCTCGCTCGACGACCTTGCCGGGGTGCGGCAGCGCGTCTACGCCGAATTCCCGCACGCGGCGCTCAACTTCGCCCAGCGGATGCGCGAGCCAACGCAGAGCCTGGCCGAGTGCGAGGCCGTGGCGCGCCTGCGGCAGCCGCCCGCCCAAGCGCTGGTGTTCCGGAATCAGCCTGGTTTGCCCGGCTCACCCGACAACTCCGAGATCGCCCTGGTGGGCCCGCGCCGGCTGGCGTTCACCGGCGCCCAGCTTGCCTTCGGTTTCGGCGACGCGGACGCGCGCCTGGCCTTCCAACGCCTGGCCAAGACGCTGGAGGGGGTGGGCGCATCCTACAGTCGCGTGGCCGTATTGAACGTCTATCCGCTTTCCCGGTCGGTCGCCGAGCTGGTGCGGAAAGTCCGGCCGGAATTCTTCGATCGCGCCAGGCCGCCGGCCGGCACCATGCTGTCTTTCGAGGGGCTCCCCTCGCTGGACGCCTCGTTCGCCGTGGAAGCGATCGCCGTTTTGCCAGATTCGCCCTAGGAGATCCTCATGCCTAAAACCGTCGTGACATTCGGAGAAATCATGCTGCGTCTCGCTCCCCCGGGATTCGAGCGCTTCCTGCAATCGCCGCAGTTCGTGGCCACCTTTGGCGGCGGCGAGGCGAATGTGGCGGTCTCGCTGGCCGGCTTCGGCGTGCCGGTCCGGTACGTGACCGTGCTGCCCTCGAATCCCATCGCCGATTCCTGCGTGGCCCAGTTACGCGGCTTTGGCGTGGACACCACGAAGATCGTGCGCGGCAAGGGCCGCATGGGCATCTACTACCTCGAAGCGGGCGCCAACCAGCGGCCCTCGAAGGTGGTCTACGACCGCGAGGCCAGCGCCATCTCGCAGGCCCGGCCGAGCAGCATCCACTGGGACGACGCGTTCGAAGACGCCGGCTGGTTCCACGTGACCGGCATCACGCCGGCCATCAGCCAGGGCGCGGCCGACCTGGCCCTGGAGGCCGCCTCGAAGGCCCGCGCCAACGGCCTCACCGTTTCCTGCGACCTGAACTACCGCAAGAACCTTTGGAAGTACGGCAAGACCGCGCCGGAGGTGATGCGCGAGCTGATGAAGCTGGTCGACGTCGCCATCGCCAACGAGGAGGACTGCCAGATGGCGCTCGGCGTCCAGGCCGACATCGATGTGCATTCGGGCACCCTGGACACCTCCCAATACCGCAGCCTCACCCAGAAGGTGCTGGCCGAATTCCCGAACCTGAAGACGATGGCCATCACGCTGCGGGAGTCCAAGAGCGCCTCGCACAACGGCTGGTCGGCCTGCCTCGACGACGGCGAGAGCTTTATGATCAGCCGGCATTACGAGATCACGCACATCGTGGACCGCGTGGGCGGAGGAGACGCCTTCGCGGGCGGCCTGATCTACGGCCTGCTCAACTTGCCCAGTGCGCTGGAGGCGCTGGAGTTCGCCGTGGCCGCCTCCTGCCTGAAGCATTCCGTGCCAGGCGACTTCAACCGCTTCGGTGTCGAGGACGTGAAGCAACTCCTGAAGAGCGGCGGATCGGGAAGGGTGCAGAGATAGGCCTGTGGCTTGTGACTTGTGGCCTGTTGATCTGTCAAGCCGGCGACATCCTTGACACTTTAGTCCAGTGACATCCTTTACACAATTTAGGACCCGATAGGTTGAATCCCACGGCCAGGCAACGCCTGGCCGCATGCGTTTCCGTTTGCCCCC
>JBEKWU010000188.1:0-9967 GCA_049512775.1 Bryobacteraceae bacterium
AGGACGCGCCGCTCCGTTGCAGCGGGATGGCGTGAGGCGCGTGCCGGTTGCCGGCTTGCCTTCTCAGGCCAGGTTCATCCCGAACAGCTTGACGCGCATCCCGGCCATGCGCACCGCCAGGCACACGCGGCGCGTGCCCGCTGTCTCCAGGCCGCGGCCGCCCCAGGTCACCGGCACCGCGCGTCCGTTGCCGACGGCATCGCACTCCTCGTGCGCGAAGCCTGCGAGGGCGGCGCCCGTGTGTGCATCCAGCACCGCGCAGGAAAGCGTGTTGGACCCGCCCAGTCCTTCCACGTCCACGGTCAGCCGGTGGGGGCGGACGAGTTGCAGCGGAACGGAGGCGAGCTCGCCGGCATCGGCATCGCGCGCCAATTCCAGGTGTGCCCAGCGGCCTGCCGGAATTTCCGCCAGTCCCTGCTGGTTGGGCGCATTCAGGCCGAAGTGGCTGGTTCTGGCGCCGATGCCGCCCATCCCGTGTTTCCAGCCGCAGCCGGTGTAATATTGCCGCCACACGTCACCCACAAGGAAGGGTGCCTCGCGCAGCGCAACCCGCCCGGCGTCCCAGGTGCCCGCCTCGCCGAGCGGAAGCGTCGGTTTTCCGCCTCCCACGCGGGCGAAGTTGAGGCCGTCGCGGCTCGCGGCCAAGGCGCACTGGATATGACCATCGGCGCTCCACTTCATGTAGTGCAGCAGCCAGCGGTCGCCGTCGCGGAAAACGACACCGCCGTGGATCTCGTCCTCGTCGTCCGATCCGGACCAGGAGTCGAGCAGGATGCGGCCCGTGCTGCCGCGGTCGGGCGGCGCGCCGAACGGATTGCGGAAATCCAGCGTTTCGCGAATGTCATTCCAGTGCACGCCGTCGGCGCTGATCCACTGGGCGCACACCCGCCCGCAAAAACTGCGGCTGATCGCATCGGCCTTAAATCGGCGCTGGGGCACGTCGTCGCGATCGATCCAGACGCGCAGGTCGTCGTCGGCACGCACGATCGCGCCCGTCTCAACGGTCGTCCAGCGGACGGCGTCCGGCGACACTACGGGCAGATAGCCCCAAGGTTCGTGCTTCACCGAACGCCAGAACCCCTTGTAGCGCCACGCTGGGTTTCTCTCCTGCGGGTCTTCGACGTAGCGGATGGTTTCCTTGTGTTCGCCGCTGCCGTTGACCGTGTACCGCTGCGCAAGCGGTTGCGGCGGCATTTTCTTCCATTCCACGCCGTCGGCGCTCACCGCCACTCCATCGCAGCGCCAGCCGCGGTTCGGCGTATTGGGATCAGCATTCACGACCGTGATGTACTTGATCTCCGCGCGCCAGCCCGAGGGCTCCCGCCGGATATGGGCCACGACCGCGCCATCCGCCGGGCCCCCCGGCGGGTCCACCGGGATGACGGGATTGCGCGGGTGACGCCGCATCTGGTTCACCCGCGTTTCCAGCCCCCGGCTGACGGCGAGGTCATCGGGTGTGACGAAATCGATGCGCCGGCCGCGCGACACCACCGGTCCGGGCAGCGCCACTCGCTCCAGGTAGACGCGCGTGGCGCCCACCATGGCGAGGGGCACGCCGGCGAATGGCTCGGGAACGCGCCTCGGTGCGATGTCGGCGGCCAACTGCTCAACGGGCCCGCGCACTTCCATGGCCGGCGCGAAATCATCTCCGAGCAGGCGCGACCCGTAAATCCAGCGGCGTTCCAGATCGCACCAGAGAACCACGACGACACCGTCCGGTCCCAGCGCCAGTGCGGGCGGGCTGAACTCTTCGTAGCGGACCAGCAGGTCGCGGTCGGCCCCACCCCCATAGGCGCCGTTAATCGGGTATAGCGTCTTCACGATCTGGCGCGAATCGGCAACCCGCACCCGGCGCCACCCGTTATCGCCGGACACGAGGACCGCGATGTAGCCGCCGCGGCCCAGGCGGTCCCAGGCCGCGCCGCCGCTGTGCGGCGTGTCGATGCGCACCGACTCGCCGCGGTAGGACAGCAGGACGCGCCCGCCGTGCGCCATCACCACGGGATGAAAACCATACGCTTCGGCGGCGCGCTCGGCGTGCACCAGCGAGGCATTTCGCAGCCCGTGGTTGGCGTCGTAGCGCCGGTATTCGATTCCCTGGCGTTTTTCAAAGACAAGGTGCAGGTAGCCTGCGGGATCGAAGTCGAGCGACGCGCGGCCGGCACCCTGGTCCACCACCGTCTCCTCGATGCTTCCTTTGCCGATTGCCGTCAGCGACAGCAGGCCCGATCGCGAGAGCGCAAGCACGGTGCGGCCATCCGGCATGGCGGCGGCATCCAGGAGCTCGCCCCGTACTCTCTCGACATCCTCGGGCGGCGAGGCCCACTCCCGCGCGCGAGCCACGCGGCCCGCTGCGGAAATCCAGAGAGTCGGGTTGCCTTGCTGTCCCTCCAGCAGAATCGGGCTCGAAGCCCCGCTGGGAATGTTGTGTTGCGCAACCGCGGCGCGATCGCGCCAAATGCGCAGTACTCCGCCGACCCAGGCCAGGGCGGTGAGGACCGCGCCATCGGCGGTCGCGAGCATCTGCCGGCCCTGGTTCCCGGGGACCGGCGGGGCGGGGATTTCCGCCAGCAGATTGTCATCGAACTGGGTGCGGTGCAGGCTGGGTCCGGCCTGCTGTGCGGCCGCGGGTTCCTGGGCGACGCTGGTCCAGAGCGCCCCCGCGGAGGTCGTTCCGAGCCATTGTCTTCGGGATAGCTTCTTCATGGCTTTAATGTGTCATCCGGAAGGCATGACGACCTCACTGTGGCCACTTCAGGTGGCGACGCAGGAATGCGAAGGTCCCCTGGCCGTTGATGGTGTGAGGCCCGTTGAAGAACTCGATTTCGGTCTTGTCCGGCATGCCCATAGTGGTCACGTAGAAACGGCGTACCTTCGCGTACTCGTAAGCAACCCACTCGTCCGGTGCGACTCCGTCGTCGTGTCCACGTTCGACCATGAAAGGCCGCGGAGCCATGAGGTTAGCGAGGTCCGAATAGTTGACCACGTTGGCGAAGTCGAACTCAATCATGTCGTACTGAGAAGTCAGTAGGTAGCTGTTGCGCGCTTCCACGCTGGTGTTCTTCCAAACCCACTCGTTGAAATCGGCTGAGCAGATGGACAGAGCATAACGACCGAGGAGGGGCGGTACTCGAACGGCCGTCTTGCCTCCGTAGGAAAGGCCATAGAAGCCGATCCTATACGCGTCTACAAATGGCAGGCTGGCCAGCCACTCGATCAAGCGTTCTTGCTGGCCCAGAATGAAAGAGAAGAGCGCGAGTTTGAGTGGGTGGCCTTTCCGTTGGATGATACGGAAGCGGTCTCCCCCGATATACGGGTTCTGAGGAGCGTAGGTGACGAACCCTTCCTCAGCCAAGCGGGCGGCGAAGCGGTGGTAAGCAGGGTGGTCTTTTTTCGGGTCGGCCACATCTTGGGGACGCCCCTCCAGGCCGTGCTGACAGACTACGACCGGGCGTCGCTCGTCGGGCTTTATGCCTTTCGGGACGAGCAGGATTCCATAAGCGAACACGTCTGGCCAGACATCCAGCATCACCTCATAACCGGTGAACCTTGGCTCATCATAGATGACCCGGGTGCGAGGGTTGAGCGGCATCGTAGGTGACGGGAGGCGGCCGATTACTTCCTCCCAAATATAGTCTCGGTGAAACCTCGTAGTCCGTCTCCACCGTTCAGGGGAAGAGGCGTCCGCCTTGGACCAGAATTCTGAACGCCGTGCTGGCGATCGCCGGATCAGTTTCTGCGTATGTTCAACCAACTGGTCTAATTGACGGTGCAGCCGTACAGATGGATCGTAGTTACGGCGGAGATCTTCAGGCTGGGTTAAGGCGGGGTGTAGTTTTCCATTTGCGCCGAGCGATCGCAAGAGCGTGCTCAGTGCCACTTCTGAACCAGGGGGGCCCTCGCCGCCACCGCTCATCACCAGCCGCAGTTTTTCATCCACATTGAGCTTGGCAAAGAACGAACGTGCCCGCTGCACCTCCACCTGCACCGAGTCGACGGGCGGCGAAACCAAGCGGCCGTTTGGTGTCGCACCGGTTCGTTCTTTTGTTTGCGGAGGCGGTCCGGCAACTTCCGGCCCCTTGCTGGCTTCGACGATCAACGTGCGGGGTGCTATGAGGCTCGCCAGTTCCGCATCTCCGAATTCACGTAAGAGGCCCCAGACATCACGATAAACGGGCTCCTTCCAGACATCCTGTCTCGACTGGAAGTAGCCGCTGACCAACGTCGCCTGGATTCTTGGGTCCAGAGCCGCGCTGTAGAGCGCCAACAGCCCGCCCTCGCCGTAGCCGACCACGCCGATCGTCGCCGGGCGGTTCGCATTCTCCTGCGTAAACCAGTCAACGGCCGCCAGGACTTTCTGCACCTCGTATCCGATGATGTGCCGGCCCACCTCGTAAGCCATTCGGTAGATCCATTCGCGGTGGGGCTCGTTCGTCATCCGAACGCCGGCAATGCCGGACCAGGTGTTGTGCCGATCGATAAGCACAGGCACCAGTACTTGGCAGCCGTGTACAGCCAGCCGGCGCGCGAACTGCGCTGCAGGCTCGATTCCGGGAGCCAACGCGACCAGCATTTCGGGCGACCAATCGGCATCCGGAATGGCTACGATCCGGGCCACCGGGGCAGCCCGCGGTTGCAGGAGCAATCCCTCAGCGGTCACTCCCTCGAAAACCGGCCAACGTACGGCGAATACCTGGTAGTCGGCCGCCGTAGCGATCAGAGTCGGCGTTGAGGTGGTGGCATCCAGTTCGAGTGCCGTGACCGGAAGCCGTGGGTCCACTGCACCGATGATCTTTCGAAACCGGTCTCGGTTCGGCGATATGGACTGGCTGTAAAGCTCGGCCGACCGGTAGTCTCGCTCCCACAGCCGAGTACGCTTCTCAATAGCGGCGGCGGTCTCGCGCAGCAGGAACGTGTTGATCCCATCGACCATCTGCGCCGCCAGGTCTCCGCGTGCGGTCAGGACTGCGGTGCCCGGCAAGTTCGGCTCAGCGGCGACAACCTCAGTGCCCTGCCGCCCGATGCCTGCCGTCATCAATGCAGCGAGGGCTACCGAGGGGTTTAACGCGGCCCGTTCGCCCTGGCCGTACAACAGCCCAAGGAACAGAAACGGGACGATACGTACAGCTAGGTGGTTCCACATAAATAGAATCGCTCTCTCTACATCTAGTCCTAGCCAAGGGCTTCGCCCTTGAAACCCATTACCTCCTGCGCACGCCCGCGCGGCGTCAGACCTTGGTTGCTTCGGCACCGGCGGGGAGAAGCCACGCGCGTTGCTCGTTAACGGCCTGCGCGATGCGGGCCCGCGAGTTGTCGTCGAGCGACTGGTCGACGGCAACCGCGGGCTCGTCTAAAACGCCGAGCAACTGCAGCACGTACTTCTGCCCGATTGTGTTCTGCAGCGGGCGCGACAACCGGTTGTAGACCGTGGCCAGGAACAAGGCGTTCTGGCGGTCCAATTCGAGGGCCTCGCGGAACCGGCCGGCCTTGGCCAAATCCCAGATGGCGCGGACGCGGCAAGCCGTCAGCACACCGCCCCCGTGCAGCACGCCATCGTATCCCAGCGCCGCGGAAAAGGCCGTGCGGTACTCGACGCCGTCCAGAATACTGACCCCGGCAGGCCGGTACTGGCGTGATGTGACGCCCTGCGCAATCACTTCGCTGGCACTGGAATCTTTGAACGCGACAATGTTGGGATGAGCCAGTATGCTGAGAATTTCGTTGAGCATCAGGGCCGTGCCAGTGCGCGAGGGGGCATCGTAGTATGCACACGGCACCGGACAGGCGTCGGCGATACGCTTTACGTCATCCACGGCCCGCTGCGGCGCCACCCCGGGCGCAATGCACAACACCACGCACGGTGCACCCATGCTGGCGTAAGCCAGAGCACGCTCGCGCATGCGGTGCAGCGAAGCGTCGGCGGCGCTGACGAAAATCGTGAGCTTGTCGCCCGCCTCGGCCAGCGCGGTCTCGATGAAGGAGCTGCGCGTCTCATCGGAAACCAGCCCGCCTTCTCCCATGTTGCCCAGGATGAGGACACCGTCGAGTTGCAGGTCGATCCACCTCCGACAAAGGCGGCGCGCGGAACCGCGGTCGAACCCGCCGTCGCTGTTCAGCGGCGTAGGGGTCGCGGCGTTGATAGGGCCAATCTGTAGTTTCTGCATTATCGCACTCACTACTAACTGAAGTTAGTTCCGGTGGTCTCGCGTGTCAACAATTGCGGCGTGATGTTCCGCGCAATAGAACGTGCGAGGTGGCGCGCTATACTGGGCCTCGTCGAGTTATGTCCATCCAAGGCCTGTGGGGTACTCGCGCACTCTCCGTGTGCGCCGCGATGCTGCGGCGTCCTGCGCGAGCCCGGACAAGCATGCCTGGGCGGATGCCAACGCCATCCTGGCTGCGGCGCCTTGCGCACGCCGGCTATCGACCGCCTGGCGCGGGACGGCGCCCTGTTCCGGCAGGATATTGCGCAGGTCCCGCTGACGCTGCCATCACGCTGTTCCCTGCTGACCGGTCTGTGGCCGAGCACCACCGGCGAGTGAGACCAGGCGGGCTTTCCCCTTTCGCCCGGCACCCCTACTATCGCGAGCCTTCTCAAAAGCGCCGGATTGCAGACCGCCGGGTTTCCGGCAAGCTTGATCGTGAACTCCGAAAGCGGCCTCGGGCAAGGCTTCGCTGTGTACATGAACGTCTCGCTGGCAGCGGGCGGTTTGCCGGGCGAAGAGTTGGATCGCCGCGGCGACCAGGTGACGGCCGATGCCTTGCGCTGGATCCCGGCGCCCGGGCACGGTCGGTTCTTCACGTGGATTCACCTGTTCGATCCGCACACGCCCTATGCGCCGCCCGAACCGTACCGCACCCAGTACGCCGGGGCGCCTCTCGATGACGTGATCGCGTTTGTGGACTCGGTGCTTGCGCAATTAACGGACGCGCGGTCCGCCCGCGGGCTTTACGACAACACCCTGATCGTCTTTACCAGCGATCACGGCGAATGCTTGGGCGAGCACGGCGAAAACGCACACGGCCTGTTTCTGTACGACGTCACGCTGCGGGTACCGCTCATCATCAAATTCCCCGGCTCGCGCTGGAGAGGGCGCACGGTGACGGAACAGGTGCCCGGCATCGACGTGGCGCCTACGATTCTGAAGGCGCTTGGCGTCGCCGTACCGTCCCGCCTGCAGGGGCAGGAGTTGATCTGCAGGGCGGCGGGCGACCGCAGCCAGGCGGCGCCCCCGGCCTTCAGCGAGACCTAATTATCCCTATTACCACTTCGGCTGGAGCCCGCTGGCGTCCATCCGTACCGGCGGATAAAAGTACATTCGCGCGCCGAAGGCGAAACTCTACGAACTGGGGCGCGACCCGCGCGAACAGAGCAATCTTGCCGCTGCGAGCCAGTCCGTCGCTTCGGAAACTGCGGACGCGGATCGCCAGCGAGTACCCAGAAACCACGCCGGGGGAGGCGAGACCCGCTGCAACCGACGCGGCGACGGTGGCGAAGCTGAAGAGCCTCCGGTACATCGGTTCCCGCGCGCCGAAGCGTTCCGGTCTACTGCCCGATCCCAAGGACAAGATCGGGGTTCCGCACCCTGCTGGAAACGGCGCTCCGCGGAGCGGAACAGGACCGCATACGCGAATCCAACCAGCACCTTCGGGAGGTACTGCGGCAGGACGCCACCCTGATCGATGCGCACCTGAACGTGGGAGTGAACCTCGCCCAGGCGGGCGACACAGCCGCGGCCGTGGATTCGTTCCGTAAACCGCTGAGCTTGGACCCGCGCACTGTCATCGCGACCTACAACCCGGCGCTGGCATACGCGCGGCTCGGGAAAATGAACCAGGCGATCGCCGGCTTTC
This sequence comes from Bryobacteraceae bacterium, assembly GCA_049512775.1. GTDB lineage: Bacteria > Acidobacteriota > Terriglobia > Bryobacterales > Bryobacteraceae > Fen-330. The sequence goes on from JBEKWU010000188.1 coordinate 7,855, forward strand.
CGCGAATCCTGGAACTCGATCCGACGCAGTTGCAGTCGCGCATTGACCTCGCCCGAGCCCACGAGATGCAGGGCAATACCGACAGCGGCATCAAGTGCTTCAAACGTGTGATCGCGGAAGACCCCGGGTTCCGGGGAAGCGCATTACTACCTCGCGAGAGCGTACGCCCGCAAAGGCATGAAAGACGCCGCGCAGGCGGAGATATTGGCGGCACAACGCCTGGGCATCAGGAACCCGCGCGCTAAAGCCGCACGCGCCGCCGGCGCGAGAGCGCAAGAGCGGTACTCGTGGAAATCAGAAAGAACCAGAGCATCCATGCGGATGCCGGCACTCGCGTCGTAAGGGACTTCCACCCACAGCACGCCTCGGGGCAACCACAAGCGCGGCACAAACGACTCGAAACGAAGCCCGTCCGTCCCCAGGCGCTCGTTGAAGCGAACGAAGTCCCGCCTACGTATTCCGAGACAAACACGTGCCGGGGACTGGCGTGGGGCAACAGGCTCATCAGGAGGTTGTAGTGCGAGGGGGGAGGTCCACGAGGCACACGACCAGCGCCGCTCCACCCGTCCGATGCTCCTCATGACGCGCGGACGCGCCGCAACAAACGAATCGTGACAACAGCCGTCGAACACCACCAGAACGTAGTTGTTCGGAGTGCGCCGGGTCTTGACCATACCAGAAGCTTGTCTTGACGCGTCGGAGCACAACCGTCAAAGCGAGGTCCGTGTTCTCACTGGCGGAACGGCCGTCGATTGACGCCCGACTTCCGCGGGGACTAACTTTGGAACACAGGACGCACTCATGCCGCGATTGTCGCAACTCCGCCGTTTGGTGCGCGCGAGCGCCGTGCTGATGCTGGCGCCTTCGGCCATCGCGACCGAGCCGTCGCTGCTAGAAAACGAATACGTGCGGGGCGCCGTTAACCCGCAGCGAGGTGGCTCGGTGACCGGCATGCTATACAAGAAGGCCATCCGGTTTCCGTTCATCGCCGGTGGCAAGTCGCTCGCGCTTTCTGCCGTGCCCATGACCGTAGCGCCCGGCAGCGGTCTGAGAACCGTCGTACTTTCCACGTCGCTCGCGGCTCTGGCCCAGTGGCTGTCCTTTCAACGTACGCTGAGCACCGGCGAAGCGGAGAGCGGCGTCTCCACCCGGGACGTGCTCTGTAACGATTCCGGCCGCGAACTCACCGTGCGGATCGGGACTGCGAGTCGGCAGAAGACCGAACCCTGGCGGCTGACAGACCGGTCATGGATCGGCGACAGTTCGCAATCGCTCGAACGGCACGTGCCCGGCGCCGGGCAGGACGCGCCCAGGCTGCACATTTCCAAGAGCCCGTTCCTCTGGCGCCAGGTGGAGCAGTACGGTACTGGGTTCCTGTACCGCGTCCAGGGCGTTCAAGCAGCCGTCGATCTGACCGCGAGATTCCCCGCCGAGGAGGGCAATCCCGTCGAAGTCGCCTGGCGATCGGATGCCCTGACAGTACCCGCGCACGGCAGCGCCAGAATTGAGAGCACCGTGTGGATCGATAAAGGTGGCGGTGCGCTTGACCAGCGCAACGCCTTCCGGCCGGTTCTGGTGCGCTCGGACATCGCTGCGGCGGGCAGGTCCGGAGAGCAGCTGGCCGGATTCGCTACGGTGGTCTCTCCCGTGGCGCGGCGGGTGCGGGTAGTCGTCACGCAATCCGACGGCGGCAAGGCCGGCCGCGAAGTCGCCCGCGCCGATGTGCAGCTCGTGCCCTGCAAGGTGGCGCGCGTGCCTATCACCTGCACGCCTTCCCGCAAAGCCGGGTTGGCCGTCCGCACCACCGTACTGGATACCGCCGGGAGTACTCTCGCCGAGGCCAGTGGGTACGCCGTGATCGACGGCGCGCCCGCGGGGCGCTCGCAGGGGTGGGAGACGTACACGTCCCCGATGCCCGCAGAGCACTATCGCGGAACCTGGGAGCAGATCGGCGAGCAAATGGCGGGCAATGCAAAGCGCATTGGAGGAGCGAGTTACGTGGAAGTCAGGAAGCGCAACAGCGGTCGCTCCGATGCGGATCTGGCATTCTACGCGAAGCGCTTCCCGTTCTACGCGGAACTCATTGCGGGCGCGTCGAAAGTAACCGGGATTC
>JBEKWU010000189.1:0-12023 GCA_049512775.1 Bryobacteraceae bacterium
TTGGTAAAGGGGTTAGGTCTGCACTACAACGCGGTTGACGTCAGTGGCTCCGCAAACAAAAGACTTACGTTTTGTCTTTGCCCGATGTTCGCCTCGAAATCCGGGGAACTGCGAAAGTAGGGGTAGCACCAGCCTCCGCAACAGATTGCCAAGGTTGTAGGCGATCAGGCTCAACCACAGCCGCAGCAAAGTATCTTTCCTCTCCAAGCTTCGAATGTTCCTCGCTCCCGAGAGGTACTGTGTTCTGGATGGGAAGCTTGTTAGCGGCAGAGGCGTGCGAGCCAGCTCTCTGCTGGCACTGAATCCCTGAATCAAGTCGCTATCCGGAAACGCTGACTGACGGAACGCGCTGCCTGGGGGAATCCACCCTACGGCAGCCTCGTGTCCCCCATCAAGTACCGATCAACCCCCCGGGCCGCGCGGCGGCCTTCGGCAATGGCCCAGACGATGAGGGATTGGCCGCGGCGCATGTCGCCGGCGGCGAAGATGCCGGGGATGGAGCTCATATGCTCCTCGTCGGTGGCGACGTTGCCGCGCGGGTCGAGCTTCACTCCGAGCTGGTCGAGCATTCCGTCTTTCACCGGGCCGGTGAAGCCCAGGGCCAGCAGCACCAGGTCGACTTCGAGCGTGAACTCGGTGCCGGGGATCGGCGCGAAGCTCGGCGCGGGGCCGACGCGCACGGCGTGAAGTTGGGCGACGTTGCCGCGGTCGTCGCCGGTGAACTTGGTGGTAGCGACGGCCCACTCGCGAACGCCGCCCTCCTCGTGCGAGCTCTCGACGCGCAGTTGCAGCGGCCACAGCGGCCAGGGCGTCTCGCGCGCGCGATTGGCGGGCGGCATCGGCAGGATCTCGAACTGGTGAACGGAGGCGGCGTTCTGGCGGTGGCAGGTTCCCAGGCAGTCGGCGCCGGTGTCGCCGCCGCCGATGATGACGACGCGCCGGCCCGTGGCCAGGATGCCTCCCTTCGAGTTGATGCGCTCGCCGGCGGTGCGGCGGTTCTGCTGCGGCAGGAACTCCATGGCGAAGTGAATGCCCTTGAGCTCGCGCCCCGGTACATGCAAGTCGCGCGGCTGTTCGGCGCCGCCAGCCAGCAGCAGGGCATCGAACTCCTTGCCCAAAACCTCCACCGGCACATTTCCGCCGACGTGGGAGTTCGCGCGGAACACCACGCCCTCGGCCATCATCTGGTCGAGGCGGCGATCCAGGATGCGCTTCTCCATCTTGAAGTCGGGGATGCCGTAGCGCAGCAGGCCGCCGATGCGGTCTGCCTTCTCGAACACGGTCACGGTGTGGCCGGCGCGGTTCAACTGCTGCGCGGCGGCCAAGCCAGCCGGCCCGGATCCAACCACCGCGACGCGCTTGCCGGTGCGCGCCGGCGGCGGCTCGGGCACGATCCAGCCCTCGCGGAAGGCACGGTCGACAATGGACTTCTCGATCTGCTTGATGGTGACCGGCGGCTCGCTGATGCCGAGCACGCAGGAGGCCTCGCACGGAGCGGGGCAGAGCCGGCCCGTGAATTCCGGGAAATTGTTGGTGGCGTGCAGGGCCCGGATGGCGTCCTTCCACCGGTCGCGATAGACCAGGTCGTTCCAATCGGGAATGAGGTTGTTCAACGGGCAGCCGGTGTGGCAAAAGGGCACGCCGCAATCCATGCAGCGCGCGCCCTGCACCCGGACCTTGGCCTCGGGGAACTCTTCGTAGACCTCGAAGAAGTCGTTTACGCGCTCGCTAACGGGACGCCGCTGGGTCGCCTCGCGGGGGTATTCGAGAAAACCGGTCGTTTTACCCATGGACCATCTCCGCCGCCCGCGGCACCCCCAGCACGCGCTTGTACTCGTGCGGGAAGACCTTGACGAACTTGCCGATCATGGAAGCCCAGTGGTCCAGAATCCAGTCCGCGCGCGGGCTCGCGGTCGCCTCCAGATGGCGCTCGATCAGCCCGTGCAGCAACTGGATGTCGGCGGTATCGTCCAGCGGCTCGAGGTCCACTCCGGCGCGGTTGCAGCGCGAAGCGAAATCGCGCGTCTCATCCAGCACGTAGGCGATGCCGCCGGTCATGCCGGCCGCGAAGTTCCTCCCAGTACGCCCGAGCACCACCACGATGCCGTTGGTCATGTACTCGCAGCCGTGGTCGCCGACCGCCTCGACCACCGCCGTGGCGCCCGAATTCCGCACCGCGAATCGCTCGCCGGCCATCCCGTTGAAGAACGCCTCGCCGCTGGTGGCGCCGTAGAGCACCACGTTGCCGACCAGCATGTTCTCCTCGGGCTGGAACGTCGATTTCTTGGGCGGAAAGATGATCAGCTTGCCGCCCGACAGTCCCTTGCCCACGTAATCGTTGGCGTCGCCCTCGAGCACGAGCGTGACGCCCTTGGCCAGGAACGCCCCAAAACTCTGCCCCGCCGACCCGGTGAAGTGGAACTTGATGGTGTCCTCGGGCAGGCCCTCGGAGCCGTAGCGGCGCGCCACTTCGCCCGACAGCATGGCGCCCACGGTGCGGTGGATGTTGCGGATGGGCAGGCGGAACTCGACCGGCGCGCCGCTCTCGAGCGCGTCGCGCGCGTGGTCGATGAGCTTGTAGTCCAGCGCCTGCTGCAAGCCGTGGTCCTGGCTGGTCGTGCAGCGGCGCGAAACGCGGCCGGGCACCGGCGGGCTGTAAAGAATCGACGAGTAGTCCAGCCCGCGCGCCTTCCAGTGATCCAGCGCGTCGCCCATCTCCAGCCGGTCCACGCGCCCGATAGCTTCGTCCAAGGTGCGGAAGCCGAGCTGCGCCAGCCACTCGCGCACCTCTTCGGCCACGAAGAAGAAGTAGTTGATGAGGTGCTCGGGCTGGCCCTGGAACTTGGCCCGCAGCGCCGGGTTCTGCGTGGCGATGCCCACCGGGCACGTATTCAGGTGGCACTTGCGCATCATGACGCAGCCCAGCGACACCAGCGGCACGGTGGCGAAGCCGAACTCCTCCGCCCCCAGCAGCGCGGCGATCATGACGTCGCGGCCGGTTTGCAGTTTTCCGTCGGTCTGCACCCGGACGCGGCTGCGCAGGTCGTTCATCACCAGCACCTGCTGCGTTTCGGCCAGGCCCAGCTCCCAGGGGGCGCCGGAGTGCTTGATGGCGGTGAGCGGGGAAGCGCCCGTCCCGCCGTCGTGCCCGCTGATCAGCACCAGGTCGGCGTGCGCCTTGGCCACGCCTGCCGCCACGACGCCCACGCCGACCTCGGCCACCAGCTTCACCGAGATGCGGGCCCGCGGGTTGACGTTCTTCAGGTCGTAGATGAGCTGCGCCAGGTCCTCGATCGAGTAGATGTCGTGGTGCGGCGGGGGCGAGATTAACTGCACGCCGGGGATCGAGTGGCGGACGCGCGCGATGACTTCATCCACCTTGTGGCCGGGGAGCTGCCCGCCCTCGCCGGGCTTGGCGCCCTGCGCGATCTTGATCTGCAACTCGTCGGCGTTCACCAGGTAGTTGGTGGTCACGCCGAAGCGGCCGGAAGCCACCTGCTTGATCGAGCTGCGCCGGGAGTCGCCGTTCGCCTCCGGCCGGAAGCGCGCCTCGTCCTCACCGCCCTCGCCGGTGTTGGAGCGCGCGCCGATGCGGTTCATGGCGATGGCTAGCGTCTCGTGCGCTTCCTTGGAGATCGAGCCGAACGACATCGCACCGGTCGAGAACCGCTTCACGATCTCGCTGGCCGGCTCGACTTCCTCGAGTGGAATCGGGCGCGGGTTCCTGCGGATCTCGATCAGCCCGCGCAGCGTGCACAGGTTGCGGCTCTGGTTGTTGGCCAGCTCGGTGTATTCCTTGAAGGTCTGGTAGCTGGACTGCCGCACCGCGTGCTGGAGCTTGCCGATGGTCTGCGGATTCAACAGGTGATACTCGCCGCGCACGCGGTACTGGTAGCTGCCGCCCACGGCCAGCTCGGTTTCCGACTCGGTAGGCGGCTGGAAGGCGTAATCGTGCTTGAGTTTGGCCTCGCGCGAGAGCACGTCCAGGCCTACGCCCTCGATGCGCGACGCCGTGCCGGTGAAGTACTTGTCCACCACCGACTTGTTGAGCCCGATGGCCTCGAACGCCTGCGCGCCGCGATAGCTTTGCAGCGTCGAGATGCCCATCTTCGAGAACACCTTCAGCAGGCCCTTGTTGATGGATTTCTTGTAGTTCCGCAGCGCCTCCCGGAAGGTCACTTCGGGCGGGAACAGGCCGCGCCGATGCATGTCCTCGAGCGTCCCGATGGCCAGGTACGGATTCACGGCGCTCGCGCCATAGCCGATCAGCAGCGCGAAGTGCATCACCTCGCGCGGCTCCCCGGATTCGACGATCAACGCCACCTGCGTGCGTGTCTCCTCGCGCACCAGGTGATGGTGAACCGCGGTCAGCGCCAGCAGGCTGGGCACCGCCGCATAATCCTTTTCGATGCCGCGGTCGGAGAGGATCAGCACCGTGTACCCGCTCTTGATGGCCAGCGACGCCCGCTGGCACAGGTCCTCCAGCGCGCGCTCAAGCTCCTTCTCCCCGCCCTCCACACGGTACAGCGCCGGCAGCGTGGTGGCGAGAAAATCGCCCCACGAGACGCGGCGCAGCTTCTCCAGATCGTAGTTGGTCAGCAGGGGATGCCTGAGCTTGAGCGTGTGACAGTGCTGTGGCGTTTCATCCAGGATGTTGCGCTCGGTGCCGATGAAGCTCCCGAGCGACATCACCAGCTCCTCGCGGATCGGGTCGATGGGCGGATTAGTCACCTGCGCGAACAGTTGCTTGAAATAGTTGAACAGCGGCTGCGGCCGGTCCGACAGGCAGGCCAGCGGAGTGTCCACGCCCATCGAGCCGATCGGCTCCATGCCATTCACGGCCATGGGAGTGAGGATCATCCGCAAGTCCTCGTCCGTGTAGCCGAACGCACGCTGGCGCCGGAGAATCGAATCGTACCCGGTGGGGTGCCAGCGATTGGGCTCCGGCAACTGGTCGAGCGTGACCTGGTTCTGCTGGATCCACTCCCCGTAAGGTTGCCGGGCAGCCAGCCGCTGCTTGAGCTCCTCGTCCGGGATGATGCGGCCTTCCCCGGTATCCACCAGGAACATGCGGCCAGGTTGCAGCCGGCCTTTGAACCGCACCTCTTCGGGCTTCACGGGGAGCACGCCGGTTTCCGACGCCAGGATCACCAGGTCGTTGTGCGTCACCAGGTAGCGCGCCGGGCGCAGCCCGTTGCGGTCCAGGGTGGCGCCGATCACGCGGCCGTCGGTGAAGGCGATCGCCGCCGGGCCGTCCCAGGGCTCCATCAGCGAGGCGTGGTACTCGTAGAAGGCCTTTTTCTCGTCCGCCATCGCGCTGTCGCCCGCCCAGGCCTCCGGGATCAGCATGGCCATGGCGTGCGGCAGGCTGCGCCCGGCCAGCGCCAGAAGTTCCACGATATTGTCCAACTGCGCGGAATCGCTGCCGCCCGGCGTGCAGATGGGGAACAGTTTCTTGATGTCGTCGCCGAACAGCGGCGAAGCCAGCACCGATTGCCGCGCGTGCATCCAGTTCACGTTCCCGCGCAGCGTGTTGATCTCCCCGTTGTGGCACAGGTAGCGGAACGGGTGCGCCAGTTGCCAGGTTGGGAAAGTGTTGGTCGAGAAGCGCTGGTGCACCAGGCACAGCGCGCTCACCAGCTCGGGATTCGAGAGCTCGCGGTAGAAACTGGCGATCTGCGGCGCCAGCAGCAGGCCCTTGTAGACGATGGTGCGCGAGGAGAGGGAAGGGAGGTAGAAATAGCTCTTGTCGCGCAGGGCGGAGGCGGCGATCTCCGCCTCGGCGCGCTTGCGGATCACGTAGAGCTTGCGCTCGAGCGCGTCCTGGTCCATGCCCGCCGCGTGGTGGATGAACACCTGCTCGATGTAGGGCCGCGAGGCGCGCGCGATCCGGCCGATCGCCTCGTCGTTGATCGGCGTGTCGCGCCAGCCAAGTACGCTCAGGCCCTCTTCGCGTACAATGCGCTCCAGGATGCCTTCGCAGATCAGCCGCTCGTGCCTCTCCACCGGCAGGAAGACCATCCCGACACCGTACTCGCCGGGGTTGGGCAGCGAGAAGCCGCTCTTGGCGCAGGCGCGGGCGAAGAATTCGTGCGGAACCTGGATCAGAACGCCGGCGCCATCGCCCGTCTCCGGGTCGCAGCCGCAGGCTCCCCGGTGCGCCAGGTTCAGCAGAATCTGGATGCCCTTCAGGATGATGTCGTGGGACTTCTCGCCCTTGATGCTGACCACAAAGCCGATGCCACAGCCGTCACGCTCGTTGCACGGGTCGTACAGGCCTTGCGGCCCGGGTAGACCGCGAGAAACTGGCTGGTCGCTCATGGTGTTCGCTCCCCCGAGAGGGCGGGCTGTTGAACTCAGGATAGCGGAAAGCGGAACATTAGTCAATTGGAAATTAACCCTATTGAAAATAAGGCGGTCTTATGATATTCTGGGCTGCTTGTGAGCTTCGATCAGCTTCGCCTTTTCCGCGACATCGTCCAGGCGAGAAGCCTCAGCCGGGGCGCTGCCATGAATGGCATCAGCCAGTCCGCCGCCAGCCAGCACCTCCACGAACTGGAGACCCGTCTTGGGGTTACCCTGCTGGACCGCTCCACCCGCCCGTTCACTCTCACCTCCGCCGGCCGGCTGTATGCGGCCCTGTGCCGCGACGTGCTGCGCCGCCACGACGAGTTCGAAATCGCGCTGGAGGCGCTCAAGAAGGAGGTCGAGGGCACCGTGCGGGTGGCCTCCATCTATTCGGTCGGGCTCTCGGAGATGTCGCACCTGAAGGAAGAGTTCGGGCGGCGATTCCCGAACGCGCGGCTGGAGGTCGAGTACCTCAGGCCGGACAAGGTCTACGAGGCGGTGCTGACCGACTGCGCGGACCTGGGGTTGGTGAGTTACCCGGAAGCCACCAAGGAGCTGGCGGTGCTCCCCTGGCGGCAGGAGCAGATGGTGGTGGCCACCTCCCCGGCGCACCCGCTGGCGCGGATGTCGGTGGTGGGCATGACCGACCTGGATGGCCAGGATTTCGTGGGCTTCGACGAAGATCTCCCCATCTGGCAGCGCATCGAGCGCTTCCTGCGCGAGCGCGGCGTCGAAGTCAACCGCACCATGCACTTCGACAACATCCAGATGATCGAGGAGGCGGTGGCCCTGGGCGCGGGCATCAGCATTCTACCCGCCCGGGCCTTACGCGCCGAGATCGCGCGCGGCCGGCTGGTGGGCATCCCCATGGAAGCCGAGCTGGTGCGCCCGCTGGGCATCGTCTACCGCCGCCGCAAGAAGTGAAGTTCCACCGCGCCGCCCAATCGTTTCTGGATCTGCTCAAGGAGCAGCCCGCGCCCGAGATGCAGGCGGTGTGAGGGCTGCCGGAATGCTGGGGCCCGTTGGGGATCAGTAAGCTTCACCCCGGTTGTCAATACCGAGGACGCGGATGAAATCAGGTGGTTCAAGGCAGAAAAAGACCCGCCACTTGCCAACCCGCAGGCGCAGTTCACCGGGACGGTCTTTGAGGGACTTCACATCGCCGTGGCCGGTCGCGGCGAAACGCACCAGGGCCGCATCGATCCGTGCCTGGACGACGCGATCAAGACGCGCCAAGTCGCGCACCGCGGCAGGGCGTAAAACTACGCGGCGGATCACGGCCCGAGCCGGCGCCGGACTTCCTCCAGCGGAACATCGTCGCCCGGTTCCGCACGGGCCAGATCCAGCTTGGCCGCGGTCTCGGCATCGATGATTTCCTGCTCACCCAGTTCCGCAAGAAAAGAAATAGCCACCTGCACCTCTGCGTCCGGAAGGGCATCCACCAGCGAATGAAGGCGGTTGCGATCGGAGGACATGCTTCGATTATAGCTTCACGGGCGAACACCCACTTGCGGGGGCGAACATCAAGTGTTCCATGCGGAGTTCGGATCCACGCTGGCGATCCCCCAAGGAGCGCCACGGGCGCTGTGGGTTGGGGTGTGACCGGCGTTTACCGGGATCGATCGACTTCGAGGTGCCGTGCATCCAGATTTTCTGGAATCGGACTTCCGGCTCGCGTCGACTGGCGCATGTCTACGGTTCAGGCGTCGGACGGCCAAGTGCATGCCGCGAGTGCAGCTTTTGAATGTTTTCAATCGCCGTAGCATTGCGCTGCGTGGTACAAAGGATGCAGTATGAGTGAGCGTGAAGACGAACCGGCCACCTTCTCTCAAGCGCTTGCAAGGCAGGAGGTAGAGATCAACTCCTGGGACGATTTCCAGAATCATCTCACCTCGTACCGTGGTGATCACCGATATAAATGGTGCTTCAGGGGCCACGCGAACTCCGCCTGGACGCTCGCGCCCTCCCTTGAGCGTCTGATTCCAGATCGTCGGCTAGAAAGTGCCCAAGATGTCGAGCGAGTGCTGTTGAATAGGTTCAGGCGTCAAGCCAATTAGTACATACATCGGACGCCGACAGAAACGGAGCTCGTGGAGTGGTTCGCGCTTATGCAACATTGGGGACTGCCTACACGTCTGCTGGATTTCACTCTGTCTCCGTACGTTGCGCTGTATTTTGCCCTGAGAGAACGTCCGAGCGCATGTAAGACATGCGGCCCGACACACGCCGCGGTTTGGGCTGTACATCACGTCGCACTGCAGAGTATCGCAAAACGCGCGCTGGGCCTTCCGAATGCGAAACCAGAGGAATTCAGGCAGGCGTTCGATAAACTCCTTGCCGCCAAGTCAGATTCCGGCGCGGTAGTGCCGATCCAACCGTTCTTGATGAATGAACGATTGGCGGCTCAGCAGGGGATCTTCTTGTGTCCATCGAGCCTGAGGCTTCCGTTTGATGTTCTCATTAGCCAACCAGATGATTTCAGATTCGTCGTCGTTCCCGAAGAACGGAAAGTGAAGGAAGAGTTCGCACGTAAGCTCATCGTGCCCTTGAGCCAACGAACTCAGATGTTGCGAGAATTAAGTCGAATGAATATCAGTGCAGCGTCTCTTTTTCCAGGTCTAGACGGTTATGCAAGGTCCATCCGGGAGAGCTATGAAATGCTCGAATCGGAAGCTCCAGTGTATAAGGAGATTGCTCTTGAGACGTTGGAGGATTTCGGGTGGACCGGCTGAACCAGAATACTGAGGTTGCACCCGACCGGTTTGTCGGCGGGTCCAGCAGTCGAACAAGGCCGCAGCGTCGGCATCCCGGCCACTTGCTGTTGCGCCCGTGGCAGAGAGCCGGCGCTTGCTGGACCGCTCCACCCGGCCGTTCACTCTTACCTCCGCCGACCGGCTGTATGCGGCCCTGTGCCGCGACGTGCTGCGCCGCCACGACGAGTTCGAAATCGCCCTCGAGGCGCTCAAGAAGGAGGTCGAGGGCACCGTCCGCGTGGCCTCCATCTATTCGGTCGGCCTCTCCGAGATGTCGCACCTGAAGGAAGAGTTCGGGCGGAGATTCCCCAGCGCGCGGCTGGAGGTCGAGTACCTCAGGCCGGACAAGGTCTACGAGGCCGTGCTGACGGATTGCGCCGACCTCGGGCTGGTCAGTTACCCGGAAGCCACCAAGGAGCTGGCGGTTCTGCCCTGGCGCCAGGAGCAGATGGTGGTGGCCACCTCCCCGGCCCACCCGCTGGCGCGGAAATCCGTAGTGGGCATGACCGACCTGGACGGCCAGGATTTCGTGGGCTTCGACGAAGATCTCCCCATCTGGCAGCGCATCGAGCGCTTCCTGCGCGACCGCGGCGTCGAAGTCAACCGCACCATGCACTTCGACAACATCCAGATGATCGAAGAGGCGGTGGCGCTGGGGGCGGGCATCAGCATTCTGCCGGCGCGGGCGCTACGGGCCGAGATCGCCCGCGGCCGGCTGGTGGGCATCCCCATGGAAGCCGAGCTGGTCCGCCCGCTGGGGATCGTGTACCGGCGGCGGAAGAAGTTCCACCGCGCCGCACAATCGTTTCTGGATCTGCTCAAGGAGCAGCCGGCGCCGGAGATGCAGGCGGTGTGAGGCGGGCCGGAATGCCGGGGCCGAAGGGCCTGCCACATGCAGCAAGAGACAAGCGCTCTGCGCCCATGTGGATTTGGCGCCGCAACCGGCTGGCGCGGCGCCAGCGCGTGGTCGTGGGGGATGGGGCGGCGGTTACCAGGAGGGATCCTCAGCTTCCCAGATGAGGACTTCTCGACAATCACGCTCGGACAACCGCCGGGACGGATCCGGGCGCTGCGCAGCGGTCGAAAGGAATCGAGCTTTCGCCGCGATGGAGATTACTCTCTGAGGCTTCCTGATGGCACCCGGACTGTCGGCGAAATCCATCAACCCACGACGTTGTCCGTAACTTTCCACCTCTGCGAATCCGGGCTTCGACTTCCATTAGAACGAGTGGATTGCGAGGCAACTGAAGCAGAGTCTGAGTGGCTGACGGGCCTAGTCGGGCTTTTCCGAGGGCTTTACGGAGTCGGTTGCGGGGGCGCCAGCCGCGTTCCGGGCGTGATGATGACTTCGCCGGTTGACCTTAGGCAGACCTCGTACACGCGGTTGGGCTCCAGACGCATGTAGGGTGCGTCGCCGTGGATAGCCCGCACGCCGCGCTCCTTCGCCAGTTTCTCGTCGTTGGCAAGCTCCCAGAAGCGTTTCCAGAGCTCCTTCTCGAAACTGTTGGGGGCTTGCCGCTCGGCGTAGACTTCGGGCGCCTGACCCTCGATGTCGACGACGAACCCATCCTCGGCCCGCATGGTGCTGGAGAAGATCCGCCGGAAAAGCATGAGCGCCTGGCCTTTGAAGGGGTCGCCCTGCTCGATGAAATGGTCGTCAAACTTGATCACCAGGGTGTCAAAATAGACTACCTGCCCCGGCAGAGTCAGTTCGCGGGAGAGATTGATCGGTTTGCCGGTGTCGTCAACCTCGGTGAACCGGATGGTGGTTTGCAGGTTGCCCTGCTGGTCCTTTGCCTGTTGCAGAACCTCGACACGGGCCCGGCGGTCGATGTGCTTCAGGATCTTCAGGTAGGCCTCGAGGCGCTGCTTGTCTTGCTCGAGCTTGAGAATGGTCCCTTTCTGCTCGCGGATCTGGTCCTGCAGCTCCCGCCGCGGCTTGACGACCATTTCATACGCCAGATAGACGCCCGCGGCGGCGACTGCGACCAACGCCACCGACCAGACGAACAACCGAATAGGGAAAGGACGGCCTTCTCTCATGATGACCCCCGCCTTCAACCGGAATCTCCGCCATGACCTCCTGGCTGCGACTGAGTATACACCAGTGTGGGTCATCGGAAGTCGGTCCGGCCGCAGGTATCTCGGCGGGAGCCGAGATTCACGTGCTGGCGGTCGCCCGGCGAACCGTGAGACGCCGGTGGCGATGCAGTTGCGGTCCGATTTCTCTCCCCCGATCACCGGGAATCCTACCACGGGTGGTCGGATCGGTCGTTCGAACACGCACTCCATCTGGATGTGTCGCATCTACGGTTTCTCAGTCTGTTCGGGCGCGCGGCGACAACGCTGAAACCTCCATAAACAGGGCCAGACCACCGAGCCCTACCTGGGCTGCAAACAGAAGCTGCGACAGGCCGTCAACGACAGTCTTGGGCTCGAGGGGACCTGAACCTGAACCAGTCTGGCGTCCCAGATGAGGACTTGGGAGGAGTCTGCGAGTGCGAAGGGGATTCCGCGACAGCTCCTCACGGGGAGCCTATCAGCGCACTTTCCCTTCTCCTTTGCGTATAATCGAACCGTGAAACAAAACGGGTGGCGCGATCTTCTTTCCTGGCTGACGGCGCTGTGGCATGAATGGAAGAAACTTGCGAGCGCGTTCACGTTCCTAGTGGGCCTACTCACAGGGATCATCCCGCAGATTCGCAGCTCACCGTTTCAGCCGTTTATCGCTCCGTTCCTTATCTCGGCGGCCACTTTGTGCTTTCTTTGGGCGCTGTTTTCTATCTATCAAGACCAGCTTCACTGCTGTCCAAATTAGCCGGGAACCGCCCCTCGGCTGATTGAAAACGCTGGACAAACCTCCCCTTTCCGGCCGTCCTCAAAAAGCAGGTTGGCGCCTTGTTCGGCTAGGTTCGAAAATGG
>JBEKWU010000190.1:0-7253 GCA_049512775.1 Bryobacteraceae bacterium
GTACTGCTTCTGCGCGTGCATGTCCACTCCTCGAAGGTGTCATGCCCCGCGCCCACTTGGGTTACATTTCTTCGTGACCCAACGGCTCGAGTCCTGGTGACATTTTAAGCGACCCAATTCGCTCCATCCCAACGCTGGACCAGTGGTTCATCCCCGCCGTGGAGTCCTGTGGCATCCAGTATCGGCTCGAGGGCCTCAAGGAATACGCGGACAAGGTGGACTTCCAGGTGTACGGAAGCAAGTACTGCAAGTGCACGGACTGGAACAAGGGCCTGGGGAAGTACACCGAGCTGCCCGACACCCCGCTGTTTGAGCAGACCGGGAACAGCGCCAGCGAGCGGAAGCAGGGCGAGATTCTGACCAAAGACCCCAAGACCAAGAAGAAGGGGAGAGGCTGGAAGGGGCAGGTCAGCACGGCCGAGGGAATCCTCGGCGTGAAGGCCAAGGGCAAGGAGCGCTACATCAACGTGGCGTTCTCCCCCTACAGCGTGCTCTTGCGCTACTACATCGACGCGGGCGACAAGACCGCCGGCCCTGGTGGCTCTGCCGTTCTGGCCCCTGTGGGAGGAGACCAAGACCGATTGCGCAACCACTACCGTCGAGACGGACAAGAAGGTAACCATCAAGTGGAATAACGCCGCGAAAGCCGACCGCGGCTCGCTGGCGGTCCTGGACAAGGACGACCAGGTGGTGTATGCGGTTGCGCCAGGCGTTGCAGGCCTCCGACGGACCGTACACGTACAAGGTCGTCACCGCCGTCCTCAAGCCCAAGGCGGACTCGCTGAAAGCCGAGTGGCTGGTGAAGAACACGGACCGGCTCGAGCGCGGCCTGCTGGTGATCGTCGACGGCAACGAGCCGGTGAGCCTCGAAATGCTGGCCGCCGACGCGGCAGGCCGCTTCAACGAGCGTGGGCGCCCGTGGTAGACCGCGGACGCGGTTAATAGCGCGGCCGCGAGCCCGTGAGCTGAAGCACGCGGAAGCCGTGGCCCGGTTCCACCCATTGTGCCCAAACGTGCCCGTCGGCGTCCGGAAATAGCCACAGCAGCCGCTCCTGCCGGAATGGCTCCTCGGCCACCTCCCAGGTCGCCGGCCGCGGCGCCCGCAGCAGGAACAGTCTGTGCTCGGTCGCCGCCCCTACCACCAGTTCGCCGGATGGCAACGAGACCACACTCCAGGCGTGTGCGGGCGAGGACAATGGGGGTAGCACGAACCGGGAGGGAATCCCCAAATGGCTCTCGAACGGAAACCTAAACGCCGACGTGTGGCCGTCGGGGGCGGGACCGCACAGCGCATACAAATAGGCCTCATCGGCACTCCACGCAAGCAGCGGCGCGGCAAGCTCGCCCAACTCGTGCGGAGCGGCGCCCTTCCCGTCGAGGAGGGAAAAGCCGGCAGTCCAAAGGTGGCGGCCATTGGCGCGCGGATCAACCCAGACCAGGCGCAGCAGACCGGACGCCGTAATGCCCGCCAGCGTCCGCCCGGGCAGGTGCGGCAACGGCGCTTCCCAGCGAACCGCGGCGCCCGTGCCCGAGACCGCACCGGCCAATAGCCGAGGCGCGCCAGAGGCACTGCCCACCACCAGGAAGAGCGCCGAGCCGTCGGCGCGCTGGAACCCAGGTGCAAGCAGCACCGGTTCTGCCACGGCTAACCGGAGCTGGTGGAAATCGGGTACGGGCCTGCGGAGCCGCATCGGTTCCGCGTCCGGCGCGCGTCGGAACGCGTTCAGCGTGCCTTGCGCCAGCCAGGCCACCCAGCGTTCCGCGGCGACTTTCTCGACGTCCACCGCGGCCGCCAGGCCTGCGATTCGCTCCGGTTGCCTGGCCGGCTCCAGCCTTCGGAACACCCCGAATTCGGGATGCGTGAGGGAGGCCTCTCGGAGCAGTAGCGCGTCCTTCTGGGCGAACAGGGTAACCAGTCGCCCGGAGCCGGCCGACACATGACTCGAAACCAGGTCCGGCAGCGCCGCCTCGACTTCGACGCGCTGGGGCGCGGACTCGTACACCGCCGAGTCCATCGATAGACGGGCGGTGAGGCGATAGGCGCCCGGCGGGATGTCCTGGCTGGCCAGGTCGGTAAGATCGTCCGCCCGGCTCATCGCCTGCCCAGCACCGAGCACATACGCCGGCAGCGGCGCCAAGGGCGGCGGGCTGCCCTTGCTGCGCACCTCCCTTCGGCCCAGCTCGCTTAACTCAAACGAAGGTTTCTGCGGGTCGACCGCATCCAGGCGGTACACGAACGGCGAGGGGCCGGCCCACGAAGGCACCGGCGCTCCCCCCGCCCCCTGATTGCGCAGCGATGTCACGACCCGCACGCTTTCTCCCACCAGGAAGCGCGGCCGCTCCGGCCTCACCTCGATCATTATCTCCGACATGGTTTTCCTCTGTCCCTCCGCTCCGGCGGAGCTGCAGGCGGACGGCAGCAGCGCGCCCGCAGCCCCGACCAGAAACGCAACTCCACGGGCGACCGCGCGCATGGCCTATGGATTCCCGTCGTGTTTGCCCGAGTCCAGGCTCAGGTTCTCGACCTTCCACCCACGAAACTTGAGGATGCACTTGCCGCAAAAGTACCGCAGCCGGTCGTAGTTGCCGGCGTTGTTCGCCGGCACCGGGTTCTTGAAATAGCTCATCATGCAGCGGCGGTCCCAGCGGTCCTTCGAGATGGCCGCGTCGCCCGGCGGAATGGCTCCCACCGTGTTCTGCTTGAAGTCATGCCACTTCTGGTAGTCCGCGGCCCAGGCCAATCCGTGGTGCACGGCGTAGGTGTGCGAGAGGTGGCGGTTGTGGCCAAACTCGTGGGTCATCGTGCGAATCACGCCTTCCTCAACCGACAGGTACAGCCACAGGCCTCCCAGCGGCTCTCCGACCGCCGATTCGCCCAGTCCCGGGCTGTATCCGCTGCGGATGGTGTAATCGGACCGGTGCGGCGGACTCTGGCCGGCGGCATTCGCCGTAAGGGTGCCAACTCCGCCACATCCGGGGCAGTTGGCGCCCTGGAACGCGTCGGGATGCGCAACTGTTTCGGCCTGCGCATAGGTGGCGGCGCAGGCCGTGCAGCGATAGTACTTGATGTAAGCGCGTTGCAGCACCCCGGCGCAGCCCGCCGAAGGGCAGGCCGCGCCGGCTGCTTGCCTGGCCGCCTGCGAGCGCTCCGGGACCACAACCTCGTGCGCGGCGCCCGCACTGCAGATGTACATCCTTCGCCAGAGCTCCGGGAACGCCGACCACGGGCACGAGAAATGGCCGGTGAGCAGACCGAACTTGGTCTCCACCCGGTGCAGCAGCAAGAACATCAGCGCCTGGTGGAATCGGTCCGTCGTCTCGTCCTTCACGGTGTCGTAGATCCAGGTCTCGAAACCGGCCATGGTCAGGACCTGCTTGTTCCAGGGCAGCCCGTAGTTCTTCTCGTCGAGCCAGGGCCAGTAGTTGGTGGCCTTCAGCTTCATGAGGTTCTTGGCGGGGTAGTCGGCCCGGCTCGCCGCCAGGATTCGCGTGTCGATGGCGTCCCGGTATGCGTTCACGTCGGCCACTTTGGTTGGGCTCAAGAGGCCGGAGAGCGGCAGGATCGTCGCCGACCCTGCCTGGTGAACGAAATGCACGTGCGCGGCGGAGTAGTACTCGAGCACGCCGGCGGTGAGATTGCCGTAGTCCGGCAGCGCGGCAGCGCCGGCGGCGACCGCGCCCGAGGCCCAGTTGGAATGAGCCCGGAAAGAGGTTTTCCTCCACAGGCGAATGCCGCACGTATGCGCTTGCGCGAGCTTCGGATACCGCTTCTGGAGCACGGCACGGTTAGGGTGGTCCCGGTCGGGCTGCGGATGCGGGCTGAAGCTCACCTGGGCCCGGAACCGGTAGCCGTCCCCTGCGATGCGCGACGGGTTCAGGTAGACGCCGGCCCGGCCGGCGCGCGGCTCGGAATATTTCTGGCTGGCGGCAGCCAGGTCGTCGTGGACGTGGACGCACACCGTTTCGGTCGCGCTGTCGGCCGCCGCGCGCCACGGCAGCAGGGCGGCGTCGTCGAGGCCGAACACGGCTTTGTAGTACGTATTCATGTCCTTCGGCTTGTCGGCCGGAGGATCGCCCGGCCGCTCGCCGCCGTATTTCTTCGGGCAGTTGGCGAAGGTGTGACCCTTGTAGACGGCCGCCGCATCATTCACCGCGTCCCGGACAAAGCGCCAGGTGCGTGTCCAGTTATTCCCGTCTCCGTTGTAATTGGCGCTGTCGGTCTGCAGGATGGTCAGGTCCGGCTCCAGGTCCAGGAAGATCCAGTCCACGCGGATGGGCCCGATCGCGTGCCGCATGGCGGCGGTGACCGCCGGGGGCTTGGCGGGAGCGTACCGCAGACCCTGTTTCTTGCTCAGCAGGGGTAGCGAGATTTCGATCGGAATCCACGGCCGGGCGACCGACTTCTCTTCCACCCCGATGCGGGCGGCGTCGTCGATGTCCATGTCGCCTCCGTAGTCTTCCATCTGCATGACGGCTGCGGGAAGGTCGGCGGCAGCGGCCTTGGTGTAGTAGTGACGATTCTCTACCCAGACAATGATCTCTTCGGCCTTGTCGTTCACGCGCTCGGCGATCTTGGCAGGATCTTTCATGTCCGCGCGATCGCTATCGGGATCGCCGAACACAGCCCGCCGCCGCGGGGCGCTCAGGGCTTTGTCGGTGTTGGCGTCGATGGTCCCATTGGCCGTCAGGCGCGAATAACGCGGAGACGCCCTAGCCCCGCCATCGACCGGAACCGAGCGCTGGAACTCCCGCACACCGATCAGGTATTCGTTGACCGCGTCATCCTTGTTCACCGGCCCGCAGGGGAAGCCCGACTGGGCGAGCTGGAGCTTGCGCCAGCGCGTTTTCTGGTCGGCGGTCCCGTTCTTCTTCGCCAGGGCGGGATCCGGCAGGTGCGGTGCCAGCCGGAACTGGAAGCATTGGGGGTCCTGCAACGGATCCGCGGGATGTGTGCCCACTTCCGGATGAACGTACAGGCGCACCTCGGTCTGCATCGCCGCCAGCGCCAGGCCGTTGGCCTCGTCCGCCTTCGTGTGCATTTGTATCTGCACGCGGTACGGCATGTCCTCCCAGATGGCGCTGTCGCCGGCCTTGCTGTTCTGTTTGGTGCCCGGAGAGTACCGGCCGTCCTTCCACAGGAAATCGTTCGGGCCGCCGACCTTCTCGCTGAGTTCGGTCGCGCTGAGCGGTTTGCGGAACACAACCTCGCCGGTCTTGTCGAAGATCAGCAGGGTCCCGTTGCCGTCCGCGAACCGATTGCTGTTCTTGACGTTCCAGCCGACGTGCAGCGTAGCCTCATCCGGCTTTCCGTCGGCCTTGAAAGCGGGCCAGAACGGTTCCAGAACGATGCGCGCCGTTTTGTCGGCATCCGCCTTGTAATACCGCAGCAGAACAGTGTACGGCGAACAGGCGACGTTGACATACCGCTTTTTGCCGGCCGCCGGCTTCAGGATGCCGTCCGTCGTGTTGCTCTCGCCTTTCCACTTGGTGATGCTGTACTTTTGCCGCTCCTCGGATTGCCGGGTAAGCACCTCCTTTCGCACCGGCACGTCAACCGGGGTGTAGGTGCACTTGCTGAACTCGAACTCGTCCGCGGCGGCGGCTTTCGCGTAGTTGCTGGCCCAGACCTCGAAATCGACCTTGTCGGCGCACTCCTTGAGCCCTTCGAGCGCGTACGCGAAATCGCAGCTTTCGGTCTCCGGAATGAACCACCGGTCGAGCTGGCGGATGCGGATCGCCGTGGGCGGTTTAGGATGGGGCTTGACCTGAATCGTGTGGACGGCATCGACCGCGAGATCGGCGCTTTTCCAGACCTTCGGCACGCGGATTTTCTTCTTCGCGTCCGCGTGAGGTTTGAGGATCGTGTTGCCAGGGTGATCTTCAACCGCGGCGGCCCAGCCGACGCACTCGAACAGCGCGCGGTTCACCTCCCGAGGCTCCACGGTGCCCCAGTTGTAAAGCGCCAGCACGCGCCAGTTGGCGATCCCGTTGGCTTGCGCGATCTTGGCCAGCGTATCGCCGTCCTGGACGGTGTACTCCACCGCCGTCTTCGCTTCATCCAACAAGTCCAGTTCGACCGCCATTGTCTTTCGCGCCTCGTTTCAGGGAGCGCCCGCGCCGGCTGGGGCCGCCACCGGTCCCGACGTCAGTTGGACGAACTCATACAGGGTCTGGTCGCGAACGGCCACCACCTGGCAGGTCTCCGCTCGCAGGCCGCTGAGATAGACCCGGCCGTTCTTGCCCGTCTTCCGGGTCAGCACGCGCGCGCCTTGTTTCACCGAGACCTCGATGCCCGCCAGCGGGGCATCCTTTTCATTCACCACGCGGATGCATATCCAGGGGCCGACCGGCGCAACCTTGTTCACCGCACGGCTCTTGTGCGCCTGCGGCGCAGCGTGTGATTTCGCCACCTTCCGGATCTCCTTGATTCAGCTCTCGTGCTGCTCCAGCAGTCTTCCCAGGGTCGCGCTGTCCGGCTCGCCGGTTTCCTCCAGGCCCTCGCTGACCTGGAACCGCCGCAGCGCCTGCCGCGTCGCGTCGTCCAGGTTCCCGCTGATCTCCGCCGGATAGTAGCCGAGGTTCTTCAGCCTCGCCTGCACGCCGCTGGTGTAGCTCACAGGATTCAGGTGACCGATGGAGAATTCGTACGTCTCGTCGCCGTCCGGACCCGAAACAACCAGCTTCGCCGATTTGGCTCTTGGCGAGATGACTGCGGAAATCAGCCCATCGTCCGGGGTGGTTGCGGACGCCACCTGCTTGCCGTCGACCCACAGCCGGAAGCGCTGGCCCGAACGGGGCTGTTGCGCCTCGTCCAACAGCCGGAAATTGAGCCGCACCGGCACGCCCTGGAGCTGGAACGTGTGCACCTGACCCGTAGCGCCGCTCTCCTGCTTCGATCGCTTCTCCGGGACGAAGACACGGTCGCGCGCCATCAGCACGTTCGGGTCCTTGCGCGTGTCCCTCAATACGGCATTGAGGGGATCGTTCCAGAGCGTTTCCCAGAAGAAACCGTAGAGATCCGCGATGGATGCCAGAGTCTCACCCTGCTTCACGTCGTGATACGGCATCGGTTCTTCTCCTGGCGCCGCCGTAAGCTGTCGCATTATAGCACAGCCTGGCAGAACACCGGTTCCGGCGAATTGGGTCGCTTAAAATGTCACCAGGACTCGAGCCGTTGGGTCACGAAGAAATGTAACCCAAGTGGGCGCGGGGCATGACACCTTCGAGGAGTGGACATGCACGCGCAGAAGCAG
>JBEKWU010000191.1:0-7115 GCA_049512775.1 Bryobacteraceae bacterium
TGTGCCGGGACGAGATTCGTCAGTCCGGGCCCGCACTCTCACACGAATTCCCGCGGCCTGCGAGTTCCGGCGAGGCACACGCGCCGCTGGTCGTCTGCCGCGGGCTCGCGCCAGTTCACCGAAAACCCCACCAGCGGGACAAGCTCTGAGTAATCCTCAAAGGTTTTGAGGGCATCCAGAAGATCCCGTTCACTCCACTCACTTCGCGTCGAGCGATCCACTCCCAATCTCTCCAGAATGATCTCTCTGTCGGCGCCTTTCGCCAATTGCAGTAGCACTATCAGCACGGCGCGGCTCGGGGTCAATCTTCCGGCCTCGTAGCGGCTGATGGTGCTCTGTTTGCACCCGATCATCTCGGCGAACTCGGCCATCGTCTTGCCAAGGTTCTTACGCGTGTTCCGAATCGCAATGCCAATCTGAGTCATAGACTGTCGTGAAAATCACCCATAAGGTGCCTCACACGCTCCGGGCGTGAAGGTTGGTTTCGTGAGACTGGACCTCGTATTCCCTGAGTGCTGTGGGATTTACTTTGATTCCCAGTCCTGGCCGCTCCGGCACCGGGATCTGGCCGTCAATCATCTCAAGCTCGTCGATGACAAGTTCGCGGCGGAGCTGGGATTCGGACAGGCACGCCGGCAGAAACTCGATATAGGGACAGTGAGCGGTGGCTGCACTCAAATGAGCCGAGGCGGCGATGCCGATCCCCGTCTTCCAGCAGTGCGGCACGATCAGCCGCCCTCGATCCGCCGCCATGTCGCACACACGCCTGGCCTCGGTGAACCCTCCCACGCGGCCGACATCGGGTTGCGCCACATCCACTTTTGCCCGATCCATCAGGTCCAAAAACTCGAACCGGGTGTTCTGAAGTTCTCCGGCTGCGATACGGATCGGCGAATGGTCGTGCAGATAGGCGTATCCGTCGAGGTCGTCAAGCGGGAGCGGAGTTTCGAGGAAGAACAGGTCGTAACGCTCGAGTTGCTTCAGAACACGCAGCGCCTCTTTGGCATTGGTCCAGCAATAGCAGACATCCGCCATCATTACAAAATCCGGGCCGACCGCCTCCCGGCATGCTGCCACTAATTCCACGATCAGATCATCGCTTCCGCTTACACCGTTGTGAGCATAGGGGCCTTTGACGACGACCTCCACTTTGGCGGCGCGGAAGCCCACGCGCCGAGCTTCTTTCGCCTTGGCCACAAGCGACTCGCGATGCTCCGCGGGTGTCCGGCCAGTAGGGAGAAGAGAGGCGTACGGCGTGATATGAGTTTTGCGGGCGCCTCCAAGGAACCGCCAACAAGGCACGCCAAATGCTTGGCCACGGATATCCCACAGGGCGATGTCAAGCGCGCCCATGGCACAGATACCCAACCCCCGGCGACCGGTCATGTAACTGCCCACGTACATCTTGTCCCACAGCACCTCTGGGTTGATCGGATCCTCGCCGATCAGCATCTCTTCCAGGCCAAGCCCTAGCGAGTGCGTGCCTCGAGCGTGAATCATCGACTGCGCGACCCAGGGATTGGTATCGACTTCACCAATCCCGGTGATGCCTTCGTCAGTGTGTACTAAAACGATAAGGTCGTCTTGCGCAGAGGAGCAGGCCTGCGGGTCATAGTCCGGAATCAAGAGAACGTGGGTCTCGATTTTAGTGATCTTCATTGACGTTCCGCTCCCAAGCCCGCAGTACCGAAAGCCACTCATCGATGGCACGATTGAGCGCATCCCGGCCGCCCTGCAAGTCCTTCGTTTGGATGGCTTGAAGCATGGCTTGGTGCCTATATGCATCCGCCAAGAGATCGAGTGGCCTTCCTGAATAGATCCGGATCGCCGAAAATGCGAACAGAGGCAGAACCAGCCTCCTCAGGGCCATCAGCAAGTACTCATTGTCGGCAGCCCTCCAGATTGCTTCATGCCACTCGAGATCTTTTTGAAGAAAGAGACTTTGTTCCCCACGACCCGCGGCGTCGACCATCTCCAAGTAGCACCGTTCTATAGCCTGAATCTGCTGCGGTGCGGCCAACCGAACGGCTTCCTCAATTGCGTACCCCTCCAGCACGCGCCGAAACTCGAACGCCTTTTCCACTTCGGAGAGTGAGAATTCGATTACACAGGTTGATGAGTTTGGCTTCCTGACAACGAAGCCCGCTGCCTCGAGGCTAATCAGCGCCTCGCGAACGGCCGTCAGACTCGCACCGAATTGGTCGGCCAACTTTCGCTCGACTAGCCGTTCGCCCGGCCGTAAAGAGCCGTTGAGAACGGCGTCGCGAACTTTTTCTTCGATCTGGCTCCTGAGAGTCCGGAAGGAGAGCTTTGGAAAGAGAGTGGCCATCACCAGAAGTATACATGATCGAGCATCATCACATCAGGAAAATTTGCTTTCCCATCGCATTCCTGTTGAAAATACGGCATCAAGCCTCAGCCCAGGGCCAAGAGCTCCATTGACTGCGGATCGGTCTGGGCTCTATACTATTCATGATCGATCGGAGCTCGGATGAGACTGAGGAGTCGTGTGGCCATCATAACGGGCGTCGCTCAAGGGATTGGCGCGGCGATTGCGAGGGAATTTGCGCGCGAGGGTGCCACGGTGGCGGCGCTGGACAGAAAGTCAGAAGTCGAACACGTTTGCGAGCAGATTCGCGCGGAAGGCGGCAAGGCTACCGCCTACCATTTGGACATTGCCGACCAGGATGCGTACCGAGACTGTGTGGAGCGTGTTGCTTCCCAGTGCGGCACAATCGATGTCCTGGTTAACAACGCCGCGGTCTGCTTCTATGGCGATATCCTGCGCGACACTCTGGAGGAATGGCGGCAGACGCAAAAGGTCAACTTGGAGGCTGTTTACTGGGGATGCAAGCTGGTCGCCCCGCGTATGGCAAAGCAGAAGCGGGGGTGGATTATCAACATCAGCTCGGTGCAGGCGACAATGACGACCGGCACGGCGGGGGCATACTGTGCGACGAAAGGAGCGCTTGTCAGCTTCACCAAATCCCTGGCGGTTGAGCTAGCCCCATACGGCGTACTGGCTAATGCTATTGCTCCCGGCTGCATTCACACGCCAATGTCCATCGTTGACGGAGTGGATGAAACCACAACCGATGAGTTCAGAGAGTGGTACGTGGCCAAGCGCAAGATTCCCCTCGCCCGAGCGGGTGAGCCGGAAGAGGTCGCGCGAGTCGCGGTCTTCTTGGCATCGGATGACTGCTCTTATGTCACGGGCACTACCGTGGTGGTGGATGGAGGTCTGAGTTCCACGTTCTAGCAGAATAAGGGAGAACTGAGTTCCGAGACGGCACGCATTATTGAGCAGCGCATAACATAGAGTTCACAGGAACAAAGAAGATTGTTTCCAGAAGGCGGCAATGAGGGATGGGCGGTGGGGCGCGCGGAGCAGGGTGCGTCGGGCCCCTTCGCTGAGTTGCCAGGAGTCCTTCGGACAGGCATTCGGCAGTTCATGCTGCTTCCAGTAACCCCAGATGTGTTCGACCGCGTTGAGTTCGGGGGCGTACGCCGGCAAGTACTCGACCACGACGCGGCCTTTTTGGGAGGCGATGAAATCCTGGACCAGGGCGCGGCGATGAGCGGGCAACCCATCCCAGACGATCACCATGGGACCGCGCAAGTGCCGCCGGGGGTGTTCGAGAAGCTGCACCTCCTGCGGGGCGCGGAAGGAGTCGGGAGACATCCGGAAGTAGAAGTTCCCCCAGGTGGTGCCGGCCACGACCGGCAGCGCCTTCCAATTGAAGGCGAACTGCAGAACTGGCGTCTGCCCTCCAGTCGCCAAGGTCCCGACGCGATGAGGTCGCTGACTCAATCCGCTTTCGTCGATGCAAACAATCGTGCGTCCCTGGGTCTGGGCTTTCGTTTGATGGTGGGCCAAGTCCGCTTCTTCCAGACACGAATGGCCTGCTGGTCTCTCTCGCGCGCTCGGCCCACGGGGCGTTGGCGACTCCAGCCCAGGGCCACCAAGATCTTCCAAACGTGGCTGGGATGGTATCGGGTGCCAAACTCGCTCTGGATCAGATGGGCCACCCGCTCCGAGGTCCAAAGGCTGGTTTCGTATCCCAGTTGCTGGGGCCCTTTCCTCGGCAAGTCCTCCAAGCGGGCCGCATCGGCCAAACTGAGGTGGAGGTCGCGGCTGGCGCGCCACCTCGGAGTTGTTGAGTCCCTGCGCGAGCAAATCGGCGGCCCGGAACCGCCCGTGCTCCAGAGCATCGAAATCACGTTTCGCACCTTTCGGAAAGCCGATCCTGATGGGACGCCGGAAGGGAGGGAAAAGTACCGCTGTATGGAGCGGATGTCAATAGATGTCAGTCGAGCCAGGCAGCTTATCTCGCTGCATCACTTCATCAGCTCCAAGCAGTGTGGGCGTTGAAGCCCGGCGCTGCTGGACTGTTCGGATGCCCGCGGATTGCGGTGAAGCGTATTCGAAGCTGGTACGTCGTGGCTGCCGAACTAAGGAGGAGGCGCGAGTAGGCAGGAGGAAGACAAGCGATGAACTGGATAGAACAGATCAGCAGGCGGGCGGCGGTCAAGAGCATCGCCGGGGGTGCCACCGCAGTCGTGGCGGCCAGTCCCGTGCGACACCTGGACGCGTCCGCGCCCAAGCTTGGGTCCGACCAAGACTTCAGGCTGGCCGGGGCCATGAACATCGTGGAGGAGGATCACTTTGGCATCATTAACGGCCTGCTGAGCACCGGGGTCAATTACCTTCACGTCGGGTGTCTCGGAGGGCTCTACGCACCACCCTACGCCAGTTCGAATTTCCGGTGCGAGCTCCGGCTTTTCGGCGAGAGGATCCCCACCCGGGAATACACGTGGTGGCCGATCGAGGTCCGGGAGAAGGGAACGATCCAAGATATCGAGGTTTCCGCGGAGGCAGTGCTTGCGGCCGGCGCGCGGGCACAAATCCTCTGCGTCCGGCTGCGGAATGGCTCGCCGTTAAAGAGGACTGTTCCCGTGCAACTTGACGTGACCGGAAGCCTCGAATACGTAAAGGAGTGGCATTTCGAGCGACCGAACACCACCAAGCAGGCGACTGTGGCCGAGTCTCAGGAACGCAGGGTGATCTTCAGCAACCATGCTGGGGCGATCGTCCTCGGGTCGGACACTGGGGGATTTGAGTGGGAGCCATGGTCCTCCCATTGGGTCGCCAAGCTGCCGCTTGTCCCCGGGGAGACGAGAACAATCCACTTCGTCGCGACAGTCGGAGACAGGGCGACATCGGAGCAGATGTGCAGCCGGATCCTGGCAGACCCGGCGGAAGCGGTTGCAGGAACGCGCCGGGCGTTTGCCGAACAGATCAAGGACCTCTTTTCTAAAGTCCCGGCTCTGGATGCCGCCGATCAAGGATTGGTGGCCTTTTACAACCGCTCACTTCTGCACTTGTTGCTGAACCAGTGGCGCGTGGCTGACTTTGCTTTGAACCCCTATTATTCGACCGGTGGCATCAAGGGAGGTTGTGTCGGGAGCTATCTTTGGGATTATGCCGGCCCGTTCAAGCTTCTCCCGCTCTACGATCCCGGTGCCGTGCGTGCGCACATCAAGGCATTTCTCCGGGGAGACATAACCAAGCACAACGCGATCAACCCGGTTGACGGGCAGGTAGTCGGGTCTTGGTATCCCGTGAACCAGGAAAAGATCATTCTTTCGATCTACCACTATGTGGTACACACGGGAGATGTTGCCTTTCTGCGCGACACAGTCGCGGGCAAGACGATCCTGGACTGGGCAGTCTATCACGCGACGTACAAGGATGACCTCGGCAAGCCGGCGGCGCTTGTAGACTACGGAAAGGGCAACAATCACCTGGAGCTCAGGCGCCAGTATCGGTATGACAACTACCTGCCCGATCTGAACGGACGAAGATACAACAGCTACATGCTAGCCTGGCGCCTGACCGGGATAACGGGCAACCGGCTTGATTACCTGAGAGAGCGCGCCCTAGCCTTAAAACCGCTGTTGAAATCCGAGTTGTGGAGCCCGCAGCACAGGTGGTTTTACTTCCGCTTTGATAACGGAGTCAAAGACCTGCGCTACACGGTGCAGATGTTCAAAATGATCAACAGCGGTGTGCTGGACAGAGAACAGCAGCAGGGTTTGATCAGCCATCTGAACACCGAGGAATTCCTATCCGACTACGGCCTGCACAGCATGTCGAAGAAGGACCCCGCCTACGACCAGGTAGATATCGATAACGGCGGCGGCGGCAATTACGTGGCGTTCACCCCGCGAATCGCGGAATTGCTGTACGAAGCCGGGTATGCTGCGGAAGCGGCGGATCTGCTCCGCAGGAGCCTCTGGTGGGGCTGGCGGGTACCGTACTGGTCGGACTCCTTCGTCGCCAACCAGGTCGAGTACCGCCACGACACCCCTCTGCAGAACGCGTTTGATGCGACGGTGGGCGCACAGTGCATCATCTTCGGAATGTTCGGCGTCCGCGTGGAGCCGTCCGGTGAGATCGTCGTCGATCCCAGACCACCGGGATTCTCTCCGGAAATGCGGCTGACCGGGCTTCGGATCAGAGGTGTTGCGGCCGACATTTCGGCGGGTCCGGACCGCTATGAGGTGATTTGGAACGGCAATTCCGTGACCTCTCAGATTGGGGTGCCGGTTCGTATTCCGCCACAGCGACTGTCCTGAACCGACGTCCAGTGAGGTCTCTAACGGGCATCACCGAACAGACGTTCGCGCGATAATCTGCTGCGGAGGTCAGTCTGCTCGACACGATCCAGGATTTCCTGGCGCCGAGGCGCATCGCGGTCGTGGGCGTGAGCCGCAATCCCAGTCATGGTCCCTCCGGGACAAGCCGGAGGCTGATCCTGCCTGGCTAACATTCTGCGGGCCAGCGGAACGGCCGCCGCGGCGTTGGCCCCGTAACCGTCCGCCCCGACTTTCAGCGCCCACTCCTCGGTCACCGGCGCCCCGCCCACCAGCACCCGCACGCGCTCCCGCAGCCCGGCATCCTTCAGCGCCTGAATCGTGATCGGCACCGACCGCATGGTCACCGTCAGCAGCGTCGAGAGACAGACCAGATCGGGGCTGCGTTCCCGAACCGCCAGGACAAACTTCTCCGGAGATACGTCGATGCCCAGATCGTGCACCTCGAAGCCGCCGCC
>JBEKWU010000192.1:0-7081 GCA_049512775.1 Bryobacteraceae bacterium
CGGTGTCGCACCTGTCCGTACCTGAACAATATCGTTGAGCAAGACCACCGGGCCGTGAAACGGCGCATCAACGCCAAGCCGGGCTTCCGGTCCTTCGACGGAGCCGGGCGAACAATCCAGGGTTACGAGGTCATTCAGATGCTTCGGAAAGGGCAGGTGAGGTGGTTGCCGAAGGGCGATGGGACCGGGCAGGTTCTCTTCATCCATCAGACCCTCGGACTGAAGGCCGCGTAACGCACTGACCGCTTAGCCGGCTCAATCTGTGCCCTGTGCCCCGTTCCCTGTTTGCAACACTTCCATTTGTAAGGACTTGTCCATGATGGTTACTCTTCGCCGAGATGCCTCCTCGGATCTATCCACAGCCAGCAGAGGGAGCCAAGCAGGTATAGCGTTCCGGTGACGTAAAGAGGGCCGCTCCAGCTCGAGAATCTCTGAACGATTAATGCCGCGACCACCGGGCTCAGAACGCCCCCGACCTGACCGGCGGTATTCATGGTTCCGCCGAGCACGCCTGAGTGTCTCCCGCCCATGTCGATGCAAGTGCCCCAGGCCGCTCCCAATAGAAAGTTCGAAGCTGCGCCGGCCAGCGAGATCAGAATCGCCGCGGCGAGCGGAACGCCCGCGGATGCGCCGCAGATCATGAAGACTCCGGCCGCGAAGAGCGACCCGCCGTCTACCACAGCGCGACCCGCGCGCGGGCCCCATCGCCGGGTCAGACGGTCGGTGGTGAGACCTCCGAATAGGTCGGCGAGCACGCTCAGGATCAGAGGCATGCCGGATAGTATCCCGAGCATCAGCGGAGAAAATGCGCTCGTGGACTTCAGGTATGTAGGCAGCCAGGTCACATAGAAGTAGAATCCGTAAGTCTGGGTGAAGTACATCAGGCAGAGTCCGGCGACGTGCCGGTTTGCCAGCAGGCGCTTCCACGGTGTGCCGCTGCCGTGCCCGGACTCGATCACACGGCCTTGCTGGATCAGCGTGAGTTCCCGCTCGCTCACCTCCGGGTGCACAGAAGGGTCGTCGCGAAACCAGCGATACCATAGCACCGCCCAGACAGAACCGACGGAACCGAATAGGACGAAGATCGCGCGCCAGTGCATCACGCCGAGCACGGCCGTGACCAGTAGCGGAGTCAAGCCGCCGGACAGATGCGCGCCCATGAAAAAGATCCCCTGCGCCGTGCCCCGCTCCGACCGGGGCATCCACCGCGAGAAGGTGCGGGCCACGTTTGGCCACGCGCCCGCCTCTCCGATACCGAACAGGAACCTTGTCGCAAGTAGAGACGCGTAGTTGAACACGCCGCCGGTCGCGATCGTGAACGCCGACCACCACGAGACAATACGTGTCAGCACGCGGCGCGTACCGACCCGGTCTCCCCACCATCCGGTTGGAATTTCAAAGATGCCGTAGGCCAGCGTGAAGGCGCTGAACACGAAGCTCATCTGGACCGGCGTGAGCCCGAGATCCCGCATCATGTACGGCGCTGTGCTTGAAATGCAAACGCGATCCAGGTAGGTAATCCCCGCCAGCAACACAGCCATCGCGAGCACTTTGTAGCGAACGTGAGTGCTGCCGGTTCGGACGGTCGTGGTGGGAGTCTCGCTAATCATCTGGCTCATGCTCCGGTGGTGTCTGTCGCGCCAGTGAAGGCCGGCCCTCCAGCGGCCACATACCCGCGACTGGCGCCCGAGGTCTCCGGACTCACCCAGAAAGAATACAACTGTCCGCCGTTTAACTGGAACCGGAACCGGACGGGTTTCCCGGCCAACGCGCCAAGATCCTTTTCGTGTTGCCAGGAGACCGCGATTTTCGTGCTGTCCGTCTTAATTGGGACACAGTTGGCGAGCGAGAACGGCTCGATGGGCCTGTTATCCGCGTCGAGAATTTCCACGCGTATCTCTCCGTAGCTCGCGTTCGCATTCACGAAGAGATACCGGCCTTGGAAGGTGACCGGGCGAGTGGTTAGCAGCCCGAGTTCCTTCGACGGTTCCGCGGCGGGTATTGCCGTGGGAGGACCGTCCATGGAAGCGAAGCCGTCACGGCGAAGCATCGCGAGCCCCGTGCTTGCCCCGGCATAGATATCGATTCCTTTTTTGGGAGAGATGCCCGACCACGCGGCGAAGTAGAAATACAGCTTCTCGCCGACGACCAGGCAGATACCTCCGGCGGCGTGCAGGTAGCCTCGATTCCACGTGCCCGGTTGGCGCGAGCACGCGAGAAACGGAGTACGGTCCGGGCGAATCCACTCGAAGCCATCGCGAATGAAGGCGACGGTCAGATCGTTCATCTTCGGCGCGTTTTTGCCCGTTGGCCCCTTGTACAGCGCAAGCACTCCGGCCATGACACTTTCGTGGGGCGTGGCGTCGACGTCGTAAAGCTCGGAGCGCAGGTTGAGTTCGGGGTCCGGCAGGTCGAGGTCGTCGGCGTGGAGCCAGAAATTTACCTCCGGGCCTTTCGCCTGCCAATCGTTTTTCCAGCCGACTCCTGCCAGCAGGTCGGGATGCTCGCGCCAGGCGCGGGAGCGGCCACGCGGGCGGCGCGCCCGGATCGTGTAGACCCAGGTCTTTCGAAACGGATTGTAGAAGATGCCTGAGTTGTCGCCGCACGCTCCCGTGTGCCCCGGCTCGCTCCAGTGCATTCCGTCCGGCGATGTCCGTACCTCCGAAGCTTCCCAGTCCCATTGCTTGCTGGTCACCCAGTGACGTTCGGGCGCCGGAATGCCGTCGCCCGGCCTGTGGCGGTAGTAGATGAACATTTTATAGCGCTGAAGCGGACTCCCCGCGGCATGATCGAGCCACACGATGCGGCCGTCGCGGTCGTAGTTCCTCCGGCGCGGCAGTACTAAGTTCGTCCCCGGCTCTACATCGAGCGTGGGCCGCTTCCAGTGCAACCCGTCTTCACTGATCGCGTAGGCGACGCCGTCATACCAGCCTGCCTGGTACCACATCTTGAACAGCCGGTCCTTCGGGTTGTACCAGACTCCGTCATTGAATGGAGCCGCACAAGGCCTGAGCCCGTCATTCATCTCAATAGCAGTCTCCGGTTTCAGGACCGGATTGCCCTCGTATAGTTGCGGTTTGTGGAATCCCCGCCGTACGTTCTTCGCCTCGGCAATCAGGAAATCGTCGAAGAACAACTGGCGGCCAACGTCAATCGGGATAGCGCCGGCCGGAGGGAGCGCCGCGCGCAGCGAGAGCGAACTGCCCCCCGCGGCCACGGTCTGGAGAAACTGGCGTCGTGGTTGTTTCATTGTTCGTGGTTATAGGCGCGCGTTCGCCGCCGCCGCGGACAGTGCTGCCTGACCCGCATCAAGAGCCTGCCGTGCAGCCGTTGTGAGGAAGACGTTGTCCAACCCCAAAGCGATCATGCTATAGCCGTCGCGAATCGCCCGGTCCACGCTGTCGGTTCCCGGATGGACGAGGTGCATCCCGGCGGCCTTCCCGTGTGCGGCGCAAGCCCGGCGGAAAACCGAAAGAGCCTCGACCATCTCCGTGCAATCCAGTTGGCCGGTCTTGCCGAACGAGCCGCTGAGATCGAGCGGTCCGATGAACGCGGCATCCACTCCTTCTATATCGAGAATTGAGTCGATCGCCGCGATGCCCTGGTAATGCTCGATCTGCATCACGACCGCGATCTCGTCATTGGCGTCCTTGATGTAGCGCTCGAAGTCGATTCCATGCAGGTTGGCGCGGCTGTATCCGAACCCTCTTTCGCCCCGGGGCGGATACTTTGCCTGGCGTACCGATGCCTCCGCCTGCTCCGCGGAGGTGACCATGGGAATAATCAGTCCGCGTGCTCCGGCGTCGAGCGTGCGCTTGATCCAGATGGTGTCGGCGTACGGAAGGCGGGCCAGGGGCACGGAACCGTGCGACTCCGCGGCGCGGAAAATGTCCGCGAGGCTATCGATGTCAATCGCGCCGTGCTCGAGATCGACGCAGATCCAGTCGAACCCCAGCCGTCCGAAAATTTCCGCGGATGCCGGATGCGCAATCTGCACCCATGCGCCGAATGTGACGATTCTGTCCAACAGCGCGTTACGAAACTTGTTCTTGATGCAAGACCTCTGGGTTCAGCAGATCCATTGCTTTCCAGTTGCCGGATTCCGCGAGACTGATGTTCCTCAGTGCGCGTTCGGCCATCCGGCGGTTTGCTTCTGTCGTGTTGCTTGCGACATGGGGAGTCAGGATCACATTCGGTAGTGCGCGCAGGTCGCGCGAGGGGTCCGCGGGTTCATACGGCTCTCGCTCGAATACATCGAGGGCGGCGCCCGCAATCCGGTTTTGCGCCAGCGCGTCGTACAACGCATTCTCATCCACCACCGAACCGCGTGCGGTGTTGATCAACCACGAATTGCGCGGGAATACGGCAAGGCGCTCGGCGTTCATAAAATGAGCGGTAGATGGATTGGCCGGGATATGGAGGCTGACGAAATCCGCGCCGCTCACGGCCTCGGCAAAATCCTGCGTCAGGGTTTGGATCCCAACCTCGGAGCGCAAGGATTCGACGCGGTCCAGCCGCGTTTCGCAGCCGGTCACACGCATTCCGAACCCGAAGGCGGCTATGCGCGCCACCGCGCAGCCGATCCGGCCGCAGCCGATGATCGCGAGCGTCTTGCCTGCGAGTTCCTGACCCGCGGATGTGGTCCATACACCGTTGCGCGCGGCTTCGAATATACGCGGAAGCCGGCGCGCCGAGGCGAGCAGCAGCATCATCGTGGTCTCCGCGACGGAGAAGTCGAGCGCGCCCGGCGTATTGGTGCAGAGCAGGCCCGCTTCGGTCGCCTTGCGTTTGTCTATGCCGTCGTGACCCACCCCGAAGCGCGCCAGCACGCCGCCTCGGGGCAGGGCGGAGTACAACTCTCCCTGGTAACGGACAACGCCTACAATCGCGTGCTTCGCGCCGTTCTCACGAATCGTGCGCGCCAGTTCGGATTCTTCGGCTGAGGATGGAACACAATGAAGGTCCGCCGCGCCGGTGAAAACCGCCTGCGCCTTGCCGTACTCCTCTTCGGTCACAATCACGGTAGTCATGAGGCGCGCCCGGCTCTGTAGTTGCCGACTGCTTCCGAAGTACGTAGGGCCCGGCCGTAGATGCGGGGTCTGCCCAACTCGCCGTAAAGCACCGGCGCGAGTTGCGCGGTGGCCGCTCCGTTGACGTCGCCCATCGAGCGGTCGAATCGTCCCCATCCGTATTGCCGGACCGCCCCGCCGTCGTTGAACACGCCGTCGATCACCCAAGTCACAATCTTGGGGCCGCCGTCCACGATCACGGCGACGTGCTGCCACGCGCCGATTCGCAGCGTTCCGGGGTGCGTGCCGGGATCGCAATCCCAGGCGGAGCGCACCCGCCCGTCGTTGAGCAGAATCTGAAGCGTGAAGCGGTCCGTCGTGATGATGGCGATTCCTTTTCCCGCGGCATCCCGCGCGTCCAGGATCGTCTGCCCCGGTGATAATTCGCGAAATCGAACCCAAAAATCGATTGCCAAGCCCTGCTGCTCGTCCAGCCGTGGCAGCACGGGCATGTCTAGTTGTTTTTGCGCGCCCGCCTCCCGCAGCAATCCCCTGCGCGCCACCGACCCGTTATCGAACTGGCTCCACAACCCGTCCAGAAGCGTGCGGTCGATCTCGTGGACCCGGGCGATTGTCTTCTGGGTCTCGGTAATGAAATACCGGCCATTGTCCTCGATGAAATCCGGATAGCTGATGCGAACGTTCGGATCGTCCTCGTACAGCAGGATTTCCGGCTCCGACCAAAGGATTTTTCCATCCTTCTCGATTCCACCAGCGACCCAGCCCGGGTTGCGGCTCGTGTAATACTCCCACTTAGCCGCATGCACCGGTTCTCCGCCGTGGTTGTGATACCAGAGCAGGAACTTGCCGTTGCTGAACTTCCGCACGAAGTTGGCGGCGCGCGGGTGTTTGATGCGCCGGCCGTCCGCGTAGGTCGCGTACGCGGGAGGCGTCCACGTGTGGCCGCCCTCGCGACTGTAAGCGTGGCAGTTGTAGCCGTCTATGGTGCGATAGGTGCAATAGAGAGAGCCGTCGCTGAGCGCCGCCGGATTCGCCTCGTCGGAGACGGGACCTTTAGGCGCCCGCAGGCCCTCATCGCCATCGGGCAGCAACTGCCAGCGGATCTTGCGCGGGTCGCTCTCGGTCAGAATGTTATCGCTGCGCAGAAAGCAGCCCTGCGACTCGACCATAGTGCCGGGATTGCCCCACTTGCCCACCTTCGCAAACCCGAACCAGACCTTGCCGCCATGAATGATAGGCTTGCCGACGCCCCAGAAAAACAGCACCTTTCCGCCGTAAAGGTTTTCGCGGTCGATGCGCATCAGCCGCATGGGGATTTCGTAGCGCTCCTTCGACCAGGTCCGGCCGTTGTCGTCGGAGTACTTGAACATGTAAGCGCCGAGCGTATCCACCCGGCGCTTGTTTCCGGGCGAGTTCGATCCCTCAACCTCGCGCAGGTTGTCTTTGTTGTAGGTATAGAAGACGTACACGCGTCCGCTGGGCAGCCGTAGGGGCATCACCCACGATGCCTCCGGCCCGTTCGCGGGCTCGATGTCGACCGGAGGCGACCATGTTCTGCCTTTGTCGCTACTGATCGTCGAGACGATGTGCTGTCCGGGCTCGCCCTCTACCCCTCTCCCGGTGGTCAGGGTGCAGAGCCAGTTTCCATCTTTCGTGATTACGACATACGGTTGGTCGCAGTATCCTTCCTTGGGGATCGGCGAGCCCGTTCTGATGTTACGCCAGTCGCCTGTGACGGCACTCGCTTGGGCTCCGGAGATGCGAGTGGATGCCACGCCCAGACCAGACATGAGAAAATGACGACGGTACATTGGGTACTTTCTGATGTCTCACACCGATTGTAATGCTACCCAACCCTGATGTCAACATGAGATATCAGCTGAGATATCAGTTGATTGATACCTGAATTATGCACGCCGCCCGGGCCGTTGTTGGGCGGCTGAGGCGGGACACCATTCGGGACCCCTGAGAATCCTGCGGTAAAACAGAAGGTTCGCGAAGTTCCGGCTTCGTCGAACCGATTCTCAGGAGCCACCCAAATGGTGAACGAT
>JBEKWU010000193.1:0-7028 GCA_049512775.1 Bryobacteraceae bacterium
GGGGCGCCGGCAGGATGGTGTATACTATGGCTCGCGCCCAGAGGTGGTAAAGGAAATTCTGGATAGAGTCGGGCGGGAAGATAATCGGTGCTGTGCGGGCGGAGCGAGAGCTTTTCTGACCTCTTCCTCGATGGTGCATGATTATGGTTTCTCACAGGATCTATCGTGTCCAGCCCAAGGTGCTTCGGGAGTGCTTCGAGGACGAGGTGGTCATCATCAACCTCGAAAACGGCAACTACTACAGCCTCAACGGCACGGGGGGTGAAATCTGGAGAGAACTGGAGTCAGGCGGTTCCACGGAAGCTGTTGCCGCGGCTCTGGTCGCGCGCTATGAATCGCCGGAGACCACCATCCGGGAAGGAGTGGAGTCCTTCATCCGAGAGTTAGAGGAGCAAGGGCTCGTCACAGGGACGGAGTCAGTGGCCGGCGATGCCCCGGCGATCCAGCCGCCGGTGGAGAGCAAAGCGGCGTTCGAGCTACCGGAACTGGCTGTCTTCTCCGACATGCAGGATCTGTTGTTGCTGGATCCGATTCACGACGTCGATGAAAGCGGGTGGCCTGTTCGCCCCGCCGACGGGAGCTAGGCGGTGACCACCACCTCCCACACGCCCATTGCGCCGGAGGACTTCTTCTCTGAGACGATCGAGCGATTCGAGTGCGCGGCGCGGCGAGTGGGGCTCCACGAGCGCTGGTACTCGATCGCTGGCGCGCCGCTCCGGCTTCGTTTCGCCGGAGAATCGCTGCTCCCGCTGATGACGCCGGCCATGGCGCACCTGGCCATCGAGCCGCAGAAGGAAGCCGCCCTGACGGTATCGTTCTTCGACACGGAATCGACCGGGACGCCCATGCTGCGACCGCGGTGGGGGCTGGACTCCTACGGTGCTAAGGGCGAGATCACCGGCTACAACACGGACCGGGTGCGCACGACGTATCAACCCGGAGACGACATTCTGCGGATGATCGACCGGCAGCGCCGGCAGGCCGTGTACTGGACCCCGACCTTCCGGCTGGTCCGATGGTGGGAGGTGAGTTTCCCGTTGCGCACGATCCTGCATTGGTGGTGCATCGGGCAGCCGCTCCAGACGGTTCACGCGGGCGCGGTCGGCACGGCGACCGGTGGCGGGGTGCTGATCGCGGGCCGGAGCGGGTCGGGCAAGTCGACCGCGACACTGGCCTGCCTTTTCGACGGCCTGCTCTACGCGGGTGACGATTACGTGCTCGTGCGCTGCGCACCGGTCCCCTGGGTCTATTCGCTGTACAGCACTGCGAAAGTCGAACCCGGCAACTTGGAACTGCTGCCGGGACTCCGGCCCTTTTTGCACAACCCCGGGCATTTGGAGACGCAGAAAGCGATGGTTTTTCTCCACCGGAGCCACCCGGAAAGCCTGACTTCCGGATTGCCGCTGAAGGCCATCTTCCTGCCTCGCGTGACGGGCCGTCGCGAGACCTCGCTTCGCCCGGCGGCGCCGGCCCAGGCGCTGCTCACACTGGCGCCCACGACCTTGAACCATCTTCCGGGCGCAGGCGATGAGGCATTTCGGAAGATGAGCAGCCTGGTAAGGCAGGTGCCCTGCTACCATCTGGAGGCG
This sequence comes from Bryobacteraceae bacterium, assembly GCA_049512775.1. Taxonomy (GTDB): domain Bacteria; phylum Acidobacteriota; class Terriglobia; order Bryobacterales; family Bryobacteraceae; genus Fen-330. The sequence goes on from JBEKWU010000193.1 coordinate 1,590, forward strand.
GGGACGGACTTGCCCCAGATTCCCCGCCTGGTGCGGGAATACTTGGATGGGCCGGCATGACACGTGGGCCGCTCATCAGTGTGGTGGTGCCAGCGTACAACGCGGCCGGGTTTCTGCCGGAAGCATTCGCGTCGGTTTGTGCGCAGGAGTACCAGCCGTTGGAGATCTTCGTGGTGGATGACGGCTCCACCGACAACACGGCGGAAGTGGTTCGCAGCATGGGACTGGACATCCGCTATCTACGTCAGAACAACGCCGGGCCCGCTGCCGCGCGGAACCACGCCCTGCGGCTGGCCTCTGGCGAGTTCGTCGCGTTTCTGGATGCCGACGACCAGTGGCCGGCGGGCAAGCTGGAGCTTCAACTGGCTCGTTTCAGCCGCGACCCGGCACTCGAGGTGGTCTGCGGCCGGATCCAATACCTGTCGCTGGAGGGCGCCGAAGAGATGAACCTCCGCTTTGAGGGTCCGGAACGGACTTTGAGCCACATCAATCTTGGCTGCGGCTTGTTTCGCCGCAGTGTGTTCGACAAGGTCGGGCCGTTCGACGAAACTCTGCGATTCTCCGAAGATCACGACTGGTTCCTCCGCGCGCGCGAGTTGGGGGTGAATCTGGTCATCCTGCGTGCGGTGACATTGCTGTACCGGCTGCACGCCACCAACATGACCCGCGGCCGAAAAGCGGACGATTTTCAGCTTACGGAGGTGTTCCGCCGTTCGATTTTGCGGCGACGCCAAGCGGGATTGCCAGCCAACCTGAAACCCTGGTCCGCCTATGACGATACCGACCCTGCCTGAACCGCTTCCGCTGGTGAGCGTGATCATCCCGGTCTACAACGGCAGTCGCTTTCTGGGGGATGCGTTGCGGAGCGTGGTGAGGCAGGAATACCCGGCGCTGGAGATCATAGTCGTGGATGACGGGTCCACGGACGGATCCGCCCAAATCGCCACGGCGTTTGCCGGCGTCCGTTGCTGGTCGCAGCCGAATCAGGGACCGGGGGCAGCGCGCAACGCGGGGATCGAGCAGGCGAGGGGGGAGATCATCGCCCTTCTCGATCAGGACGACGAGTGGGCTTCGGGCAAACTGCGAGCCCAGGTCGCCGCACTGGTCGCCGACCCGGGTCTCGACCTCAGCCTTTCGCACACCCGAACCTTCCTGGAGCCCGGGATGAACCGCCCCTCGTGGCTGACCGAGGATCAGCTCCGGATGACGAAGGGATTCTTCCCGGGGAGCATGGCGATCCGGCGTGAGGTGTTCGCGCGCATCGGGCTTTTCAATCCGGCCTACCGCTATGGGAGCGACAGCGACTGGTTCTTCCGCGCGCGTGACGCCGGCCTGCGTTTCGCCTACGCCGAGGGCGCGTGGCTGCTGCGGCGCATCCACTCGGAGAACCAGTCGTATCACGTCCGGCAACTTCAGAAGGAGCTGCTGGAGATCACGCGCCAGTCGCTCCGGCGAAAGCGCGGCCAGGGAGGCGCTTCATGAATGAACCACGGCCGCTGGTGAGCGTGCTCATGCCGGCCTACAACGCGGCGGACTACATTGGGGAAGCGATCGAAAGCGTGCTGCACCAGACCTGGCAGCCGGTGGAGCTCATCGTGGTGAACGACGGCTCGACGGATGGGACCGCCGGCGTGGCTCGCCGGTACGTGCCGCCGCTTCGCCTGTTCGACCAGCGCCACGCCGGCCCTGGCGCGAGCCGAAACCGCGCACTGGAAGAGGCCCGCGGAGAGTACCTCGCGATGCTGGACAGTGACGACTACTGGCCTCCGGAGAAACTCGAGCGGCAGATGGCCGTATTGGCGTCCCAGCCGGAGGTGGATTTCGTGTTTGGCGCCGTCAGCCAGTTCGTGAGTCCGGAACTCACTACGGACGAAGAGGAGCGGAGGCATCCCTCGGCTTGGTATCGACCGGGCCGTAGTCCCGGCACATGCCTGGGACGCAGGGCCGCGTTTGCGCGCGTCGGCCCCTTCCGTGCGGACCTGAAGGTGGGGGAGTTTGTGGACTGGTGGGCGCGCGCGACCGAGTTGGGAGTGCGGTCCGTGGTGCTTCCGGAGGTGATGTTGCACCGCCGGGTGCACCGCAACAACACGGTCACGCGGCAGCGGGCGGCGCAGTCGGACTACGTGCGGGTCGTTCACGCGGCGCTGGCGCGGCGGAGAGCGAAGGGCGTCGTCGCCCCGGAAGCCCCGGCGCGGGATAAGGCGGAGGGCGATTGAACCGGGCGGCATGGCGATACTACATCTCGCGGTACCGACCGCACCGAGGTGCGCTCACACTGGTGGCGGCGGTCGCCCTGCTACAGTTCCTGCTGGTGTTGCCGACCGTCCTCATCGTCCGCCATGTGTTCGATGTGACACTCCCCGCGGGCGACCTGCGATCGCTGGCGTGGCTGGCGGCGGCAATGTTCGCGCTCAACCTGTCCACCGGCGCGGTAACGCTCTGGATCCGCCACATGACGCTGCGCGTGACCAAGATCGTGATCCGCGATATCCGCGACAACCTGCTGGAGTCTCTGTACGCGTTTTCACGCGCCTACTACGACCAGAGCGACCGCGGCCGCCTGCACTCCACGATCGTGCAGGACACCGAGCGGTTGGACGTCATGAGCAATGCGCTGGTCGCCCAGGTGTTGCCCTCGCTGATGGTGACGGCGGCGCTGGGCACGTCGCTGTTGGTGATGAACTGGAGATTGTTCGTCATCCTGGCGACCGTCGGCCCTGTGCTGTACGCCGTGAAACGCCTCGTTGGGCGCGCGGTCCAAAGGCGAGCGAGGCTCTTCCGCGAGGCTTTCGAAGCGTTCAGCCGCGGCGTGCTGTTTGTGCTCGAGATGATCGACCTGTCACGGATTCAGGGAGCCGAGCGAGCCGAACTCGGCCGCCAGCGCCGGCGCCTGGAGACCCTGCGCGTCGCCAGCGGGTCGATGGCTTGGCTCGACACGGCGTACAACCTGATGCAGTCCAATCTCGGGGTCGTGGCCTCTCTGCTGGTGCTGTTATTCGGCGGTTATTCCGTGACGGCGGGCCGGATGACCCTTGGATCGCTGCTGGCGTTCTACGTCACGCTGAACTTGATGAGCCCTTACGTCAGCCAGATTCTTGCCGCGATTCCGCAGGTCCTGGTGGGCAACGAATCGCTGGTCGTGGTGCATGGCCTGCTGAGGGTCTCGGGCGGCGCGTCATACAGCGGCACCCAGGCCTTTCCCTTCGCGGGGGAGATTCGATTCCAGGACGTGACCTTCGGTTACGGAGAGACTCTGATACTCGACCGGGCGGATGCTGAGGTCGCCTCCGGCGCGCGTGTCGCGATCATGGGGGCGAACGGCTCCGGCAAGAGCACGATCGCGCATCTGATCTGCGGGTTCTACAAGCCCTGGTCGGGACGACTGCTGGCGGACGGCCGTCCCTACGACGATTTGGACATTTGGGCGCTGCGGCGCCGGATCGGCGTGGTAATGCAGAATCCGCTGTTCTTCCGCGGCTCGATCCTGGAGAACATCACCTACGGCAATGAGGAAGCCCCGACTGAGGAGGTGGTGGCAGCCGCGCGTTTGGCGACGGCCGACGAGTTCATCGCCGCCTTGCCCGAGGGATACGCCACGCAGATGGGCGACGACGGGGTGCGCCTGTCGGGCGGCCAGCGCCAGCGGATCGCCATCGCGCGGGCACTGTTGCGCCGTCCGCGCCTGTTGATTCTGGACGAACCGACCAATCACCTGGACGGCCCGGCCGTGGACCGGCTGATGCGCAACCTGGACACCCTGCCAGACCGGCCTACCATCGTGCTGATCAGTCACCACCTGGAAGTCCTCCGCCACTGCGACACCGTCTACCGCGTGGAGAGTAAGGCCGTGCGCAGGGAGCACGGGCCGGTACCCACCGATGCGGAGGCCGCGCCGCTCCCCCGTGAGACGGCTGCGCCATGAAGCCCGCCCCCACTTCACTCGAAGGCGGCATTTTCCGCAAGGCGGTTGTTGGCGGCTGTTGGCCGACCGGCGACCAGCGGCTGCTTCTCCATGCCGCTCTGGCGCGCGGTCCGGCCGCGATCGAGGCGCTCGGAAAGTGGGAGCGGCTCGGCGGCTTCGACACCACCGATGAGAGTTCTTTCCGGCTTTTGCCGCTGGTGTACCGAAACCTTCGCGATCAGCGTCTGGAGCACCCGCGGATGCGGTTGCTGCGTGGGATTCACCGGCAAGCGTGGTATCGGAACCAACTGCTGCTGCAAGAGGTGTGCCCCCTGCTCCGGTCGATGCACGAGGCTGGCTTTCGGACGCTTCTGGTCAAGGGGCTCCCCCTGGCGAAACTCTACTACCGCGACCTGGGAGCACGGCCGATGCGGGATCTGGATGTCGTCGTTCCTTCCGAGGAGGGGCCGCGAGCACTCGATTTTCTGAAGTCTCTCGGCTGGAAGGCGAAAACATGGCACCCCGCCAAGCCGGCGCCCTACTACTTCCGCTTCCGCCATTCCGTGAGCTTCATTCGGGACACCGAGCGGGAACTCGACTTGCACTGGCACGTTCTGTTCGATTGTCGCTGCCGGGAAGCAGATGCGGAGTTCTGGAGCGCGGCGGTGCCGCTGAGCCTGGACGGCATCGAGACACGGACGCTTTGCCCGACCGATCATCTCCTCCACGTCTGCGCGCACGGCATCGCCTGGAATGAACTCCCGCCGATTCGTTGGATTGCCGACAGCATGGAACTGCTGCGGCGGCCAGAGACCATTCGCTGGGACCGGCTGCTCGAACATGCGCGCCGATTCCGTCTCTCGCTGGGGTTGCGGAGCGCTTTCCGCCTGCTCGTTGACGAGTATGACGCGCCGATTCCAGTTGCGGTGCTGGAATCGCTCGAGCGGCTGCCCTCCACCTACGGGGAGCGGTGCAACTACCAGGCGGTCACCAACCCGCTCGTATTGCAGCCGATCATAGCTCGCCTCGCCGGACTCTACGACTGTTGGTCGCGAGGATTCTCGAGCGGCGGCTTGCTCACGCGCCTGGTGTCGTTCCCGCGTTTTCTCCAGTGTCACTGGCGACTCGACCACGCGTCCTTGCTGCCGGTGTATCTCACCAAGTGGGGCAAGCGGCGCGCCGCGGTGCGCTGGAGCTCCCGGGACAGTGCTGCCCGTCGCTAATCGACGATGGGCTGCGGCGTGTAGACGATGCCGTGGCTGTCGGCGAGCGCGGATTCCACCGTTTCGGCCATCTCGAGCTGGCCGGAGTGGAACTCGTAGCTGGGGTGACACTGCGCCAGCAGGCCGCCGCGCGAGAAGAACTGCCGCACCGTGAGTTCCCTGGTTTCCGAGGACATCTCCCTGAACTTCAGTATAGACCGAAGTTCCTGAGCCTGCCGTAGCATTACTCCCGTCGTTGGAGCAAGTTGGCCTGCAATTCGAGTTCCATGTGTAGCCACTAAAATGGTCTCGCCAGACCTTGCAATCTGAATGCGC
>JBEKWU010000194.1:0-10536 GCA_049512775.1 Bryobacteraceae bacterium
TCAGTTCGAAGCTTCGCCTTGCGGCTGACCTCTCCCTTTAACCTTCCGGCACCGGGCAGGCGTCAGCCCCTATACGTCGTTTTCGACTTTGCAGAGACCTGTGTTTTTGTTAAACAGTCGCCTGAGGCACTTCACTGCGGCCCCGGTTGCCCGGGGCACACCTTCTCCCGAAGTTACGGTGCTAATTTGCCTAGTTCCTGAACAACCCATCACCCGAGCGCCTTAGAATACTCATCTCGTCCACCTGTGTCGGTTTGTGGTACGGGTACCTCGATCCTCCTTAGAGGCTTTTCCTGGCGGACGACCGGGCGGATTTTCCTCTCCCGGCCTCCTGTCCGCCTCTCCTCGAAACCATTGCTCGGAGAGGCTCGCAGTCCGCGTCCCCCCTTCGGTCTTGATCGGACCAAGGTAGTCACGGAATGTTAACCGTGTGTCCATCAGCTACGCCTTTCGGCCTCGCCTTAGGCCCCGACTAACCCTGAGCGGATTAACCTTTCTCAGGAATCCTTAGACTTTCGGCGACCAGGGTTCTCACCTGGTTTATCGCTACTTATGCTGGCAGAGTCGCTTCCGAGCGCTCCAGCGGTCCTTCCGGTCCGCCTTCACCGCCCTCGGAATGCTCTCCTACCGTCAGCGGTTGCCCGCTGGCCCATAACTTCGGTACTGCGCTTGAGCCCCGTTGGATTGTCGGCGCCGAGTTGCTCGACCAGTGAGCTATTACGCTTTCTTTAAAGGATGGCTGCTTCTAAGCCAACCTCCTGGCTGTCTGGGCCTCTCGACTTCCTTTCCCACTTAGCGCAGATTTGGGGACCTTAGTTGATGGTCTGGGCTGTTTCCCTTTCGACAACGAAGCTTAGCCCCCGCTGTCTGACTCCCGCGCTTTCGTCCACGGCATTCGGAGTTTGGTTGAATTCGGTAACCTGGGAAGGCCCCTAGTTCATCCAGTGCTCTACCACCGCGGCGCACCACGCAAGGCTAGCCCTAAAGCTATTTCGGAGAGAACGAGCTATCACGGAATTTGATTGGCCTTTCACTCCTACCCTCAGCTCATCCAAGCTGTTTTCAACCAACACTGGTTCGGACCTCCATCCGCTGTTACACGGATTTCATCCTGGCCAAGGGTAGATCATCCCGCTTCGCGTCCATTCCCAGCGACTCAACGCCCTATTCAGACTCGCTTTCGCTTCGGCTCGCTTACGCTTAACCTCGCCACTGAGAATGACTAGCCAGCTCATTATTCAATAGGCACGACGTCGGGCCAGGCCTCCTTGCGGAGACCAGTCGCCCTTCGACTGCTTGTAGGCATGCGGTTTCAGGTACTATTTCACTCCCCTCGCAGGGGTTCTTTTCACCTTTCCCTCACGGTACTAGTTCACTATCGGTCGCAAGCCAGTATTTAGCCTTGCCGGATGGTCCCGGCGGATTCCCGCAGGGTTTCTCGTGTCCCGCGGTACTTAGGAGCCACTAGAAGGAGGATTGCATTTTGGCTTACGGGGCTGTCACCCTCTATGGCCGGCCTTTCCAGACCGTTCGGCTAACGCTCCCCTATCCCTCGTTTCACTTCGTCAGGTGCCGGAGTCGCCCCCGGCACCCCACGAGGTGATTGTGGTCCTGCAACCCCAGCCTCTCCTCTCGGATCGGCTGGTTTAGGCTGTTCCGATTTCGCTCGCCACTACTCTCGGAATCACGGTTGTTTTCTTTTCCTCTGGGTACTGAGATGGTTCACTTCCCCAGGTTCGCTTCCTGCGGCTATGGATTCACCGCAGGATGATGGATGTTCGCATCCACCGGGTTTCCCCATTCGGAAATCCCCGGATCACAGTGTGCTTGCCACTCCCCGGGGCTTATCGTAGCTGGCCACGTCCTTCCTCGCCTGCTTGCGCCAAGGCATCCACACGCACGCCCTTAGTAGCTTGACCATAAAATTTACCTTGAACACAGAGTGTTCCAGGCGCGCTACTTCCGTCCCCGCCGGCCTCGACAGCCGCGGGAACGAACTTGTGCTTTATGTTGCCCGTCAATATTCAGTTGTCAAAGATCGAACTTCCACATGGTGGGCCTGGGTAGAGTTGAACTACCGGCCTCACCCTTATCAGGGGTGCGCTCTAGCCACCTGAGCTACAGGCCCCGGTCCCTTCCGCCGCCCACCGGTCCCGCCGGAGGCGGGCCGCCGCGCGCCTAGCGCTGCGGTTAGCACCTACTCCCAACCACGCCGGCCTATCCGCCGGAGGCGGCCTGCCGCGCGGTTAGCGCTGGTGGAGCTGATCGGAGTCGAACCGACGGCCTCCTGAGTGCAAATCAGGCGCTCTCCCAACTGAGCTACAGCCCCTGGGGTTCATCCAATTGGAAAATTTGAGGCCGGTTGGACGCGGCCCGGGCTACGCCCGGGCTTTTCCCCTGATCTCGAAAGCCCAAGTGGAGAACACTGAAGGCGAGTGGAGTGGAACGGCTGCCGGCGCTTGGCGCCGGCTCCACCCACGTTCTCTCTTAGAAAGGAGGTGATCCAGCCGCAGGTTCTCCTACGGCTACCTTGTTACGACTTCACCCCAATCATGGATCATACCTTGGGCCGCTGCCCCCTTGCGGTCGGCCTGCGGACTTCTAGTACAATCCACTTTCGTGATGTGACGGGCGGTGTGTACAAGGCCCGGGAACGTATTCACGGCGCCGTGCTGATGCGCCATTACTAGCGATTCCAGCTTCACGCAGGCGAGTTGCAGCCTGCGATCCGAACTGAGACCGGTTTTTTCCGATTAGCTCCCCCTCGCGGGTTTGCAGCGGTTTGTACCGGCCATTGTAGCACGTGTGTAGCCCTGGACATAAAGGCCATGATGACTTGACGTCGTCCCCACCTTCCTCAAGCTTATCGCTCGCGGTCCCCTGCGAGTTCCGCCTTTCGGCATGGCAACACAGGGCAAGGGTTGCGCTCGTTGCGGGACTTAACCCAACATCTCACGACACGAGCTGACGACAGCCATGCAGCACCTCGACTCACGTCCCTTGCGGGAAAAAAGTGTTTCCACCTTCGGCGTAAGCCGTTCGAGCCCAGGTAAGGTTCTTCGCGTTGCGTCGAATTGAACCACATGCTCCACCGCTTGTGCGGGCCCCCGTCAATTCCTTTGAGTTTCAGCCTTGCGACCGTACTCCCCAGGCGGCGGACTTAACGCGTTAGCTCCGGCACGGACAGAATGAACTGCCCACACCAAGTCCGCATCGTTTAGGGCGTGGACTACCAGGGTATCTAATCCTGTTTGCTCCCCACGCTTTCGTATCTCAGCGTCAGTAACGGTCCAGAAAGCCGTCTACACCGCCGGTGTTCCTCCTGATATCTACGCATTTCACCGCTACACCAGGAATTCCGCTTTCCTCTCCCGCACTCTAGCCCTGCAGTTTTCGGCGCACCCTCCCAGTTGAGCCGGGAGATTTCACACCGAACTTGCAGAACCGCCTACATACTCTTTACGCCCAGTAACTCCGAACAACGCTCGCTGCCTACGTATTACCGCGGCTGCTGGCACGTAGTTAGCCGCAGCTTCTTCTGCGGGTACCGTCATGATTCGTTCCCGCCGAAAGAGCTTTACACCCCGAAGGGCTTCATCGCTCACGCGGCGTCGCTGCATCAGGGTTTCCCCCATTGTGCAAGATTCCCCACTGCTGCCTCCCGTAGGAGTCTGGCCCGTGTTTCAGGCGGGCTCCTCCTCCGGCGTCTTTCGACTTTGCCCTTGCGGGCGTATGCGGTATTAGCCCCGGTTTCCCAGGGTTATTCCCCACCAGAGGGCAGATCACCCACGTGTTACTCACCCGTACGCCACTGTACTCGGGGATTGCTCCCCTTTCTCGTTCGACTTGCATGTGTTAAGCGCGCCGCCAGCGTTGATTCTGAGCCGGGATCAAACTCTCGTTTGATCTTGTCGAGACATCAATCGCCTCAGTTGAACTCGGACATCCGAGGTTCAAGATTGCGTCCAACCAGATTGTCAAAGATCTTGCCGACGGGCCAGGGATCCGAAAGGAAGCCGGACCAGCCGCAGGCCTCAAAACCGTTCAGACCGCACTCCGCCACGCTCTTAATTTTGGAGCGGAGACTCTCGCGGCCGAAAACTGCAAAAACCGTTCAGAGCTTTTGGAAGGCTTACTGCCTCCCGGCGCACTTTCGCACGCCAGGCCTCTAGTCGAGCCGTTGTTCTATAGTACCACCATCGCCAGAGCAACGCAACAGACGCTGCGAAGCCGGCTACCGGCGACTTCCCAAGGGTAACAAAACGGAGAGGAGGATGCAACCCCGCCGGGAGAGAACGCCGTGTGTTCCATGCAATGCCTTGAATACAAAGGATTTGTTTTTTTGGGAAGCCGCCTCCCCAGGGGCCTGGAGCGGGGACTCCGGCGCGTAGCGTAGAATTAAGGAACGCTATGTCGGAATCCGGCCAAGGTTTCTATCGTATTGAGAAGTTGCCGCCCTACGTGCTGGCGGTGGTGAACGAGCGGAAGGCGCAGTTGCGGGCCCAACAACTGGACGTGGTGGACCTGGGGATGGGGAACCCGGACGGGGAAACGCCGACGGTGGTGGTGAAGAAGCTGATCGAGGCGGCTCAGGACCCGCGGAACCACCGGTACTCGGTCTCGCGGGGAATCCCGCGGCTGCGCGAGGAGATCGTCAAGCGCTATAAGGCCAACTACGGCGTGGAGTTAGACGCCGACAAGGAAGCCATCGTGACGATGGGGGCCAAGGACGCCCTGGCGCACCTGCTGTTCGCGGTGATCGGTCCGGGAGACGCCGTGGCGTCGCCGAATCCGGCGTATCCGATCCACCAGTGGGGCGTGATCATGGCCGAGGGGCGGGCGATCATGCTGCCGATGCCCAGCCCGGCGGAGTTCCTGAACCGGCTGGAAGACCTGTTCCGGGGGCCCGGCGAAAAGCCGAAGGCGATCCTGATCTCGTTCCCGCACAATCCGACCACGCATTGCGTGGACCTGGACTTCCACCGGGCGGTGATCCGGCTGGCGGTCGAGCACGGCACCATGGTGGTGCACGATTTCGCGTACGCGGACCTGTGTTTCGACGGCTACAAGGCGCCCAGCATCCTGGAGGTGGAGGGGGCCAAAGAGGTGGCGGTCGAGATCTTCTCGATGTCGAAGAGCTACAACATGCCGGGGTGGCGGTTGGGGTTCTGCCTGGGCAACCGGAAGATGATCGCGGCGCTGGCGCGCATCAAGAGCTACCTGGATTACGGGGTGTTCCAGCCGATTCAGATCGCGGCGATTCTGGCGCTGCGGGAGTGCGAGGCGGATACCAAGAAGATTTGCGCGTTGTACCAGAAGCGGCGGGACGTGCTGGTGGAGGGCCTGGCGAGGGCGGGTTGGAAGGTCGAGCCGCCGCGGGGGACGATGTTCGTGTGGGCGCCGATTCCGGAGCGGTTTCGGGAGCTGGGGTCGCTGGAGTTCTCGAAGCTGCTGCTGGAGAAGGCGCTGGTCGCGGTCTCTCCGGGGGTTGGATTTGGCCCGCTGGGGGAGGGTCACGTGCGGTTCGCGCTGGTCGAGAACGAGCACCGGACCCGTCAGGCGACGCGGACGATCAGGCAGTTCCTGACGCGTAGCTCGTAGCTCGAAGAAGCTCGTAGCCCGTAGCACTCGATGGCGGACGAAGCTTAAACCGGTGTGCGGTTCCGTTGCAGGCTGGGTACGCCGGAGGATGAAACCGAGGGGTACTACCGGGGCGTGCACTTCGCCGAGATGGCGGCTTTCCCGGCGCCCGAGGCGCGGCTCGCGATGGCGCAGCAAGCCCACCGGGTGGTGCTGCCTATGGTGGAGGGGGTGCGTAAGGGTTGAGGGCGCCAACGCACGGGTGTATACAGCGCTCATCCGAGAGGCTAGAATGGAGCTTCCGGTTCAGGTAGCTCGAGGGAGGTTGGGGCATGTCCACGCAACACCACGATACGGGGGCCTTGCAGCACGCGATTTTCAACAGCGCCAACTTCTCGAGTATCGCCACCGACGAGAAAGGCGTCATTCAACTATTCAATGTCGGCGCCGAGCGCATGCTGGGCTACGCGGCCGCCGACGTGGTGAACAAGATCACCCCGGCCGACATTTCCGATCCGCAGGAAGTGATCGCCCGCGCCGAAGCATTGAGCCTGGAGCTGGCCACCCCGATTACGCCCGGCTTCCAGGCGCTAGCCTTCAAGGCTTCGCGCGGGATCGAGGACATCTACGAATTGAGCTACATCCGGAAGGACGGCAGCCGCTTTCCGGCCATCGTGTCGGTCACGGCGCTGCGCGACGATCAAGATGCAATCATCGGCTATCTGCTGATCGGCACCGATAATACGGCGCGCAAGCAGGCGGAAGAGGCTCTGCTGAAAGCGGGGGCCTTGCAGAACGCGATTTTCAACAGCGCCAACTTCTCGAGTATCGCCACCGACGAGAAAGGCGTCATTCAACTGTTCAATGTCGGCGCCGAGCGCATGCTGGGCTACACGGCCGCCGACGTGCTGAACAAGATCACCCCGGCCGACATTTCCGATCCGCAAGAAGTGATCGCCCGCGCCGAAGCATTGAGCCTGGAGCTGGCCACCCCGATTACGCCCGGCTTCCAGGCGCTAGCCTTCAAGGCTTCGCGCGGGATCGAGGACATCTACGAATTGACCTACATCCGGAAGGACGGCAGCCGCTTTCCGGCCATCGTGTCGGTCACGGCGCTGCGCGACGATCAAGACGCCATCATCGGCTATCTGTTGATCGGCACCGACAATTCCGCCCGCAAGCAGGTCGAAGCGGAGCAGAAGCAGCTCGATCAGCGCCTGCGCGACCAGCAGTTCTACACGCGGTCCCTGATCGAATCCAACATCGACGCGCTGATGACCACCGATCCGGCCGGCATCGTCACGGATGTCAACAAGCAGATGGAGGCCCTCACCGGCTGCACGCGCGACGAGCTGATCGGCGCGCCGTTCAAGAACTACTTCACCGATCCGGCGCGGGCCGAGGCGGCCATCAAGCTGGTGCTGCGCGAGAAAAAGGTCAGCAACTACGAGCTCACCGCCCGCGCCAGGGACGGCAAGACCACGGTGGTGTCCTACAACGCCACCACCTTCTACGACCGCGACAGGAAGCTGCAAGGGGTGTGCGCCGTCGCGCGCGACGTCACCGAGCGCAAACGTCTGGACCAGGCGCTGCAGGAGAAGAACCTCGAGTTCGAGAGAGCCACGGCGGCGGCGGAAAAGGCCAACCTCGCGAAATCGGATTTCCTTTCCAGCATGAGCCATGAGCTTCGCTCGCCGCTCAATGCGATCCTCGGTTTCGCCCAGCTCATGAATTCCGATTCCCCGCCGCCGACGCCCTCCCAGATGGAAAGCATCGACCAGATTCTCCACGCGGGATGGTATCTACTGAAGCTGATCAACGAGATCCTGGATCTCGCGCAGATCGAGTCCGGAAGGCTGGCGCTGTCCCTGGAACCGACGTCGCTGGCCGAAGTCATGTTCGAATGCCGGGCCATGATCGAGCCGCAGGCGCAAAAGCGCGGTATCAGAATGACCTTTTCGCAGTTCGACGTTTCTTACTTCGTCAAGGCCGATCGGACCCGGTTGAAGCAGGTTCTCATCAACCTTCTTTCCAACGCGATCAAATACAACCAGCAGCATGGAACGGTGGTCGTGGACTGCACCGCGAGGACCCCGGAACGCATTCGCGTCAGCGTCAAGGACACTGGCGCGGGGTTGGCTCCGGACATGCTGATGCAGCTTTTTCAGCCGTTCAACCGTCTGGGACAAGAGGGGAGCACGGAGGAAGGCACAGGCATCGGCCTGGTGATGAGCAAGCGGGTGGTCGAGTTGATGGGAGGCGCGATGGGCGTGGAAAGCACGGTCGGGTTGGGAAGCGTGTTCTGGTTCGAACTGAACTCGGCTGCCGCACCACAACTTGCAGTCGACCGAGCCGAACCCGCGGCCATCGCACCAGCGGAGGTTCCGCACGACGCGCGGCTGCGCACCCTGCTCTATGTAGAGGACAACCCGGCCAACCTGAAGCTGGTCGAGCAACTCATCGCGCGCCGCCCGGATATGCGCCTGCTGAGCGCGAGAGACGGAAATCTGGGCATCCAGCTTGCGCGCTCCAAGCGGCCGCAGGTGATCCTGATGGACATCAATCTGCCTGGCATCAGCGGTATCGAAGCCCTGAACATCCTTCGCGAGGACCCGGCAACGGCGCACATCCCCGTGGTTGCCCTCAGCGCAAACGCCATGCCACGCGACATCAAGAAGGGCCTGCAGGCGGGATTCTTCCGGTATCTGACCAAACCAATCAAGGTCAATGAGTTCATGGATACGCTGGACGCAGCACTGGAATTCGCGGGACAACAGGCCGAACAGGGCCAATGAATCGGGACGAAGGTCATGGTCAGCCCAGCCGACATTCTGAACGCCAGAATCCTGGTTGTCGACGATAACGAAGTCAATGTCCGTCTGATCGAGGGCATGCTACGCATCGCCGGCTATGCTTCGATCGAGTCCACGACCGATCCGACCGAGGTCTGCGAACTTCACCGCAAGAACCGTTACGCCCTGATCCTGCTGGATCTCCAAATGCCCGGCATGGACGGATTCCAGGTGATGGAAGGTCTGAAGGAAATCGAAAAGGGCGGCTATCTTCCGGTGCTCGTGATCACGGCGCAGCCGGATCACAAGCTGCGCGCGCTAGAAGCCGGGGCCAAGGATTTCGTCAGCAAACCGTTCGATCTGGCCGAGCTGCGGGCGCGCGTCCACAACATACTGGAGGTGCGCCTGCTGCACCTGGAAACAAAGAAGTACAGCAAAGCGCTGGAGGAGACGGTACGGGAGCTGGAGGCCAGCCGCGAAGTGATTCGTCTGAAAAGCCTGGAGGAGCGAAGGAGGAGCGAGCAGGAATTAGCCTTAGCGCAAGAAACTCAGGAAAGCCTGCTCCCCCGTTTCCTGCCCCAGTTCGAGAATTATCGCATCCATGCTCTCAACACTCCAACACGTTATGTGGGAGGGGATTTCTACGATTTCATGCAACTGAGTTCAGGGGAATGGATGGGGGTTCTGGCAGATGTCTCCGGCAAGGGGATGCCCGCAGCGCTGTTAAGCTCGATGGTGCTGGGCGCTCTCAGCATGGAGTTTCGCTCAAGGACTCAACCGCAGGAGGTCTTGAACCGGATTAACCAGCTCCTTTGCGAAAAATCTCTTCCCTTCCAGTTCGTTACGCTCTTTCTCTTTCTCCTGAACCCGCATGGCATGGGGCAATTCATCAGCGCGGGACATAATACAGCCTATTTGTTCCGTTCCGCCACCGGAAAGATCGAGGAGCTGGCCTCCGACGCTTATATCCTGGGGTTGTTCGATTTCGCCTCTTATCAATCCCGCGCGCTCCAGCTCTACAAAGGAGACATTCTGGTGGTGTATTCCGACGGCCTTACGGACGCGCAAAACCAGCAGGAAGAAATGTTCGGAGAGGAAAGACTGCTACAAATCATTCAGCAAGAGGCGCCCTCGGGAAGTCACGCGATCGAGCAGAAGTTCTTGAAAGCCATTGAGGAATTCACTCAGGGCATGCCGCAAACCGACGACATCACCTTCGTGGTCGTCGAAAAATGTCAGTGAGAAAATCAGGCGGGTCGCGAAAAGCCGGGAAGGCCGGTGAATTGTTCTTGCAGGGCGGGCGCCGAGCAGCAAAAAGGGAGATGAAACTTTAAGGGGTGTCTCTACAAAAGTCAGCCGGCGATCACGGGCCTGTCGCCGTCCTTGGCGCCGGCCGGAACCAGCGCGCTGAGGCTTGTCATCCATGGCAGCGGGTTCATCACTTCGTCACCCGTCGCGTTCCAGGGGATGCGGCACGCGCCCAGGTTCGTGAGTAGGAGCCATCCGACCATCACGGTCAGCGCCTCGGATCTTGCCATTGCCGGAACCTTCGCCGTCACCGTGACCAATCCGTCGCCTGGCGGCGGAACTTCGAGTGCCGCAAACCTCGTAACCGTCCGGCTTACGTTGGTGGAGAACGGGCATCGGACGCCGCAGGCGACGCGGACGATCAGGCAGTTCCTGACTCGAAGCTCGTAGCTCGTAGAGAGAGCCCCCGATGGCGAACGAAGCTTCAACCGGCGTGCAGTTCCACAGCACGCTGGGCACTCCTGAAATGGCGACGCGACTCGGGCGCGGGATGCGCGAGTTCCACTGGCGCCTGCACGACAGCGACCAATATTCCTATTACTACGTCGCCGGTAAACGAACTGACGGGCTGACGATCAAGATCGCGCCGGAGGATGAAGCCGACGAGTACTACCTGGGCGTGTACTTCGCCGACATGGCGGTTTTTCCGGCGCCCGAGGCGAGGCTCGCGATGGCCCAGCAAGTCCACCGGGACGTGCTGCCCATCGTCGAGGGGGTGCGGAAGGCTTCGTAGCTCCTAGCAGCCCGTGGATAAACTCGCGTTTTGGCGGTGCCACCAACGGCACCGATTTCGCGTGCGAGCAGGCCGAACCAGCGGACCACGCGGTCTGATCACCGGCAGGGCCGTTTCTGCGGC
>JBEKWU010000195.1:0-6984 GCA_049512775.1 Bryobacteraceae bacterium
CGAAGGGGAGGCCTTCGTCTCTATCGATCGCGACTCCGGTCGCGTAGTGACGATTCTCGGCTACGCAACCGACCAGATCGCGGAATTGGGTTGATCCGGAAATTTCAAATATGTTTGGCTAGGGATCTGCCACTGCCTTCCAGGTCAAGAGTTTTCCGTTCCAGGTACTGGTGATTGCGTCGCCGAGCGGCGCAACAGGTTTGTCGCCGTCCTTCTTCCACTCCATAAGATCATCGGCCACCGCCAAACCGATGCCGCGTTGGTTCCTGCCATAGCCGGTGTAAACCATCCAGTATTTTCCCGCAAGGGCGGCGACACTGCTGGCGACGATGTAGTCGTCGTTCCACGTATCCGTCTGGGGAGCAATCACCGGTCCCTGGTCAGTCCAGTGAATGAGGTCCTGGGAAGTTGCGTGGCCCACGTGCCCCATTTGCCCCTTCTTGTCCAGATATCTCATGGACTGCAGATAGAAAGCATGATAGGTGTTTCCCGCCCGGATAAACCAGAAGTCCTGGTTATACATCCCCGGCGCATGATAATAGGGAAGCCCGTCACCAGCTTTTTCTACCGAACAGACACAAGGCAATGTCGCAAGCAGAGAGCAAGCGAGTGGCCTGTACCTCACTATTTCTACCAGCTCAGTCGCACAACGAACTGGATGGTGCGGCCACTACCGTTGTTTTCCTTGGGTATTACGCCGAAACTCGAGTTGTAATAGGAGGCGAGGACGGCTTCGCGCGAACCGGCCGGATAGCCAGCGGCGGTACCGGGGTAATACGGGATGGGGCCGGCCAGTGACAGCCCCTGGGAACTGACCGGAGGGGTTCCGCTAAACAACTTGTTAAGAGAAGGAGTCGGCATGGTAAAAACGGCGTGGTTCAGGAGATTGTAGAACTCGCCCGACAAGCGGATGCTGCAGCTCCGCCTTTCAAAGGGGTAGAAGCTCTTCATCAAGGAGCCATCTAGAGTTTGCGCCCACGGTCCTCTGGCATAATCGAAGGTCCGGGCAGCATCTCCCATCCGGGCGTAAGCGGGACGCGAAAATGCCGCCGGGTTGACGTACGGAACGCTATTGGCGACCGACTTGTTCCAAAGCGGGTTGATGACGGGTACTCCAGGGATGGCGTCTGGTCGAATGACTCCAAGAACCCCGGAGACCACAGAAGGAAATCCGTTCGTGTCGCCAAGCGCCACGCTCAAGGGATAACCGCTACGCAGGGTTCCAATCACGTTCATTTGCCAGCCGCCGACAACCGTATTGAGCAGGCGGCCTGTCTTCCCCAGCAGCGGCTTCCCTTTGCCGAATGGCAACTCAGCACTGACGATGTAATTAAGCCGGTGCCGCGCATCGTAGATCGACACCGACCGTTCTGCCTTCAGGTTCAGAGGGTTCTGCATGTACGTAGATCCGTATGAACCGAAGTTCGGAGTGTTCGACCCGTCCAAACTGGAATCGGAGACGTTGTCGATCGTCTTGCTCCAGGTGTAGTTCGCCCGGAAGCCGAAGGCGCCCGCGAAGCGCCGTTCGATTTCGGCCGTGCCGGCATGATAGATCGAGTTGCTCGTGGTAATGCCCTCGACTATCACGTCACCGACGGTGGGGTACGGCCTGGCGAGATCCTGCAACTTGACCAGCAGCGGGGTGCCGTTTGCATTGACTCGGCCGAACGGATCGGCCACGGTCGACGAAGGATCCAGACCCTGGTCCAGGTACACTCCGATCTTCGCCACATCCGGAGAGTTGACGTTCAACGCCGGAGAATATAAATGCGTGCCCTTGGATCCGGCGTAACTGAGCGACACGACAAGCTGGGCGACCAACTCTTTCTGGATGGTCAGGTTCCACGATTGGAGATAAGGCAGTTGATTGGATTTCGCAAACGCGATGAGGGCTCCGCCGGGAACGCGGGAATCCACCGGCGTACAACCGGCGCAGAGAATACCGTTGGCCGGGATCTGCACCAGGATGTCGTTGCTGGCCACGGTGGGAAGGTTACTGCTGAGCCGGACCGGAAGACCGGGATTCACGGCCTGCGACGCCGGATAGGCGCCTGACCCTGTCCATTGCACGTAGTTGTGGTCGTTCGTCGTCGCGCCGAAATTGGGACTCGCAAACCGCGAACGGCCGGTCTCCGGCATGTGGCTGAGGCCGTACCCACCGCGAATCACGAGCTTCCTTGCTTGGTTCAAAAACCCAGGTGTCCATGCGAAGCCGAAGCGCGGCTCCCACCCGTTTTTATGAACCGGTTCCAGGTAATCGGAGCGGCCGAAACCCGAGTACAGGTAGTTCAGGGTATAGCTGGTGACCTGGCCTTGCGCATTGGTCAGCGCCACCGGATTGGCAAGGTCGATGGACGCCTGCCGGTTATATTTCTCGGCGCGGGGGCTGTTGTATTCGTAACGCAAACCGAGGTTCAGGGTCAGATTGCGTTGGACCTTGTAGTCATCCTGAAAGTAGCCGGCATACACCTTCCATCGGTAGTAGTACGGCACCGTGTTGGAGCGGATTTGCATCTGGTTGGGTATTCCGAGAAGAAATGCCGCGAAGGCATCCCCACCGAGACCGCCCGGCGCGTTCGAGTTGCCCGATTGAGTAGGGGTGCTCGAGAAGGTGTATGAGCCCGACAGCAATCCAGAATCACCGCCGATGATGTTCATCTGCTGATGCCGCAGGTCCACACCCGTGATCATGGTGTGCTTGCCGAAAACCATAGTAAGATCGTCGGCAAACTGATACTGATGTTCGTGGTTAAAGCCCAGGCCGCTTAGGCTGTTCATGCCCCAGGTGGTTCCTTGGCTGGCCGAGATGTTGAAACTGGGAACACCCCAATTCGCTGCGTTCGGCAGGCCGAAAACATCTGTGGTGTAGTTCTTGGTGGAGAGGTCGTACGGCTCCACGTCGTTGTAATTGCCATAAACATAGCTGAGGCGAAGTTCGTTCACCATTCGCGGGGAAATGGTGTACGTGTCGCTGAGATACGGCTGCTTTGACTTGCTGAGGTGCGAGGTAAACGCCTGCGGCATCGCAGCACGGAAAAAATTGAAATTGGTGCTGCTAATCGGAATGTCCGTGTAACGCCCGGACAGCCGGTGTTTCGAACTGATGATTTCGTCAACTTTGAAGTTCCGCCGGTTGTCTTTCCCGTCGCTGCCCTGGATGCCGAAGAAGTTCCTGCCCGAGGAGTCGTAGGGCATATTCGGCAGCGGCACATAAGACAGGATCTTCTGCGCCGTCGGATCGAGATACTGCTTCGGGATGACGTGGCCGACCTGGTCCGGAGGGCAGTTCGCGCACATCAGCGGATACAGAGACGCAGTGGTCGCGCGGTTAATGGGCACGAGTTGCTGGCAATTGGCGTCGGAAGGCGAGCATTGCACCTGTTGATAAATCAGTTGCGGCGCTACGCCGGCCGCCCTCAACTGGTCCCGCACGTCGCGCAGGTCGCCCTGCCGCTCCGCTGCCGTGGGCACCCATTGGGTAAAATCGGCGACGTTGCTGTAGCGCTTGGGCTCCACCGAGACGAAGAAGAACGTCCGGTGCCGGCCGTCGTAAAGCTTGGGGAGATACACCGGTCCACCCAAGACGACGCCGAATTCATTCCTGCGGCTGCTGGGCGGCAAAATGCCGTTCATCGGGCGCGCCCCCAGCGCCGGATTCCTTTGAGACCAGAACGCTGACCCGTGCAACTGGTCGGTCCCGCTCTTCGACACCATGCTGACCACACCACTGCCGACTGAGCCATACTGGGCGGAATAGTTATTGGTGATTATCTTCAACTCTTGAACGGTGTCGGTGGAAAGGGTGATTGTCGCTCGTCCGTAGGCCAGACCGGTGGTGGACGTGCCATCCGTCAGGTACGACGTGGTGGAAAGCCGTCCGCCGCCGATGCTCACACCGGAGCCGGGCGACATGGGTTTGAGGCTTTTGACCATCTCGTCGCGCGTCATTTCTCCACCCACACCGGCCACCGTGGCCACTAATTCCAACGCGTTGCGGCCCTGAACCGGTATGCTCGAAATCTCGTGGCTGCTTACGGTCGTGGCGAGCACACCGCTTTCCGTGTTGATGGCCGGAGCAGCCGCGGTGACCTCCACCACCTGTTTCGAATCGGCGGGCAGGAGGGTCAAATCGATGCGGGCTGTGGTCGCGGTGTCAAGTTTAAAAGGCGCCGACGTGGCGGTCTTGAACCCGGGCCATTCGGCGGACACTGTGTAGGTGAGGGCTGGCAGCGAGGGCACCGTGTAATAGCCGTCAGAGTTGGCCTGCGTCCGGTATTGCACGCCGGTCTCCACAGCCTTGACCACCACTTGGGCGCCGGGAATTTGCGCCTGGGACTGGTCGCGGATCAGGCCGGTGATGCTCGAGGTGGTTTGAGCGGCGATGGGAATGGCCACTGCGGCCAGAGCGAGTGCTGAGAGGACGAATCTACGTTTCACCGTGAACCTCCTTGGCTTTCGGAAAAGTTAACTTCTACCAGCAGCGTATAACGCCGCTACCTCGTAATCATCCACGCGCGGGATCATGAACTCCACCGTGGGGCCGTTCTGCTCGAAGGGCAGATCACTTTCGGCGCGCAGCAACTGCGCCTTCGAAATGTGGACTCCCTTAGGCAATAGCATGCGGACTCTCTGCTGTCCGATGGGATAGTTACGGCGGAACCATCCATAGGTCATGTTGGGATTGTTGTAGTTGAGGATGTGTACCGCGAACCCCGGTTCCGTCTCCCAAGCAAAAATCTCCGCTATTCCATCTCCGGTAACGCTCACGGGAGACTGGTTGCGGGTCATCCAACGAATCGAATTCTGGAGCAGATCGCTGAGGTCGGTGTCGCCGGAGCGCCACAGGCTACGGTCGATATCACCGGAAAAGTAGACCAGGCGGCTGCGTCCTTTTTCGCCGAGCACGACCGCGGGCTCGTCGGTGCGGGGCGTTCTGGGATACACAAACTCCGGTGGATGCCCCGGATAGGGCGGCACCACGGTCAAGACCGGGTCGGTGTTGCCAGCCCGAAGCGGAATTCGAAACTCGGGTCCGGGCAGCAGCTTGGTGTCCCGGAATCCGGCGAGGATCGGGTGATCCCTTTCGATGCGGGCGTACGGACAATGATGCCCGCCTCCCATGGAACCCTGCCGGTCGCCCGCCTTTTGAATTCCGAAGACGTCCGCGAGCGCAAATTCGCTCCGCTGCTTTCCCTGCCCGTCGAAAAGGCCGGTTTCGAAGGTCGCCAGAAGGGATCCACCCGATTGCACGTAGTTCCGAAGCTGTCCGACCTGCTCGTCGGTCAGGACCGCGACATTGGGCAGAATTAGCGCCGAGTACGGTTTGAGGCTCTCCGGACCCAGGTCATTCTCGTGAATGACGCGGAATACGAAGCGCCCTTCGAGCAAGGCATAATACATGCCCTGCATGTAGTCGGTCACCTTGATGCTGCTCGTGGGGGGCTTGTACAGATCGGTGGTTCTCTGAGGGGGCTTGTACAGATCGGTGGTTCTCTGACTCCATATCAGGCCTAGATTGGTGATGGGGCGCTTGTTGGCAAAGTGCGCTTCATGCCGGGCGTGCCACTGGTAGAACATCCGCCCCGGCTGCTGCCAGCGCCGATCTTCCGGCGCGCCGCCCAGCCAGGTGTAAAACGGGATCGAGCCGGCGGCCGTCGCTTGCGCCAGGCCTATGGTGATCTCGGCAGCCGAACAGGAGGTTTCGCGCCAGAGCAGGCGGGCGTGGCTGTTTTCCGCTGGATTCAACGAGGTCGGCCTGCCCTTCATTGCGGAGTGGCAGACTCGCGCCTGTTGCGCGAAGTGCCAGACCGGCAAAGCGTCGTCGCCTTCTCCTTGGTGGTCGGGGCGTCCCTGGTGGTCCGAGTACATCCACCGCACCACCTTGGCTATCCTGGTAAGGTCCATAGTCGTCTGCAGCCAGCCACCACAACTCACCAGGTAGAGATTGTCCGGTCTCTTCTCCTGCGCAATGGAGTCCCAAAGACGGATGATTTCCAGGATGCGCACCATATGACGTTCGCGGTACGCACCCGAGTCCAGCTTCCCGACGCGTTTGCAGACCTCGCAGTAGCAGCGGCCTTGGCCGGGCCAACTGGGGCCAAAGAAGGCGTCAATTTCATAGAGCGAATTCACCTCGCGCATCACGCGCGGTATGAACTCGGTGAAGTAATCGGAGAACATGCAGGTCCAGTAGATCCACTCGTCCCTGGGCGGCGCGCCCTCTTCCCCTTGTTCGTCCCGGAGCCTGAAATGACCGTCAGCGGTGCGCTGGAACCACTCGGGATGCGCCCGTACCGCATCTCCATAGTTCGACTTGGGGTCAATGCGGGCGATGACCCGGATTCCCTTTTTCTTAAGGGCCTTGGCAAAGTCCCCGAACAGATCCCGGTCGCCGAGGAATTTGCTCTTGTGGTGCAGAGGAATTTTTGTCGGGTAGAAGGCCATCATGCCGCCCGCGCTAAGGGTCACCGCATCCACTTTCAGACTGGACCAGTAATCGACCCACTCGTCGATGTTGAAGACCTGGGGATCGTTCTCGACGAAATTGGAATGGCCGCATCTGCGTGCCCTGGTGTACCAGGGCGCGTCTGAGGGTCGTGCCTGTTGAGCGCCCAAAAAAGCGCCTGAGACGAGTGCGCCCGACGCCAGCAGAAACTCACGCCGGGGGACATCTGGGATTGTTGCCTCCTGGGAGGGTCTGTTTACGGTAGGCATCGGTCTGCTCCCCACGCTTCGAGATATCAGAAGATTACACCACCAACACAGCCCTTGTCAAGCAAAATTCCCGTATGGTCCGAAAACTGGATCTGCTTGAATTCGCGCTGGTTCGTCACCGCAGGCCTGAGGCTCGCGATAATGGAATGTGTTGCAAACGGCGGTGGCCGGATCGGCTAGGCTGGAGTGATGTCCCGGAGGAAAGGGCCAGCACGGTTCGGTGGAAGGCACTTCGCCGACGAGATCATCGTCCTTTGCGTCCGCTGGTAC
>JBEKWU010000196.1:0-7422 GCA_049512775.1 Bryobacteraceae bacterium
GCTCGCCGCGATCCAGATGTTGGATGTGTGCTTCCCGACTACCGACGGACGGTGGCTGATCATGCCCCGCTATACGCAGCCTTCGCCGGAACAGCAGGTTCTGCTCCACCGGCTCAAGCTCAGTCTGCCTTCCCAGCCCCCACCCAGAATCAAGGTTCGCGCCAAGAGTGAGCCCGCCGAAAGGCTTCGTCTGTAGGGCAGACCTTTTCAATGCCTCCGCTGAAAAATAAGGAGTTAACCTGCTCCCAACCCCCGAACTGCGAAAGTCAGGTTAGTAGCATGAGCAGCCTGTTGCCGGACCTGCGATATTCTCTGCGCGCGATCCGCCGCAGCCCCCTTTTCGCCTCGGTGGCGATCCTTTCGCTGGCGATTGGAATCGGCGCGAACACCGCGATCTTCACGCTGATGGATCAGCTCATGCTGCGGCGATTGCCAGTGAAGAACCCCGATCAACTGGTGATGCTTTTTCAGCGGGGCGCCCACAACGGGAACAACATGGGCGGCCGGATGCATTCCTATCCCATCTATCGGGACTTTCAGCAGCGGGCCGGGCCGTTCTCCGAGGTGCTGTGCCGGCGGCTGATCTCCGCCTCGGTGAGCGTTGATGACCGGACGGAGCGCGTTGAAGCCGAAATGGTTTCAGGGAATTACTTCACGATGCTGGGGGTGAGGGCGGCGGCCGGGCGGCTGTTCAATTCGCAGGAGGACGACCGTGTGTATCAAGGCCATCCGGTGGTGGTGCTGAGTTACGACTACTGGGTGAGCCGCTTTGCCCGGGACCGGAAGGTGGTGGGCAAGAAGATACTTGTAAACAATTACCCGATGACGATTGTCGGGGTGTCGGGGCCGGGGTTTGCCGGGCTCGACCCCGCCGCTTCTCCCCAGATCCGCGTGCCGATCCTGATGAAGGCGCAGATGGCGCCGCAGTGGTGGTGGTTTCAGCCGGAGGACCGCCGGAGCCGCTGGGTCCAGGTGTTCGCGCGGCTGAAGCCGGGCTACACGGCGGAGTCGGCGCGGGCGCCGCTGCAGGGTTTGTTCCACCAAATCCGGGAATACGAAGCAACGCTTCCGGCTGCGAAGGATTGGTCCGCCTACGCGCGGGAGCAGTTTCTGCGGGGAACGATCCAGGTTGAAAAAGCGGCTACGGGATTTTCGAGTTTGCGCAACGACTTCTCGACGGCGCTGATCGTGCTGATGTCGATGGTGGGGCTGGTGCTGCT
The DNA here is from genome assembly GCA_049512775.1 of Bryobacteraceae bacterium. Classification (GTDB taxonomy): domain Bacteria; phylum Acidobacteriota; class Terriglobia; order Bryobacterales; family Bryobacteraceae; genus Fen-330. Next base: position 1,221 of record JBEKWU010000196.1, read on the forward strand.
GATCGCGTGCGCGAACGTGGCGAACCTGCTGATCGCGCGGGCATTGGCTCGGCAAAAGGAGATCGCGGTGCGGCTGTCGATCGGGGCGTCGCGGGGCCGGCTGGTGCGCCAACTGATGGTGGAGAGCCTGGCGCTGTCGTTCGCAGGCGGGCTGGCGGGCGTGGCGCTGGCGGTGGCGATGACGCGCGGACTGCTGGCGCTGGTGCCCTCGGAGGGGAACCCGCTGTTGATCCGCGCGGAACCCGATGCACGGATTCTGTTGTTCACGCTGGCTCTGACCTTTCTCACCGGCATGATCTTCGGGCTGGCGCCGGCCCTGCGAGCGAGCCGCCCGGATTTGTGGTCCACGCTGAAAGACGCGGCCGGATCGATCCCGGGAACGGGCCGATCGCTGCTGTTGCGGAAAGGTCTGGTGACGGTGCAGGTGGCGCTGAGCTTCCTTCTGCTGTTCGGCGCGGGGCTGTTCGTCAGGAGCCTGCAGAATCTGAAAGCCACGAACACGGGCTTCCGCGACCTCGACAACCTGGTGACGTTTCAGGTGTCGCCCGCCCTGAACGGATACGACGCGCCGCGGACGGTGCAGTTCTACGAGGAACTGCGGGAGGGCATCCGCGCGACTCCGGGAGTGCGATCGGCGGGATTCGCTACGGTCGCGCTGCTGCACGGCGACGAATGGGACAGCACCACGTCGGTGGAGGGCCACCAAGCCAAGGACGGCGAGGACATGCAGGCGTTCATGAACTCGCTCTCGCCGGGTTATTTCGAAGCCATGGGCATACCGATCCTGGAGGGGCGGGATTTCGACCGGAGGGACATCAAGAAGGACTCCAAAGTGGCGATCGTGAACAAACGGTTCGCTGAGCATTTCTTCAAGGGTAAGAGCGCTGTCGGGCGGCATATCGGGCGGGGGTACGGTCCGGGGACGAAGCTCGATGTCGAGATCGTGGGGGTGGCGGCGGACACGCTCTATGAAGGGCCGCGGGAAGGCGTGCGGCGGCAGGTGTTTGTCCCGAACTGGGGCAACGGCAGCGTGGCGTTCTACGCGCGGGCGGGGCTGGGCTCGGCATCCCTCTATTCCGCGGTGCGCAACGCGGTGAAGAAGCTCGACGCGTCGATGCCGGTGTTCGAGTTGAAGACGCTGGGCCGCCAACTGGACGAGACGCTGCTGACCGAGCGGCTGATAGCGCTGCTGTCGGCGGGATTCGGCCTGCTGGCGACGCTGCTGGCGGCAATCGGGCTCTACGGGGTGATGGCCTTCGCGGTGGCGCGGCGCACGAAGGAGCTGGGCCTGCGGATGGCGCTGGGGGCGCAACCGGGTTCGGTGATCTGGCTGGTGATGCAGGAGGTCCTGTTGCTGCTGGCGCTTGGCCTGCTGGCCGGTGTGCCGGCGGCGCTGGGGTTGGGGCGGTTTGTGGCGTCGCAGCTTTTCGGGATCAAGGCGAGCGATCCGTGGATTGTGGCCGCGAGCATGGCCGTGCTGATCGTGGTGGCGGCCGCGGCCGGACTGATCCCGGCGCGGCGGGCGAGCCGCATCGATCCGATGCTGGCGTTGCGCTACGAATAGCGCGTGGCGGCTGGGGCGGAGTCTGGTGCGGATTGCGTTGGCGGGGGCGGCTGAGTATACTGGGGAATTCCTATGTTCTTCACCTACGCCGGATGGTTTAGCTTTCGATTCTGGCGCTTTACCCCCTCCGGGTAGAGTGGCGTTGGTGAGAACACGCGGAATCGGATCGGCCAACCCACTCGGAAGAGTGGGTTTCTTATTTTCGGGGCGAAGGAGGAGGAGATGATCATCTCGATGCGGCTGCATGCGACCAAGGAGGAGATCGACGGCGTGTGCGAGCGGATCCAGGAGTTCGGCTACAAAGTACACACCATTCAGGGAGAGGAGCGGGTGGTCATCGGGGCGGTGGGGATGGGCGACGTCACGGCGTGCCTGGAGTCGCTCCAGGCGATGCCTGGCGTCGAGAATGCCGTGCGGATTTCGGCGCCCTACAAGTTCGTCAGCCGGGAGTTCCAGGCGGAGCGCAGCCGGATCCGCGTCAACGGGACGGAAATCGGGGGCGCAGACTTCGTGGTGATGGCCGGTCCCTGCTCGGTCGAATCGGAACGCCAGATCATGGAGACGGCGGAAGCGGTGGCGCGGATGGGAGGCCGGATTCTGCGCGGGGGCGCGTTCAAGCCGCGCACTTCGCCTTACGATTTTCAGGGCCTGGAGATCGAGGGCCTCAGGCTCCTGCGGAAGGCCAAGGCCGCCACCGGCTTGGCCATCGTCACCGAGGTGATGCGCGACGGCGACGTCGAACTGATCGCCGAGTACGCCGACATCCTCCAGATCGGCGCGCGGAACATGCAGAACTTCGCCTTGCTGAAGAGCCTGGGCCGGGCCGAGCGGCCGATCCTGCTCAAGCGCGGAATGAGCTCGACGATCAAGGAGCTGCTGATGTCGGCCGAATACGTCGTGGCGCACGGCAACCCGAACGTGATCCTGTGCGAGCGCGGCATCCGCACGTTCGAGACGGAGACGCGTAATACCTGCGACCTGACGGCGGTGGCGGTGCTGAACGAGTTGACGCACCTGCCCGTGGTGGTCGACCCGAGCCACGCCACCGGCAAGCGCAGCCTGGTGCCGCCGCTGGCGCGCGCGGCGGTGGCCATGGGCGCCGACGGCCTGCTGGTGGAAGTGCATCCGTGGCCGGAGAAAGCCATCAGCGACGGCGCGCAGTCGCTGACCATTCCGCAGTTCGGCGCCATGATGCGCGAACTGGGGCCGTATGTGGAGTTATGGAAACGCAGCCGCGGGGGAAGCGTGGAGCGGGCGGTCCGGGAGGGTGGCCCTGCGGCTATGCTACCGTAAGTCGATGGAGTCTGGGCGCGGGCTGCTGATGGTGTTTACCGGGAACGGGAAGGGCAAGACGTCGGCGGCGATGGGCGTGGCGCTTCGGGCGGCCGGGCAGGGCTTCAGGACGCTCATGATCCAGTTCATCAAGGGATCGTGGCACTATGGAGAGTTGGACAGCTCGCGGATGCTGGGCGAGGCCTTCGAGATCCGGCCAATGGGCCGCGGCTTCGTCAAGGCGGGCGCCGAAAAGCCCGACCCGGAGGACATCCGCCTGGTGGAGGAAGCCTGGAAGGCGGCGGTCGAGGCGATGCACTCGGGCAGGTACGACATGGTGATTCTGGACGAACTGAATTACGCCATACACTACGGCATGCTCCCGATCGAACGGGTTATCGTGGATCTTGCCGCCCGGCCCGAGCGGCTGCACGTGATCTCGACCGGCCGCTACGCGCATGCGGATTTGATCGAAGCGGCCGACCTGGTCAGCGAAATCCAGGAAATCAAGCACCCATTCCGCCAGGGTGCGCTGGCGCAGCGAGGGATCGATTACTGATGCCGTGGTTCACCCGAGAGAAGTCCGGAGACAAGAAGCCCGACGAGGGAGAGCGCAAGATCCGCACCGAGGGCCTGTGGTTCAAGTGTGATGCCTGCCGGCAGATCATCTGGAAGAAGGCGCTGGAAGAGAGCCTGCACGTGTGCCCAAAGTGCGGTTTCCACTTCCGCATCGACGCCCTGACGCGGCTGCGCATGCTGTTTGACGGCCCGTGGGGAACGCACGACGCCGGCCTGTCCTCGACCGATCCGCTCGAGTTCGTCGATTCCAAGCCCTACCACGCGCGCCTGGCCGCGATGCAGAAAGCCACCTCGCTCAAGGACGCGGTGATCTCGGCTTCGGGCAAGTTGAGCGGCCGCGCGGTCAACATCTGCGCCCTGGAGCTGAAGTTCATCGGGGGCAGCGTGGGCGCGGTGGTCGGTGAGGTGATCACCCGCGCGATCGAGCGTTCGATGGCGGAGCGCAGGCCGCTGATCATCGCCTCGGCCTCCGGCGGGATGCGCATGCAGGAAGGCGCGGTCAGCTTGATGCAGATGGCCAAGATCTCGGCCGCGCTGATGTACCTGCACGAGGCCGCCGTGCCGTTCATTAGCGTGCTGGCCGATCCGACCACCGGCGGCACCACCGGCAGCTTCGCCATGCTCGGGGACCTCAACATCGGCGAACCCGGCGCTCAGATCGGCTTCGCCGGCCCGCGGGTGATCGAGCAGACGATTCGGCAGAAGCTGCCCGAAGGATTCCAGCGGGCCGAGTTCCTGCTCAAGACCGGCATGCTGGACGCCATCGTCAAGCGCGCCGAACTCAAGCGGTACATCGCCAGGTCGTTGGACTTCTTCTGCGGGCCCGTGTAGATTCTCCATGCTTCAACTTTCCGGAGCGGGAAAGCGCTACGGGCACAAACTCCTGTTTCAAGGCGTGGACTGGCTCATCACGCCGAACGACCGGATCGGCTTGGTGGGCGCCAACGGCACCGGCAAGAGCACGGTGCTGAAAATCCTGGCGGGGCTGGAGACGCTCGACCAAGGCGCGCTGACGGGCACGCGCGGGCTGACGGCGGGCTACCTGCCGCAGGACGGCCTGGCGCTTTCCGGCCGCACCGTTTTCGCCGAGTGCCTGTCGGTGTTCTCCGAACTGCGTTCGATGGAAGACGAGCTGGAGAGCCTGACGCGGCGCATGGCCGAGCTGGAACCGGCGGGCGCGGAATACCAGGAGGTGGCCGAGCGCTTCCAGAGGGTGGACAGCGAATTCCGCGCGCGGGACGGTTATGCGGTCGAGGCGCAGGTGGGCGCGGTGCTGGCGGGCCTGGGATTTTCCAAGGAGGACTGGAGAAGGCGCACCGAGGAGTTCTCCGGCGGCTGGCAGATGCGCATCGCGCTGGCCAAGCTGCTGCTCGAGAAGCCCAACCTGCTGCTGCTGGACGAGCCGACCAACCACCTGGACCTGGAAGCGCGCAACTGGCTCGAGGAGTACTTGCTGGCCTACCCGTTCGCCTACCTGCTGGTCTCGCACGACCGCTATTTCCTGGACGTCACGGTGCGGAAGACCGCCGAGCTGTGGAACCGGCAGTTGCACTTCTACTCGGGCAACTATGAGCGCTATTTCGCGCAGAGGGAGGCGCGGCGGGCGCAGCTCGAGTCGGCCTACAAGAACCAGCAGGACCGCATCCGCCAGCTCGAGGCCTTCATCAACCGCTTCCGCTACCAGGCCACCAAGGCCAAGCAGGTGCAGAGCCGCATCAAGGAGCTGGAGCGCATCGAGCGCATCGAGGTCCCGCCGGAGGAGAAGGCCATCCACTTCACCTTCCCGCAGCCCAAGGCCAGCGGGCGCATCGTGGCGGAGTTCAAGGAAGTCGCCAAGAGCTACGGCGAACGGCTGGTTTTCGCCGGCGTCAACTGCATCATCGAGCGCGGGGACCGTGTGGCGCTGGTAGGGGTGAACGGCGCGGGCAAGTCGACGCTGATCAAGATCCTGGCGGGCGTCGAGCCGGTGAGCGGGGGCAGCTTTGAGACGGGCCACAACGTGCAGCCCGACTACTTCGCGCAGGACCAGTACAAGGAGCTCGACCCGGAAGCGCGCCTGCTCGACGAGCTGGCGAGCGTCACCCCCATGACGCCGCTGGTGGAGCTGCGCAATCTGCTGGGCTGCTTCCTGTTCTCCGAAGACGACGTGTTCAAAAAGGTCGGCGTGCTCTCGGGCGGGGAGCGCAACCGCTTCGCGCTGGCGCGCCTGCTGCTGAAGCCGTCGAATTTCCTGCTGCTGGACGAGCCGACCAATCACCTGGACTTGCGGGCGAAAGACATTCTGCTCGAGGCCTTGCAGGGTTACTCGGGCACGCTGGTGTTCGTCTCGCACGACCGGTAACCCGCGTCTTTGAAATCGCCGATCGAAGAGTGAACGTCTATCCGGGCAACTACGAGGACTACCTGTGGCGCAAAGGCGCCATCGCGGCCCCGGAGGTCGAGCCCGAGCCGGAGGTGGCCGAGTCGCCGCCGGCTGCGGTCGAGATTGACGAGGCGCGCCCCAAACGACTCAACCCGATTCGTCTGCGGCAACTCAAGGAACGCCGGGGAAGCCTCGAGGAGGAGATCGCGCGGCTGGAGGCCGAGATCGCGGGATACGAATCCGCGCTGGCGGATTTCAAGAGCGCCGAGGAGACCATCCGCCTCGCCGACCTGCTCAGGCGCCGCCGGGCCGATCTCGAAAGGCTGCTGGCGGAGTGGGAAGAGGTGTCGACGCAGATTGAAGGGCAGTAGCGCCCGGCGCTATTTCATCGCGGACAACTCGAACTTGGCAAGCAAGAATGGACG
>JBEKWU010000197.1:0-7269 GCA_049512775.1 Bryobacteraceae bacterium
CACGGCCAGGTCGAGACCGCGGCCTACGTCTACCCCGGAATCCAACCGGGCGCGGTGGCCATGCCGCTGGGCCAGGGGCACACTGCGTTCGGCCGTTACGCCACCGGCGTCGGCGTGAACGCCGCCCGGCTGCTAGGCGAAAACTGGAGCGGCGAGCCGGTCGAAATCAGCCTGGTCCGGAAGGCGCACGGCCTGGTCATCATCCCCGGGCACAATTTGCAGGAAGGGCGCGGAATCGTACGCACTTCGCCGGCCGAGCCGCCGCCGGAGATCTCGCTGTACCCGCCGCGGAAGTACGAGGGGCACCGCTGGGCGATGGCGGTTGACCTGGACGCCTGCAATGGCTGTAGCGCCTGCGTCACCGCCTGCTACGCCGAGAACAACGTTCCCGTGGTTGGCAAGGAGCAGGTGGGCCGCGGCCGGCACATGTCCTGGATACGCCTGGAGCGCTTCTTCGGCCCCGGCAGCGCGGTCACAGAGCGAATCGACTACGCGCCGATGATGTGCCAGCACTGCGACAAGGCCCCCTGCGAGCCGGTCTGCCCGGTGTTCGCTTCGGTCCACAATGCCGAGGGCCTGAACGCGCAGATCTATAACCGTTGCGTGGGCACGCGCTACTGCGCCAACAACTGCCCGTACAAGCAGCGGCGCTTCAATTGGTTCCCGGCCGACTTCCCCGCCCCGCTGGACTGGCAGCTCAACCCCGACGTCACCGTTCGCAGCAGGGGCGTGATGGAGAAGTGCACCTTCTGCGTACAGCGCATCGTCGCGGCCAAGGACCGCGCCCGGCGCGAGGGCCGGCCGCTGGCCGACGGCGACGTCGTTCCGGCCTGCGCGCAGTCTTGTCCCACTGGCGCGATCGTCTTCGGCGACCTGAATAATCCGTCCAGCCGCGTATCGAAAACGCTCGAGAACCCGCGACGGTACACGGTGCTGGAGGAACTGAACACGCGGCCCGCGGTTCGGTATCTCCGGCGGGAGCGGCGCGCATGAAGTACACGCGCATCGACGCCGATCTCGTGAAAACCATGCGTCCGGCGGGCCGCGCCTACTACATCGTGCTGGCGTGCCTGGCCGCGATCGCGGCATGGGGGGGCTACGCCTGGAGCTATCAGCTCCGGCATGGCATGGGCGTGGCCGGCATCTCCTGGCCCGTGGGCTGGGGCGTCTACATCACGCTGTTCGTTTTCTGGGTTGGGATTGCGCACTCCGGCACGCTGATCTCGGCGGTGCTGTTCCTGTTCCGCGTGCGCTGGCGCTCCTCGATCTATCGCAGCGCGGAAGCCGTGACCGTCCTGTCGCTGATGACCGCCGGCCTGTTCCCGCTGATCCACCTGGGCCGTCCCTGGGTGGCCTATTGGCTGACGCCTTACGCGCAGATGGGCGGACTCTCGCCCAACTTCCGCTCGCCGCTGGTCTGGGACGTGTTCGCGGTCTCCACCTACCTGATCGTCAGCCTGCTGTTTTTCGTCACCGGCATGGTGCCGGACCTGGCCATCGTGCGCGACCGCAGCCGCGGCTGGCGCGAGAAGGTGTACGGCTTCCTGGCGCAGGGCTGGCAGGGCACCGACCGCCAGTGGCGGCACTACGCGGCAGCTTACGTCTTTCTGGCGGGCCTGGCCACGCCGCTGGTCATCTCCGTGCACAGCATTGTCTCCTGGGATTTCGCCATGTCGATCGTGCCCGGCTGGCACACGACAATCTTTCCGCCCTATTTTGTGGCGGGCGCGATTCACTCCGGCCTGGCGATGGTGCTGACCATCGTGATTCCCATGCGCCGACTGTTCGGCCTCGATGCCTACATCACCCAGGAGCACCTGGCGAACATGGCCAAGCTCATGATCGTCACCGGAATGCTGCTGGGGTATTCCTACGGCGTCGAGTTCTTCGTCGCCTGGTACAGCGGCAACGTCTACGAGCGCTCGATTTTCTTCTACCGCGCGTTCGGCGACTACGCCTGGGCGCTCTGGCTGCTGGTGGCCTGCAACGTGGGGGCGCCGCTGCTGTTCTTCTTTAATAAGGTCCGCCACAGCACGCCGTGGCTGGTCGCGCTGTGCCTGCTGGTGAACGTGGGGATGTTCTTCGAGCGGTTCGTGATCATCGTGACTTCGCTGGCGCGCGACTACGACCCGTTCACCTGGCATCGATACCTGCCGCGCTGGCCCGAGCTTTCCATTCTGGCGGGCAGCTTCGCCTGGTTCTTCCTGCTGTTCCTGGTGTTCGCGAAGGTGCTGCCGGTGGTCTCGATGTGGGAGGTGAAAGAAAGCCAATGACCGCCCACAGCGTGATCGGATTCTACGTCGAGGTTGATGCGCTGTTGGGCGCGGTCAAAGCGCTGCGGGGAGCGCACGAAATTCGCACGATTTCGCCCGTGCCTCTGCACCAGGTGGACGAGCTTCTGGAGGCCAGGCCAAGCCCGGTGCGGCGGTTCACGCTGGCAGGCGGCCTGATCGGATTCGTGGCCGGCTGGGCGCTCACCATCGGCTTCGCGGAACACTATCCGCTGATCGTCGGGGGTAAGCCGCTGGTCTCGCTCACGCCGTTCGCCGTCATCGCCTATATCTGCACGATCCTGTTCGGCGCGTTGTTCACCGTGCTCGGGATGCTGCTCAATGCGCGGCTGCCGCGCATTCAGGTGGGACGCGGCTACGATCCCCGCCTGACGGGCAACCGCTTCGGCTTGCAGGTGATCTGCGGCCAGGACGAGATCGAAGACACCAAGAGCAGGCTGCTCTCGCTGGGCGCGGAAGAGGTGAAGTATGTGGAGGTGTAGCGCGCTGGCAATGCTGCTTCTGCTCGCGTCTTGCGAGCGCTATCCCAGCGGCGGCGACGTGCGCATCCGCGACGACATGGTCGACCAGCCCTCCTTCCGCCCGCAGAAAGACCCGCTCCCGCTGGCCGAGGGCGCGGTGCCGACGATCGGCGTCGAGCCGCCGGTGACGCGCGAAGCCTCGAACCCGATCGCCGCGACACCCGCTTCCATCGCGCAGGGTCAGAAGCTGTTCACAATCTACTGCCAGCCTTGCCACGGCGCTTCCGGGCGCGGCGACGGCCCGGTGGCGGCGAAGATCTCCCGCCCGGCCGACCTCACCGCGCGGAAATACGTGGAAGCCCGTGACGGACTCTTCTATTACGCGATCCGGTACGGCGGCGTCATCATGCCGCCGCTGGCCGAGGCGCTCGCGCCCGCCGAGCGCTGGCACGTGGTCAACTACGTTCGAAAGCTGCAACGGCCGTGAACGAGACACGGACCAAACTACGAGTCTGCCAGGCCCTGCTGGCGCTGGGGGTCGCCACGTTCGTGGTCGCGCTGGCGCTGGGGCAGCCGGTGCGCGCCTGGCAGGCGTTCTTGCTCAACTTCCTGTTCTGGACCGGCATCGTGCAGTCCGGCGTGGTCTTCGCCGCCGCCTACCAGGTCTCGAAAGGCCGCTGGAGCGACGCCTTCCGCCGCATGGGCGAGAGCCTGGTCTTTTTCCTGCCGGTTTCGCTGGTGCTGTTCGTGGCGATGATGCTTTTCGGCGCTAGCAGCATCTTCGTGTGGGCGCGCACGCCGGTCGCGGACAAGCGCCTCTGGCTGAGCGTGCCGTTCCTGGGGACTCGCGACCTTTTGGTTTTCGCCGGCCTGTTCGCGCTCAGCGCGGCCTACGTGCATTACTCGCAGCGGCCGGTCCTGCACCCCGCCGAGGATGCCGAGCGCTGCACCCGGCGGACGCGCGTGCTGGCTCCGGTGCTGCTCATCGCCTTCGGCCTGGGCTACTCGCTGATCGGGTTCGATCTGGTCATGTCGCTCGACCCGAGCTGGTACAGCACCCTGTTCGGCTGGTACTTCTTCGTGAGCGCCTTCTACGCGGCGCTGGCGTTCCTGGCGATCGCCGCGGCGCTCTTCCACCATCTCACCGCCGACGAGACTCACGACCTGGGCCGCCTGCTGTTCGGCTTCTGCCTCCTGACCGGCGGTCTGTTCTGGGCGCAATGGCTGGTCTTCTGGTACGGCGACCTGCCCGAGGAGATCGCCTTCGTGATCCGGCGCTACTACCGAATGCCTTACGCCCCGCTAGCCTGGACCGCGACCTACGGCGCATTCATCGTTCCGCTGGTGGTCCTGCTGAGCAAGGACCTGAAGCGCAAGCCCAAGCGGTTGATGGCGGTTGCGTGCTGGATTCTGGCGATGCTCTGGCTGGAGCGCTACGTTTGGATCGTTCCTTCGATCTGGAGCGGGGCAAGCGCGCCGCTTCTGATCGAGGCGCTCATCACGGCGGGGTTCGCCGGAGGATTCGGCTGGGGCTGGATGGCGCACAACCGGCACCTTCCCTTGGCCGCGCTGGTCGGCCCGCCTCCAGGAGCTTCACATTGAACCTGCCGCTGCTGTTCCTGATGGGAATCTCCGGCAGCCTGCACTGCGCCGGGATGTGCGGGCCGCTGGCAGCGCTGGTGGGCGGTCGCGGGTTGCCGCTCTACCTGGCGGGCAAGACCTCGAGCTACCTTCTGCTCGGCGCGCTCGCCGGAGCGCTGGGGGAATCCGTGCTGCACTTCGGCGCAGGGGCGGAGCGCGTTCTGGCGATTGGCGCGGGAGCACTACTGCTGCTCGTCGGTCTGCACTCGCTCGGGGTCCTCCGGGACTCGATAGTCGGGGTCGGAGTGCTGGCGCGGGCCGCCGGCGCCATCACGGCGCTGGCCGGACAGGGGCCCGCGGGAAAACTGGTTCTAGGCACCGCCAACGGCTTTCTTCCCTGCCCCATGACCTACGCCTTCGTGGCGATGGCCGCGGCCACCGCCTCGCCACTCCAGGGCGCCGGCACGATGCTGGTGCTGGGAATCACGACCGCCGTCCCGCTGACCATCTCGGCGCTGGCCGCCCGCCGCATCCTCCGCCGCGTCCCATTGCACGTCGTCAGCGGGGTCCTGATGCTGGCCGCGGCAGCCGTCACCATCTACCGGGGCTTCGCGGGCGTGCCCGCGTGTCACTGACAACCAGTGGGTCAATCTCCGGAGGATCAGGCTCGCTTCGCCTCGCGCCGAATCCCCTCGGCAATCCACATCCGCAACTGCGTCTGGTAGCCGACCGACTTCGCCTCCGCGATCTGTTTTGCCGCCGCGATCTGTTCGGGGGCCAACCGAATCGAGATGGGAGATTTGGCACGAGCGTGGCGCTCCCGAATCGACTTTGCCAGCGCCGCAGACGGCTTAGCCTGCTGACCCGCGGGTAGTTGGTCCCACACCTCCGCCACGGAATGCGCTTCGAAATACTCGGCGGCCTCCTTGTCCGAGCGGAACTTCGGAAGAGGTCCCTTCGCCGGCGGGAGTTTTTTCTTCATTCGATGCACCTACTTGCGGCGGAATAGCCGCCGTTCACCATCGTCCATGTCCCGAGCCGTGATCACCCGGATTCGGCCTCCAGGCGAACGGCGAAACACCACGAAAGCCAGGCGGTGGTCGAGAGTCTCACCCAAAGCGATGTACCGCTTCTGGCCGGTTCGCCTGACTTTGTGGTCGCCCGCAAAGACTTCCTCCACCTCGTCTGGGGTGAACTCATGCCTCGCGATATGGGGGATGTTGCCATCGTCCCACTCAAACCCCGAGATGACCACACCACCGATGGTAGCAGATTGTACGTACAAATCGCTACCCACGGCGCCATCGCATCCCTTGCCGGGCCGGGTTCCGCCGGAGAAGTGGCCCTGGCCACCGCCAACCGTTCCCTTCCCTGCCCCCATGACTTACGCGTTCGTGGCCACGGCCGCCGGATCCCCCCGGCGGCTCCCTCTGCCACTCCTCAGCGGCGCGCTGATGGTACTCGCAGCGGCCGTCACGATCTACAGGGGCTTCCGGCCGCAGACGGCGCGCCCGCGTGACACTGACAAGCGATAGGCCACTTCCCGGATGGCCCAGATGCTGTCCGACTGTGCTGGACGTCCCGGATTGCTTCAGCCCGAAGACGTTGGATTGCTTCAATAAAGGCAGGTTTTGGGAGGCCCCGAACCGGATAATCCGTGTTCTTCCAGAAACGCTGCTAAGGTGGCCGTTCTTAAGTCATGGAGTCGTTTGTAGCCGGCATCGCGAAGGACATTGATCTCTTCGTCGCTTGCCTCTAAGATGCCAACGAAGCCTGTTGTGTTGCCTGAGTACAGGTTGCAGAAGTCTATCATTCCCTTTTCTGGCGTCGTAAACCTGCCGTCATTCATAAGGCACACCAGGGGCGCCATAGTATTACTGAAGTACCCTCTAACAATCTCAGCTACTACTACGTAAAGCTGAACGGTGCGTAGCTGAACCGTGCTTCCATACTCGGACTCGGTAACGATCAGAAGTTTCATTTCATCGGCCTTTCCACCTTAAGTCCCGTCTTCCTGGGAGGGAATGGTCCCCCATTCTTCCTCTCAAGGTGCCCCACGGCACCTGTGAGTGCCCCTTTGTGCCACGAGCGCACAGCTTCCGAGTGCCTCCAAACGCCGGTTCCCTCAAGGCACGACTTGGCCAGCTGCGGCAATGCGGCCCCGTAGGTTCGCGGCAAACTCCTCGGGAATGCACCGACCATTGCCGGATTCTCTCCACTTTTCGCATTCGTCAGCAGAGAGAACAGGTGCACGCGCAGGGTCGAGCGCCAGCGCTTCCCTGCCATTCACGATTTCGATTCGACACAGCGCGGCGTGTAGCTTGCGATCGTACATCCTCCTTCGGTAATCGCGGTAGGTGTTTTGTCGATCGGACTCGGTAGACTCCAGGGGCGTTAACGGAGTCCGTTCCCGATATCCGATGGCCGACAACCCCGATGTGCTCGCTCGGAACACTATGCAACTATCGCGGCGGGCTGCCGCAACAGGTTCCAGAGTGTGGACGAGGTTTGGTGGGTGCGGCGTGGGGTTTGGAGCCGCAACGTACCGCCGCGGGGCGAAATGGCAACTCGCGGCCTCGTGGGACTCATAGACCTTCTCTACACGCATAGCGGCGACCACAAAGTAAAGTGGTGGATGCTGATCCATACCAAACTGCCTGGCGACGAGCGGATGAATCCGCGTCCTGTAGACAAACCGATCACCCACCTTGGGCTTACGGCGCCGACAGACGCCGCTGATAACCGGCTGACGTTCCGCCGGTGAGGCAGCGAAAACGTCGAGAAATGGCTCTTCGCATAGGGCCCGATCAATAACACTCTTGTCCAAATTAGCGCCGCAACTGCCTGCCCGTTGCGGGGCCTGCGCCGGGACGTGAGCAGGCTGAGCCTCTGATAGATTGGATTGGGTTCTTCCAGGAACCAATCCCAAAACTACG
>JBEKWU010000198.1:0-6898 GCA_049512775.1 Bryobacteraceae bacterium
CTCGATCATGCGGGAATCTCCATTGAGCTTCAAATCGCCTACCATGATGTCTCATCTCTCCGCCCCCTGAAGGTCAGTAATTGCGGGCGGGGGAGGTGTCTCAGTCATGTTGGCACAGAGGGTAATCGCGAGCCTTGACATCGAACGAGGAACTGAGAGAAACAGCAAAGCTGACAAGCAGGAGCATGTACATCGTGAACGCATACCAGTCGAGCCTCGCCAGGTCCCCCTTCTTTTGGATCACCGCGATTATCACGGTCACGACTGGAGCGAGCCAAGGCGCCAGGTAGGAGTGTTCCTTAAGCCAATCCATTTCCGAATACTATACCGATGAACCCTTCTACGCAACACTGCGCGTTCATTCGCATCGGCGCGACAAGACCAGAGCACCTGGTCGCCTGACACCCTCCCCGTACCCCTCCCCCGCCCGACGCTGATTCACCGGACGCCTTATCTCGGTCGCTCCCATTCCCCCAAACCCATCTCCCACCCCCTCAATCACTTGCCCCGCTGAACGACCCGTCGCCCGCCAGACCCATGCATACCCTTCTATAGGGGCTGATCCCAGAAGAGCCCGCCCCCGAGGTCCCCGATGTCATCCCAACTGAAGATAGACGCCAATCGCCGCAACGCCCGGCGCTCCACCGGCCCCCGAACTCCCGAGGGTAAAGCCAAAGTCGCCGCCAACGCCCGCACCCACGGCCTCTGCTCCCGCAACGCCATCCTCCCCGAGGAGGACCTCGCCGACTTCCAGGCCCTGCTCGACGGTTTCCTCGACCTCTTCCAGCCCGCCAACGCCTTCGAAGACTCCAACGTCCGCGAGCTGGCCTGCGCCGAGTGGCGTCTCCGCCGCGCCCTCCGCCTCGAGACCGGCATCCTCGTCTATGCCATGGAACGCACGCGCCAGACCGAGCGTTGCCCCGATACCGCCCCGCGCCCCGCCCGCTCCCCCGAAGAGCAGCTCTACGACCAGAACACCCGCCTTCTCGGCATCTCCTTCTATCGGAACTGCGAAACCGACGCCCTCACCAAGCTCACGCGCTACGAAAACTCCATCCGCCGCGCCTACTACAAAGCCCTCAAGGAGCTCCAGTCCCCCAGGCTCCCGCGCGACACAAAATTGACAAATCAAACCCAAACTCCCCCTCCGCAGACCCCGCCCCCACCGCCTCCGCCCGCTCCCCCGCTCGAAGAAACCTACGCCGAAGCGCAACCGGAACCGCCACCCCCCTGGCCTCTCGACCCGCTCCCCGCCCCTCCCACAGACGCTTCTCCGCCGGAGGCGGCATGTAGCGCGGTCGCGCGCCGCAGCAGGTCGCCGGTGGCAAATGCAGGCTAGAACCTCACCTCGCCCGCAACCAGGATCCACTCAGTTGGCAAACGGCCCAACGTCTCTCTGCAGCGACCGCACCAACCCCGACACCAGAAGTCCGCAATGTAAACCACCCATCCAGATGACCTCCGCCAGAAGGCTGCGGAGCAGTTCGACGGAAGGCCCGGCGTTTAACGACACCGCTCCACCCGGGTCCCCTGTCAGATACCGGACCCCTGCGAAACACTAGACAACGGATTCTACGGTTTCGGGTCTAGCGGCAACCTGGGTTGAGGCCCCGGCCTTCGCTTGTCGCGGTTCGCGCGGAACTCCCACTCGCGACCACGGGCCGATGTCGCCCAGTCCTCAACACGCTGCCGGAGGTACGGCCATACGGCGTCGGCAAGGGCCGCCAGTATGTCATGGCCGCCGCGACCTGCTGTGGCAGCCTCCGCCTCGCGTTGAGTACTCTCGGGTCTCACACCCTCCTGCGCGACCAGTTCTCCAATGCCGAAGGCGACGTTGACGCCAGGCATGAGAGCCACAGTCGCAACCCTCGCTTGTTTAATCCGGAGGTGAACCAAGGGGTCCTTCAGTTCTGGATCTGCCAGAAGCAGCGCCTCGTCAAGAGCGCAATCACAAGTCGGAGGCTCGTCGAACCTGAGTGGCCGCATCATCTCTCGAGAGACCAACCTTCCAAGCCCGTCGAAGCTCGAGGTCCACGTCACTCGCTCGCCGATTCCGCCAACAACGTACGCCCAGGCGGTGATCTCCGGCCACCGGCTCGTGCTACTCTCGACGAGGCTCAGGCTTGGTGCGCCGCCCGCAGCTATAGTGGCCGTGTATCCCGCGAGCAGCGCCAGGGCGCAGCGTCGAGGACCGTCGCGCTCTTCTGAACTACGCAAGCGCTGCATGAGGAAGTCAAAGAACCGAAGTCGACCCTCGGGCGCCAGCTTGGAGACTACGGCAAGCTCCGAAGCTTCGGGCACGATCCTCAAGAGGGGATTGGCCAAACTCTCGGCCTCTTCCGCATACTTCACAGATCGCGCATGTTCCAGAGCCCGAAGACCGTCCACTACTGGTTGAAGGTCGATGCAGCCCGCGACCGGCGCGCCGAGCGTGGCCGCGGCCACGCAGGCCCAGATCGGCTGAAGCGCGGCTCGGACCTGCGCTGCTCGGGTTGGTGTCCGCTGGCTTCCACGTAAACCCCTGAACATCCGACTCGCGGCATCAAACCGATCAATGAGGTCACTCATTGAAACGCTACCCCACAAAGCCGTGGCACGCGCAATGGCGAACCCCTGCGTCGCCAGGCACGCCGAAATGCGGAGGTTAGCCAGCGGCCGGTCAGACAGGAGCACCGCCTCCGCCACCACCAAACCAGCCCAGGCTGCCTGCGAACCACGCAGCTCGGCATCATGAGTCAGCGAGTTCACTGACTGGAACCGCTCCGGCGTCACAAGATGGCACCAGGCCGTCAGGGGAGACAAGTCACTCCGCAACTGCGCGAAGCGCCCGCACAGCCGTCTGAAGGCCTCCTCGGGGGCAATCAGAACCAGGGGCTGTACGGGCTCGATGGGTTCGGACCACTGCCTGAAAACAACCCCCGTGCAGCCAGCAGGCACGAACGCAACCTCGGCCGCGCCAGGCGAGAAGCGACGCCCGTACCGAGTCCTGTGGCCGGCCAGCAGGTCGCTTAGTTCATTATCGTCCACGACCGCAACAAGGAATTCAGAGCTCATGCCACCTCACCATAGATCCTCGCCAGTCGGAGCCCACGCGCGCGCCAGTGCCTCGGGCAGACCGCTTGTGTAATAAAGGTCGAGGCTCGTCTTCGCCCGCGTAACGACCGTATAGTAATGCTCGTCGTTGTGGTGCTGGCTGAGCTCCTCACAGAACAGCCAGTGCAGAGCGCGAAATTCCAAGCCCTTGCACCCCTGAACGGTGAGGACACAGATCGGGGTGTCCCGATCAAAACATGGGTCGTAGGCGTCTTCGTCCACTTTCCTAGCGCGTATGATCTTAGATCTCCCCCGGAGCTCCGGGTCGGCCTCGAAATACTCAAGAACGGCCTCCCGATGGTCCTTCCAAGCCACAACCACCCCGAGCCTGTCGCCTTGCCTTATCAAGTCACCGTAGACCCTTATCTGCTCTCTTAGTCTCGCGGCAGCTCGTTCCAACTGCTGCTGCTGCGTTAGCGGACCATTTGCACAGATCCTCCCGGGACGTGGACCCTCGTAATGAGAAGTAGACTCTAAGCTGCGACCCGTTCCTGCGACGAGAATCCGATCCGCCATGCGGCAGATCTGGGGCGCGAGACGATAGTGGAAAGGAAGCACATGCTCGCGCAAGCCGGGTACGCCATGCCGAACCGCTTCAAGGCCGTCCGCACTTGCGAAGATTCGCTGCCGGTCGTCCCCGGCAAAGAACAACACGGGAGTCCATTGCTTCAAGACCTCAATTTCCTCCGGCAGAAGGTCCTGGGCCTCATCGACGAACAACGCGTCATATAGAGGGAAGTGGCTCTCCTCTCTGAAAACAAGAGCGCCCGTCGCAAGCTGTTTCTTCCATTCTTGCAGATTTGCCTGCTCGCCGGGCAGATCGTGCCTGTGTCGAGCGTAGAGCGAGCGCAGCCACGACTCCAGGGTCGTGACGCAATTCGGGGGAAAGATCTCGCGACCCTGGGCATCCAAGCAGCCAGTCTTCACGAATTCCGTCAGAGGCCGGGTAAACGTCATGACCAGGACGTTCGGCATCTCCTGCCCGCGAACGAACTGCGCTCTGCGAAGCAGAACGTTGCTCTTGCCTGACCCTGGAGGCCCGAGTACCAGGTGATTCTGCCGCAGGGGCAGGTTCTCAATAAGGTTCAACTGATACTTGTCGAGCTGTTCTCTTCTAGCCCACCAGAGGGACACAGTGGCACCACCCTATCCGTCCGGCTGCTGCCGGACAAGCTGGAGCGCCAAGTCGCCAATGACCGACCCGAGGCGATCGACAAGCGCTACCTCAGCCTCTGCGTCATCTGCGACCGGGGCGAGGTCCAGAACAGCAGCCCGCAGCACTCCGCCGACGTGAGCCGACAGTTGCGCCGAAAGCGCGAATGAGTTGCCCTCGGCTTGAGAGAGAAGCTTCACGCGCACCTCGAGCGCGACGGGCTCCGCCCCGCTTCCGGCCCCTCCATCGGCCTTCGGCCATTGAAAGGTCAAGAGCCATGAACTGTCATCCTCCCCCGGGTTCGCAACGTGCGTCGCCGTCACGCCCAGCTTGCGCAGGAGATCTACGATCGTTTGCTCCAATGCACGGGCAACGCTCCTCAGCCGATCCAGACGAACTGCGATGCTCGCCTGCCGCCGATCCTCCGCTTGGCGACCCATAAGCCCAAGGAGCTGCAGCGCATGGTCCCGCTGGACCTTCGCATCTGCCACAAAGTCCTCCAAAACGAGAGCGGATCGTCGTCTCCAATCCTTGTCCAGGGCGCGGACTGCCGTGAAGACCAGGTCCTCGTCAACGCCGCCGGCCATGATCACCGGGTTCACCGTGGCGACGACCCAGGCAAATCTGTACCTGTTCTCAGCCGATTTCGAATACTCCGACTCGAAGAGAGGCACCTTCATGATTAAATCGTGCAGCAACCCGCCCAACTGGTAAACAGTGAGGGCGTGCCACAACTCAGGACCGGGATCTAGCAACCGAAAGAGATATTCAGGCGGTGAATAGCGCGCGGTTGCCACCACGGGCAACTGCCCCTCCCGATCGGTTCCTACACCGACAGGATCATGTATGCATCGAATGACGGAAACGTCAAGCAGCGTTGCCTGCTCGAAGTCGTCTGAGATGAACACATTGGATGACTTGATGTCTCTGTGACAAATCCCTCGGTGCGCGAGAAAGAGCGCAGCCTTTGCCACCTGGTCCACTATCTGGCGAATCCTCTCCCGGGGAACGTCGTGAAGCCGCTTCTCAAGCTCCGTCCCCGGAGCCCGGCTCATCAGCACGTACAGTCGGCCCTCAAATTCTCCGCCTTCATAGACTCGCACGAGTGATGGACAATCGTGATCTCCCAGCGCAACCTGCTGCTCGATCCGTCTCTGCTCGACCTCGCCCCTCTGGCCGGTTGAGAATGCCTCAGAATAGAGCTTCAGCGCCCTCGGCCCTTCCGGACCAACGACCTCGAAAACCGGAGCAGTGCCGCCCTCTCCAAGCTGCCCCAGGAGCGCCCAGCCTCGTCCCTTGTGATCGCACCATCGCTGCGCCATCTGCGCGCTCCGCGTGTCGGCGTTCGGGGCCTCGGCCATCCTGGAGTATTCTACCCGATTTTCGTCAGTATAGCTCGCAATTCCGATCTCGCCCAGGCCTCTAGGCACAGTGCCGCTAACCGTTGGGCACCGGCGCCTGCGCTTTGTTGCGCCCCAACGTGATGGTAAGGCGCGCCAGTCTACACAAAAAGCAACAGTTCAACGCAGACTGCTACATAGATCCTGGTAAGCCTCCTCCCCGTCAACGGGCCGCACCAGGCCCTCTCCGCAGCTCCGGCGCCGCCGGCCCCGGATTCCCACCACGCTTTCTCTCAGTCTCTTCCATTCCCCTACCTCCATCTCCCACCCCCTCAATCATTTGCCCCGCTGAACGGCCCGCCGCCCGCCAGACTCATGCTTAACCTTCTGTAGGGGCTGATCCCAAGAGAACCCGCCCCCCGAGGTTTCCCATGTCATCGCAACTGAAGATCGACGCCAATCGCCGCAACGCCCGGCGCTCCACCGGCCCCCGAACTCCCGAGGGTAAAGCCAGGGTCGCCGCCAACGCCCGCACCCACGGCCTCTGCTCCCGCAACGCCATCCTCCCCGAGGAGGACCCCGCCGACTTCCAGGCCCTGCTCGACGGTTTCCTCGACCTCTTCCAGCCCGCCAACGCCCTCGAAGACTCCAGCGTCCGCGAGTTGGCCTGCACCGAATGGCGTCTCCGCCGCGCCCTCCGCCTCGAGACCGGCATCCTCGTCTATGCCATGGAACGCGCGCGCCAGACCGAGCGTTGCCCCGATACCGCCCCGCACCCCGCCCGCTCCCCCGAAGAGCAGCTCTACGACCAGAACACCCGCCTCCTTGGCATCTCCTTCTACCGGAACTGCGAAACCGACGCCCTCACCAAGCTCACGCGCTACGAAAACTCCATCCGCCGCGCCTACTACAAAGCCCTCAAGGAACTCCAGTCCCCCATTCTCCCGCGCAACACGAAATTGACAAATCAAACCCAAACTCCCCCACCGCCTCCGCCCGATCCCCCGCTCGAAGAAACCTATGCCGAAGTGCAGCCGGAACCGCCATCCCCTTGGCCTCTCGCCCCGCCCGCCGCCCGGTCAGCGCCCCCGCGGTTAGCGCCCGAAGCGAGCGCATGTGCGAAAATCGCCCTGAAGGAGTATCCCCATGAACCGTTCCATCCTGGCGCTCTCCCTGCTGCCCCTGAGCTGCTGTCTCGCCCAGATTTCCGCCCCCAACGAAGCTGGGGTGGCGATGGGGCATTTGCATTTCAAGGTCCGCGACCTCGAGGCGCACAGGAAGCTCTGGGTGGACGTGCTGGGCGGCACTCCCT
>JBEKWU010000199.1:0-10250 GCA_049512775.1 Bryobacteraceae bacterium
CATTGCCGCCCTTGCGGCTCAGGAAGAGCCCTTGGGCGGGCGACTCGCAACTCCGGCCTCCACGTGCAAATGCTCAAGTCCCCGCCAATAGCGCGTTTCTACGAATTCTCGCTCAGAACCCGTAAAGGATTCCGGCTTTTCTGGCGCTGGAAGTCGTTACGGGCTGGGCGGCCGCGGCTGCCCAAGGACCTCAGGAAGTTGATCCGCAAGATGGCAGCTCACAAGCCCACCTGGGGCGAGGAGCGCATCGCGAACGAGTTGAAGCTGAAGCTGGGTATCAGGGTTTCGCCCGGTACCGTTCAGAAGTACCTGCGGAATGGAGGTCCCGGGCGGGCACCCGATCCGAAGCAACGTTGGCTGACCTTCGTCCGTAACCATGCCAAAGCGATTGTGGCATGCGACTTCTTCGTGGTCGTCACGGCCAGCTTTCGCATCCTTTATGTCTTCGTGATCATGGAATTGGGCACGCGGAGAATCCTTCATCACAACGTCACTGCCCACCCGACGGCGGAGTGGACGTTGCAGCAATTCCGTGAGACCCTGCCAGGCGGCCACCCTTACCGTTTCGTGATCCACGACCGGGACAGCATCTTCTCGAGGGAAGTGGACAAGGGGGTGGCCGCTATGGGTGTGCGCGTATTGCGAACACCGGTGCGGGCGCCAAAGGCAAACTCCGTATGGGAGCGCTTCGGCGGTACCTTACGCCGCGAGTGCCTGGACTTCCTCATTCCGCTGAATGAGCGCCACCTGAAACTGATCTTGAAATCGTGGATCACTCACTTCAACCATGGCAGGCCGCACATGAGTCTTGGGCCGGCCATGCCGGCGCCACTGCATCCTTCCCCGCCGGAGAGCACCCATCGCCATAGCATTCCAGCTGGTCACGTCATCCAAAGCATTCCCATTCTCGGTGGGCTCCATCACGAATATTCGCTTGAAAAAGCGGCAGCATGAAGTCGGATCGAATATTTGCGGACGACACCGGTTCCGCCTTCATAGACGAGCGGCTGGCCGAGGGCCGAACCGGCGAGGGCCAGCAGGATCGCATCGAGAATCATCTTTCGAAGGGCTGTCATTTAGTTGCCCAGTATGCACGGTGGCCGATGTAATCCAGATCCGGAATATTCGCCAAAATGATCCGCCGCAACTCCAGGATATCGACCTCGCCCTGCTTTTCATACACCACCTGGCCATCCGGCGCGAACACCATGGTAAACGGAACTCCGGGGTCCCACTTGGCATCGAAAGCCGCCTGCATGGCGTAGGTGTCGGTCGAGGCGAACTGCAGGTTGCGGCTCGAGGCATGCTGCTTCTGGAGCACTGTTAATACCCCCGGTGCCTCGTCCGGCAGGTTGGTCGCCACCGTGACCAGGTCGAAGTCGCGCCTTCGGTACATCCGGTAAGTCGTTTCCAGGTCGGCAAATTCGGTCATGCACGGCCCGCACCCAGTTGCCCAGAAGGTCACCAGCAGGACCTTTCCGGTCGGGTTCCGGCGCAGTTTCTTCAACTCTTCCGTGTCTGCCGGTTCCAGCCGCACCGGCTCGGCCTCGATCTTCTTCCACTCGGCAACCTTCCCGGGCCGCTTCGATTTCCACTTGATGGAGCAGCCGAACACGCCCGTGTGTTCCACCGGCACAGGCTTGCCTGCCAGCAGAGCCTCGATGGCATTGCGGGCATCCGATGTCTTGACGAGCGATTCCCGCAGACTGTTGTCCACACGCCCCTCGTACCGCAGTTTTCGATGCTCATCGAACACGAACACATGGGGCGTTGCCTTGGGTCCGTATGCCTCAGAAACGGACTCCGTTTCGCCATCATAGAGGTAGGAGAAGTTGAAATGACGGTACTCGGCGCGGACCTTCATGTCTTCGAATCCGTCGCCCACATCCGTATATCCCAGTTCATCCAGATGCACCGCCTCGGCGTCGTTCGGATTGATCGCCACCAGGACCACGCCTTTGTCCCGGTAGTCCACAGCGAGCTTGTTGATGCGTTTCTCGTATAGCTGCGCCGTCGGACAGTGGTTGCTAGTAAAGACGATAACCAGGATCCGGCTGCCGGAGTACTCGCCAAGCGTATGGATCTTACCATCCACCCCGGGGAGCGAGAAGTCCGGCGCTGGAGAGCCAAGCGGGAGCGTGACGTGGTTATCAACTTCTCCGAATACGGCCCCAGCCAGCATTATGAGCGCGATGAACCTCAACATCATAGGCAGACCTGTGATCAGAAGATCACCTTCAGCCCCAGTTGCAGCTTGCGGGGTGAATTGGCAAGCGAGAGCACCTGCCCGAACGTACTTGAGGTCATGTTGTTGGACGGTGTCCCGTACACCACAGAATTGGTCAGATTGAAGGCTTCGGCGCGAAACTCGATCCTTCTTTTTTCCATGATGGGGAACTGGCGGAAGATCGAGCAATCGACATTGAGCAAGCCGTCGGTACGGAGGACATTTCGTCCCAGGTTTCCGAACGTATAGGCGGCTGGAACCACGAATGCCGAGCGATTGAACCACTGTTGGCGTGTGGGGGTCGGCAGGTTTGGATCTCCGACCAAGTTGGGACGCTCGTAACTCGCATTCCCGGTATTTGCGATGTCGCCAGTGATCAGAATACCGTAGGGCTGGCCGGAACGGGCTGTGGATATTGCGTTCACCTGCCAATTACTGATGACGTAGTCGACAGGACGGCTGCCGGTAGAGAAGCGCTTCCCACGTCCGAAGGGAAACTCATAAACAAAGTTGAGCGAGAAGACATGCGGCAGGTCAAAGGCGGAGACGCTGCGATCATTGTTGAAGTGGTACGGGTCCTGCACAGAGAAGCCTTCCACTCCGAACCATCCGGAAGAGCCGACATCGATGGACTTGGAATACGTGTACGCAAGCTGGTAGGCAAAACCGGCCGCATATTTCCGCTGGAACAGGACCTGCAGGGCGTTGTAATTCGCTCGTCCCCAACTGCGGTTGTAATGCGTGGCTTTTATGTAAGGGAAAAGCGCTCGGAGCTGCGGGGTGCCCGGGCCTGGAGTGAGCGCGGTGTTGTAGTAGCCTCCGAGGTCCGTTCGTCGGCTGCCGGAGCCCACGTAATTGACTGACAGTACTGTGGTGCGCGAGAACTCATGCTGTACGCCAAAGTTCCACTGCATCGAATAGGGGTTCCTGCCATAGGGATCCGGGTAATAGGAATCCTGGTTGAACGGCGTGGCGGCGGGAACTGCGCCGCCCGGGAAAGGATTCAGGGCCGTAATATTCGGGGTAAGCTGTGCTGCCACCGGAACATTCAGACCACTGGCTCCAAGGGTGCCGACGTCCGGCCACGAGCCCGAGTAGTTGGCCGCATTCTGTGTGACGCCGCCCCAGTTGTCGTAGGAGATGCCGAACGAAGATCGGATCACTGTATCCGGGCGGAATCGGTAAGCCAAGCCCACCCGCGGTCCGAAGTTCTTTGTCGTGTCGTGCAGGATCTTCCCGCGTGGGTCGACCACCACGTGGTCCGGCAGCTTCCCATCGGCTGTGGGGATGCAGGGTGCGTGCCCGCGTACGGCACACGACGGCGGGAGTTTCTGAATTACCCATGTACCGTCGTTGAAGTTGATGTCGCCGGTTTCGATGCCGCCCAGTTGCCCGATTGTATCATCGGTGCCGTACGGCGGGATGAACGTGCGGTCATAGCGCAGTCCCAGGTTGATGGTGAGGCGCGGTAGAGCCTTCCAGGAATCCTGGAAATAGAGGCTCATTACGCCGCCCCAGCGGAACGGCTCATTCAGGTTCAGGTACTTGGCGCTATCCGGAACGTTGAGCAGGAAAGACGCGAGGGCATTGCCGAGTTGAGCGGAATTGGCCGGGTTGGCCGTCTGCTGCGGATTGAATGTGACATTTGGGTTCAGGACCAGTTGGTCCGAGTTGCTCTGGTCCAGTTCCCCGCCGAACGCGAGCGTGTGGCTGCCGGTGATCTTCGTGACGTCTGCCTTCCACTGGTGAATGCTAGTGGCATCGGGGAAGTTCTTCAACGCCTCCCCACCTGAGAAGTAGCCGGTCACCGTCAAATTCGGGAGGTAGTTTTTGCCGTCCATGAACCCCATCGCGAAGCTGGGCGCGAACCCGAGTGTCTGGACGAAGTTCGCCGGCAGGTTGTTAAAGCGCTGCACGGAGTCGGATTCAACGTGGGCTCTTCCGTACTGTACCTGCAAAATGAGCGAGGGACTGAATGTGTGCACCCAGTTCGCGCCGTAATTCTGCGCCGGTACGCCGCCCAGTGAAGAGATCTGCGGACGGCCGCCGGACTGCGCGAGTGTCTGGTACAAGCCGCTGTAGCGGAACCACACGGAGTCCTTCCGGCCGATCACCTGATCGATACGCACGCTGAATTGGTCCTGGTTCTGGGTGACTGGCGTGTTGTCGATCGCGTTGACGTTGGCCAGCCCGACGTTCACCGGCTTGGGCAGCGTCGCCTTGGCGTAGGCAACCATGGGGGAACTGAGGAGGCTCCCCGGGATCTGGTTGCTGGGGAAGGCATCGCGGATAAAGCCGCCGGCCTGGGCGGGATTCGGGCGCGTGCTGAACGGATTGAAAATCGGCGTCGGGATGTCGCTCAAATCGCCGGCCAACTCGGCGTCCGTGGGGACACGGTAGAACGATTCGTTCGGCTGACGGTAGCGGAATCCCTCGTACGCGGCGAAGAAGAAGGTTTTGTTCCGGCCGTCATAAATACGTGGGATCATGACGGGTCCGCCGCCTGACACCCCGAACTCGTTCTGCCGGTAGGGCGTCACCGCGGAGAGAAAAGTGCTCCGGGCGTCGAAGGCGTCGTTACGGAGGTATTCCCACGCCGAGCCGTGCAGTGCGTTCGTACCGGACTTTGAGACCACATTGATGATCCCGCCGAGAGCGCTGCCGAACTCCGCCTGATCATTGTGCGAGTTGACTTTGAACTCCTCGACGGAGTCGATGATGGGGGGAATCGCGTACGTGCCGTTGTACGTGCCCTGGTTGTTGATGCCATCGATCATGAAGTAATTGCTGCGGTTCGTTTGACCGTTGATGGCTGGAAACGAAAACGTGCTTCCCCTCGTGATGGCCGTCTGTGCACCGCCGCTGTTCTGGCCAACGCTGACCGGAACGACGCCCGGGGTCAGTGAAAGCAGTTGTGTGAAGTTGCGACCGTTGAGAGGCAGATCGACGACCTGTTTCTGTGCCACTACTCCACCCAGTTCGGCCGTGGAGGCCTGTATCAGTTCCCCGCTCGCTTCGACCGTGACGTTTTGCGCAACGCTGCCGACCTGGAGCACGATATCGAACGTCGCCGTCTGATTAACAGCCAGCGTGAACTCGGCGACGCGGCTCGTGCTGAAGCCGGTCTTACTGGCCGACACCGTATAGCGCCCGGGTTGAATGTTGACGAAGACATAGTTCCCCACTGAGTTCGCGGAGCCGGTGTGTTCCACGCCGGTTGCCACGTTGTGCAAGATCACCGCGGCGTCCGGGACGACACTATCGCTGGCATCCCGGATGACGCCGGTCAGTGATGCGCTTGAGAGTTGTGCGATTGCCGGCGCGCTGCAGCAAATGAGTCCGGCGGAGAGGGTGAGAACAATTCTCAGGTCCCTAAGAGAAGTGAGCATAGACAACCTCCTTACCTTTGGCCGGAATGATCCAGCCACGTGATGATTTCCTGATATCGCAATGATTAGTAGGAACTCTGCCACAGGATTCGCTGTTTGTCAATGGCGTTTTTATAGGACTTTCCCCAGATTCTGAGGGACGCGCCGCCTAAACCTCACGCAATCAGCAACTTACATGGATTCGAAAGTGGCAGAGGTGTGCTCCGCAGAAACTCCGCTTCGGTCCAAAGTCGCGACCCGGTAACATCCTGTAACGTGCGATCCTGAACGTTCATGTCGGTCTCGCTCATCCTGGCCATAGCGATCAAGCACTGTCTCCTCACGGCATCCGAGGTCCTACTCGACCTGGGTCGGCTCGTTCTTTTGGCGGCCCGTCCCCGCTGTGCCCTGGCGGCGGAAAACCTGTTCCTTCGGAAACCACTGGCCTTCTTCCAGGAACGTAAGACCAAACCTCGCCGAGCAGACGATTCCGCCCGGTGGCTTATGGCTGTTTTGACCCGACTGTTCGATTGGCGTGACGCACTGGTGATCGTGAAACCGGAAACGCTCATCCGCTGGCACCGTAAAGGGGCTCTGAGCAGGAATTCGTAAGGGCCTGCCTTTTCACTGGATTTCGGGGGCAAACCGGCGTTGTGCCAGTGCGCGGGGGCACCACAGATGGTCCCGCGGTCCTCAATGTTTTCGGGCTGACAGGGCGTGTTTGCCCGCTCTCTGCGGCGACTCTCCAAAAACCGGGAAATCGATGATTCTCCCGCCTTTCCCCAACCAGGGGTTGGCCGGCCCTTGGTTCGTGCTGGGCTCCACGGCCAAAGGTCGTGGTGAACATGCCGATTCCTCAGAGGGTCTTCGTAGTGAGACTTGCAGTCACGCCCAATCCCAATCCTATCAATGGGATGCGGGACTTCTCGTTGCTTTCTGCGGCTCCTGCGCGGTGTCCGCGCCGGCCAACGCATCGCCATTGCCGCCCTTGCGGCTCAGGAAGAGCCCTTGGGCGGGCGACTCGCAACTCCGGCCTCCACGTGCAAATGCTCAAGTCCCCGCCAATAGCGCGTTTCTACGAATTCTCGCTCAGAACCCGTGAAAGACCAGGAGTACCCAGGTGGACCGATGCGCTACCAACTCGCTTAGGGCCTGTCACCAAACAACATGTCCACTTCGCTCGACCGCTCCCTGACGGTCGCGGCTCAGTAACAGCTTGCCGAGCCACGACCGTCAGAGCGGTTGGAGTGGTTGTTTCATGACAGGCCCTTAGCGGGTCTGGGTGAGCCAAGTATATAAATGCCCTAGTTAGGGCGGCCGCACCAGCGGTCCCGCCCGGCCAGCGGTGCGCGCTGGCGTCGATGAGCTGCGGCAGGCTCAGCTCCAGAGCAGCGTCACCACCGAATCCGCGGGCAGCGGAACGTCGGTCGTCATGCCCGCCAGCAGGAGCCGGGCGTTGGTTACGGGGCCGGAGTTGGTAAGCACCATGGCGCTCGTTCCATCCGGGTTCGAGACCGCAACGTGCCAGACCTTCTCCATTTGGCTGGTGCAGTGGAAGCGCCGCGCGCCGCGGCGAATGGCGCGGGAATAGTGCGCCAAGGCCCAGTACTGACCGCTGCGGGTGACCTCTTGGGTCTGGGAGTTCACCGTCACCACTCCGCCGCAGGTAAATGGGCCGATGTTCGGCTTGCCCTGCTCATCCAGAGCCAGGTTCCAGGCGATGATGCAGCGCGACCAGTTCCTCAGAACCTCGGCGAACATGGCGGACCACTTCGCCCAATCCGTCCCATAGTTGGGATCCCTATAGTCCGGGCCACCCTCGGTCCAGTACATGTGCTTGTTGGGATAGGCTTCGTGCACCCGAGTCATGGCGTCCGGCTGGCCTGCGTACCCGTGCCAGGCCACGCCGTCCACGTAGCGGTTCACCTCGGGATCCTCCAGCTCGCAGATCGCGCGCCCCCAGAGGTTGTAGTTGTGGTCCAGTATCCAGATCCTGGTGTCCAGCTTGTGCTGGGCGAGCTGCGGGCCGAGGTGACGCGCCACGAACTCGATTTCGTATTCCTGGCCCCACAGGCACGCGGGCATCTTGCCGTCCTGATCCGTATCCACCTCGTTTTGCGAGGTGATCGCCTGGACCGGCACGCCTTCGGCCGCATAGGCTTGAAGAAACTTGACGAAGTACTGGGCGTAACTCGCGAAGTGGCTCTTGCGCATGGATCCGCCCAGCATCGAGCCGTTCGGCTTCATCCAGCCGGGAGGGCTCCAGGGAGAGCCCAGCAGGAACAGGCCGGGATTGATCTGCCGCGCCTGCCGGATGACGGGGAGGATGTACTGGCGGTCGTGGTCGATCGAGAACCGCAGCATCTCCGGATCGGGTTCGCCATCGTCGTAGCTATAGACCTTGGTGGAATAGTCGCTGGAGCCGAGGCAGGTGCGAAAAACGCTCAGCCCGATTCCGGAGGGATCGAAGAGCTCAGCGAAGAGCGCCGCGCGGGCTTCCGCGGCCATGCGGCTCAGCACGTAGCAGGCGGCATCGGTGAAAGCGGCGCCGAACCCCAGCACCTCCTGGAACTGCCGGCTCGGATCGAGAACAATACCCGCCCCGGATGTGCCCCCCGCGGGCTGCCATTGGAGCGACGGCGCCTGCGCCCAGCGCTGGGAACCCGCGGTGACCCACACGCGGATCTCGCCCGCGGGCTTGCCGGGGTCGCCCGGGTTCCGCGCCTGGGCGGAAACCGCTCCGGCCAGGGCCATGCCGGTTGTAGAGAGCTTCATGAAATCGCGACGAGTGCGTTGGCTTGACATTCGGCCTCCTGGATTGACTCAAGACAGCGGACGCGCGCACAACCTCACGCCGGGCATCCCCGGCGCACGCACGCGGGTCCATGAAATGAGCCTACAGCGTTTCGGCATCGGCAGGGTAGTCCGGCGCCAGGTGGTTCGGCGATGTGGCCAAAACGCGCCCCACGGCCCTCGACGATCAACCCTTGGGTTCGCTCAGAATGCGACGGACGATCTCGGTGTCCTCCTTCACCTGGTCGCTGAATCGGGGGTAGAAGCCGAGGATGATGGCGTCGCCCGGCTTGATGTTCGCCAGAGCGAAGCGGATGGAGTTCTCGATCGCTTGGTGCGAGTTGACGGTGCGGCCGGCGCCGAACACCTTAAAGGCCAGGCACGGCTTCTTGGTCGCGCGGATCATCTTGCACATCCGCTCGGGATCCTTCTCCATGTAGATTTCGCCGACGGGCGCCTCGCCATAGGCTCGACGCGCCTCTTCGGGCGTGCGGGAAACGAAATAGAGGCAGGTCTGGTAGTAATCCACGTCCCAGTTCTCGCCTTCGGCCGTATCGACCACC
Organism: Bryobacteraceae bacterium; assembly: GCA_049512775.1. GTDB lineage: Bacteria > Acidobacteriota > Terriglobia > Bryobacterales > Bryobacteraceae > Fen-330. Next base: position 8,952 of record JBEKWU010000199.1, read on the forward strand.
GCGGGGTTGTGCGTCGAGAGGCCCACCATCACCCCGGTGTCGCGGACCGCCTTGAGGAACTCCTTGATCTTGTACTTCTCGCCGGCACGGAAGCGCTCGTCGGTGCGGTTGCCGTGATGGCCGACGCCGAGCGGCTGCATCTTCTTCACCGCTTCGGGTATTCGGGAGAGGTCCTGCATGAGCGCGAAGTCGGCCAGCAGAACCAGGTTCATCTTGCCGCCTTCCCGGCGGTAGCGCAGGTAGTCGGCGAGCGGCTGGTCGTTATAGTGGCACTGCCAGGTGCCGATGCCGCTGCGCTCGGCGCTCTGGAGCACCTCGATCTTGCGTTCCTGGGTGTACCACTCGCGCATGTGGGCATCGACGATGCGATTGAAGTGCGAGTAGCCGTAGAAGGGGTTCGATCCGATGATGAGCCGCGTGATCTCGGCTGCGCCGAACTTGGCCGTGGGCAGAAGCGGCGCGCGCGCCTCCCCGGCGGGTGCGCGGCCGCCTGCCACGAACGCTCCGCCCAGGCTTGCCGCCGACTTCAGGAAGCCCCGGCGCGAATCGATCCTTGCGTCTTCGGGCATGGCAACTCCTTAGCACAGAATCCGCACCGGCTGTGTGCTCCAGCCGCAACGCAGTCCACCGGGATTCCCGTTTTGGGGCCCGGTCTTGGATCAGTGTACACCGCTGGCCCCCCGTCGAGCCATTCCCGGCGCTCGCCCCGGAACTTGCGCGCCGCCCCAGGTGTCCAATCCGCAGGAGGGTGCGACCATGGCGATATCAATAGGTGGAGCCAATCGGATGAAGGCGGAAATGAATGTTACGCCGATGATTGATGTCCTGCTGGTGCTGCTGGTGATCTTCATGCTGGTCTCGCCTCTGGCGCCGAAGGGGCTGCCCGCGCTGGTTCCGCAGGTGGGCGGCGATCCACCGCCCGCGCCGTCAACCGACCTGGTGTTGACCGTGCGGAGCGACGGGACGCTGGATCTGAACCAGGAAGCCGTCGAGCGCGCGAACCTTCCGGCCAGGCTGGCGCAGGTCTTCAAGATCCGGGGCGACCGCGTGATCTTCGTGCGCGGCGAAGGGAACCTGGAATTCGGTCAGGTCGCGCAGGTGATGGATGTTGCCAGGGGCGCCGGCATGAACCGGGTGGCGCTGATGACGACGCCCCTCCGGTAGTCGATCTCAGCGCTTGACCCTCACCTTGGTGCCCGGGACAGGCACCATCCACAGCAGCCGCCTGCGCCGGATGCGGCTGATCACCTCTTGCTTGGTCACGGTGGCCGGCACCAGCTTGGCCGGGTCCTTCCAGGA
>JBEKWU010000200.1:0-6630 GCA_049512775.1 Bryobacteraceae bacterium
CCCTATGACGGCTCCGGGCCGTTCCGAAAACCCTTCTACTGAGAAGAGGGAAAGGGGGCGAATGCAAAGGCAAGAACCAATCGGGCCTCCCGTTGGTCGGCCCGAAAAACATACACCTCAGGCCCGTGTACACCTCAGCCCACGGTTACATTCTTAAATGACCCAACCAAGACCGGTTTCGGTTACATCGTTAAATGACTTGACAGGCCGAAGGCCGCAACCGAGGGACTGCCTAGGCCGTCCGCTGTAGGGACGGCTCAGGCTGTCCCCGGTCGCCCCCCCGCGCCCATTGTCATCCCCAGGGGTGGCGCACTCCGCCATGGTGCGGACTGTCCCGAGGATTTCATGTCTCAGCTTGACCGCGAGGAGTTCCCCAACTGGAAATCACAGTTTGTGATTTCCAGTTGGGGAGGCCTGCGCCGCGCCACGCCTACAGACCTGGCCCAGAAGATCCAAGCCCGGGAGCGCAAGTGCAAAGAGGATGCCGAGATCCAGGTGATCTTCCCGGCCCTCAAGAAGCTGCTGGCGCCTTCCCCACCTCCTCCCCAGCGCCGCATCGCGTTCGCGGTGGAGATGGCGGGTACCGGAATGGCCGGGGGTTCACTTCGTCCTTCGTACTTCGCACTTCCCGCTTCCAGCTGTGGCAAGCTGTTGACATGCTCAATCGTCGAGATTTCCTGATGGCCAGTGGCGCGGGGCTGGCAACGCTCGCGGCTACGCCTGCCTCCTCCTCGAGGCGCCAGGTCTTCCCGCTGAACCGGAGATGGCTCTACAGCGGCAAGACCGTCGAGGGGGCCACCGCCCCGGACTTCGACGATCGCCGGTTCGAGCGCGTGACGCTCCCCCACACCAACCGCATTCTGCCCTGGCACAGCTTCGACGACCAGAGTTACCAGTTCGTTTCCATCTACCGCCGCCACTTCCGCCTGCCGGGGGAGCTGAAGGGCCAGCGCGTGTTCGTCGATTTCGCGGGCGTCATGACCGCCGCCGCCGTCACCCTCAACGGCAAGCGGCTGGGCGAGTATCGCGGCGGCTACACGCCCTTCTCCTTCGAGCTGACGCAGCACCTCAACTGGTCCAGCGACAACCTGCTCGCCGTCGAGGTGGATTCCACCGAGCGGGCCGACATCCCGCCCTTCGGCGGCAGCATCGACTACCTGACCTTCGGCGGCATCTACCGCGAGGCGTCGCTGCGCGTGGTCCCGGACATTTGCATCGAAAGCGTGTTCGCGCGGCCCGTCGACGTTCTGGCTCCGGGGAAGCGCGTCGAAGTGCGCTGCTACTTGAACGGCTCGGCTGGCGACCGCGCCCCGCTCACCCTCGCCGCCGAGCTGCGAGACGGCAGCCGCGTGCTCAAGACGGTCATCCAGTCCATCGGTTCGGGCGCCTCCGATTTCCAAGACCTCACAATCGAGGACCTCGGCGAAATCGACCTTTGGGACCTCAACCACCCCAAGCTGTACCAGGTCGTGGTGCGGCTCTCCGGCAACGGCCTGGCCGACGAGTACGCGGTGCGGATCGGGTTCCGCGAGGCCCGCTTCACCGAAAAAGGTTTCTTCCTCAACGGGCAGCACATCAAGCTGCGCGGGCTGAATCGCCACCAGACCTTTCCCTACACCGGCGGCGCCATGCCCGCCCGCGTGCAGCGCCGCGACGCCTTCATCCTCAGGAAGGAGCTGAAGTGCAACATCGTGCGCACGTCGCACTACCCGCAGTCGCCGCACTTCCTGGATGGCTGCGACGAAGCCGGCCTGCTGGTGCTCGAGGAGATCCCCGGCTGGCAGCACGTCGGCGACAAGGATTGGCAGGACCTGGCCGTGCGCAACGTCGGGGAGATGATCCGCCGCGACTGGAACCACCCCTCGATCGTTCTCTGGGGCGTGCGCATCAACGAATCGCGCGATAACCACGACTTCTACGTCCGCACCAACGATCTCGCGCACAAGCTCGACCCCTCGCGTCAGACCGGCGGCGTGCGCAACATCTACGAATCCGAGCTGCTGGAAGACGTCTTCACGATGAACGATTTCCGTTTCCCGCTGCGCCCGCCCAACCATCCCCTGTATCTGAACACCGAGTTCAACGGCCACATGTTCCCGACCAAGCGCGTCGACGCCGTCGAGCATGTCGCCGAGCACGTGCTGCGGCACGCCCGGGTGCATAACCAGCTCTGCTCCGACGAGCGCTACGCCGGCGGCATCGGCTGGTGCGCGTTCGACTACGCCACGCACCGGTATTTCGGCTCCGGCGACCGCATCTGTTACCACGGCGTCAGCGACATTTTCCGCATCCCGAAACCCGCCGCGGGTCTTTACAGGTCCCAGTGCGACCCCAAGGAGGAGATCGTGCTCGTGCCGGGCTTCGCCTGGTCCTGGGGCGACAAACCCGCCGGCGGCGGTCCGGGCCTGGTCCCCGTCTGCTCGAATTGCGACCATCTGAAGGTCTACATCGGCGGCCAGCTCAAGACCGAGGCCGATCCGGCCCGCGAACAGTACGGGAACCTGCCGCACCCGCCCTTCCTGGTCGACCTGACCGGCTGCCGCTTCGATCGCTGGGGCGATTTGAAGATCGAGGGCTACCTCGAGGGCAAGCTGGTCATTACCAAAACGCTCTCCGGAAAAGGCGCGGACGCCCAGTTGCTCGTTGAGCCGGACGATGCCGAACTGGTGGGCGACGGCAGCGACTCGACCCGCGTCGTGCTGCGCGTGACCGACGAATACGGCAGCCCGCGCCAGTTCTCCACCGGCCCGGTGTCGCTCGGCATCGAGGGCCCGGGCGAAATCGTCGGCGAGAACCCGTTTGCGCTGATGGGAGGCGTGGGCGCGGTGTGGGTGAAGGCCAAGGAGGCCGCCGGCACCGTCCGCCTCTCGGCCCGCCATCCCTACCTGGGCGTAAAGACCGTCGAGATTCAGGTGAAGCCGGCGCCCCCCGAAGGGGTGTGAGAGCGGCTCTCCCCACTGGCGTAGCAACCGTTATAAGATGATGCTCGATGGACACGCGAGCATTGCTGTTCCGCATTCTGCGGATCACCGTCCTCGTCTCCGCCATCGTGCCGCCGGGCGCGGCGGAGTTCGCGGCCCAGACCCAGGCCGCCGGCAAAGCCTTGACCGTGCGCCAACTGGAAGCTTTCATCCGGCAGGGATCCTCGGACAGCTTCGTCAGCCAGGAGCTGCTCAGCCGCGGCCTGGCTGTCGCGGTGGATCGGCCACTGCTCGAGAGGCTCGCCAAACTCGGCGCGGGACCCCGGACGACCTCCTTGCTCGAACACCTGCTGCCGAAGGTCAGACTGGTGATCCGGACCGCTCCCGGCGCCGATGTGGCCCTGGACGGCGTCGCGGTTGCCACGGTCGGAGACACCGGCGAGATCGTACTCGCCGTCGAGCCCGGCAACTACCAACTGCTGATCGCCAAGCAGCACTGCACCTCCCTCTCGAGACCGATCCGTCTGGTCCTCAACCACCCGCAACGCATCGAGGCGCCCCTGGCCTGGAAGGTTGGGTTCCTGACGCTCGACGCGGGACTCCCGGATGCGCAGATCGCCATCGCCGGGGTAGGGCAGTTCCCGGGTCGCGTGGAGCGGCTTCCTGTGCCGGTCGGCCCCCAGCAAGTCCGGGTGAGCGCTCCCTTCCGTGTGGGTTTCTCCACCGTCGTAGTCGTCGAGGGAGGGAAAACGCATGAAGTCCCGGTGACACTGGATGTCGACAGCGCCGCGCTCAAGCCGCTTGGCGACGAGATCCAGGGGGCTTGTTCGAAGTCCAACTATCTGCTGGCGATTGCGCGGGGCCAGATCTATCTCCAGCACGGCGGGGCCGACCCGGAGGTCCTTAGGGTCCTGGCGCTCGGCCATTTCCAGGCCAAGCAGTTCGGCACGTTTCCGGCCGTCGCGGCCAAAGCCCTGGCAGCCGGAGCGGAACTCACCTTCCACGTCACTCATGACCACTCCGCCTTTACCTTCCGGGGATCTCACGGCGCGGAACTCGGCATCAGCGCCGCTTCGATCCGCTTCACGCCCATCGGCAAGTGCAGCACGGGAGCGCTTACCGTTCCCATCGCTCATGTGCGGTGCACCCTCCGGAGCGCGGGGGACTCCACCACGCTCACCTTGACCTTCCCCAATCCCAAGAACCCGGCCCGGAGCGCCGAACTCAGCTTCGTCGACGAAACGCCCGCCGACCTGGCCGCGATCATGAGGCTGATCGATGCGTCGCGCGCACCCGCGCCCGCCCCTTGACGCTTCTGGCACAACAGGGTATTAGCCGGGATTTCCGGAGATGTAATGCGGGATACTCTGGTCCGGCCTCAGCCTGAATTAACGCAGCGGCCAGATCCGCACGGTCATGTCGAAGCTGCCCGAAACCACCGACCGGCCATCCGGCAGAAAGCAGACCGAGCGCACCGTGCGGCCGTGTCCCTTCAGACTCGCCACCACTTGCATGGAGGCGGCGTCGATCACCTTCACCTCGCCGTCGTGACCCGCCACCGCGATCTTCGAACCGTCCGGCGAGAACGCCAGTCCGTTGCCCTCGACGTTCGCCGTGAAGGCGCCGGGCTTGCCGTCTGCCGTGGCGAACGTTCGAACCGTCGAATCCATGAGGGCCGCTGCGAGCGTCTTACCATCGGGAGAAAACGCCACGGCTCGGACCCCTTTCCCGAGTTGCAGCTTGAGCGCGGTCTTCTTGAGGGCGACGTTGTAGAGATAGAGGTTGCCTCCCGAAGTCCCGCCTGCGAACCAACGCCCATCGGCGGAGAACGCGCCGGCCGAATAGCTGTCGCGCGGAATCTGGGTCTCGCCTTGCGCCGCTCCCGTGGCTGCGTCCCAAAAGCGCATCCCGCCGTCCAGGCTGAACGAGATCAGACCCTTGCCGTCGGCGGTGAAAGCCGTCGCGATGACCGCGGCCTGGTGACCTTCCAGCGTCTTCACCTCTTTGCAGGACGCATCCAGCAGCTTCACTTTGTGGTAGCGTTCACCGGAGGCGATCCTCGTGCCGTCGGGCGAGATCGCGAGCGCGAGCACCGCGCCGCCTCCCGCCGTCGCGGCGATCTGTTGCCTGGAAGCAACGTCCCAGAGAATCGTTTTCGAGTCTTCGCCTCCCGAGGCGATCGTCTTTCCGTCCGCCGAACAGGCGACCACGTTGACGTCGCGCGTATGTCCCCTCAGCGACGCGGCCTGCTGGCCAAAGACTACTCCCGCCGCCAACACGGCGGTCACCCCAAATCTTGAAATCATCTTCTCATCTCCTTGCCCACTGTATCCCTTCGCCGAGCTCCTCCGCAATCGCCTGGCATTCTTCGTCCCGCACCTCGCATATCCGCTTGAAAAACAATAGCGGAAAAATGTAGGTCTTAACCCGCCCTTCTCACGCAGGATCGTGACGAGGCGGCCGCAGTAGACCTTGTGTACTACCAGACCCTGATTTCTTCTCGCGCCGCGAAGATCCTCTCATGCGGCCTGTGGGGCAGGCCGTTTGGCCTGCCACCGACCTCACTCCTCATTCGCGTTAATTCGCGTTCATTCGCGGCCCACACAACGCCTCTTGCGCTTTGGTTGCGGCTATGCTGCTCTGCCAGAAGGGTGGGTTAAGGTGAACGGGGATCGAGTCCTTACGGCTGTGAGGAGATGGCGGGCAACGTCTGGGAGTGGACCGATAGGAGCCTGTGGTCCGTGAACGAAGAGCGGCGTGTGCTTCGGGGCGGCGCCTGGATCTTCAACCAGAACTACGCCGTCTGCTCGCACCGCTGCATCGAGTTTCGTTGCGCCAGGACAGTTCAGGCTCCCGGGCTTGTCCGGGGGCGGCCGGGACGCAGCGGTTCACGGACGGCGGCCGAGTGCCAGGGAGATGTCCGGACCGCCGGTCCGCTACCGGCCCGAGTGCGGGCCGGACGAAGATCATCGCGCCCGGTGGCGGACTGGCGCCCCGGTTGGCCGCCGGGCGCTACGCTTTTCCCTTGGCTGCTGGCTTGCGATCGATTCAGGCGCCGTCTTGGGGCCCGCTCTCACTTCAGGCGGCGATAGATTTCCTTCCGGTTCCCATCCTTGACCACCAGGACGAGGAGAACTCTGTCCTGAATCTGATAGATGGCACGGTAGGCTTTCCCCGGCCCCACATAGATGCGGTAGAGCTTCTCCTTGGATTCGAGCTTCTCCACCCCATGCGGCCGGGGGTTTTCTCCGAGCTTCTCGACGTCGTTGTAAACCCTCCCCCGGATAGACGGGTCCAGCTTGGCGAGTTGCCGTAGAGCGGCGGGGGTGTAAGCGACGGAATGTGGCAAGGTCGAAGCCTACAGTCCCAGCAGCTTTCTTGCCGCCCGGGACGGGATGGTCCCCGTTTCTTTGGCTTCCTTCAACGCCGCACGGGCGTCCTCGATGTCCTGGCGGTCCATCTCCTCCTGGGCCAGGCGCTCGAGCAGGTGGAGGTCTTCCATTGGGATCACCGCGGCCACGGGCTTTCCGCGCCGCGAGACGATGGTCCGCTCTCCGCCATAGGCGGCGCGATTCACAATCTCGGGCAACTCTTGCCTTGCCTTGGAGACATTAAGGCGTGTCACGGGAATACCTTCTTGTACGAATTGTACGACTCTGCATTCCCAGTATGGCCCAGGAAGCGGGTATTCCGCAAGAGAGAGGGACCG
>JBEKWU010000201.1:0-6598 GCA_049512775.1 Bryobacteraceae bacterium
TGTTGGTGTTTTCTGCGCTCTCGGGAGCCGCGGTCAGCCAGTGGCATGGCCGTCAAGGGGTGCGACCTATTAGGTTCGAATCCAAGGTGAAAGAGAGCTTGCCGCTCCGAAATATAGGAGGAGAAGAGCGGGACAAGAGGAATCGATTCCAAAGCAGAGATCGGTGGTTTGTCGCTCAGTCAATTCGTTCGGTTCAGGAGCCGGTTCACGCGCCGCACCCGTGGCAGATCGCACGGGCCGGCCTCCCGGTTCCCTTCTCCAGGGTTGACCTGCTAAAGCCGCCATTCGGTCTTTCACACCGCGTTGGGCAGTCCGGCAGTACCGGATGCCCAACGCCGGGCGATGCTCCAGCCTTACCTCCGCGTTAGCGCCGTAGTGTGTCCAAGCATTCCTTTGCGGCGCAGCCGCCCTGCCGCGCGGCTAGCGCCGGCGGAGCCGCCCTGCCGCGCGGTCAGCGCCAGTAGTGTCTCTCTGCACCCCATCCGCCCAAGAACCGCCGCCACCTACTCCAGCCAGCAGCCTTCAACTGCGCCACAAGGAGAATCAACGGCTTGGGCCACCGTGGGGCAGGCGGTTTCGCCTGCCACGGACTTTCACCACAGGCTGCTACCGGCGGGTTTCGACGAGTTCCACGAACGGGCCGTCCAGATCTTCGATCCGGACGCGGAGCTGCTTGCGCGCCTGGAGCTGCGGCTCGGAGACCTCGAAGCGCGCGGCCAGCATGCGGTCCAGCGACTGGTGCGGGCCGATCTTGGTCCGGACGATGAGGCTGTCGTTGTACTTCTGACCCAGGATCGGGTAGTACTCGAACAGGCGGCGCGCGTCCACGTCCGAGATCGGCGCGCCCTCCAGCACGTTGCCGCTTTGGTCCACCAGCGTGGTGTCCGCCGTGCGCACCACGAACGAGTAGTTCGAGGGGTTCGAAACGCGGAAGTCGAGGATGGCGGCGGCGCTCTTTTCGTCCAGCGCCAGCGTGCGGACTTTCAGGATGGAGCCGTTCAGCTCCATTTGGGCGCCGCGCTGGGCCAGCAGGATGCAAACGAGGACGATCGCCACGACCGCCAGACCGATGCCGAAGAAAGGCGCCAGCCTGATGTAGGGCTCGAGGGCCTTCTTCATTGCGGTGGCGGATCGCAAACTGGTTCTCCTAGAACGACAGCGAAATCATGATTTCCAACTGATTGCGCCGGGTGGCGGTGGAGTAGCCGCTGAAGGTTTCGCCCATCCAGCGGGTGTAACGGACTTCCGGCACCACGCGGATTCCGAAAGGATCGATAAACTGGAGGCCGAAGCCGCCCACGAAGCCCTTGAGGGCGCGGTGCGCGGGCGTGGCCGGAGTCGTGTCGCAACAGCTCATCGTGCCGTCGTTGATGGTCGTATCCGTCGAGCTTCTGACGCCGGATACCCGGCGCAGCACGCCGCCGAGTTCGAGGAAGCCACGCGGGCCCGGCGCATGCCGGCTCTTGGTGTAGTAACGGACGGTCACCGGAAAGTCGAGCAACTTGGCCTGCGTGTGCTCGTAGCTGACGGTATGGGTGCGTTCGTCCGTCGAGGTGTTGGCATTGTCCACGCCGGTGTACACGTCGCTGTTCAGGATGTATCCCATCCGCCGCAGAAACATGCCCGCGCTCACCGCAAAGTGGTCTGTCACCACCGCCTGAACCGTCGGCCCGTATCCGATCCACTGCGACATGCCTTGGGCGCGCGTGGCGGTATAGACGGCATCGACGGGCGGGCTCGTTGTGACGTTCTGCGAACTGCCGCCCTGCACGGTGCTGAGGCCCAGGACGCTGAGCGTTACACCGGCGGAGATCCGGCGGACGTAGGCTTCCTCCTTCGCCGCTTTTCGAGCCGCCGGCGGCTTCTGACTCTGGGCACAGAGAGCCGCGCCCGTGAGCAGCGCGACCAACAGACACCGTTTCGTTTGCATGGGAATGAAGAAGGATTGTATCAGACGTTCGGGACCACGTGCACGAGTACAGGGATTTCGGAGCGCCGGGATTTCAATCCCCCAGCAGATGGGCGTAGGGTTTGAGCTTCTCCACGTTGTCGCAAATGGCTTTGAGGGCGGCGGTCAGGGGGATGGCGAGCATCAGGCCGGTGGCGCCCCAGAGCACGCTCCAGAACATCAGCGCCACGGTCACCACCAGGGGATTGAGATGCACGCGCGGGCCGACGATCTTGGGATAGAGCAGGTTCACAGCCACCAGGTGAAGGAACGCAACCACCGTCAGGAGGATGACGTAGGCCGTCATGTTGGTGTAGACCGCCAGCGCGCCCAGCAGCGGGGGCAGAAGCGCCAGCGGCAGCCCGATGTACGGAACCAGGCTCAGAAACCCGCTCAGCGGCCCCAGAAGGACGGGATAGGGGAGTTTGAAGAGCCAGAACACCAGAGTGCTGACGGCCGCCACCATCAGGCCCAGTACGGAATTGCCCACCACGAAGGCTCGCACCATGCTGGCGATGCCGTCCAGGCTCTTGGCCGCCACGATGCGCCCCTGGTCCTCGAACAGTTGCAGGAAACTGCGCTGAATGTGATCGCGCCAGCTCAGCATGAAATAGACCAGGAAGGGGACGAAGGATGCCATCAGCAGGATCTCGTAGGCGGGGCCCAGGTGCGAAAAGACAAAAACCACCAGCGGGATGCGGACCTCGGGCGCCGCTGGCTGGGGCGGGGCGGGCTCCGGAGCGCGCTGGCGCCTGGCGGCTGGTTTGGCGGGCGCAGGCGGCACGGGCTGCTGCCGGAACCGTTTCGGCACCACCAGGTCCCGGATCTTCTGCTCAATGGAATCGGTAGTGGCCACCACGTGGTCAGAGATGTCGTTGATCCGCTGCGCGTACTTGGGGTAGTCCTCCGCCGCACCCGCAAACTGCGTGTAGACACCCAGCCCCAGGAGATAAACCACGCAGACGGCCAGCGAGCAGACCACGAAACTGCCCAGCGCCCGGGGCACTCGAAGGCGCAGCAGGAGCCCCACAAATGGCTCCAGAATGAACGCGATAATCACCGCCACCGAGAGCGTCACCAGGAAGGTGCGCCCGTAGTACAGGAGAGCGATCGAGCTCGCCAGCGCGATCAGCGAGGCGCTCACGCTTCGGGGCCGGAGGGTGCGGAACGAGCGAGTGATCACGGTCACGTCTGAGCCTGCGAAAGCGGGGTCTCGGCCTTGGCAGATCCAGGACCCCTTAGGGAACCGCCACCCGTTACTCTAGCATGGAGCATTCTATAATGAAACCAGCGAGGCAGGCGGAACCGCCCGCCCCGTCAGGCACACCAGGCTTGTCGATTGTGTCCAACAGCAAACCTCGAATCCTGGCTCTGGATGTCGGCACGCGCCGGATCGGAGTGGCCGTCAGCGACGAACTGGGGCTGACCGCCCAGGGCCTGGAAACCCTCGAGCGCAGGAACAATCGGGAGGACTACGCCGCCCTGTCCAGGGTGGCCGCCCAGAGGCAGGTGTCGATGATTCTGGTAGGGAACCCCGTGAACATGAGCGGCACGGAAGGCAGGCAGGCCGAAAGCGTGCGCCAGTTCGCAGAGGCGCTTTCGGCGCACTCCGGTTTGCCGGTGAAGATGTGGGATGAACGATTGACCACGGCGGAGGCGCAGCGCGTCTTGCGGCAGAGCGGCATCAGCATCCAAAAGCGCGCCCGCGCGGTGGACCGCCTCGCGGCCGTCCTGCTGCTCCAGAGCTATCTCGATTCGCTGGCCCTGAGCGGGGAAACGGAGCCCGGCGCGTGAGGCGGATGTTCCTGGCTGCGCTGGTTCTGGGGATCGCGGCCGCCGGGGCTGCGGCGTGGCGGTGGGTGCGCGTGCCCTTTGCCGGTTTCCACGAGCAGGTGTTCGTGGACATTCCCAAGGGCACGGGAACGCGCGAGATCGCGCGGCTGCTGGCGAGCGCCGGCGTGATCGGGCACCCGCTTCAGTTGTGGCTGGTGCGGGCGATGCGTCCTGGCACGCGGTTGATGGCCGGCGAGTACCGTTTCGAGAAGCCTGCCAGCGCGATCCAGGTTTTCGACCGCATCGGGCGAGGCGACATCTTCTACTACGTCCTGCCGGTGCCGGAGGGCAACACCACCTTCGACATCGCGGCCGCGCTCGAACGCGAGCGCATCCTGCCGGTTCAGGCGTTTCTGGAGGCGGCGCGCGATCCGAGGCTGATCCGCGATCTGGACCCCAAGGCGCCGGGTCTGGAAGGCTACCTGTTCCCCGACACCTACCACGTCACGCGGCACACCACCGCCGAGGAGCTCTGCCGGATGATGACCGAGCGCTTCCGCAGGGCCTGGCAGCAGCTCGGGCCGCCCCAGGCGGATGTGCACTCGACCGTCACGCTGGCCTCGCTGGTCGAGAAAGAAGCGCGCCTGGCCGAGGAGCGGCCGCTCATCGCTTCGGTGTTTCTCAACCGCCTGCGGCTGGATCTCCCGCTCCAGTGCGATCCGACCACGATCTACGCGGCGCTGCTGGAGGACCGCTACCGCGGCGCGATCCATCGCTCGGATCTGGAAAGCCGGCAGCTCTACAACACCTACCAGCACGCGGGCCTGCCGCCCGGGCCCATCGCCAATCCCGGCCTGGAGTCGCTCCGAGCGGTGTTACACCACGGCGAGACCGGGTTCCTCTATTTTGTCCTCCGGCCCGACGGCTCGGGCCGGCACCAGTTTTCGAAAGAACTGGCGCAGCACGAGCTCGCTGTCCAACAATATAGACGTGGGCTCCGCAAGAGGCAGCAAGCGAGCGCAACTGGCCGCGTACCTGGAGCAAAGCCGCCCCGCACTCGTAACCGAAGCGGAGCAGGCCGAGCTGCGGACCCGGCTCGCTCCAATTTCTGAGAGTTACCTGCGGCGCCTGCTGCGGGCCAGCGGTGCGCCGCTCGCGCCCCTGGTGGCGGGTGTCCGCCAGGATTCGCTCGAGGAGCTGGAGCGCAGCCTGCTCGAGATCGGCGAGGAATACGCCCGGGCGCAGGCCGCCGGCGACGCGGTGCGCGCGCGGCGCTGCCGGCGCCTGGTGATCGAAGCCAAAGACCACGCGCGCTGGTCTTTCCGCCGCGGCCACGCGGAGAAGGAAGAAATGATCCTCTGGATGCTGACCTGGCTGGAGAACCCTGGGGTGTTCCCGGCGTGGGTAGGGTTGAGAAAAAGCGCCCGCGGTTCATAAATGGCTGAGTGGACGCGGAATGTTTACGGGGCCAGGATGCCGCCGTGGACCTCGATGGGGGTGTTCGGCACGCGTTCTCGTGGGCAGGGGCCGCATCCTCACGACCACGCCAGCGGTCGGATACGATTGAAGTTCAACACATCAATTCGGACTTTTTCCAGTGCGCCCGCCAAAGCCAGGTCATCAGTCAGCACGAGCAACCCGTCCCGTGCGATGCGCTCGATACCCGCATCGGTCAATCCGAGTTTGGCAAAGTATGGCGACTGGACCACCTCTTGGGCCGCGCGCTGCCTCTCTTCGTACTGGCATATCTCCTGCGCCAGCATCGCGCGAAACAGCGTGAGGTCGTCACCTCGGAGTTTACCGGATAGGTTGCTCACTTCAGTGAGAATGTGGGGCGTCGTTATGATCCTCCGGAACCGCCGGACAAACCTGTCGAGAACATCGAACTCGGCGGCGGTGTATTCCTTGCTGTGCGGAAACCGGGAGACTGCGGAGCGATCTTGACGGCCAATCAAGAGGACAATCAAGAGATTAGCGTCGATCAGCACCCCGCGCGAGGCGTGCTTGCGAACCAACCCGCCCACGTACTCGTCGAGTTCAGTGAGCACGATGGTCAGGCTAGATCTTGAGGATCTTCATCGAGACGAATGCCCCAGACTCCGCATCGATCTTGAGCACCTTGTAGTCCCTGTTTCCAAAACTCGCGGCCAGACTGGCGAGGCTCGGCCCCGAACCGGGCGGTACGCTGATCGTCACCGCCCAGCACGCAGCGCCGTTGTCCCTTACCATCTCAACCTCTTCAAGCAGGGCCTGCGCCGCCCGAGTCTGCCCGGCCAGGTTGCTGAACGCCTGCATCGCATGAGAGACGGCTTCTTTCACGTCGATCATAATAGGTACCGCCACATCTATGATACTCATTCCGATGCGTGGTGCGGTGAATTAGAGAAGGCGCAGTGACTCTCGAAGCAGTACGTGCTCGATGTAGAGCCGATCGTCCTTCACAGAGGTACCGCCTCCCTGAGCACACGATCCCGAATCACGCGGTGGAGACCGCACTCCTCAACCAGGTCGACCCGGCGTCCCAGTTCGTCTTCCAGATCGGCGAGCAGACCCCCGGGGAAGAACGGAGTTCGCTTTGGACCCGCCTCGATCAACAGATCCAAGTCACTATCTTGGCGCGCCTCGCCACGAGCGAAGGAGCCGAACACACGAATGCGTGTCACGCCATGCTTGGCGGCGATCGCAAGGATCGCGTCGCGTTTGGCTGCTCGAAGCTCGTCGAGCGTCATAGGCCTTCTGAAACCAATAGTATCAGGGGCGCAAAGCAGGCGGCAGGCAGATCCATCTTACGGCGCCAACATGCCGCCGTTGACCTCCAGGGTCTGGCCGTGGAGATAGCGTGCGTCGTCGGAACAGAGGAAGACGATCACGTCGGCG
>JBEKWU010000202.1:0-6467 GCA_049512775.1 Bryobacteraceae bacterium
GCACTCGGAGTGTCCCTGGCGGCGGCCGAGACGGACACGGTGACGCTGCCCGAGGCGGTGCGCATCGCGCTCGAGCGCCACCCGGACGTGGCCAAGGCGCGCGTCGCGGCGGATGCGCTCAAAGGGAAGATCCGCGAGGTCCGCGCCCAGGCGCTTCCCGACGTCGCCATCAACGGCATGTTCACGCGCGTGCGGGACCCCAGCCTGCTGAACGCCTCGGGCATCGACAAGTTCCCCGCGGAGCTGCGTGACGCCCTGGTGCCGACCGGGGTCAACCTGTTCGATTACCGCATCACGGTGAAGCAGCCGCTCTACACGGCGGGAAAGGTTGGAACGGCATTGCGGCTAGCCTCGGTGGAGGCCGAAGGGTCGCTGGCGGATATCGACCGCACCGAACAGGACCTGGCGCTCCAGGTGGTCCGGGCTTTTTACGGCGTACTTTGGGCGGAGAAGTACGAACGGCAGGTGGCCGAGACTCAGCGGCAGAAGCAGTCTCACGCGGACATGGCGCGCACGCGGTTCAACAACGGCGTGGCTACCGAGGTGGACGTCCTGCGCCTGGAAGTGGCGGTGGCCAACGGCCAGCCCGACCTGTCTCGCGCGCGCAACGCGGTGCGGCAGGCGCGCGCCCTGCTGAACTACTACCTCGGGCGTCCGATCGATGCGCCCACCGGAGTCTCGGGCGAGTTCGTGGAAAAGGCCTGGGAAGAGCCGGATCTGGAGGCGCTCACGCGCGAAGCGATGCGCCGGCGCCCCGAGTTGAACCGGCTGCGGATCGCCGAGCGCAGCGCCGCGGTGCAGCTCCAACTGGCGCGGGCCGAGAACAAAATGCGGGCGGATTTCTCGGCCGACTACGGCATCATGTCGCGGCTGCCCTCGAATCTGATGAGTTCGAAGTTCGCACACTGGGACTTCTCGGTGAATTTCACGCTGCCGGTGTTCGACGGCTTCAAGCGCAGCGGGCTGGTCTGGCAGGCGACCTCCGCCGAGCGCATGGCGCGGCTCGAGCGCGAAAAGACCGAACAGCAGGTGCGGCTGTCGCTCCAGCAAGGGCTGGACGAGCTTACGGCCGCGCGCGAGACCATCGTGGCGGCGCGCGCCAATCTGAAGCAGGCCGAGAAGGTGCTGGAGATGACCGAGAGCAACTATAAGTACGGCGCGGCAACGCCGCTGGACATCCTCGACTCGGAAACCGCGGTTTCGCTGGCGCGGACCAACCTGCTGCGCGGGCTGTACGACTATTCGCTGGCGCGGGCCGGCTTGCGCTGGGCAATGGGCGAGAAGCCCTGGGAATAATCCATGAGACGAACGAAGATTGGCGGCATCGTACTGGCGGCTGTGGCGCTTGCCGGTTGCCAGAAACAGCAGACCGCCGTGAGCGCATCGGAAGCTGTGCCGGTGCGCGTGAACGTGATGCGGATCGAGGCGCAGCCGTTCCATGCCACCGTGCCGGTGACCGGAACGCTGGTGTCGAGCTCGCGCGTAGACGTGAAGGCGGAGACCACCGGGCGCGTCGTGAAGTTCCCGAAGGAAGAGGGCGAGACGGTGGCGGCGGGTGAGACCGTGGCCTGGGTGGACGAGGAGAACTACCGGCTGGCGGTGCGGCAAGCCGAGTCGGCGGTCCAGGTGGCGGAGGCTGCGCTGGCGCGGGCGCGGGTCACGGCGTCGTATGGCGGCTCGGAGCTGGAACGGGCGCGCAACCTGGTCCGCTCCGGCGGCATTACCGACAAGGACCTGAAGGCAGCGGAACTCGCGGAGCAGGATTCCCGCGCGCAGACTTCTCTTGCGGTGGCGCAGCTCGATCAAGCCAAAGCCGCGTTGGACACGGCGCGCAAGCACCTGCGGGACACCGCGATCCGCGCGCTGGTGGCCGGAGAGATCCAGAAGAAATACATCAACGCGGGCGCCTATGTCGAGCCGACGACGGCGGTTTTTGCGCTGGTGGACAATCGCCGGCTGGAACTGGAGAGCCAGGTGGCTTCCTCGGATCTCGCGCCGATCCGTCCGGGGCAGAAGGCAACCTTCACGGTGAACAGCTACCCCGGCCAGACCTTCGAGGGGCGCGTGATCGAGATCAACCCGGGGGTGGACGCCGACACGCGCTCGGCCAAGGTCCGCATCCAGGCGAGCAACGAGGGCGGCAGGCTGAAATCGGGCATGTTCGCGCAGGGCGAAATCCTCACCGGGGTGGAGGCGCGCGCAATCATCATCCCGGCCCCGGCCGTCTACCGCGACGACCGCTCGGCCAAGACCTCCTACGTGTTTGTGGTGGAGAACGGCAAGGCGGCGCGGCGCGAGGTGCGCATCGGGCGCGAGCGCGACTCGAACCTCGAGATTGTCGCGGGGCTCAAACCGGGCGACGCGCTGATCTCCGAGCAGAGCATCGAATTGGCCGAAGGCGTGCGCGTGGCCCCGCTCTCGGGCGGGGTTGGGAAGTAGGTCCTCATGTTTCTCAGCGACCTTTCGATCAAGCAGCCGGTGCTGGCCACCATGCTGGCGGTGTCCCTGGTGGCGCTGGGCGTCTATTCCTATCGCGAGCTGAGCGTGGACCTGTTCCCGAACATCGAGATCCCCGTGCTCACCGTGCAGACCACTTACCCGGGGGCGTCGCCGGAGACGGTCGAGCGCGAGGTCACCAAGCGCATCGAGGAATCGCTGAACACCATCTCGGGCGCGCGCCATATTGCCTCCACCACCACCGAAGGGCTCTCGATGATCATGGCCGAGTTCCGGCTGGGCACCAACATCAACACGGCGCAGCAGGACGCGCAGGCCAAGATCAACGCCATCCGGTCGCAGTTCCCCAAGGACATGAAGGAGCCGGTGATCCAGCGCATCGACATCAACGCCATGCCGATCGTCTCGCTGGCCGTGGAGAGCCCCACGGCGGACATCAAAGCGCTCTCCTCCCTGGCCGAGAAGGTCATCAAGAAGAGGCTGGAGACGGTCTCGGGCGTGGGGCAGGTGAACCTGCTGGGGCTGGCGCGGCGCGAGATCCAGGTGCTGGTGGACCGCGAGAAACTGCGGGCCTTCGGGCTCACTTACGCGCAGGTGGCGGGCGCGCTCGAGCGCGAGAACATGGACCTGCCGGCCGGCAAGCTCGAGCAGAGCGAGCGCGAGCCGCTGGTGCGGGTGGCGGGCAAGTTCCACTCGGTGGATGGGTTCGGGAACCTGATCGTGGCGGTGCGCAAAGGCCGGCCCATCTTCCTGCCGGAGGTGGCACGGGTGGTGGATGGCATCGAGGAGCGGCGCAGCGCCTCGCTGATGGACGGCCGGCCCGGCCTGGCCCTGGACATCGTAAAGCAGTCCGGCGCCAACACCGTCGAGGTGGCCGACGGCATCGAGCGCGCGGTGCGCGCGCTGAACCAGGAGCTGCCGGGGCATATCCGGCTCCGCACCGTGGTGGACCGCTCGGTTTTCATCCGCGACTCCGTCGAGGACGTGCAGACCACCATGCTGATGGGCGGCCTGCTCACGGTGCTGATCGTGTTCCTGTTCCTGAACAGTTGGCGCTCGACGGTCATCACCGGCATCGCCCTGCCGGTCTCGGTCATCAGCGCGTTCATCGCCATGCGGGCGCTGGGTTTCACCCTCAACCTGCTCACGCTGATGGGGCTGTCGCTGGCCATCGGGCTGCTGATCGACGACGCCATCGTGGTGCGGGAGAACATCGTGCGCCACATGCACGCGGGCGCGGACCACTTCACGGCGGCGCGCGAGGCCACCGCGGAGATTGGTCTCGCGGTGATGGCCACCACGTTCACCATCATTGCGGTGTTCGTGCCGGTGGCCTTCATGGGCGGCATCATCGGGCGGTTCTTCTTCCAGTTCGGCATCACGGTGGGGTTCGCCGTGCTGGTTTCGCTGTACGTCAGCTTCACGCTCGACCCGATGCTTTCCTCCCGCTGGTACGATCCGGCGGCTGACCCGACCGTTCCCCGGTCCTGGTTCGGGCGCGGACTCGCAAGGCTGAACGACCAGGTGGACCGGTTGCGCAACCTGGTGGCCGCCGCGCTCGGCTGGTCGCTCTCCCACCGCTGGGCGATTGTCGCGATCGCGACGGTGGCCATCATCTCCAGCTTCTCGCTGTTCGGGCGACTCGGCTCGGCGTTCATGCCGCAGGCCGACCCGGGCCAGTTCCAGGTGAGTTACAAGGCCAACCCCAGCGTGAGCCTGGACCGCTCGATCGAGATTGCGCGGCAACTTGTGGCGGAGATCCGCACGAACCCGTCGGTCGCCTACACCTATACGACCATCGGCGGCAGCGGCGGCCAGCCCATCAACGAGGGCGCGATTTTCATCAAGCTGAAGGACCGCAAACTGCGGCCGCACTACCTGGCCATCCAGGCCCAGATGCGCGAGCGGCTGAAGCGCTTCCGCGGCATCCGCACGGCGGTGGTCGAGGCCGATCAGATCGAGGCCGAGTCGCGGCCGGTGCAGTTGGTGTTGCGCGGCTCCGAGCTGGCCCGGATGTCGCCGCTGAGCCGGCGGCTGATGAGCGAGTTGCAGGCCGTGCCGGGGACCACCGACGTCGACACCAGCGAGGAGGAACCGCGGCCCGAGGTGCGGGTGGACTTGAATCGCAAGGCGGCGGGCGACCTGGGGCTGGACCTCGGCACAGTGGCCTCGACGGTGCGCGGGCTGGTGGCCGGCGAGGTGGTGTCGCAATTCGAAGACCCCGACGGCGACAGCTTCGACGTGCGGCTGAGGGTCGACCCCTCCCAGCGCAGCCGCGGCGGCGACCTGCTCGAGCTCGACCTGCCGGGGCGCGGCGGCGCGGCCCTCATCCCGCTCAGTCAAGTGGCCCGGATCGAGACCGGCACCGCGCCCTCGAAGATCCGGCATCGCGACCTGATGCGCGAGATCCGCATCAGCGCCAACACCCAGGGGCGGTCGCTGGGCGAGGTGGTCGCCGACGTCAAGCAGCGCCTGGCCGCGCTGGAGCTGCCGCCGGGCTACAACGTCGGGTTCACCGGCGAGTACGAGGACATGATGGAGAGCTTCGGCTACGTGGGGCAATCGCTGGCGCTGGCCGTGCTCCTCATCTATGCCATTCTGGCCTCGCAGTTCCGCAGCTTCCTGCAACCGCTGGCCATCATGCTCTCGCTGCCGCTCTCCCTGGTGGGCGTGGCGGGGATGCTGTACCTGGTCAAGGACACCATGAACATGATGTCCATGATCGGGCTGATCCTGCTGATGGGCCTGGTGACCAAGAACGCCATCCTGGTGGTGGACTTCACCAACGTGCAGCGCCGGACGGGCGTCCCGCGTCGCGAGGCGCTGATCCAGGCCGCCCGCGTGCGGCTGCGCCCCATCATCATGACCACGCTGGCGATGATCTTCGGGATGCTCCCGCTGGCCTTCGAGTGGGGCTCCGGCGCCGAATTCCGCGCTCCCATGGCGCGCGCCGTCATCGGCGGCCTGATCACCTCGACGCTGCTGACGCTGCTGGTGGTCCCGGTGGTCTACACCTTCCTCGACGACCTGGGCGCCGGCTTCGCCCGCTGGTGGCGCCGCAAGACGCCGGTGGAAAGCCGGGTGGCCGCCGAGGTGGGGAAGTGACGCGCCAATCCGCTGCCCCGGAAATGCCCCTTTTGAGTTTACACATGGGGGTTTGTCCGATCGGCCGCCGCGTTCCATACTGGTAGCACGAGCCGCGGGAGCTCCAGACTGGGGCCGCACCAGGAATGAATCGAATCGGGAAACTCCTCGGGTTGGCTGCCGCCGCCTGCGCCGGTTTCTGCGCCACGAGAATCCTCCCGCTCAGCGATGCGGACCGCGGCAGGGGCTTGTCCCGCGAGCGGGGCTGCATGACCTGCCACAGCATCAACGGAGAGGGCGGGAAACGGGCGCCCGATCTGGGGCGGATGGTGGAGCGAGGCTTCAGCCCGTACCGCCTGGCGGGACTCTTGTGGAATCACGCTCCGGTGATGTGGGCCGCCGTGGAACGAGCGCGGATCGCGAGGCCCGAGCTGACCCGGCAGGAAGCCGCCGACCTGTTCGCGTATTTCTTCGCCGCCCGCTACTTCGAAAGCCCCGGCGGGGCCGGCGGCTGTTCCGATCGAAGGGTTGCGCGGGATGTCATGGGATACAGTCCCCTGTGCGCGAGGGCGTCCGGCCAGTGGCGGCCTGGCAGTCTCTGGGAGACTCCATTTCGCTCGCCCAGCAGATGTGGAACCACTCCCGGGAGATGCGGCTGGCGCTCGACCGGACGCAAGTCCCGTGTCCGCAGCTCTCCCCGCAGGAACTGACGGATGTGTTGGTGTACCTGCGAAGGGTGGCGGGGGCGCCGGGGCGCAAAGCGGAGTTCTCGCCGGGCTCGGCGGAAACAGGCCAGGGGATATTTAGGCCGAAGTTCCTGAGCCTGCCGTAGCATTACTCCCGTCGTTGGAGCAAGTTGGCCTGCAATTCGAGTTCCATGTGTAGCCACTAAAATGGTCTCGCCAGACCTTGCAATCTGAATGCGC
>JBEKWU010000203.1:0-6143 GCA_049512775.1 Bryobacteraceae bacterium
TTCCAAGGCACTTCGCTCCTGCCACGGCATCGGGTACCCCCCTTTGCCGAGTGTCTCGGATCCCAAAAAGTGTAAAGGATGTCACTGGACTAATCTGTCAATGATGTCACCGGACCGGACCGACCCACGGGCCACGAGCCACAGGCCACAAGCCTATAATGGTTCTTATGCGGGGTCGGCTCGTTTGGCTTGTTCTGGTGTCGGTGGCAGCGATCGGGCAGCAGGCGCAGAAACCATCCGAAGAGAAACCGGAAGCGGCGCCCATCAAGGTTCAGGTCAACGAGGTGATCGTTCCGGTCACCGTGACCGACGAGAAGGGCCGGTTCGTCTCCGATCTGGAGGCCAGGGATTTTCGCATTCTGGAGGACGGCCGGGAACAGAAGATCGCCTACTTCAACCGCGAGCGGAATCAGCCCGTGGTGGTGGGTTTCCTGGTAGACCTCAGCAACGCCAGCCGCCTGCATTGGGCGAAGTTCCAGGAATCGGCGACCGAATTGGTGCAGAACCTGATGACCTACGAGCGGGAGGACAGGTACAGCGGTTTCCTGGTCACTTACAGCAACGAGGCGGACCTGGTGGTGAACACCACCAAGGATCCCGAGAAGATCGTCGAGAAGATCCGCAAGCTCAAGCCCGGCGGCGGCTCGGCGCTGTACGATGCCATCTACCTGGCCTGCACCCAGCACAAGCTGGTGCGCGGCGAGCCGATCGAGCCACGGCGCGTGCTGGTGGTGATCGGCGACGGCAACGACAACTGCAGCAAGCACACGCTCGAGCAGGTGCTCGAGATCGCGCAACGCAACCTGGTGACCATCCACGGGGTGAGCACGGTGGCCTTCGGGTTCCATAGCGCGGGCGATGAGAACATGATCCGGCTGGCCCAGGAGACCGGCGGCCGGGTCGAGTACCCGCTGGAAGGAGTGTACGCGGGCATCTCCGGCTACTTGTCGACCCCCTCCGACGAAGGCAACTACGCGATCAAAGTAGGAACCGGCGGGTACGCCTCGGCGATCGCCACCGGCATGTTCAACGCCATTGCCAACGTCGCGGGCGAAATCACTACCCAGTACATCCTGCGCTACGTCCCCGAGAGCAGCGACAGCCCCAGGCAGTTCCGCAACATCAAGGTGGAGGTGAAGGACCTGCCCAATGTGAAGGTGCGCTACCGCAAGGGGTACTATCCCTACGCGCCGTAGGAATCTGTCCGTAAAGCTGTTGCACGGTCCAGCCGATGGGTTAAGCTGAGAACTGACAGCCGCCTATGACTCTGCTGTCCATGGAAACGCGCCCGGCCGAGTATTCGTTGATCGACCTGGCTCTGCCCGGACGGCGGCCCGTCAGTTTCGGCGTGTTGCTCTACGACCCGGCCAGCGACGAACTCTACCACCGGTTTCGCGAGGACCTCGAGGATCTGGCCGATCCCGAAGACGCCGAGGTGCTCTTGCTCCTCTCCGGGGACCTGACCGCGCGGACTCGCGAACTGGGCGGGCGGCAGGTTCTGGAGTGGCTCGAGGACCACCTCTCCAACGTGCTGCGGATCGCCGATCGCCGGCCGACGGCGGTGCGGGACTTCCACTTCGCCCTGGAACGGCTGTACCGAGACCGCGTGCTGGGGCTCGATCGCGAGCCTGCCAGGGTCCTGCCGTTCGTGACCCATCTGCCGGTCTACTCCCTGCGGGCGGCGGCCGGCAAGTTCGGGGAAGATATGGACGCCGAGGCCGAGGACTGGGTGGCGGCGCCCGAGGGCATGCGCCTGGCGCCCGACATGTTCGTGGTCCACGTCGCCGGTCGCTCGATGGAGCCGGAGATTCCCGACGGCAGCCTGGCGGTGTTCCGCTACCAGCCGGTGGGCTCGCGGCAGGGCAAGCGCGTCCTGGTGTGGCGGCGCGGCGCCTCGCAGGCCGGCGGCGAATTCACTGTCAAGGTGTACGAGAGCGAGAAGCGCATCACCGAAGAGGGATGGGAGCACACCCAGATCCGCTTGAAGCCCCTGAACCCGGAATTCGAGGCCCTCGAGCTCGACGACGCCACCGAGTACCGAATCCTGGGCGAGTTGGTCTGCGTCCTGGCGTACGAGGACGTCTAATTCTCAGCCACCGCACTCCGCGAGGCTCTCTAACATTCGCAGTGCGCCTGGCCGCGCTTGGCCAGGTAGCACTGGTGGTACTCTTCGGCCGGCCAGAACTCGGCAGCCGGCAAGATCTCGGTTACGATGGGCCGGCGCTGCCGCCCCGAGCGTTCCAGTTCCTCCTTCGACGCCCGCGCGACGGCCTCCTGCTCCGGCGTGTGGAAGAAAATCGCCGACCGGTACTGGCTGCCGGCATCCGGCCCCTGACGGTTGAGCGTGGTCGGGTCGTGCGTTTCCCAGAACACCTTCAACAACTCCCCATACGAGACCTCCGCCGGGTCGAATTCCACTTCGACCGCCTCGGCGTGCCCGGTCCGATCCGTGCAAACATCCTCGTAGGTAGGATTCGGAAGCGTCCCCCCTGAGTAGCCCACCCGGGTGGAGTGGACGCCCTTCACTTGACGGAACGTCTCCTCGACGCCCCAGAAGCATCCCGCGGCAAACGTAGCCCTCTGCATACCTTCAGCGCATCACAAACCGGGACGCGGCGCAACTTGCCGTTCGAGCCGGATCAGCGTCTCGAGAAGATAGTAGTCGCCGTAGGTCAGCATCCCGTCGAACGGGCGCGTGGAGCAGCCGTGGCGCAGCACGCCGGGCGGGGTTTTGTCGCCCGCGCCGACCGGCGTGAGGTACCGATCGATCAGCGACTGCGCGATGCGCTCGGCCTCACGGCGATAGCCGGCGGCGCGCGGCTGGCCGGCCGTGAGTTCGGACAGACTGAGCAGCCCGCCGGCCAGCAAGGCCGCCGCCGAGGTGTCGCGATTCCGATAGAAGACCCCCTCATCGGAGAAGTCGTACCAGGGCACGCCGTCCTCGGGCAGGCGGCTCAGGGCAAACGCCGCTACTTTCTCCGCGGCCGCGAGCAGCGCAGGCTGCGAGGTGGCTCGATAGGCCTCCGCGAAGCCATAGACCGCCCACGCGGTGCCGCGAGACCAGGAGGTATCGGCGGCCAGCCCCTGGTGCGTGTGGGCGAACACCCGGGCTCCCGGCGGAGCCTGATTGGGGACAGGCTGCGGGGGCTTGGCGTCGTCGCCGGGATTGTAGTGAACCGACTGAATCACCGAGCCGTTCTCGCGTACCAGCCAAAGGGCCGACTTGAGAGCGTGCTTGAGACCGAGCTCGCGCCACTGGGGGTCGCCGGTAATACGCGAGGCGTACCACCAGATCTGGAGATTCATCATGGTGTCGATGATCGTGTCGTCCCCATCCACCGCCCAGGAGGCGACCAGTTCGGTGATTGGATTGTAGAGCCGCTTCAGCCGCTCCGCCGCCCGCAGAACACCGGCCTTGTACTTGGGGTCCTGGGTGGCCTCATACGCGAACGCGGAGGAGTAGTAGTTCAGGAAGCCCACGTCGTGGTTCTGCCCCGGCTCCGAACCGAGCAGACGCGCGTTCCAGGTCTCAGCCAGCCGGCGGTACCGTTCCTCGCCGGTGTAGCCGTACAGCTTCCACAGCTCGCCGACCCAGAAAGATCCGGTCCAGAAATAACCCCTCTGCGGGTTCCACTCGCCGGTGAACTGATCGCCCTCGGTGAAGAAGCCGGACCCCGCGTCGTCCGCCGGCGTCGTTGTGAGGATGGGCTCCCATTTCTGAATCGTCCGGTCGGCAGCCTGACGCAGCAGCGCAATGGCCTCACGCCAGGTTTTGCGGGCGGCCGGCAGCAGCGTGTCGGGAGGAGCCGATTGCGGCGCCGCCTGCGTCGAAAGGAGCCTGGCAGTCGCGGGTTGACCCAAGCGATCGCTCATCGCCTTTACCAGGAGGAGGAAGTCCTCTCGCGACGGCTTTTCGGCGGGCGGAGTCGCGAACGACCCCGCGTTCCGCCGCTCGGCGGCCGGCGCGGTGAGGATGAGGTTCTCGCTGCCAGACTGATCCCAGAGGGCCGCCACGTACCAGTGCGCCGAGCCGTTCTGGGGCGCCAGCCGCAGCAGGTGGTTTGCGCTGTCGGACAAGGCGCCGGCGGCCTCCTCCCGGCGTGCCAGCAGCATCAATCCGAGATTCTGGTCCGGCAGTTCTTCCGTAGCGGTCGCGCCGGGAGCAACCACCTGGCGCCCCCAAGTGGCCAGCGCCTGCACCGTTTCCCCCGGTCCGGCTGCTTCCACCAGTTCCACTCCCGGCTTGTTGGGCAGTCCCGTCACCAGCGTCAGCCCGTCGGCATGGTGCACGACGATGCGCTGCTCGAACCCGTACTCTCCGGCCCACTGGGTGATGCGGCTCACCAGATCGACAGTTCGCCCGCCCACTCGCCAGCCCTTGTATTCCAGCTCCACGACCGCCCGGACCGGACCGTCGGCGAGGATTCGCCACTTACGCTCGGCCACCTCGGCCACTTTCTCCACCCTGCCGTCCACCAGGGCGCCGATCGCGCCGATGCCCAGCGACTGTCCGATCCGGTAGATGTCCCGCGCCAGCGGAGACTCCTGGTGGTAGTCGTACTCGGGCGCGGCGAACAGCTCGAGATACAGGCCTGGCCGCCGCTTGCCATAGAGATCGATCGCGTTTCGCCGATCGAAATACACCCGCCAGGCCGTGCACTCGGATTCCCAACCCAGGCCCTCGAACTTCCGCGCGAACCTGGCGTGCGCGCGTTTGGGGTAGTCGCTGCGAATCCGGGCGATGGTCGCGGCGTCGCCGTAAGCGATGGTCACAATCCGGGTCTGCTTCGGCTTCAGCTCGATCTGAAAGGCCAGTTCGTCGTAGGCGCCGTCGCCGTCCAGATCGTCGGCCTGAGACGGCAACTCCGTGGCCCGGAGCGTGCGCGCATCTTCGTCCAGCGTGCTGGCGTCGCTGGTGGTGACAATGGTGTTGCCAGCCTGGAAATCGGGCGCGATGCGCTTCAGCTCGCCAACGCGGACGACGACGTTCTCGGGAGAACGGCTGTGGGCGCTCGGGTTCGCGACCTCCAGTTTGAGGACTTGGATGCGCGACGCGGCGCGGATCGTTCCGGGCCAAGCCAGCAGCGCGAGGCAAATCCCCAGCGCACGCCCGTGCCTTCCAGTACCGGTCACTTGTTCGCCCGGCCGGCTTCTATTCCCGATCCGCCGCTGGCGTACTCGGGCTGCACGTTGACTACGCCGAACTGGCGATCCACCACTTCACGATGCGCCGCCATCATCCACAGGAAGCCGATGGAGCCTCCGGGCGCGGCCACATTGGGGTGATACCCTCCGGGCATCACCACGCAATCGCCTTCGTGCACCACCGCCACCAATTCCGGATCGGCCGGGTTGGTGTAGACAAACTGCACCCCCCAGGCGGGCGCCGGCATGGCGATGTACAGGTAGGCTTCCTCGAGCATCGCGGCGTGTTCGTGAGGCGGCCACGAGGTCCAGTTCCCCGGCGCGCTGAAGGTCACGCCCGCCACGATCTTGCCGGCCTCGACGTTCTTCCCGATCAGGATGTTCAGGTCGCGCTCGGTGGTCGGGCCGCCGGCCTTGAAGTGCAGGCCGGGATTCCGCCGCACCTCCGCGAAGGAGATGAAGCGCAACGGATAGCGGTTCTCGACCGCGGCGGAGATCTCCGCCAGATCGCATCCGCCGGGGCCGGGAAGCACTTCGATGGCCGCATCCCGGGGAACATAGAGTGCGTCGTAGGGCGCAAGCTGGAACGACTGTTCCGCTACCTTCACCAGCGCCGCGCCCTTCAGGCAAACCAGGCCGGTTTCGTGCCCCGCTGTTTCGAAGCGGACCGGTTCGTCGCCCGCGTCCAGAATAATCCGCCCGTAGTGCAGTTGGCGCACCGGCGCGAGCCCGGGCGCCAGCCAGCGCGAACGGCCTTTCTTGCTGTCGGTCTTGCGCACGACGCAAGACGCTGCGTTGATGGGGAATTCCGTAGTGTTCATGGCAGTTCCATTTTATACGATGGGACAGGACCGCTTCCGCGTAACCTTCCTGGGTGCCGCTAGCAGCCCGTGGATAAAGTCGCCAAAACATATTGATGTGGAAATGTTTTGGACCGATAATTGGGTATGGCGCTTGGCAAGCGTAGGCAGAAGCAGACTTCCTTCTGGGTGGAGACC
>JBEKWU010000204.1:0-6497 GCA_049512775.1 Bryobacteraceae bacterium
CGTGCTGGCAGATCTCGTAGCCGGACTTCTGCGGGAGGAAGACGTCCGCCATCACCACGTCGGGGTCCACGTCGGGCAGGCGAATGAGCGCGGTCTCGCCATCGGTGACGGTGACGACCTCGAACCCCTCCTCGCGCAGGATCCGCTCCCCCATGCGCTGGGCGTGCGGGCTGTCGTCGGCCAGCAGGATCCGGCTCATTTCTTCTTTTTCTTGGTGGTCTTGCTGTCGGACGGCTGGGCGGCCGAGGAATCCTGCTGGGTCTGGTCCTGCGTTCCCGGCTTGGCAAGCGCGGGGCGGGCATCCGGCTGCGTATCCAGCGCGGACGATCCGGTGATGGGCGTGACGGTGACGTCGCCCCCGGCCTCGCCGCTGCCCGCCGTCACAGGCACCGTGACCGGAATGGTAGGCCGCAGACTCTCCATCGCGGGTTCCCCCGACTTGGCCGCCTGGCTCATGTCCGGGCTCTTACTGAAAACGCCCCAGAAGTGGCTCATGAATCCCCGCTTGGTGCGGTTCGCCAACTCGTACTGCTGGCGGCTCAGCGCCACTGGGTCGGCCTCGGGAATGGGCCGCTCCATCTCCTTCAGCCGCCGCTTGGCATCCGGCACCCAGGAGCTGAGCGGGTACTCCCGGACCAGCTTGGAGTAGGCCGCGGCCGCCTTGTCGCGCAGCTTGGGACCCATCTTGGTGTAAGATTCCCCGAGCTTCCACAGCGCCTCATCCGCACGGCTGTATAGCGGAAAGTGATCCGTGAGGCCTTGCAGCCGGCTGGCGGAAGAGTAGTAAACGCCCTTGGTGTAGTAGAAAGAGCCTACGCGGAACTCGCTTTCGGCCAGCACCTCCTGGATCTGGCGCAGGAGCTGCTGTACTTGGGGTGCGAACTTGCTGTTGGGAAACTGCGTGAGCACCTGGCGGCACTCTTCCTCGGCGCGCAACCCGTGAGTGTTGTCGCGGTCCGGCTTCTCCATCTGGTTCTTGTGGATGTTGCAGACCTTCTCCTGCGCTTCGGCCGCTTCCTCCATGTTGGGATAGAACAGGATGAAGTCCTTGTACTCGGCCTCGGCCTGCGCGAAGCCGTGCGAGCCGCCCTCCCGATACCAACTGTCGGCGATGGCCAGCTTGGCCTTGGCCAGGTACTCGCTCTGATCGTAGGTGTTCATGAGCGTGTTGAGGGTAAGCCGCGCGATCTCGTACCGGCCGCGCTCGACATCCCTGACCGCCTTGTCGAACAGCACCTTGTCGGGCTGCTGGGTGCTCTTGGTGATCGGGTTTTCGTACTTCTTGCGGTGGAACCCGCAGGAAGCCGACAGTCCGGCCACCAGCAGCACCACCGCGCCGTATGTGAACAGGTTTCGATGAAGCTTCATATCACGCCCTTGGATCCACGTCGCCGCACCAAGCAACGTCTACATATTCTCCCACAGTCTTCGAGCCGGGCGCTTCCACCTGCCTGCTCACGCCCGCGCCGTTGCCGCCTCCCGGGCGATCTCGCGCATTTGCGCCAGCGTGGCCCCCGCATCCCCGCTGTGGAAGATCGAGGCCCCGCTCACCAGCCAGTCGCAGCCCGCCCGCACGATGTCGCCGATGTTGTCCAGGTTCACCCCGCCGTCGATCTGGATGGCGTAGTTCAGCCCCAGCTCCTCGCGGCGCCGGTCGAGCGCCCTCACCTTGTCCAGGGACTGCGGGATGAACTCCTGCCCGCCGAACCCCGGATTCACGCTCATCACAAGCACGTAATCCACCAGCCCCAGCACGTCCTCGAGCAGGGCCACCGGCGTCGCCGGGTTGAGGACCACCCCCGCGAGCGCCCCCATTCCCCGAATGGCGCGCAGGGTTCCATCCAGGTGGGGGCAAGCCTCCTGGTGCACCGAGATCTGGTCGGCACCCGCCTCGATGAAAACCGGGGCGTACTTGTCGGGGTCGGAGATCATCAGGTGGACGTCCAGGGTCATCTTGGTGATCCGGCGTATGGAACTCACTACCGGCGGGCCGACCGTCAAGTTCGGCACGAAGTGGCCGTCCATGACGTCCACGTGCAGCATGGTGGCTCCGCCGCGCTCAACTCGCTGGATCTCCTGGCCCAGGCAGGCAAAGTCGGCGGACAAGATAGAGGGAACGATTTGAACCATTTAGCGGCTAGTCCGATGTTAGCACAGCAGCGAAAAAGCCATCTCCGGCATCCCTGCCGGGCAGGCGCCGCCACAGGCGCAGCGCCCGTGCCGGCACCTGTTCCACGACGCCCTCGTTTTCCTCCCGCTCCAGCGAGCAGGTCGAATACACCAGACGTCCCCCGGGGGCCAGCCGTTCCAGCGCATTCCTCAGGAGGCGGGCCTGCCTGACCTGCAACTCGGCGAGGTCGGATGGCCGGAGCCGCCACTTGATCTCCGGGTTGCGGGCCAGCGTGCCGGTTCCCGAGCACGGCGCGTCGACCAGGATGCGGTCGAACCGGGCGCGGAAGGGCAGCGGTTGGGTGCCGTCCAGGACCACCCGGTCGCAGCCCAGCGCCCGCAGGGGCTCCAGGCGCTTGAAATGCCTGTCGCAGGCCACCGCGCACACGCCGGCCTCCAGGGCCTGTGCCGTCTTGTTCCCCGGCGCCGCCGCAACGTCCAGGAAGGTCTGCCCCGGCTCGAGCTCCAGCAGGGGCACGATTGACTGCGACCCGATGTCCTGAATCCGCAGCCCCCGCGCATCCCCGCTCAGCAGGCGGTAGCACCCCGGCACGCTGGTTGCCTCGAACCGGTTCTCCGAGCCGCGACCGCCAGGGAGCGGTCCCCGCACGTACGTCTCCGGCGGCACCAGGCTGGCCCGCGCGATGCTCTCGGCCATCTCCGCGCCGTACTGCCGCTCCCAGCGCTCCAGCATCCACGCGGGATGGGAAAGCTCGGTGGCGCGATCGGGCCAGGCCACAGGGTCCCGGCCAACCTTCCGCAAGACCGCGTTCACGAACCCAACCGCGGAGCGCTTCCGCGCGCGCTTCACCAGCTCGGCGCTCTCGCTCACCGCCGCGTGGGCCGGCACCCGCTCCAGGTACCGCATCTGGTAGACGCCCATCCGGAGCGCGATGCGCACCTCGGCGTCCAGGCGCGCGGCCGCGCGGCCCGAAAAATGCCCTATCAGGAAATCCAACTGTCCCTGGCGCCGCAGCGAGCCGAGCACGATCTCCTCGGCCAGCCCCGCATCCCGGGAATCCAGGCCCCCCATGCGCGCGGCCAGAAGGTCCGAGGCATAACCGCCCTCTTCGACCAGGCGCAGGATCTCGAAAGCCACGGTACGCGCTGGGGAAAGCACGTTTCCTATAATAAGACGTGGATCTTGAAAAGGCCCTGCTGCGGAAAGTCGGCCAGGCGATTGGCCGCTTCAAGATGATCCGCGACGGGGACCGCGTGGCCGTCGCCCTTTCCGGGGGCAAGGACTCGCTCACCCTGCTGGAAGCCCTTCTGCTGCTCGAGAAGCGCGCCCCGGTGGAGTTTTCCGTGTGCGCGTTCACCATCGAGCAGGGCAAGTTCCTGCGACCCCTCGAACCGCTGGCCCAGTATCTCAAGAAGAAAGGCGTCGCCTGGACCTGCTTCCGCGACACTCCCTCGCTGCGCCTGATCGAAGAGCAGCCCCAGCACGGCTGCGATCTGTGCAGCCGCTACCGCCGCCGCGCGGTCTACGAGGTCGCGCGCGGATTGGGCGCCAGAGTGATCGCCTTCGGCCACACGGCCGACGATTTCTGCGAGGCCCTGCTGCGCAACGCGCTGTTCACCGGCAAGCTGAGCGCGCTGCCGCCGGTGGCCCACTCCCGCGACAAGGAGTTCCGCCTCATCCGGCCGTTGCTGCTGGTCCCCGAGGACCTCACCCGCCGGTTCGTCGAGTCCCTCGGCGCGCCGCTGGTGCCGTGTGGTTGTTCGCAACGCACCGGCACGGTCCGCAGATTGCTGCGCGGCCTGTTCGCCAGCCTGGAAGGGCAATACCCGTATCTGAAAGAGAACATGCTGGCTGCCATGGGCAACCTGGACACGGGCCGGCTGCTCGATACCCGCTTCCTGGACCTGGATGGGAAGGGCGACGCCCAATGCGCCGGTTGACCTGCCCGCCTGCCAGTGCGAAGATAGGGGTCTTCTCCCTGATCGTTCGGCCATAGACCGCGCCACAAGGAGCTATGAGACTTTTACCGCGCCAGGAAAAGTTCTTTGCCTCGTTCGTAAGCCAGGTCCGCCTCATTTCCGAGGCCTCCCGGCTGCTGCTGGAAGCCGTCAAGGACGGCAATTCCCTCCTCTCGCGGAACGCCGTGCGAATCCAGCAGCTCGAGCACGAGGGCGACGAGATCATCCACGACATCTTTACCCGGCTCAACCAGACCTTCATCACGCCGCTGGATCCCGAAGACATCCATTCCCTTTCTTCCCGGCTGGACGATGTGCTCGACGGCATCGAAGATGCCGCCTACCGGATGGTCGCCTACCGTCTGGAGCCCATCCCGCCGACCGTGATCGAGCTCTGCCAGGTGGTGCACGATTGCGCGTTGTCGCTCGAGAAAGCCTTCGAGGCGCTCAACAAGGACCAGAAGCTGCTCGAGCACTGTATCGAGGTCAACCGGCTCGAGAATTACGCCGACCAGTTGGTGCGCCGCGCCATCGCCGACCTGTTCCAGGAGGAGACCGATCCGATCGCGCTCATCAAGCAGAAGGAGATCTACGAGTTCCTCGAGGACACGACGGACCGTTGCGAGGACGTCACCGACGTGCTTCAGAGCGTGGTGGTGAAGAACAGCTAAGACAGGCCGGGTGCCCACGTTCCGATGTCTCCCACGCTGATCCTGGTCGTCGTCATCGTCGCGGTTGCACTCTTTTTCGATTTCATCAACGGCTTTCACGACGCCGCCAACTCCGTGGCCACGGTGGTGGCGACGCGGGTGCTCACCCCCTTCCAGGCGGTGATTTGGGCCGCGGTCTTCAATTTCGTTTCCGCCTTCAGCTTCGGCACCGGCGTGGCCAGGACCGTCGGTGAGGGTATGGTCAGTCTAGCGTTCGTTACGCCCTACGTGATCCTGGCAGGGCTCATCGGCGCGATCGTCTGGGACCTGGTCACGTGGTGGTGGGGGTTGCCGGTCAGTTCTTCGCACGCGCTGTTCGGCGGATACGCCGGCGCGGCCATGGCGCGCTCGGTGATTCTCAACCATCGCGCTATCGAGCCCATCATCTGGAGCGGTTGGATCAAGACCCTGATCTTCATGGTGCTGGCCCCGCTGATCGGGCTGGTGGCGGCCTATTTCCTGGTGATCGCCGTTTACTGGATGTTCCGGCACTCCACGCCGCTCAAGATGGATGTCTATTTCCGCCGCCTGCAATTGCTCTCGGCGGCCGTCCTGAGCTTTGCGCACGGCACCAACGACGCGCAGAAGACCATGGGCATCGTCACCGGAGTGCTTTTCACCGCCCACTACATCCCGGCGTTCCGGGTGCCGGTCTGGGTCATTCTCTCGGCCGGCGCGGCGATCGGCCTGGGCACCATGTCCGGGGGCTGGCGCATCGTTCACACCATGGGCGGGCGCATCACGCGCCTCAAGCCGCGCAGCGGTTTCTGCGCGGAGACGGCCGGGGCGATCTCGATCCTGACGGCAACCGCGCTCGGGGTGGGTGTCTCGACCACGCACGTGATCACCGGAGCGATCACGGGCGTCGGCTGCATCCAGCGCGTTAAAGCGGTACGTTGGGGAGTGGCTACCAACATTATGTGGGCCTGGTTTCTGACCATCCCGGCAGCCGCCGCGGTGGCCTGGACTACTTACTGGACCCTTCACGCAGGAGGATGGGATGCTCGATGAATTCAGCGGTAAGACCGCTTTGGTGACGGGGGCTTCGCGCGGCATCGGCGCGGCGACCGCCATCGCGCTGGCGCGGCGCGGCGTCGCCCGGGTCCTGGTGCATTACAACCGTCACCGCGAAGGCGCGCTGGAGACGCTGGCTGCCGTGCGCGCTGCGGGCGCCGACGGCGAAGTTATTGGCGCCAATCTCGCCACGCTCGCCGGAATCGAAGCGCTGCTCCCGCAGTTGCCCGAGATCGACCTCCTGATCAACAACGCCGGCTCGCTGGTGCGGCGCGCCCGCCTGCTCGAGTTCACAGGGCAGCGGCATCATCGTCAATCTGAGCTCGATCGCCGCCCGCAACGGCGGAGGCCCCGGCGCCGTCGTCTACGCCGCCGCCAAAGCCGCCGTCATGACCATGACCAAGGGCCTGGCCAAGGAACTCGCACCGCTAGGGGTTCGCGTCAACGCCGTCAGCCCGGGCACCGTGGATAACGACTTTCACCGGGAGTTCTCCACCCGGCAGATCCTCGACAACGTCCTCGCCATGACCCCCGCCGGACGCCTCGGCGCGAACGAAGATATCGCCGACGTGATCGTCTTCCTCTGTTCCGACGACGCACGCTATCTCCACGGCCAGACCCTGGAGGTCAACGGCGGCATGTTGGCGCCGTAAGATGGATCTGCCTGCCGCCTGCTTTGCGCCC
>JBEKWU010000205.1:0-6065 GCA_049512775.1 Bryobacteraceae bacterium
ACTTCCCGGCCGTCAGCGTAGGGGCGGCGCTGTCTCTTCCGGCTCCGCGCCTCCGCCCCCCCGCACGAAACCTCCCGGCCGAACCCGCCGATCCCTGCAGCCTCGGAATCCCGAGACTGCTGAGTCTTGGACAGGAGTGTTGACAGGAAGATTAGTGCGGCGTAGAATTGATTCTGATCGCTTGAGCGATTATTATGAAAGCCTATGACTCGACTGAGCGCCAGTCGCCGCTGCGCGCAAAGATAGTCGTAATTCCTATACTGCTCGTCCTTGCCAGCCTTGCTTCGGCATTGGCGCCGGCCGGCGGATGGGAACCGGTCGCCGACGTCATCCGCGTACCCCGATCGGGAGTGAAGTTGAAAGGCGGGCTGTTCGAGAAAGCGATGGAGAACAACGTCACGTACCTTCTCGAATCCTTCTCGGTCGACGACATGCTATGGCCGTTCCGGCTGCGCGCAGGGCAGAAGGACCCGCCGCGCACGCGGCCGGTCGTTAAGTTCTGGGAAACCGAACTGGAGGGCTCTGTTGCCGGACGGTTCCTGATGGGCGCCGGCAACACGCTCCGCTGGCGGGAACATCCGGAATTGCGGCGCCGCCTCAACGCCGTTGTGGACGGTATAGAGGCCTGCCGACGCGACGACGGCTATTTGATGGCGTTTCCACCGGAAATGACCCTCGACCAGACCAATGGTGCGGAACGGGCCAATTACACGCGCGCCTGGGTGACGCACGGATTGATCGAGGCAGGATACGCAGGCAATCCCAAGGCATTCCGCCTGCTCCGGGAATACTACAACTGGTTCAACCAGTGCGAGTACTTGCCGAAGATCCTCCGCACGCTACTAGGCTACCAGGGCATGATCGCTAACAGCCGTATGTTTTTCACTCCCGTCGGCCAGCCGCGGGATATAGAGGTACTACAGAAGTACTATCAGGAAGACTACTGGCTGAATCAACTGGCGGCGCGCGACGAACGCGCGATTTGGGAGTATCCTTACAACCGCCCACACTGCTACTGCATCACAGCGTTTGAAGCTTACATGGACATGTACCGCGCCACGGGAGACCGGCGGTATCTGGATGCCGTGGAGGGCGGCTGGAAACTCATCAACGGAGCGTGGGAGCACGTGGGCGGCAGCATCGCCATCTGTGAGTTCCTGAAGTATCCGCCGAGGTCGTACTACATCACCCGGAAGGAACACACCGGGGAGTACTGCGGTAGTGCCTTCTGGATCTTCCTGAACCAGAGGTTCCATCTCCTGAATCCGGACGAGGAGCGGTATGTGAGCGAGATCGAGAAGTCGATCTACAACATTGGACTCTCAAACCAGGCGGGTGGGAAAGGAATCCGGTATCACGCGATCCTGCATGGGAAGAAGGACCCCCCGGACTTCAAAGGAACCTGCTGTGAAGGGCAGGCGACACGGGTGTTAGGCGCGCTTCCGGAGTTCATTTACTCCCTGGCATCCGATGGCGTCTATGTTAACCTGTTCGAACCTTCGGAACTTACTTGGCAGCAAAGAGCGGAAACATTCCGGCTCGACATGACAACGAATTTCCCGTTCGGAACAGAGGTTGCCATCCGTGTTTCCGTTAGAAGCCCGGCGGCATCGCGAATCCGCATCCGAGTCCCCTCCTGGGCGGCGAAAGACATGCCGATCGAAGTGAACGGAAAGCAGATTGCGGTTGGCAAGCGTGGAGCTTATCAAGCGCTGGAGAGAACCTGGACAGAGGGAGATACGATCCGCTTCAGTCTGCCGGCGGACTTCCGCGTCACCGAGTATTCCGGCGCGGACAATTATCCGGACCGGAAGCGGTTCGCCGTTGAGTTCGGGCCAGTGCTTTTGGCCGCTGTCGGCCCGCTCCAGGCTATGAGTCCCACCACTCCGCCCTTCCCCGCCGATCCGGCGAAAACCCCCGGATTCGAGAAAGATCATCTCGGCGATTATTGCCTCGTGCTCAAGCAAGGCCCGAAGACTGTGAGGAGTTGGATGAAGCCCAAGTCCGGACAACCGCTGCACTTCACGGTCGACGGCGACCCGCGAGTGGAGTATATGCCGTACTGGGAAGTTGGCGACCGCTATTACACCTGTTATCCGGTGATGGAGGACAACCAGCGATGAACCTGAGAACAGCGGTTCCGAA
Organism: Bryobacteraceae bacterium; assembly: GCA_049512775.1. GTDB lineage: Bacteria > Acidobacteriota > Terriglobia > Bryobacterales > Bryobacteraceae > Fen-330. The sequence goes on from JBEKWU010000205.1 coordinate 2,146, forward strand.
CCGATTTGCCGGGAAAGTCGCCGTGGTGACCGGTGGGTCGTCGGGCATCGGGCAAGCGGTGGTCGAAGAGTTGTGTAAGGAGGGAGCCGCTGTTGCGTTCAGCGGAATTAGCGAGATCGGTCGCGCAACCGCCCGCGAGCTTTCCTCGCACGGCTACCAGGTGCTCTTTTGCCAGGGAGATATGGCGGACGAAGCGTTCTGTCGCGCCTTCGTGCAGGAGGTCTTGACGCGCTGGGGCAAGGTGAACTACTTGGTCAACAATGCGTTCTCCTTCACCGCAAAGGGACTCGATGCGACACGAGCCGACTGGGAGCGGGCCCTTCAGACGGGCCCGATGGCCTACGCTCTGATGGGGCAGTTGGTGGCCGAACCGATCAGGCGCGAGGGGGGCGGAGCGATTGTGAATATGTCCAGTATTTCAGCGTTCATCGCCCAGCCAAACCGTTGGACCTACAACGCCGCGAAGGGCGCGGTCCAGACGCTCACCAAGTGCATGGCTCTTGATCTGGCGCCCTACAACATTCGAGTGAACAGTGTGAGCCCCGGATGGATCTGGACCCGTGAAGTGGAGAAGGCTGCCGGCGGCGACCGAGCGAAGTGGGAACCCATTTGGGGCGACTTCCACATGCTGCGACGCTGCGGCGAGCCTGTGGAGTGTGCCGGACCGATCCTGTTCCTGTTGAGCGATGACGCCTCGTTTATTACTGCTGCGGACCTGCCTATCGACGGCGGCTACCAAGGCCTGGGCAGCGAAGGTATCGGCAAGGCAAGCAAGTTCGCAGGCTCGCAGTGAGGCGATGGAGGCTGAATTGGTTTGGCAAGTGTTCGTTCTGGATTCAGCCAAGGTGCCCCCCACGCGCGCGACGTTGCGGTCGAGCAGGAGGTCCTGGCCGGCTGCGCTTCGGTAACGCTGCTGTATCTGAACGCCGAAGCGGAGTTTGTTCCGTATTGCGACGTTGCCGACGCGATCATCCACTTGACCTCACGGCTACCATCATCCGCCGCCTGCGAAATGCACGGGTGATCGTGAGAAACGGCGTCGGCTTCGAGAATGTGGATGCCTTTGCCGCCGAGGAGCGCGGGATAGCGGTGTGCAACGTGCCGGACTACGGGACGGAGGAACAGGTGTTCGGCATTGTCGGATGCGGACGGATTGCCGCGGTGGTTGCGCTTCGGGTGATAGCGTTTGGGTATGACGTCCGCTTCTACGATCCTTATGTCCCCGCCAGATATGAAAAAGCCCTGGCAACCAGGAGGGTGCGCGCCCTGGAGGAGTTGCTGGCGAGCTCCGACGTGGTTTCGCTGCACGTCCCATTGAACGGGGAGACTCGCCATATGATCGACACAAGCCAGTTTATGGCGATGAAGCCTACTGCGCACCTGGTGAACACCGCACGCGGCGCATTGGTGCGCTATGCGCCTCTGGAGCAGGCACTCTTCTTTCAGACTCTTCAGCAAATCGCGCAGGGGAAGGCTGTAGTTGTAGAGGGTGGCATCGCAGGTCCCCCTTGCTGACGCATCCAGCGACAAAATGAAACCAACAGGGGCGGGTCCTCGATGGATTCCTCGGTGATCGGGGCCATGAGGACACCAGTGCGTCGGAGATAGCCGAAGAACAATCGCACCCCATTCTGCAAATCCAGCCTATGCGTGAGGCCATACCGCGGGCATCGGCATCGATCCAGATGGTGAACAAAATCCTCGACAAACCGTTCGTCCAAAGTAGCGATCGGTGTGCGTTTCCGACCTGTCCAATGAATCAGGTGCTCGGCGGCTCGAATATGCCTGCGAGCCGTTATCTCCGCATAGCCGGCCTGGCACAACTCTTGAGCAAACCCTTCAAGCAGGCGGCCATCCGGGCCGTCGCGGAGTTCCTGGACGCGTAAAGGCGACTCGAAAAACTCTGCCAACATGACGTCCTCCTTTTTAGCCTCGGGGGTCACCCAAAACCGGCCACTGATGGTCACCTGAAAACCGGCCAGCGAGACCGATACCCAGGACATTGACACCGACGAGAGCTTGACCTCTCCGTCGGCATGAGCAATGTCTTGAGCGAAGAAAAGAGACAGCAAGTTATAGCATTGGGACGGCTTGGCTAGTCGCTACGGGGAATCGAGCGAGCGATCGGTGTCCGTCGAGAGACTGCGGCCGGGTATTTGAGAGCCGCCGGAATTGTGCCGCGTTCACCCGGGGGTTCGGGGCGGCCTGCTCCGGCGGCGGCAAAACCGGCCACCCAAGTGACCACCGACCCCGACCCGGCAAAACCGGCCATCGAGGTGACCACCGACTCTGGGGCGGTAAAACCGGCCAACGGAGCGGCGGTGACCACCGACTCCGCCCTGCCAGCTTTGACCAACCAAGCCGCAGTACCAGGGCTGCCGCGCCCCAAGCGCAGCCCGTCTCCGAGCGCCTGCGAAGCCTACCGGGAAGCGATCGAACTCGGGCTCGGTCGGGGCCGCAACGCCATGGCGATCTGGCAGGACTTGGTTTCCAACTACGGCTTCGCCCGCAGTTATACAGCCGCGCATAATGAACAGGACATAAGAGCTCTAGTTGTGGCATACTTCTCATGGGAGGAGTGGCCATGCTGGCTCGAGTGCTGCATTTGCACCCCAAGACGCATAGCCGGTTGGTGCGCCTCAGCAAGGAAGCGGAGCGGGAGGGGGCCTACCGGGTGGCGAAGCGTTTGCAGGCCGTTGTGCTCAACTCCGAAGGCCACACCAGCGGGGAACTGGCGGGGATTCTGAAAGCGCCGCGATCCAGGGTGTCAGAGTGGTTGTCCCTTTATCAGACGTACGGAGTGGAGGGACTACTGGAAGGATACCGGTCCGGACGGCCGCCGCTGTTGACAGCGGGGCAACGCGTCCATCTGGGCGACATTCTGGAGAGTGGTCCGGTAGCGTACGGTTTGGATACGGGCCTGTGGACCTCCCCTATGCTGGCCTGGGTGATCGAGGAAGAATTCGGCGTGGCCTACCATCCGGGGCACGTGCGGAAGCTGCTGCACAGCCTGGGCTTCTCCGTACAGCGGCCGCGGCGCGTGCTGGCGCGGGCGGATGCGGAGGAGCAGGACCGATGGCACCGGCGCGTCTACCCCAACCTTAAAAAAAAGCCCAAGCGCGACACTGGGCGCTGATCTTCACCGACGAGGCCAGCTTCCGCCAGGATTCGACGCTGCACGCGACCTGGAGTCGCGTCGGCCACCCGCCCGAAGTTGCGGTCACCGGCGAGCGCCACAGCGTGAAGATCCTGGGGGCGGTGGAACTCTGGCGCTGCCGGTTCCATTACCGGTTCGACAGCGTCTTCAACGCCTCGAACTACCTGGCTTTTCTGGAGCAGTTGGCGCACCGGTATCGCCGCCGCGGCGCCGTGCTGATCCAAGACAACGCCTCCTACCACAAGGACGCCGAGGTGTGGGGCTGGTTCCGCTCCAACCGCCACTGGCTGGAGGTGCACCAGCTGCCGCCCTACTCGCCGGAGTTCAACCCTACCGAACGGCTCTGGCAACACACGCGCAAGAACGGGACCCACAACCGCTACTTCGCCAGCACGACGGAGTTGCTCGTCACCCTGTCGCGGGTCTTCACGGAAATGCAGACCTGCCCCGATCTGATCCGTTCCTACCTGCTTCCTTTTTGCTGACCGCTATGTCCTGTTATTTACGCGCGGCTGTATATCAGAGCGTCAAGCGCTTCGTCGGCAAGCTCCGCGGAGCCCCGTCACCCGAGGCCCGCGTAGTGATCGAGACCGCACCCGGTGAAGAGGCGCAGGTCGATTTCGGCGCTGGCCCGATGGCCTGCGACTCAGCCAGCGGCAAGTACCGGCGCATGCGGCTGTTCGTGATGACGCTCGGCTACAGCCGCAAGGCGGTCCGCTTGCTGGTCTTCCATTCGAGCGCGCGCACCTGGGCCGAACTCCAC
>JBEKWU010000206.1:0-5840 GCA_049512775.1 Bryobacteraceae bacterium
TGCAACACATCCCGTGAGTTCGTCGCCGTCTATCCGCAGGCGCAGCCGGAGAAGCCGTCGCTCTACGAAACCACGCCGTTCGAAAAAGCGACCGCCATCCACGTGCAGAATTACCTCGATTGCGTGCGGTCCCGCGAGGAACCGAACGCGACAGTCGAGAAGGGATTTCAGGCGGCGCTGGTGGTCCAGTTGGCGAACCGGTCGCTAAAACTGGGGCGACGCGTGCGATGGAATGCCGGCGCGCGCAGAGTCGAGGCACGAGTATGTTGACCCGCCGGGACCTGCTGGCCGGCAGTTTGAGCGCGGCGACGGCCGCGCCCGATGAGAAGCAGGCGATGCAGGTCTGCATCTTCTCCAAGCACCTGCAATGGCTGAGCGTGCCCGATGCGGCTGCGCTGGCCGCCGAGATCGGCTTCGACGGAATCGATCTGACCGTGCGGGAAGACGGGCACGTGCTTCCCGCGCGTGCGGCCGACGATCTCCCGAAAGCGGTAGAGGCGGTGCGGAAGGCCGGCCTCGACGTGCCGATGATCACGGCCGGGATTGTCGATGTTCGCTCGCCGCATGCGGAGAAGGTTTTGGCCACTGCCCGGGCGCTCGGCATCCGCCGCTATCGCTGGGGAGGGTTTCGGTTCACGCCATCCCGGCCGATTCCGGAACAGCTTGCGGAGTGCCAGGCGCGTGCCCGCGACCTTGCGGCGTTGAACCAGCAATACGGCATTTGCGCGATGTACCATACCCACTCGGGCGCCGGTGAAGTGGGCGCCTCGATCTGGGACCTGTACCTGATCCTCAAGGATCTCGACACGAACGCGGTGGCAGTGAACTACGACATCGGCCACGCCACCGTCGAGGGGGGCCTCGGCGGATGGATCCACAGCACGAGGCTCACCTTGCCGATGATGCGCGGCGTGGCGGTCAAAGACTTTCTCTGGGAGAAGGCGGCCAACGGAAAATGGCGGCCCGCGTGGTGCCCCATCGGGCACGGGATGGTGCAGTTGGCGCCGTTTTTTGCGATGCTGCGCCAGGGCGGTTTTTCGGGCCCGGTGCAACTCCACTTCGAGTACGAAACCTTGGGCGGCGCCGACAAGGGCAGGCCGAACCTCACGATTGGGAGGAAAGCGTTCGTCGAGATGGTGCGCGGGGATTTGCACCGCGTTCGCGATATGATGCGTGAGGGTTGAGGGGAGGGTATGCGAGGCATCGGCATTCTGGCGCTGTTCGTCGTTGCGACAGGAGTCTCCGAAGCTGGCGAAGCGGAATTGCGGTTGCCGCTGCGGAGCCACGTCGAGGCGTTTCGCGGCAGCGGCGAATGGGAGCAGGTAACGTTCGAGCGCGCTATCTCTCCCGCGCAGACGGCCATCCTCGTCTGCGATATGTGGGACCGGCACTGGTGCCGCGGAGCGACGGAACGCGTCGGCCAGCTCGCGCGGAAAGCGACGCCGGTGATCGACCAGGCGCGCGCCGCCGGCATGCTCGTCATCTGGGCGCCTTCGGAAACCATGGATTTCTACCGCCATGCGCCGCAGCGGCTGGCGATCGAATCCATGCCGAAGGCTGCGCCGCCGGGGCCGCTCGATCTCACCAGCCCGCCGCTGCCGATCGACGACTCGGGCGGCGGCTGCGACACGCCGGGCGACCACTTCTACAAGGCCTGGACGCGGCAGCATCCGGCGCTCGACATCGCGGCGAACGATCTGATCTCCGACCGGGCGGACGAGATCTACAGCGCGCTCCGGCTCCGCGGCATCCGCACCGTGCTCGTGGCCGGCGTCCATGCGAACATGTGCGTGCTCAACCGTCCGTTCGCCGTCAAGCAGCTCACCAAGTGGGGCTTTCGCTGCATCCTGGTGCGCGATCTGACGGGCGCCATGTACAACCCGCAGGACCGCCCCCGCGTTTCCCACCAGGAGGGAACGGAACTGGTGATCCAGTACATCGAGAAATACTGGGCGCCGACGGTTCTGTCGTCCGAGCTGGTCAAGGCGCTGCACCGGCGATGACGCCCACGCGCCGGTCGTTCCTGTGCGCCGCGGCCCTGGCCCCCTTCGCCCGGCCGACCCGGATCCGCGTCGGCGAGGTGTCGCTCGATTACGAGGATTACCTCTATCGAACGCCGATCAAGTTCGGCGGCAACGTGGTCGACCGGGTGACGCTGCTGAACGTGCGATGCGAGATCCGGGACGCCGGGGGCCGCACGGCCCGCGGCGTCGGATCGATGCCGCTCGGCAACGTGTGGTCGTTCCCTGCGCTGCCGTATGACGTGACGCTCGCTGCGATGAAGGATCTAGCCGGGCGCATCGCCGCGATCACCCGGAACGCGAACGCCGACGGGCACCCGATCGAAATCAACACGGCGCTCGAGCCCGCGTGCCTCAAAGCGGCGGAAGACGTGTCGCGGGAGCGCAAACTGCCGGTCCCGATCCCGAAGTTGTGCACGCTGGTCGCGGCGAGCCCGTTCGACGCGGCCATTCACGACGCGTACGGGAAGCTGCACGGGCTCAGTTCGTACCGCACCTACGGCCCGGACTTCCTCGCGCCGGATCTGGCGGCGTTTCTGACGCCGGAGTTCCGGGGCGAGCGGCTGGATCGCTACATTCTGAAAGAGCCGAAGGCGCGGATGCCGGTCTATCACTTGGTGGGCGCGGTCGATCCGATCACGCGGAGCGACGTGCGGCGACCGGTCGGCGACGGACTGCCGGAGACTCTGCCGGAATGGATCGAAGCAGACAACCTGACGCACCTCAAGATCAAGCTGAACGGCCAGGACTTGCGCTGGGACCTGGAACGGGTTATGGCCGTGGACGCCGCCGGGCGCGACACACAGGCGAAACGGGGCGTCACCGATTGGGTCTATTCGCTCGATTTCAACGAGAAGTGCCCGAACGTGGACTACCTGCTCGCGTTCCTGCGCAAGCTGAAGGAAGCCAACGCGGCCGGCTTCGCCCGCATCCAGTATGTGGAGCAGCCGGCCCGGCGCGACCTGAAGGCGGACCGCGCCAACGTGATGCACCAGGCGGCGAAGGTCGTACCGGTGGTGATCGACGAATCGCTGGTCGATTTCGAGAGCCTGCAACTGGCCCGCGAGATGGGGTATTCCGGTGTGGCGCTCAAGGCCTGCAAGGGGCAGAGCCAGTCGCTGCTGATGGCCGCGGCTGCGCAGAAATACAAAATGTTCGTGTGCGTGCAGGACCTGACATGCCCCGGGGCGTCGTTGATTCATTCCGCGGGCCTGGCGGCGCACGTGCCCGGCGTGCCGGCGGTCGAAGCGAACGCGCGGCAATACGTGCCGGCGGCCAATCGGAAGTGGGGAGACAAATTCCCCGGCATCTTTCGAATCCGCGACGGAGTCATGAGGACCGGTACCCTTACCGGGTCGGGGCTGGGAGCAGTCGCATGAGTACGCAAGGCAGACGATTGTTCTTGAGACTCGGGGCCGGCACGGCCGTTGCCGGCGCCTGGAAGTTGCAAGGCACCAACGACAGGGTGACGCTGGCGCTGATCGGCGGGCGGAACCAGGGGCGCAGTGTGGCGCTGCGCGCGATCCAGGCTGGCGCGCAGCTCAAGACCTTCTCCGATCTCCATCCGGCGATCCTCGAGAAAACGGGAGCAGACATCGAGGCCGCGCAGGGCAAGCAGTTCCTCCACACTGCCGACGCCATGGGGCTGAACGTCATCGCCCGGCTGAAGGACAACCTGCCCGAGTTGCTGGCCGCAGCGGAGAAACGGTTCCGATCCCCGCGCCCGTGGCTCTCCTTCTGGGATGGCGAGGAGCGGGTCGAGATCTGGGATGCCGGTGACTTCGACCCTTGGGAGACGCTGCGCTGGGGGACGGTGAGAGTGATCCGGTACCGGCAGCACAAGCCGAACGGCCAGGTGATCGAGGCCTACTGGCTGACCAACTTCTCCTCGCGCCGCGTCGGCAGCCGCTCACTGAACCGCGTGGCGAAGAGCCGCTGGGAGATCGAGAACCAGGGCTTCAACGACGCCAAGAACCGTTACGGCTTGCGGCACGTGTGCCACCATCAGCCCAACAGCTTATTGCTGCAGTGGTTGATCACGGCGCTGGCGTTGACCATCGAACGGCTGTACCAGCTGCGCTACTTGCATCGCGGCACGCACGGAGTGCAATCGAGCTGGTCCGATTGCTTTGGCTCAGTCCCGGACGGCCGGTGGAGTTCAACACCAGTTAGGTTAGCGCCCGGCACGACGACTTGCTCTTTCTCAATCTGAACCCTTGCAGCCCGTCGTCCCCAGCAGGAGATCCCGCCCCTGAAAATGCCCGCCTGTGCGTAATGGACACCAGTGCGTTCCGTGTGCCCAGTTCCAGAGCTCTAGCCCGGATGTTTCACGCGGAAAGCGGATTGGCGCGTTGGCCGCGACAAAACAGCGCGGCGACGGCACACTGAGCGAGAGCACTGCTGGCCGCACCGTGCAGGACCTCGATTTCAGGCGGAAGGAGGCTCGGAGGGGCTCGTGATGGGGCGCCGCGCGCTAGTGGGTTCCGAGCTGAGGCGGAGTGGAAGCGCAACCAGGGTGCGGTGATGCGGAAGGCTTGTGTTTTCAGTAAGAGCGTGGGTGCTCAGGTCCTTAGTGCCTTCCAGGCGTGACCGAAGAGGCCCTGCCAGGCATAGCCGCTGGCCATGGATACCACCACGCGCCGGGCCGTGAAGCGGATCTGCGCGCCGATTTTCAGCAGCCGCAGGCGGATCGTGTTCACCTGGGCTTGGGCCATCTCGGTGCCCTTCAGGGCCACCCGCCGCAACGCCTCGACGAGTACGTAAGCTGCCGCCGACAGATACAACCGCAGTTGGTTGGCCCGCATGGTCTCGGCGCTCATCCGATCGGCGAACAGCAGCATCTGCTCCTTGATCCGGTTCTCCATTTCACCGCGGGCGCAGTAGAGGTCCTCATACAAGGCGCGCGGCCGGCCAGCGGAGGCCCCCAGCGACGTCACCACGTAGCGCGGGTTTTCTTTGCCCTCGATCTGCTCGGCCTTGGCGACGACGCGCCGCGCCCGGCTCCAACTCTCGCGCGTCCGGTAGCGAAACTCGGTGTAGACCCGTGCCGCCTGGCCCGTGCGTTTGGCTTCCGCTTTGGCCCGGCGCATGGCCTTGCCGATCCGCCGGCGCAAGCGGTCGTTGCGCGCCAGGCCGAAGACGAACTCCACCCGGTTCTCTTCACACCACCGCATCAGCTCCTCCCGGCAGAAGCCGGAATCCGCCCGCAGGATGATCTTTAGCTTTGGCCAGCGGTTGCGCAGGCGCGCTACGATTCGCTGGACCTCCGCCAGACTCCCGGCGCTGGCGTCCTGGTTGGCTTCCCGCAGCCGCACCCCGAGCAGTTCATCTTCGCAAAAGATGTACAGCAGCAGATAACAGTATTCGTCATAGAAGCCGTGAAAGAACCGGCCCTCCTGGCGGCCGTGTAGCGGGGTGTCGGTCACGTCCAGATCGAGCACGACCTGTTTCGGCGCTTCCGGGTGCGCATCCATAAACACGTCCAGCAGCAGCCGATCGATGGCCGCGGCGTCGTAACGGATCTTCTTGTAGCGGTCCCGCTCGGCGCCCGTGGCCGGCGTCCGTTCCAGCCGGCACAGCGTGCTTTTGCTGGCCAGCGGCTGGTCCGGTTCGCTCTTGCCCGCCAGCAGCCCCATCAGCGGATCGCGCCGCAGTTGGTCGTGATCGTTGAGGTCCTCGTAGCCCAGCGCCAGACCGTAGAGGGACTTGCAAAAAAACGGACGATTGGGCCGGAAAAAGGCACTAAGGACCCGGGCGGTCACCCTCGTGTTGAAAACGCAAGCTTTCCGCGTCGCTACGCCCCCGTTGCGCCTCTACTCC
>JBEKWU010000207.1:0-5684 GCA_049512775.1 Bryobacteraceae bacterium
CCCCGGACGGCCGCAGCTCAACTCCTGCGGCTCGCAGATATCCGGCCGCGGTCTCTCGACGCACACCGATGGCCCGCTGGATGCGCCGCAGCGACCAGCCAAGCCGTCCCAGTGCTATAACTTGCTGTTTCTTTTCCTCGCTCAAGACATTGCTCATGCCGACGGAGAGGTTAAGCTCTCGTCGGTGTCAATGTCCTGGGTGTCGGTCTCGCTGGCCGCTTTTCAGGTGACCATCAGTGGCCGGTTTTGGGTGACCCCCGAGGCCGGCGTTGCCCTCTTCAGCGTTCCGAAACTGCTGAGGGACGGGACACTAGCGGATCCGGCCACCGCCGTTTGCAGCATCCCGAACTCCCTGACGGTACGCGCCCGCTATGCGGACGGCGTGCAGGTGGTCATGAACAACGACGCGAAAGGCGTTCGCTTCAAAGGGGACAAGGGCTGGCTGCAACTGATCGCGGCCAACGTGGAACGGGTGGAGCCAAAATCGGTGCTGGAAGGTTTGACCGTGCCGGGTGGCCACTGGAAGGAACTGTCCCCGCACGCTCCGTGACGCGCTCAAGACTGCCCGAGGCGCCGGGTTGGTGTCTGTCATCAATCTGTTGGGCGATCGCCGGGACGCGGAAAGCGCGTCGCGAATCGCCGAAATTGCGCTCTCGCAGGATGCGGCCACAGCCGACGCGGCCATCGCCTCGCTGGGGAAGATTGCGGACTCGCATGCCATCCAGGCGCTCCGGCGCTTGCACTCCGGGCGCGATGCCACACGGCGCGCGGCCGCGGCTCACGCCCTGCTTCAATGCGGCCAGGAACTGGCGGCGCGAGTCCGAACCGCGGCCGCGGTGGACGTCTACAAGAGACTGACTGTGGCCACGGAGATCCCTCACATTCGCCGTCCCGCGGCGCTCGCCCTGGAACGGCTCAATGCCAGATCTCGAACTTGAACTGCAGCTGCGCGGCAGGTGGACCGCAGACGGTCCACCCGCCCGTGTTGGACCTCAGAGCAGAGACGGCGTCAGGCCTGGCCGGTCTGGATGCGAAATCCGTATACCCAGCGGCAGGGCCGCTTCTCGGGATCTTGCAGCGCCGGCGGTAACTCGATCGTCAGCCCGCGCTGCGGATCGAGATCCCATTTCAACGGCTCGCCGTAGCCGAGCATCCGGATTTCCGAACCGGGACGGGGCTGTACTGTCGTAAGCGTGAGGCGATCGCCCGGCCAGCCGATGCTGAACGCATATACTGTTTCACCGCTCTTGCTTCGGGTATAGCGGATCTTTTCACCTTCAGACCACAACAGGCCTTCCCGGGGTCGGGTGGCGTAGATCCCTTCTCCGTTCACCCGGAACCACTGGCCTGCTTCTTTGATCTGGGAGATGGCCGTCGGGTGGAACCTGCCACTTCCGTCCGGACCGATCCCCACCATGAAGCCGCCGCCCTTGGCCGTCGCGTCAACGACGCTGGTCACCACCCATTCGGCGCCCTTATATTTGGTGGGGTCCTTGTCGTAGGAGAAAGACGACCCCAAGCCGCGAATCGTCATCCACGGCATGTCGGTATTCTCCTTGGCGCCGGGAACAAAGCCCTCAGGCGTGTAATAATCGCCGTACGAACCGATTCCCCGGTCGCGGAACATCACGTCGGACTGCAGTTTACGAGCGTGCAGGATAGTCTCCCGCAATCTGGGCCACACGGCGGGCCCCAGCCATTGATCCAGGCAGATCATGTCGATCGTGCCGTAGTTCGTCAGCAGTTCCGTGAGTTGCGCTCTGAGCCGCTTCATCATGCGGTCCACTTCAGAGGGAGTGGCTTCCGGCACGACCACGAAATCCTTGCGCGTGCGGCGGTCCCTGGCCAGCATGCCAGGATCCAGTTGTGCCGAGGAAGGGACCTGGAGCGGGTGATACGCGTAAGGCCGGAAGTCGGCGTCGTACCAGTCAGGCTCGGAAAAATACAGATCGATCTTGAGACTGCGCTTCCGCCCGGCTTCGCAGAGCTCCTTGACGATGTCCCGCCGGAACGGCGTATCCATGATGCTGTACCGGATATCGCAGTCTTCCATCCTGGGTCCGCCCGGCGCCGTCCAGTTTACACGCCTGCGTACTCGGGTCTTGGTGTCGAACATGCAGAAGCCTTCGTGATGTTTGCTGGTGAAAGCAAACATCTTCATTCCGCTGTCGACGAACGCCTGCGTCCATTCGTCCGCATCGAATCCGGTCGGGTTCCAGGTGCGATAGAGTTCCTGATACTGCTGGCGCTCCTCGGAAGACATCCTGAGAAACGGCCAGGACTCGCCGTTGCGGCCCCAGATGGAATAGAGCCCCCAGTGAATCCGAACGCCGTACTTCATGTCGCGGAACTGCTCATAGGCGCGGGAGAAAGCCCACCGGTATTCCAAAATGGGTTCCATTTCGACGTAGGACTTCACACGTGCGTATTCGCGCTCGGGGAAACGGTGCGTGCCGGAGACTTCGCCGCGCAGCAACGGCGAGCCGGCAATCAGTCCCAAACCTGTCTGCAAAAACCTGCGACGGTACATCTTATTCTCCTCCTTCCTCTTCGGCCAATCTGGAAAGACCGGATTACTGGACCGCATCACGGCTCCAGTCCTCCGATTCGATCTTGAATGCGTAGGCTTGCTTGCACGTTCGCGTCCTGGCTCCACTTCAGATCCCGCTTAAGCCCGAGCATGCGGACGCTGGAACCGGGCTTCGCCTTCACCAGGCTCGTCTTGAGGGCTTGGCCCGGCCATTTGAGACTGATCACATAGACGAACTTCTTGTCTTTACTGCGGGTGAAGCGTAAGTCGTTGCCTTCGTGGTAGCGGAAGTAGGACGGCGTCGCGTAGATGCTTTCACCGTTGATGCGCAGACAGTCGCCCACATAGCTGACCCGCTCGATCATCTCCTGGGGCAATCGGCCCTTGGGATACGGACCAAAACCGATCTGGAAGTTGCCGCCTTTCGCGACGACATCGATCAGGCTTTCCAGAATCCACTCCTTCGACCGGTATTGGTTGTTTGGCTTGTAGGAGAAGCCCGTTCCCGCCGGGTAGATCACCTGCCATGGCAGTCGGATCTGGGAGGGATCTTCCGGAATCGTGCCTTGCGGGGTCGAGAAGTCGCCGTAGGAACCGACGCCGGAATTACGCAGGAAGACATGGGGTTGAAGTTTGCGCGCCAGTTTGGCCACTTCGTATGCATCCTGCCGCGCCTCTCTGAGCCACCCCATGTCCAGTTCCAGCGTGCCCAACGGGCCGTAGTTCGTCAGCAGTTCCGTAATCTGTTCTCGTTCCTTCTGTATGAACGCGGCCCAGCGTTTCGGATCGGATTCCTTGGTGAATTCCGGCGAGTACCAGAAATTCCGTTTATCCCAGGCGAAATCCCAATCATGCCAGTCGATGTGCGAATAGTAAAAGCACACGCCGACGCCATGCGCCCGGCCCGCCTTTGCGACTTGCACAAGAATATCGCGGCGGTACGGCGTTTCCGCGATGCTGTAGTGGTCCACGACATCTTCGTACTTGCCGTCACCGGTCTTGCGAAATCCCTTCTGCAACGTCTTGGTTGGCCAGAGGCAGAACCTTTCGCGATGCTTTGTGGTGACGGTGAAGTATTTCATTCCGGCCCGCTCCATGACGCGCATCCACTCATCGGGATCGAAATCGACCGGGTTAAACTGCTGGTAAGAAGCGAAGTAGTTCTTCCGCCATTCCGGCGTATTCTCCGGCCTGACAAGTACCCACGACTCCGTTCCGGCGCCAAACAGAGTGTATAAGCCCCAATGGACGCGGAGGCCCCACTTCCAGTCCTGCCAGGCATCCAGGGCGGCTTCGCCGGCGTGGTAATAACCTTCCTCCAGGCCTCGATAGGCCGGGTACTTCTGTTGCAGGTGTTTCTCCTCGTCGGCCTGGCCGGCAACGGCTACCTGGCAGACGCACAGCAGCGCCGTAATGATGTACTTCCTCATTGTTGGCTCTCCTCCGGCCACGTCGCCCCGTGGCTTTGAACTGCTATGTCAGTTGCCGTTCCTCAGTTTCGGTTAGGACGGCCTCCATTGTCAAGACCGTTTCAGGGCTTTGCGGAGGCGCTTCCTTCGCAACCGGCGGCGCCGCGCGAGTCTCCAGGGACACGGGGCGCCGCTGGAAACCGACTCCCTTGCTGATTCATCGAGCTGATCCGCGAGTCCAGATCGAGTCCGGGCGCAGGCTTACCGTCACCAGGACGGTGAGGCTGATGAGAGGGAAGATTCCAAATCCGATGAACACCGGGGTGTAAGAGAATCGTTGGATCACCCAGCCGGTGATCAGGGTGAAGATCATCCCGCCGAAGCCCGAGCCCATGCTGGCGAGGCCCCAAATCGACCCGAGCGTGTTCTTCGGATAAAGATCTCCCGGCAGCGCCAGCATATTTGCCAGGCAACCGGTGTAGCCGAAGGTGGCGACGGATACGAGCACGATCGAGAACCGGGCGTCGGCCACCAGGACCGCGGGAATCGCCGAAGTCATCAGTAGCATGAACACCGTGAGTGCGGCCTTGCGCCCGGCAGGCAGCGAAACGCCGCGGCGCAGCAGCACAGCCGAGAATGCGCCCCCGGCTAGGTTGCCGATATCGGCGGTCACGAACGGAATCCACCCATACAGCCCGATGTGAACCAGATCGAAATGGCGAACGCTGCTCAGGTATTGCGGGAACCAGAATATGTAGAAGTACCAGACCGGGTCGAAGAAGACCTTCGCCAGCGTAAGGCTCCAGACGAACCGCTGGCGCGCGAGTTTCCCTGCAGGCATTGGCGGCTGAGCGGCCTCGAGTTTGGCTGCCGCGGGTGTATGGTAGAAACGCAGCCAGAAGACTGCCCACACGAAGCCCACGGCTCCAATGCAGAGGAATGCGCTGGGCCATCCGAACCGCAAGACCATCCAGGCCACAAGAGGCGGTGCGATCGCCGCTCCAATTGACGATCCGCTATTAAAAATGCCGGAGGCCAGGGCGCGTTCACTGGCTGGAAACCACTCCGAAACCACTTTGACCGCCGCGGGCCAGTTGCCCGCTTCTCCGATTCCCAGCAGGAAACGGCAGGCCCCAAACGATAGCGCCGAACGCGCAAATGTATGCAGCATGCTCGCTGCCGACCACCACAGCATACACAGCGTGTAGCCCCAACGTGTTCCAAGGCGGTCGATGATAAAGCCGGACAATCCGTTCGCTACTGTGTACGCAAGCAGGAAGGCCGTTACGATTCGTGAGTACTCGATGTCGCCGAAATGGAATTCGTGCCGCAGTACGGGCGCGACCACCGAAAGCGTCTGACGATCCAGGTAGTTAATGACTGTCGCAAGAAACGCGAAGCCGATAAAAACCCATCGCATGGAGGACCGGGCCACCAGGCCGCGGTCGGTCTTCTCTGGTTCCGCACCCTGCACGAACGACCAGCTTTGCAGAGAATTACTGCCATGTCAAATCGGATCGGATGATGGTAAGCTAGAGGGTCAGTATCTGGAGGCGCGCCTCACCGGCACGTACAGCAGATGCGAACGGTTGGTTTTCCCGGATCCATTGGTGGGCGCGGATCGTCTCCTAGTATTACTACGTTACGTATTGACAAACCAAAACAGGCCTGTTATGTTTGGGCATGACCGCTGCGCAAGTCGAGCGATGCCGAAAGCGCCTGGAGCAATTCCTGGTCGATCTGCT
>JBEKWU010000208.1:0-5563 GCA_049512775.1 Bryobacteraceae bacterium
ATCGCTGCCACAAGCGATTCCGCGATCTTCTGGCGCAGCATCGCCCCGATCGACCCCGAGCGCAGCAGCTCTCCAAGGGATTGGTCCGCCCGAATGTCCGTGACCTCGGGTTCCAGACGCACGGCAGATCCGTTGTCGACCGAGGGAGTGAGTTTCACCTGCACCGTCCCGTTCCCGGCCACCAGTCTGGTGACGATCTGCCTGCCGAACGCCTTCGCGCACCCCCAGCGTTCATAATGCAATTGCACGGTCAAAAGGCTTGCCGGGGCGAGCGGCGCCAGAGTCGTTTCTTGAATTGCCACACGCTCTCCACAGTGATCGGAGCGATCGAGCTGAGAACGCAAAAGGCCCGTCATGTTCCGCTGGAGATCGGAGAAGTCGACCCTCAGCTCCAGTTTGAATACCTGCTGGTTACCGCTCTTGGCGACCCAGGAGATGGTCCCGGATGCCGTGACCGTGATGGGCGGGTCCAGGACGCGAAACGAGCTCTTCACCGGCGGAATCGTGAGTGTAAGATCTTCCGCCCGGGCAGACGCCGAAAGCAGGAAGGAGGAGAGGAGAAGGGCGGAGACATGCCGCCAGGCCCAGCGGCGGCGCGGTGTTGGATGAGTGTTCGCTACCCCAGAGAAGACCGGCAAACAGAATAGACGGCGAACTCCCGCGGCCGGTTTCGGGCAGGTGAGGCGGAAACCTCCGTGGCAAGCGGCGCGTCTCAATGGGAGAGGGGTTCCGCCTCGCATGATTCGTAGATTGCCCGTATATCTGGTACCCGTTTCCATAGCCCTGCTGATGGCCGGGGAGCAACCTTGGAAAGACAAGCGCATCCCGGAGTGGAGCGAGGACGACGCCAAACTGGTTCTGACGAATTCGCCCTGGGCGAAGACCGTCAAACCGGCGCTAGACCGGCCCTCGGGCGGCGCACGCGGTTCGCGAAGCGGCGGGATCAATATTGGCGGCATTGGGATCGGGAGGGGAGGAGCTCGCATGGGTGGAAGGGGCGGTGGAATGGACGGACCCGCTGGCCCGATGGGAACGCCGGACGGGGGAAGCGGCCCCGGGCCGGCCGGGACGCCGCCAACTCTGACGGTCCGATGGGAGAGCGCGCTGCCGGTCCAGGAAGCGCAGCTCAAAATCCGCAGCACCAACGCTCCTGCGATGGACGAAGCCCACTATGCCATTGTCGTTCTCGGCCTGCCCAGCCGGATGGCGGAGGGAGGTCCCCAAGACTCCGCCGATCGCCTGAAGCCGGAAGCCGAGCTGAAGCGCGACGGGAAAAAGACGATCCGGAGCTCCGAGGCACGCGTATTGCCCAGGGACGACGGGCCCATCGTCGTGTTCCTGTTCCCAAGAAGCCAGGAAATCTCGCTGAAAGACACGCAGGTCGAGTTCGGGGCGCATATTGGCCGGCTGCGGCTCACGCAGGTCTTCGAGTTGAACGAGATGCTCTGTGCGGGCAAGCTCGAGCTTTGAGATCCTCGCGGCGCGGCTACGGGCGAACCACTTGCGGCTCCTGGCCCGTTGCCGGCTGCGGGCAACAGAAATGCTGGATGACTATGGGCTGCGACTCCGCTGAAAGCAGCCGCTGGCCACGGATGTGCAGCCTCACCGCCATTCCCTCCCGGGTTTTCATCGAGTAGCCCTGGTCGAAGATGAAGTTCCCCAACGAGTAGAAGATCAGGCCGCCTTTGTATTTCTCGACCGGCTGAATCCAGTGAGGATGGTGTCCCACCACCACATTGGCGCCCGCATCGATGGCGGCCCGGGCGAAGCGGATCTGTCCGTCCCTGGGCTTCGAGGTATATTCCTCTCCGGCGTGCATGGACACGATGATGAACGCTCGCTGGGATCTGAGGTCCGAGATTGCGGCCTTCAGCCTGTCCAGGTCGCCGGTTCGCGCCACGTACGGGTTGGTGGCTCTTCCGGCGTCATTGAAGGATGCATAAGAGGCGGCAAGAAAGCCGATCTTCGTGTTCCTGATCTCGAGGATCGCCGGCCGCCAGGCCTCTTCCTGGGTCTGGCCCGCGCCCACCGTTTGGATGTGATGCTCCTCGAGATGCTTCCGCGTGTATGCCACGCCGCGCGGGCCCTGGTCGAGCGCGTGATTGTTGGCCAGTGAAACCACCCGAAAGCCGTACTCCTCGAGACCCTGGACGCTTTCCGGCGGAGCGTTGAAGACCAGAGACTTGGTGGCGTGAAACCCCTCCTCGCCGGAAAAAGGGGATTCCAGGTTGGCGAAGCTCACATCCGCGGAGCGCAGAAAGCCGGCCATGTTGCGGAAAGGCAGGTCCCAGTCCCCCGCCCTTTTCATGTGCGCGGCCACGGCCCGGGAAAGCATGATGTCGCCGGCCAGGATCACTCGGGTCTCCTCGGTCACCTCGCCGGCGCTGGTCCGGCCGGCCGGCTGCTGCCTGGCAGGTCGTCGGCGGAGACTGTCGCGGCAGTGACGGGAGGCCACGAGGGCCACGATCAGTAGCAGCAGAACGACGATGGAAACACGCGTCCGCGCGCGGGAGCCTTTCTTCATCCGCCTGAGTATACACCTGCGCTATCCTGTTTCAGACATGCTGCCAGCCGAGCCAGTGGACCAGCCGTATCTGATCGGGATCGCGGGACCGTCGGGGTCGGGCAAAACCGAGTTGTCGCGCCGGCTGGCCGCCACGCTGCCGGCCGAGATCGTTTAGTTGGATTCGTACTACCGCGAGCTGGCGCACCTGAGCTTCGAGGAGCGCGCCCGCTTCAATTTCGACGCCCCCGAGTCGATCGACCGGGATCTGCTGGCGGGACAATTGGCGGCGCTGGCCGAGGGCCAGGCGGTCGCGACGCCGGTCTACGATTTCACGCGGCACACCCGGGCCGCCGCGGTCCACTACCTCCAGCCCGGCGGGTTCGTGATTCTCGAGGGCCTGTTCGCGCTGTACTGGGAAGACATCCGCGGGCTGCTCTCGACCAAGGTCTTCATCGCGGCGGAGGACCGGGTGTGCTTCGAGCGCCGCCTGGCGCGCGACGTTCGCGAGCGCGCCCGGTCGCCTCGATCCGTATTCCGGCAGTACACGGCCACAGTCCACCCCATGGCGGAGCGTTACGTGCTGCCGGGACGCCGTCACGCGGACGTGGTGGTGAGCGGAACGGATCCGATTGAGCGCTCCGTCGCCGCCGTCCTGGCCCACATCGAGGTCCGAGTGCTTAGTTCGCCGGCTTCGCGAATTTCGCATCGTCGATCTCGACGTTGTGATGCACCTCGCTGAACTTGATGGTCAGGCTGAACGCGGCGCTCTCCTGGCGGATGGTGTGCGGTATCTTCACTCCGTCCACTTCCTTGTAATCCTCCAGGGAGGTCGTGGCCTGCCCGCCTGACTCGTCGGGGATTTCGACGCGCGCCAGCAAGCCGGTCTGCGCCTCGAAGTAGAATTTCTCCGTGGGTCCCTCCGAGAGCTTCGCCTCGACGATGAAGGCGTCGCGGTCGCCCACCTTGCCTTTCCCGATGACCGTCATCTTCGCGTACTGCTCCTTGAGATGCAGCGAGCGGTGGAAATCGGCGCTGCGCTTGGCCCGGTCCAATTCCGCGCCGCTCATCTCGCGAAGACCGGCGTCCGGGGTCTTCACCCACCCGGTCTTGCCGTCAAAGCCCTGCAGCACCTCGCCGTAGCCTTCGAACGTGCTGCGGCTGAACTGCTTGTTGGGCGCCTTGGCGTACATCTCGATGGGGCCGCTGACGCCGAATGTCACCACCTCGATGGTGCCTTTTTCGACCCGGGAGTTGAGTTTCTCCAGGGCGGCCTTGCCGCCGGACGCCTCGATGTTCTTGGCAAGGATCTGATCGACAGTGGGAAGATCGGCGGCCGTCTGGGCCAGGGCCCCGGCTGCAAGCGCGATCGCGAGTGTGGGTACGTACACGATTCTCTTCAAGGTTAAGCCTCCAGGGACTAGGTACGGAGCGCGCCCGCCAAACGTTCCCGTTATTTCGGCGGGGCGGCTGTCCCGGTGGGCGCCGGCAGGGAGGGGTCCGGTTCAGCCGGGTCCGGCTGCGGCGTATCCGCCGGCGCCTGGGCTTCCGGCCGGGGCTCCGGCGCCGCGATTATGGGGGGCGCCTGCTCCGGCAGCCGGAGCGGAGGCGGGCCCAGCGCTGAAGGACGGCCGGCCACCGCGCGGATCGATTCGGTCACGGTCTTGCCGTGCTGGAGGTCCGTCACTTCCAGCCGAAACGCCACGTCGCCGGTCGTCGGCGTGTACACCAGGCTGCCCGTGCGGAGCTGGCCCAGGTCGAGATTCAGGTTCTGCTCCTGCGTCCCATCGACGATCGACAGGGTCGCCTTCTGCGCCGTCGCGATGGCGGGGGCAGCCCGGTTCCAGCTCAACCGCAACTGGCCGGCGGAGCGCTCGACCCTCAAGGCCAGCGCCTCACTGGCGACGGCGGGCACGGGGAGGCCGGGACCGCTCACGCGGTAGCCGAGATACCAGCTCGCGCCGGTCAGCCCGGCCAGCAGGGGCAGCCACAACCAGCGTCTCCTGCGGGGCGCCGGGCGCGGCGAGACCATGGCCTGATCCAGCCGGCGCAGGTCCGGGACGACCGGGTCTTTCGGCGGCTCGGCCGGCGGAGCGGGAGTGGGCGTCCGCTGGGCCGCGGGATGGTCCTGCTCGAGTGCGCCGCGCCGGAACGTGAATTCGATCGCGGGAGAAGCGTACCCCTCCTGGCTCAGGAACCAGGCGCCATGGCTGGGCTTCATGGAAAACGGCTTCACCAGGAGAACCAGCGGGTCCCGGCCCGAAAAGTGCTTCTCGATCAGCGCCAGATCGTTGGAGTCCGGAACCAGATCCTTGCGCGTGTTGCTGCGGAAGAACCCCACTACCGAGAGCGGAGCCCGCGGCCGCGCAAGGGCCGCCTCGAGTCGCAGTTCGTCCGCCTCCGAAAGCTGGTACAGCGGACCGCGGCTGTAGTCGCAGGCCACCGCCTCATACTCCTCGATGGTGATGGCATGGCAGTCGCGCGACACCCGCCCCAGCAGCAGCCCGCCGACCTCCGAGCCGCGTTTGGTGAGCGCGCGGAGGCTCTCCAGCGCCTCCCGTTCGAGCCGCTCGACCACCTCCAGCCTCAGCCGGATTGCCGCCGCGTTCCCGGCCAGCTCCCAGACGCAGCAATCCGCACCGGTTCCCTCCGTCCTCTCCAGCGTTAGCGTTGCATTTGCCATCGGCACCCGTCCCTCTGGTACTTATCGGCCCGATTTCCCAGCATCTGGCTGGCGCGGCCCCGAGGCCGCCACATAAGACGAACGGACACGGTAAACCGGGTCTTTCCCACAGCCGGTCTAGTGTTTTTCGCGGCGGCTGCCGCCGCCGCATCCATCCCGGCGGGGAAGGGTTGGTACTGGGCTGAAGGGTGGGCTGAAGGGGTAGACCTGACCTGCTTCGGCGCCGCCGGGGGCGTCCGGAGGAGTGTCGGGCCGGAGCCTGTCAAGTCATTTAACGATGTAACCGAAACCGGTCTTGGTTGGGTCATTTAAGAATGTAACCGTGGGCGGAGGTGTACACCGACCTGAGGTGTATGTTTTTCGGGCCGACCAACGGG
>JBEKWU010000209.1:0-5499 GCA_049512775.1 Bryobacteraceae bacterium
TCCCGTTGGTCGGCCCGAAAAACATACACCTCAGGTCGGTGTACACCTCCGCCCACGGTTACATTCTTAAATGACCCAACCAAGACCGGTTTCGGTTACATCGTTAAATGACTTGACAGGGGAGACCGCGTTGGCCGGCAGGATCGGCTTGAGCTTGAAGACGTGCATCTTGTCCAGCGCAAGGTTTTCGCCCAGCTCGGCGCTGGCACAGCACTTGGGGATGAGAATCTCTCTGGTTTCGCCCTGGGGAGGCGCCAGCACGGTCTTGGCGGGGTCGTCTTTGACCTCGGAGCAGCCGATACACTCCAGCAGCGCGCGGTTGACTTCGTCGTTGACGTCGGTGCCCCAGTTGTACAGCGCCAGGTCGTTCCAGTCGGTCAACCCGAGATCCTTGTCCTTTTTCTCACTCTTGGCCACGCCCGCCAGCGTATCGTCGGCCTGGATCGCGTACTTCTTGGCTGTATCGCGCGCGGTCCGGACCTTGATTTCGGAGCTGCCGGAGCCTTCCGTGTCGGCGTCCGGAGGGATGTCGTCGACGGTGGTGCGATTCACCAACTCGTACATGGTCTCGCCGGCGAGAGCCAGCACCTTGATCCCGCCACCGGACAGATTGTTGAAAAGTATCCTGCCCTTGGCGCCGGTCTTGCCGGTGAGCTTCTTCTTCTTTGTCCCACCCTGGACCTGGAATTCAATGCTGGCCAGCGGCTTGTCGTGATCGTCCACCGCCTTGAAGCAGACCTGATGAACCGGCGGCTTGATCGGGTTCACGACCTTGGTGCCGTGTGCCTGCGGCGCCGCGTGCTTTTTCTTCCTCCACACCATGAGCCGACCTCCGCGTCGCTCAGACCTGATGCCGTTGCCGCAATGCCTGCTTGGTGCCCTCGTCCGGTTGACCCGTCACCTGCAAGCCCTCGAGTTGTTGAAACATGCGAATGGCTCTCTCTGTCGCCTGGTCGATCTGGCCCGTGGGGTCCCCCTGGTACAAGCCGAGGTTCTTCAGTCTGGCCTGAACCCCGCTGGTATATTCGACGGGTTTGAGGTGGCCGACGTCAAAGGTGTGCGTTTCATCGCCATCCGGCGCGCGCAGGACCAGTTCCGCCGTCTTCGCCTTGGGCGATATGAGCGCCGAGATCAGGCCATCGTCCGGCGTAACGCCCGCGGCCACCTGCCTGCCGTCCAACGACAGTGTGTACCGCAGCCCGGCGCGGGGCTGATCCTCCTCGTCCAGCAGGCGGAAGTTGAGGCGGACCGGCACCCCTTTGAGCTGGAAGGTGTGCACCTTGCCGGTGTCCCCCGCCTCCTCTTTCGGCGTTTTCTCGGGGATGAACACGCGGTCCCGCGCCATGAGCACATTGGGGTTCTGGCGCGACTCCCTCAGCCGCGCGTTATTGGGATGGTTCCACAGCGTGTCCCAGAAAAAGCCGTAGAGGTCGGCGACCGACGCCAGGCTCTCGCCCTGCTTGACCTCGTGATAGGGCACGGTCTCCCTCGCGGCTCGCCGCTCGACGGCGCGGCCAGAGGAGAAGTACACAACATAGCGCCACCTCCGAAACTCCCGTGCGGCCGCTTGGTGGACCACAAGATCCGGGTGGCTGCCAGGCGCGTTACCATGGCGGAGAGAGAACGCCCATGAACACCGCCCGGTATTGGGTGGCTCTGTACGTGGTGGCTATGGTCCCGGGGGCCTTTTTGTATTGGTTCTCCGTGCATCCGTTTGTACGGTTCTGGCGGCGCGTGGGAGCGCGGCGGACGATCGCGATCCACTACGTGTTGATCCTACTTCTGGCGGCTGCCATCTTCACGGCGCGTAGGCCGCTGCTCGCGGTGGACTTCGGCACAAACCCGGTGCTGATCGCGGTGGCGATTCCGCTTTTCGCAATCTGCGTGGCTGGGCGCGTGGTGCTGTCGAAGCAGTTGAAGAACAGGATCCTCGCCGGCCTGCCCGAGCTCGCGCC
Organism: Bryobacteraceae bacterium; assembly: GCA_049512775.1. GTDB lineage: Bacteria > Acidobacteriota > Terriglobia > Bryobacterales > Bryobacteraceae > Fen-330. Next base: position 1,956 of record JBEKWU010000209.1, read on the forward strand.
GGAGGCTTACGGGAGCCGGCTGCTCACGGAAGGGGCTTACGCGCGCATCCGTCACCCCAGATACGCCCAAGTGGTCGTGCTGATGCTGGCCTTCGCGTTGTTCACGAACTACCTGGCGACGTATGTCCTGTTCCTGCTGGTCGCGGCCGCGATATTCCCGCTCACGAGAATCGAGGAGCGGGAACTGCGCGAACGATTTGGCGCGGAATACGAGGCCTATTGCGCGCGGGTGCCGCGATTTATCCCGAAATTCTAGTATGATGTAGTCCCAGGACCCGATGAGCGCGCCGGCGATCTTCATTTGTTATAGCCACAAGGACAAGGTCTGGAAGGACCGGCTGGTCACACAGCTTGGGGTCCTCGAGCTGGACGTGTGGGACGACCGGCGCATCGCCGGCGGCGACGATTGGTTCCGCGAAATCGAACAGGCCATCGGGCGCGCCGGCGTCGCGATTCTCCTGATCTCGGCCGAATTCCTCACGTCGACTTTCATCCTCCGCGAGGAAGTGCCCCGGCTGCTGGAGCGTCGGCAGAAAGAGGGCCTGCGGGTCATTCCGTTGATTGTGCGGCCTTGCGCGTGGAAAAAGGTGAAGTGGCTCTCGTTAATTCAGGTGCGACCCAAAGATGGACGGCCGCTCTCTGCCGGCACGAAACACCAATATGAGCAGCATCTGGCGGACCTCGCGGAAGAGGTCGCGGAAATGGCCAGCCAGGCAGAGACCCCGGTTCAAGCGGGCAGGGTCTGTCTCGCGAAGATGCCTTCGACACGTCGCGAGTTGTTCGGGCGCGAGTGTGAACTGAAGGCCCTCGACGCCGCTTGGGACAACCCGCACATCAACATCTTCTCGCTGGTCGCGTTCGGCGGGATCGGCAAGACCGCCCTGGTCAACGTCTGGCTGAATCGCATGCAGGAGAGAAACTGGCGCGGGGTCGAGCGGGTTTTCGGCTGGTCGTTCTACAGCCAGGGTGCGGCCGAGGGCCGGCAGACCTCGGCCGACCCCTTCATCGCTTACGCGCTCCGCTGGTTCGACGACCCCGAGCCCGACCAGGGCACTCCGTGGGACAAGGGCGAGCGGCTGGCCGAACTGGTCCGGAAGCAGCGGACGCTGCTGGTGCTCGACGGCCTCGAGCCATTGCAGCAGCCCCCGGACGGAGGCCTGAAGGACCCGGCGCTGCAAACGCTGCTGCGTGAGCTGGCGCGCGACAACCCCGGCTTGTGCGTCCTGACCACGCGACTGGCGGTGGACGATCTGAAGGAACTCGGTGGCAGTGTCTCGAAAGACCTCGAGAGCCTCGAAGCTGATGACGGCGCCAAATACCTCGAGCACCTGGGCGTCAAAGGCACGCCGGAGGAACTGCGCGAAGTTTCGCGTGAGATGGGCGGGCACGCGCTGGCGCTGACGCTGCTCGGGACGTACCTGGCCATCGGCTATGACGGCGATATCCGGCGGCGCGACCTCGTGCCCCGGCTGACGGCGGAGGCGAAGCAAGGCGGCCACGCCCGGCGCGTCATGCGAGCCTACGAGCAGTGGTTCGAAGGCAAGCCAGAGGAGGACATCCTGCGCCTGATGGGGCTATTCGACCGGCCGGCTGACGCCGGTGCGATTGCCACGCTACGCCGCCCGCCCGCCATGGCGGGCCTGACGGACCGGTTGCAGAACCTCAGCGACTACCAGTGGAACGTGGCTCTCGGCAATCTGCGCCAGGCGCGTCTGCTGGCCGCCGGACTAGACTGCCACCCGCTGGTCCGCGAGTATTTCGGTGATCAGCTCAGGTCGACCGCGCCCGCAGCATGGCAAGAAGCCCACGGCAGGCTCTACGAGCACTACAAAGCGCGGGCCAAAGAGTATCCGGACACGATCGAGGAGATGGCGCCGCTGTATGCCGCGGTCGCCCACGGCTGCCAGGCCGGCCGCCACCAGAAGGCGCTTGAGGATGTTTACAGGAGGCGCATCCAAAGGGGAAATGAGTTCTTCAGCACCAAGAAGCTCGGGGCGATTGGCGCAGAGTTGGCCGTCTTGGCCGGCTTTTTTGACCCACCCTGGGAGAAGCCGGTCGCGGGTTTGCGTGACGCTCACAGAGGTTGGGTGCTCAACGAGGTCGGTTTCGCTCTGCGTGCCCTCGGCCGAATTCGCGAAGCGGTCCAGCCGATGAAAAGGGCTTTGGCGGCAACGATCGCACTTGGTGACTGGTCGAACGCGGCCCGGTATGCCGGCAACCTCAGCGAGCTTCACCTGACCCTCAGCGACGTTCGGCAGGCGGTCACCTACGCCGAACAGAGCGTCGAGCTGGCCGATCGCAGCGGCGACGCCTTCCTGCGATTGGCATCTCGCACGACGCTGGCCGACGCCCTGCACCAGGCTGGGCGCATCGACGAGGCTGAGAGGCTCTTTCAACAGGCCGAAGAGATGCAGAAAGAGTCGCAACCCGGGTATCCGCTCCTCTACTCCCTCTGGGGCTTTCGATACTGCGACCTGCTGCTGGCGCAGGGGAAGCATCGCGACGTGCAGGACCGCGCCACACAGACGCTGGCGTGGGCGAAGGCCCAGCGGTTCCTGCTCGACATCGCCCTAGATGACCTCTCGCTCGGCCGCGCGTTCCTTCTGGAAGGTGACCTCAGCGAGGCCGAATCGCACCTTGACGAGGCCGTCGTCGGCCTCCGCCAAGCCGGCACGCAGCACCACCTCCCCCTTGGCCTTCTCGCCCGCGCCGCGCTTCACCGGCTCAAAGGGGATTTCGCCCGCGCGCAGCGCGACGTTGACGAAGCCCTGCTCATCGCCACCCGCAGCGGCATGCGGCTCTATGAAGCTGACTGCCACCTGGAACAGGCTCGGTTATCGCGCTCGTCGGCCAGCCTTGCGGCGGGGCGCAAGATCGTCAAGGAGACGGGCTATCACCGCCGCGACGCCGAGGTCGCGGAGATCGAGAAGCAACTGTCAGTGCCTTAGAGTCATGTATAGAGCCCACAGGCCGAATAGCAGGAAGGCGGCTCCGCCGCCTGGCAGGTACCAGGCTTCACGATTGATTCCGGACTCAAGGGCGGCCAGGTCGGGATCGGTGGGGCAGTAAGTCACGGGCACCTGGGCTCCGGCGGGATAGCGTTTGAGGATCTGGTCCGCCCAATTCCCGCTGGATTTGGCGAATTGCCCGAAGTGGCGCACGTTCGAGAAGTGTTTTTCTCCGTTCACCTCGTACTCATAGGCCAGCGGAACTCCGCGCGTGGTGATCCCGATGGCTTCGCCCTCGCCGTCGGGAACGGCGCCGAGGGTCTTCTCCTCCTGGGCGAAGACGATGGTGCCATTGACGGTCGGCCAATTCTCGCTGGCCTTCGCGCGCCACAGGCTCAGGAGCCCGGGCGTCAGCATTGCGACTCCGAAGAAGATGAAGATAAACCACATCAGGCCCATCACACGGCTGAAGGAGAAAAGCTCCCATTCGGAGCCGATATACGCCAAGAGGACCACGACTCCAAACAGAATGAAGACCAGGCCCGCCATCAGGTACCAGACCACGACCGAATTCACGCCGGATCGGACCACGGCGA
>JBEKWU010000210.1:0-6259 GCA_049512775.1 Bryobacteraceae bacterium
ACGCACGTAGGCTCCCACAGCGGACCTTCTCGGACGCGGGTTCGACTCCCGCCGCCTCCACCACGAGGAATCATACGATGTCTCATCCTCTTCGTTTCCGGCTGGAGTATTGGAGAGATGGCAACTGGTTCGTCGGCCGGTTGCCCCAGGTCCCCGGAGTGTTCAGCCAAGGCGCCACGCTGGACGAGCTGGAGGAGAACATCCGCGACGCCTACCAACTCATGATGGAAGAGCAGTCGCAAACTCCCATCTCCACCTCTGTAGAAACCAAGGAGATCGAACTCCAGGCGTGAAGCGGCGCGAACTCATCCGGCAACTCGACCGGGCCGGCTGTGTTCTGAAACGGCGGGGAAGCCGCCACGACATCTACTCCAATCCGGCGGCGAACCGCTGTGCTCCCGTGCCACGTCACACTGAGGTACCCGACTCACGCGACAAAATTCGTACTCGGCGCCGTCCAGTTCGCAAGCCGGTTGCCGCAGCCCGCCGCGTCCCAGACCGACGAACGCACCTCTACCGGCCGCCCGAAGAGGCGGCTGAAAGTTTTCCTGATGTTCATGGGTTACCCTTGCAGAGTCGAGAAGACTGGCTTATGCTCGCGGATCAGCGGCGCACTGACTATGACCCCTTGATCGTTGCGAACTCGCCGCGTCGTGTGATTGCCGCCACTCCACCCGACACATGTGTTCAGTGGACGAATCGCCCGGATGCGGCGATTGTTGCCGATTCTGACGTATTCACCCGCCGAAACGAGATCCAATGCGGTCGCCGACTGAACGGCATCCTCATGTCGCTTATCAATAAGAGCATAGTCCTGCCGGCTCCTGTCGCCATTCACTATCACCGAAAGGCGGCAACGGCCAAGGCAGCATCGTCTTCCAGCGGTGAATCCGCGCCGAACTGCCTGACTTCCTTGAGCAGTAGGCCGACGAAAGCGGCGCAGAACTCCCGGAGCAAGCCGCCGCCGAAGAATTCGCCTTCCGGGTTGGCGCGTTCGGAAACCCCGTCCGTGCACGCCACCAGGAGACTCCCGGGACGGAACGGCTCGGAGTGCAACTTCAGGCCGGGCAGAGAGGGGAACAAACCCACCGGTGCCGTTCCGTAGGAAAGCGACGAGAGTCCGTCGTCTCTATGGAGCAGCGGCGGCGGGTGGCCGCAATTGATGTACCGGATCACGCCTTCCAAGGTGTCGATTTCAGCGGCGAACAAAGTCAGATAGCTGGTTTCAGCAGTGCTCTCCAACAGCATTTCATTGAGCCGGAATACCAGGTCTTCCAGGCCGAGCCCCAGAGAAACGGACAAGCGCGCGGAGGCGCGGACACCGGACATGATCAGAGCCGCCGGGACCCCCTTGCCCGACACATCTCCCATCAGCAGCAGCAGCGAGTGATCGGAGAGCTTGATGAAATCGTAATAGTCTCCGCCAACGAAGCGGCCTTCGAGAACGGCCCCGTGAAGGCTCAGGCCTTTCACCTCCGGATACTCGCGCGGCAGCAGTTGGGCCTGTACCTGAGACGCCAGTTCGAGTTCCCGTTCGATGGCTTCCTTCTCCGCGCGCATGCGGATCTCGTCACTTATCAACTTGTGGAACAGGGAGCGGGAATAGCGCGCCAGGTACCAGGCGATCGACACGTAAGCGGCGAGAATGAGGATCTTGGTCAACTGGCCGACGATTGTGGCGCGGGCTTCGAAGAGTTCGGTGGTGTAAGCGCCCCGCTCGATCGGCGCGCGCGTGGCGACGTAAAGAAAGAGGGACGCGTAAAGCCCGAGCGTATACGCACCGGTAAGCGCGGTCAGCCTGGGGTTATAGCGGAATAAGGTCAGCGCGAGCAGGGGATACACCAGATAGAAGACGGGATTCTTCAGTGCCACCGAGGGGATATCCAAACGCGTGTACAGCAGCAGAATCAGGTGCACCAGGGTGATGTCCGTGAAGGACGTGACATACTTCACCGCCGGGCGGTATCCCCGAGTCTTCAGCACCAGAAAGATCCCTGCCCCGTACAGGTACGCCACCGCCAGGGCGCCGAAGTTGAACAGGTTGGCCGGAATGCTGACGGCGCGCACATTGAACAGGGCGATTACGGTCGTCGCATAGAGGAGGATCATGCGGGCGTGATTGGCACGCGCCTCCACCCGAACCTCCTCATGGGCGAGAGCCTCGTTGATGCGCGTGGCGATTTCCTGGATCACTTGTCACCTCCCGCGGTCCGTCCTCTGGCCATTTCCTTGACTCGTTTCAGATCGAGCTTGCCCGAGCCTAACGTGGGCAGTGTTTCGATGCAGTGGAAATTCTCGGGCTTCGGAATCCACAGCTTTGGCAGGTTGGATTCGGAGACCAGTTCCCAGAGTTGCTGGGAGCTGATCTCCTTGTGGGTGTAGAACACGACGAGCTTTTCGCCCTTCTGCTCGTCGGGAACGGCCGTTACGGCGCAACTGTAATCGCCCAGGGTTTCATTGATGGCCTCTTCCAGCTTAATATGAGGAACCATTTCGCCGCCGATTTTGCTGAAGCGCGACAGACGGTCTTTGATCTCGATGAATCCCTCCTCGTCGATACAGGCGATGTCGCCGGTGTCGTACCAGCCCTCGCGAAGTGCCTCCGCGGTTTGCTGCGGCGAGCCAAGATAGCCGATCATCCGGCTGGGACCGTTTACCAGCAGAAGTCCGGTCTTCCCGGCGGGCAGCGTCTCGCCGGTGTCCGGGTCCACCACCTTCGCCACCACGCCAGGAATGGGATGCCCGACGGTGCCGGGCTTGAAGCCGGTCTGGCGTTCTTCGCCCTCGTAGTTGAGGATGTTCGCCGAAACCACCGGTGCCATCTCGGTGCAGCCGTAACCTTCGCAGAGGCTCAGGCCGAATTTCTCCAGAAACGGCCGCGCCACACTGGCGCGCAGTTTCTCTCCGCCGGTGAAGGCGAACCGCACGGTAGCGAACTGTTCCCTGGTACACTTGCGCAGATAGGTGGAGTAGAACGTGGGGGTGGAGAGCAGGAACGTGATCCGGTGTTTCTCCGCCATCTCGCCGACGCCCTTCGCGTCCATGGGATTCGGATGGTACACCACGCCGAACCCTTCCACCAGCGGAAACCACAGCGTGCAGGTAAAGCCGAAGGAGTGGAAGAAAGGCAGCACGCCCAGGAAGCGGTCTCCGCGCGTCACCCAGAAGACCTGCGCCAGGGCTTCGATATTGGAAATGATGTTGTGGTGCGAGAGCATGATCCCTTTCGGAGCGCCCGTGCTGCCGCTGGAGAAGACCACGGTAGCGAGGTAGTCGGGATCGCGGCGCGCCGCGTTGTAGTGCCTCTCCAACAGCCGCGCGGGAGTTAGAAAAGCAGCCAGCACCGCCAGGACTTTCGTGGCCGGGTGGATGCCTTGGAGCAGGTCTTCTAGAAATACCATTTCTTCCTGCGGCTCGATCCTGGCCCTGGCGAGAAAGATGCGGCTGGTGAGGATGGTCCGGATTTCGCACCGGCGCACAGCGGAGTGCATGGCATCCGGGCCCGCGGTGAAGTTCAAGTTGACGGGCACCTTGCCGGCGAGGAACACCGCAATGTTGGCGAGCGCCCCTCCCACGGACGCGGGCAGCAGGAGCCCCAGCATCTCCTCCGCCGGGCGCTGCTTCAGGAGCCAGCGGGCCAGCAGCATGGCGCCTGCCAGCGCGCGGCCGAAGGTGAGTTCCTTGCCACTGGAATCGGCCATGCAGAAGGAGAACCAGCGCCGCTTGGCCGTACGGATGAAACGCAGGTGCAGAAGATCGTGAGACGTGCGGCGATAGTGCACGGCGGCGGATCCGAGTTCCATTACGGCCTGGCGGACCTCCTGGGCGCTGGCGGTGGAGGGCAAGGGCCTGCCGAAAGAGACGGTCACGGGAAAGGGGAGTCGCTCGGGCCGCTTCCAGAAGAACCGGCCCTTCTTGAAGCTGAAAATGCTCCCCCACAGGCGGTCGATGTGGACGGGGATGACGGGCACATCCAGGTCCCTGACGATCCGCGTAAAGCCGGACTTGAACGGGAGCATGTTCCCAATGCGGCTTATGGAGCCTTCCGCGAAGATGCAGACCACGTGGCCGGCGAGCAATTCCTCGCGCGCGCACCGCAAGGATGCGAGCGCCTGCCTGGGCGGCGAGGCAGCCACGGGAATGGCCTTCATGAGGGTGAGGATCCAGTGAAAGGCCTTCCGCTCATAGTAGGGACGGTAAACCAGAAAACGGACAAACCGCTGGATGCACGCGCCCACCAGGAAACTGTCCACATGCGACATGTGATTGCAGACCAGCAGCGCCGGCCCGCGGAAAGGCACATAATGCTGTCCGACGATGCGGATGCGGTAGAGGCTGTGGGTGAGCAGCCAGAGCACGAACCGGATGAGAAACTCGGGCACCACACTCACCGCATATCCGGTGGCCAGGAGAGTGAGCAGCCCAAACACGAGAATGATGGCTTGCGGGGTGAAATGCAGGTGGGCGCCGAACAGAGACAGCGAACCCGCTGCGATCAGCATGCCCAGTGTGTTCAGAAAATTGTTGGTCGCGATGAGCCGGCCCCTCTCCTGCGTCCCGCTGCGCTGCTGCAGATATGCGTGCAGCGGCACGGCGAAGAGGCCGCCCGAAAATCCGAGCAGCATCAGGGAGACGGCGGTGCCCGGGTAGGAATGCGCCCACCAGACAAGCTGCAACGAGAAGACGCCCATCCCCAGGGAGCCCAACGGTACGAGACCGAGTTCGACCTTGTCGCCGGACAGGCGCCCCGCCACCACGCTGCCGATGCCGATGCCGATGGCCAGGAAGGTGTACAGCGTGGCGGTGCGGCCCTCACTCACTCCGAGGGTCTTCCTGCCGAGGACCAGCAGATCCATCTTCAGCAGCGTGCCCAGGCAAAAGAAATAGGAGATGGCGAGCACCGTGAGCCACAGTGGCTTGTCGGTAAACAGGCGCCGGAGGCCCGACCCGACCTCACCCCAGGGGTTCCAACGGAACGGCGCAGTGGATCCGGAAGCCGGCACCCGCGAAATTCCCAGGCTACTGGCGGTGCCAGCGACGGCGACGGCGAGGAGCGCCAGCCCGATCTTCGAGGGAGTCTGTTGCCAAAATTCGACCATCACACCCGCAGCCGACGTGCCCAGGATGATGGCCAGGAACGTGGTCATTTCCAGCAGGCCGTTGGCCCGGGAGAGGTCCTTGTCGGGCAGCAGTTCGGGAACGATGCCGTACTTGGCCGGGCTAAACAGCGTGGAGTGAAGCCCCATCAGAAAGACCATGCCTAGCAGGAGGTCCAGGCGGTTCAGCGGGAGCACGACAAAGACCACCAACATCACGACGATCTCGAAGCATTTCACGGCAACGAGAATGGTGCGTTTGCTGAAGACGTCTGCCAAGCGCCCCGCGTAGCCGGAGAAAAGGAAGAACGGCGTGAAGAAGACCGCGCCGGTGAGGGCGATCAGTTCTTCGCTGCGTTTAGGCATCAGGCGCGCTGCGAGGAACGACACCACCAGCATGAGGAGGTTGTCGTTGAACGCTCCGAGAAACTGGGTCCAGAGAAAGCACTGAACCCCGCGCGCTTTCAGAAGGCTTCCGGAGTTTTCGCGCATCTGGCCCCCGAGGATGCCACTGATACCCCCCACGGCGCGAGGAGCAATACGTGTGCGGGATGATACAGCATTTATCCAGGATTTCGATTATTTTGCCTTCCCGCCCACCAGCCAGCATACTCCCAATCGCCTCCGTCGGAGCCGTTTCTTTCATCCTGTCCATCCCGACCGACTCCGGCGGCCCTGGAAGGGGCTGGTTCTGCCTCCTCCGTGTACGGACAAACCCGGAAGTGCCTAATTTCAAGCGATTTCTCAGACACCTCTCCGTCTCCCCTCCCTCCTTCGACCTGCTTGCTTCCCCGACGCCGCGCCCTATCCGGCTGGCGCCGGCAGCGCCTCAATCCGTCGCACCATGCTTCCAATCTATAGATCCTACAGCAATCCGCCCGGCCTCTGGTAGAATAGGGAGCGGAAAGGGGGCGTAACGGATTCGACGGGATTGTATCCGAGGTGAAGAGGCGTGCCGGGTTCCGAGCTCCCGTTAAACGATCGGAAACCTAAAACTGCCAATACGCAGTTTGCATTCGCTGCCTAATTCGTTAGGCGGCCGCTCCGGCTGGTGGGCCCGCCCGCTGGTCAGCGAGCGTCATTTCGCGGGATAGGCTCAAGGCTCCGGTCCGAAGCCCCAGGCCGAGATCAACCGGACTAGGTTGCCGCCGCTCTTGCCGGTT
>JBEKWU010000211.1:0-5227 GCA_049512775.1 Bryobacteraceae bacterium
CGCAGAAACGGCCCTGCCGGTGATCAGACCGCGTGGTCCGCTGGTTCGGCCTGCTCGCACGCGAAATCGGTGCCGTTGGTGGCACCGCCAAAACGCGAGTTTATCCACGGGCTGCTAGCGCCCTTCACATGGTAGAGTCGGTGACGACCCGCGATTGGAGAACTGCTGGATGAACCGGAGACATTTCCTGATGGGTGCGGCGGCCGCGGCCGGAAGCCTGCGCGCCAGTTCGCTTGAGAGCCCGAACGACACCGTCCGGGTGGCCTGCGTGGGACTGAGGGGCCAGGGCCGGGGCCACATGATGGCCTACTCGAGGATGCCGAACGTCGAGATCGCGGCTTTGTGCGACATCGACGAGAGAATCCTCAAGGACCGGCTGGACCTGGCCGAAAGGACCACCAAGCGGCGGCCGGCGGGGTTCACCGACCTGCGCAAGCTGCTCGAGGACCGCTCCATCAACGCCGTTTCGATCGCCACCCCGAATCACGGCCACACCCTGCAAGCGATCTGGGCCATGCAGGCGGGCAAGGATGTCTACGTCGAGAAACCTTGCTGCCACAACATGTTCGAATGCACGCAGCTCGTCGCGGCGCAGAAGAGGTACGGCCGCATCGTGCAGCACGGGACGCAGAGCCGCTCCGGCCCCGCCATCCAAGAGGCCGTCAAACAGATGCGCGCGGGTCTCATCGGCGAGGTCTACCTGGCCCGTGGTCTGTGCTTCAAGTGGCGCGACACCATCGGCCGCAAGCCCGTGGCGCCGGTGCCGCCGGGCGTTCACTACGATCTATGGCTCGGCCCCGCGCCGGTGCGCCCGTTCACCGAGAACCGGTTCCACTACAACTGGCACTGGTTCTGGGACTACGGCGACGGCGATCTCGGCAACCAGGGCATTCACGAGATCGACGTGGCGCGCTGGGGTCTCGGCGTCACCTATCCCACCAAGATCACGGCCTTGGGCGGTCACTTCATGTTCGACGACGATCAGGAGACCCCCAACACGATGACTGCGCTCTATGAGTTCCACGGCCTTGACGGCAAGAAGAAAATGATGGAATTCGCCGTGCGGCACTGGATGACCAACCACGAGGCCGGCGTCGGCGAGCGCGGCCCGGTCGGCGAAGCCACCGGCGGATCCGCCCCGGCGGGTGAAGCCAGGTCCGGCCGCGACACCATCGGCAACGTCTTCTACGGATCGAAGGGCTATCTGGCCGTGGATGGGTACGGGAAGTTCAAGGCTTTCCTCGGCCCGAAGCGGGAACCTGGACCCAGCATGACACAACCGGGCAACCATTTCGCCAATTTCATGGCCGCCGTCCGCAGCCGGAAGCACGAGGACCTGACCGCCCCCGCCGAGGAGGGCGCCATCTCGTGCACGCTCATCCATCTGGCCAATATCTCCTACCGGCTCGGCCGCAGCATCAATTTCGACGCCGCCACCTACACCTGTCCCGGCGACCGGCAGGCCACGAAGATGTTCACCTACCACTACCGCAAGCCCTTCGTCGTGCCCGAGAAGATCTGAACCCGCATTTCCGATTTGAACGCTTACTGATCACTTCTTGACGGCCTCCGACGCCTTTATTTATGCGGGTTTCAACGCGATGAAGACGCTCCGGAGGTCAACACCCAATGGGTGACAAACAAAATCATCCATTCCAGCTCTCCTTCAACGCCTCGTTGAAGGTCGATTTCCAAGGTTCACGGGTCACATCCGACGGTGGGCTGATTCTGGTGAGAGAACTGGACGAGCGTCTGGGCTTTAGCCAGCTGATCGAGCAACACCTCAGTGATCCGCGGCGGGGGAAGAACACCCAGTTTCCCCTCGCGGACCTACTCCGGCAGTCGGTCTACAGTCGGTTGGCGGGCTACGAAGACGTGAACGACGCCGAGCGGCTGGCACAAGACCCGACGTTCCGGCTGATCGGTTCCGAGAAGATCTGGGAGCGGGGCGTGGCCCTGACGTCGCGATTGCAGTCGTTCGAGACCGAAATGCTGGCCGAGGAGGAGAACTTCGGGGGGCTGTCCGCAGTGAATCGCGAGTTGATCGCCAAGGCGGAAGCCGTCGATTCTCCGCAGCGTGTAGTGCTGGACATGGACTCGACCGAGATCCCGGTCTACGGCCAACAGGAGCAGAGCGCTTACAACGGCCACTTTGAGTCCACCTGCTACCACCCATTGCTCCTGTTCAGCCGTGAGGGCGACTGCTTGGCGGCGAAGCTGCGGCCAGGAAATGTTCACAGCGCCGACGGCTGGGAAGACATGCTGTTGCCGGAAATCGAGCGGCAACAGAAGCTGGGCAAGGAGGTGGCGCTTGGCGCTGATGCGGCCTTCGCGAAGCCGGAGATCTACGAAGCGCTGGAGGCGCGGGGGGTGAAATACGCAACTCGCATTCCGGCCAACGACAGTTTGGAGCGGGATATTGCGGAATTGCTGACCCGTCCAGTGGGACGCCCCAGCCAGAAGCCGGTGGTCTGGTACAAGGGATTTCTCTACCGGGCGGAAAGTTGGAGCAAGGCCCGGCGGGTGGTGGCGAAGGTGGAGTTCCACGCCGAAGAGTTGTTCCCCCGCGTCGGGTTCATCGTGACAAACCTGGAGACAGACAGCCGGGCGGTGGTGCGGTTCTACAACAAGAGGGGAACAGCGGAGCAGTGGATCAAGGAAGGCAAGCAGGCGGTAAAGATGACCCGTTTGTCATGCCACCGCTTCCGGTCCAACGAGGTGCGGCTGTGGCTGAGCGTGATCGCCTACAACCTCGGCAACCTGTGGCGGCGGCTGGTGCTGCCGCTGCGCGTGGGCCACTGGTCGTTGACGAGCCTGCAACAACGATTGGTCAAGACGGGCGGACGCCTGATCAAGCACGGGCGCTATTACTGGCTGCTCCTCGCGGAGGGCCACCTGACGCGGCGGCTGTTTGGGGCGATAGTGCGGCGAATGGCCGTGCTGGCCTTGCCGACCGGATAAGGGTGGCGGCGGGCAAGTAGACAGCTTGAAGGGAGGAGGGAGACGGGGAAGTGTATAGCAGATCTTCTGAAAATAGGGACTTCCCAGCTTTCCCCCACACGGAGGAAGCAAAACTGGACCCTGGCTGGGCCACCGAACTCGCTCAGCAGGGGCAGGATGAAGAAAACGGCTTCAACCGGTGCGATCCGATGTACAATCTATGGTGCCCAGGAAGCCATATTGGAGATCCTGGACTAGACGGTGTCGAAGGTGTCCTGTACGACAGAGCCTTGGGGCTACGCTGTAGCCCGGACGGAAGTCGATCCGCCCACGCTGCTCTCCGCGCTCCCCATTGCCTTGTCGTCGTGGACGGCACTCAGGGACAGAAGTATCCCATGTTCTTGCCTACCTATGGAGGCCGAGTATGCGTTCATACACCAGTAGGATTACGAACTTCGCGCCTTTACTGATTATGCCGCTTTTGATCCTATCCGTCTTGACGCCCCAATCTGTTCGCCACTACTATGTTGTGTTCTGGAGCCTCGACAATTCGACCATACTGAAAAGCCTACAAGAAGCTGCTGACCGCGGCTATCGGCTGGTCCCCGACCAGGGCAAATGGCCGTTAGTGGTCCTTGAGAAAGTCACTGGCGATGTCGAACCAATTGACTATCTACTTCTCGGGACACGCAGAGCTGCAACAATGCAAAAGGAGATGAATGAAGCCTCGGCACAGGGCTATCGCTTCGCCAGCATGCTGGGAGTTCCTACCGAGTTTCTTATCGCCATGCAGCGTGACCGAGGGAAAGTTACTCGCACCCATGAGCAAAAGATTCTGGCTACGAGAAGGCTGAAAACGCTGCAAACGGAGTTGAGCGCCGAGGTGCAGAACGGCTTTCATCTTGTCGGCCACCTTCAGACGGCCAGTGAATTTTGGGCTGTCTTGGAGCGGCCTTTTCAGTCCGCTACGAAGCACAAATACTTGTTGCTTGATGAGTATGACGTCTCCCAGGGGCTCCAGAAAGTCGTTGATCGCGGATACCTGCTCATCCCAGAGCAGGCCTGGATTAGTGCAGCGATTTTCGAAGAAGCCACCAGCGATGCCGGATCGATTGAATATCTGGTTGTCAAAGGAAGGGGCAGTGAGACGCTACAGAAGAGAATGAATGAAGCTTCGGCACAGGGCTATCGCTTTGTTACATTTCATTACGAGCTCGGCCCTGTCATGGAGCGCGAGAAAGGGAAGGCGACCCGCACTCATGAATATAAGATACTGAAAGCTATCAGGTACAAAAACCTGGAAAAGGAGGTGCTTGCGGAGGTGCAGAAGGGCTTCCGAATTGCTGCCATGCAACAAGGGATGGGCGAAGGAACCTGGGTGATCATGGAGGGTCCTGATTAGCAGGAAATTGGTTTTTAGGCTTTAGACTTACAAAATGTACTCTCGCAAAGTTGGCAGTTTCATTCCCTATGTTGGCGGTGCTCTCGCATTCGCACTTATTCCATCCCTCGGCGCGCAGACGATCAATTTCCAGCCTGTTGCACCGGGCATCCTGGTTTGAATCTTCCGAAGTGCAGACTTCTGACAGTGTGGAAGAGTGACGCGGCTTGCCGTCCGGGTAAGGCGGGGCTGAAGAGAAGCTTTTCCGCTCGCCCGGCTTGGTGGCGTCTCTCCGCCGTTAGCCGGCACACATCATCGTCGCCGGTTCAGGCGACCCCTGTCGTTCGTCTCCTTCCTCCGCTCAGTGCGCTTCACTGCTGAATGGAGGGCGGGCTTGCCCGATGCTGAAGGAGAGCCGGAAGCGAGGTGTTCGCGTCGGAGGGCGCGCTCCGCGGGAAGGCTTCCCCAGCAGCCTGTGGTGAAAGTCCATGGCAGGCGAAACCGCCTGCCCCACACTGGCCCAAGGGGTGATTCTCCTTGTGGCGCAGGCGGTTCCGCCTGGGTCAGCGCGTTGAACGGGACTTTCACCACAGGCTCCCGAAGCGTCCCAGTGCGGCAGGCGACGGCGATAGTCTCTCATTGATCCGAGCGGGCTGCGGGACTTCAGAGGGACTTGCAAAAAAACGGACGATTGCGCCGGAAAAAGGCACTAAGGACCCGGGCGGTCACCCTCGTGTTGAAAACGCAAGCTTTCCGCGTCGCTACGCCCCCGTTGCGCCTCCCTTCCGCCGCGACTCGGAACCCACTAGCGCGCGGCACCCCAAAGTGATCCCTAGCGCGCCCGGCGTCCTCCGCTTTGCGTGCGAAACATCCTGACCAGCGGGCTAGGGGGACGGCGTCAGTCGG
>JBEKWU010000212.1:0-5208 GCA_049512775.1 Bryobacteraceae bacterium
AAAACCACTGCCATTACCCTCAGAGGTTTGGATCAACAGGCCGGTTCCCCCCGGCCAAAAGACAAAGGAAGGAAGTCAGTAAATTCTTATGCCGGGTGTCTCAAAGTGCTTGACACGCGCCGTGGGGCCGGGCGTTTACAACTTCAGTTCGTCGGCTGAGTTGACTGGCACGCTCACTCTCGATCCGCAGGATGACCCTGATGCACTTTTCATTTTTCTGATCGGAAGCACGCTCGGCACGGCCGCCGGCTCCCTTCAGGACTTCTCCTCTGTCGTCACGATTAACGACGCCAATTGCTGCAACGTTTATTGGCAGGTCGGCAGCTCCGCAACTATCGGCACATACACTGCGTTCCAGGGGACTATTATCGCGCACGATACCATCACGCTCAATACCGGCGCGAGTATTATCGATGGGAGGGCGCTGGCCCTCAATGCCGCAGTAAATCTGGCCACCAACACCATCTCCAACGCTATTTGCGAGACGACCAACGAGTCGGTCCCCGAACCTGGAACTGTACCGTTGCTTGGCGCCGGACTCCTCGGCCTAGTTTTACTCGGCCGGACATCCAGGAAACGAGCGGCCTAGGAAGGACCCCGCGGGAAGGGCTTGGCGCCAGAATAACGCGGCGACTGGCAACGTTTGCGGGCGGAGCTATTCCATCGCAGCCAGGACCTGGTCAAGCGGCAGCGTGGCGAACGTGGTGGCGTAATCCGACATCCCATAGGGAATAACGAGCTGCCGGCCGTGCAGGAGGCTGCCGCACGAGTAGACGACATTGGGGACGTAGCCGTCGCGCTCATGAGCATTTGGCCTGATCAATGGTTCAGGCAGGCGGCCGAGAACCTTGGTCGGGTCGTCGCGATCGAGCAGGAACGCGCCGATACAGTACTTTCGCATCGCGCCCACGCCATGGCTGATTACGAGCCAGCCGGCCTCGGTTTCGATGGGCGAGCCGCAGTTGCCCAACTGAATGAATTCCCAGGGGAACCTAGGCTCCAGAACGAGCTGCATGGTGTGCCAGAAATGGAGATAATCGGAGAACATCACGTAGATATTCTCCGCGTCCTGCCGGCCAAGCATCGCGTAGAGCCCCCCGATCTTGCGCGGGAAGAGCGCCATGCCCTTGTTCTCGACGGCCGGGCCATTCAACGTAATGAACTTGAAACGAAGGAAGTCGGCCGTCTCGAGGAATTGCGGCAGGATCAGTTTCCCGTCGTAGGCTGTGTAAGTCGCATAATACTTGTGCGTGCCGTCTTCGCTGTGGAAGAGGACAAAGCGAGCGTCCTCGATGCCGTTGCTCTGTGAAGGAGTGACGGGGAACAAGACCCGCTCGGACAAACCCGACTCGGGCTCGAACTGTACTTCGTAATTGGATCGGGCCAGCATCAGGGTCTCTCCCGCTATGCTCTTAGACGCTTCTTGCTCACGCCCCGAAACCCGATTCACGGCGCGAGCGATGCTAGCGCGCAGTTCTTCCATCGTGAAGGCGTCCGGCAAGCCGCCGAGAACCTCCCGGTTGAAGTCGCTCATCAGATGGAGTTCCTGAAGCTTCCGCTGGAACAGGGGTTTTTCAAACGTTGCGTTGGGCACTTGCACCGGCTCGAGGCTGTAGCGGGAGGGCAAGTCCATGGTGATGTTGCTGTTGGCGTCCAATATTCCGCTGCGAAAAGCGATCGAGGAAACGTGCCCCTCGGCCGTGGCGCGTAAGCTCAGGATGAAACGCAACGAGCCGGGCGAAACATTCGACTGATCCGGATGCGGCACCATCGAGGGGTTGAACAACGCTGCGGCTTCGAGCGAGTATTCGTGAGTGAAATACCCGCCCAGCAACAACTGCCGCTCTTCCGACAGTCTTTGGCCATGGAGCAAATAGGGGCTGACCTCGTCAAACCGCCGGCGGAGGAATTCGTCGATGTCCAGTTGGCGGTCACCGAATTCGGCCCGCAGCGCCTCCAGAAGAGTGTGCACTTCGTTTTCTGGAAGAGCCATAACCCGAGCGGAGATCTTGACGGAGCGGTGGTCGCCCACCAGACGAAAGGGCCTCGCCAGCACATGCGTGCGGTCCGGGTCCAGGATGACGGTGCTGCGTTTTACGTGGATTGGCTTCATTGGGTGACCGAGGCTGCCATGGCGGCTCGTTGAACGCGAGGCGCGGTGTTTTGTGCAAGCCGCATTTCCGCCAGCGACAGGAGAAAGGCCAACGTGGATTCCGCCCCCTGGTTTTCGTTGCTTCGGTCCGCGTGCAACCCATCGCGGCAGCCGCCGGTCTGAGGGCAGTAGAGTTCCAGCCCGAGGTCGTTCCAGCCGAGGAACCAGTCGAAGGCGCGTTGCGCCTGATCAGACCACCACGGGTCGGCTGTGGCGCGGTGCGCTTCCAGGCAAGCCGAGACCGTAGTCTGCGCCTCGATGGGCTGCTGGTCGAAATCCGCGCGGGCGCCGTTACGCTTATAGAATCCCTGGCTGCCGATGGGCCGGAGTTGACCATGCTGAGAGGTCTGTACGCCCACCAGCCAGCGCAACGCCTGTATGCCTCGTTCGGAGACGCTGCTTTGCCCGGTGGCGCGCCCACTGACAATCAGGGCGTGGGCCAGCTTGGCGTTGTCATAGGTCAACCCCTCTTCAAACCAGGTCCAGGAGGGCTCGGCAACTTTGTCGAAGATCGCGACCAGCCGCTTGATCAACTCTTCGCGGACATCCATGGCCATCGAGTTACCGTTCGGCCGGCGCAGATATTCGTGGATGCCAAGGAGGCTGAATGCCCAGGCGCGCGGGGAAGTGAACTCCGTCACGGCCGGCAACGCCTGCGCAAACAGTTTCTTGGCCATCAACTGGGAACCGCACTGCGGCGAGCGCCCCACCGCCGTGCCCAGGGCCCAAATCGCCCGGCCATGAGAATCTTCGGATCCCCGTTCATCGAGCCAACGGCGGTCGCTACTGAGGAAATTGTGGAAACGTGCCGTCTTAGGATCGAAGGCATCATTCAAGAACGCGGCGTAGGTTGTGGCGAGCGCAAGGGCGCGCCCCGGAGCTTCTGCCAACTGGCCGAGCAACACCGCCAGAATGAGTGCGCGGGCATTGTCGTCCGTGCAGTAGCCTTCCGAAGGATTCGGCGCAGCGAAGCTCGCGTGCTGGAAAATGCCCCTCGAATCGGTCATGTGGTAAAGATGATCCAGATTCAACTCCGGCGATTCATGCGGCCGGTGGGCGAACCCTCTCGCGGCAACAGATTCGCGGGGCGCCGCTGTCCCCTGCCGTCGTGCCAGCTCAAAGGAGCGCATGTACAGCCCCGCCGTGTTGCTCCACACCATTGCGCGGCCCAACTTGTAGGCGTTTGCGCGCATGGCGTTCCGGCGCGTCCCGTCGCGCAACAACCCACCCACCTCGCGCGCAATCGCCCTCGGGTCCGCGAATGGCACCAGTACGCCACGCTGGTCCCTCAACAGTTCGGCAGCATGCCAATACGGCGTCGAGATCACGGCTTTGCCCGCGCCAAACGCATAGGCTAACGTTCCCGACGTAATCTGGGCTTCGTCCAGGTAAGGAGTGATGTAAAGATCCGCCGCTCCAATGAACTCCGTCAGTTCCCTCAGCTCCACAAAGCGGTTGTGGAAGATGACGTGGTTTTCGAGTCTGTTCTTCCCGGCGATGGCCTCGAGGCCGAGGCGGTAGGCTTCGCCTCGCGTGCGCAACTCGTGGGGGTGCGTGGCGCCCAGCACGATGTAGACGACGTCAGGAAACTCCGCCAAAACGTCAGGGAGAGCATTGAGCACATGTTCAATCCCCTTGTTGGGCGACAGCAGCCCGAAGGTCAGCAACACCTTCTTGCCGGCCACGCCAAACTGGTCCTTGTAATGATCCGGGGCGACGAATGGCACGTCGGGAATACCGTGCGGGATGAGATCGATCTTGGCCGGCGGCGCCTGGTAGACCTCCCGCAAGATCGTTTGTGCCCGCTCCGTCATGACGACCAGCCGGGTTGAGTGGGCGAGCAGTTCTTCCATCACGCGGCGCTGGTCGCCGTTCGGCCTGCGGAGAACGGTGTGGAGCGTGGTGACGACCGGCGCTGTCAATCCGCGCAGCAGCGCCAACAAGTGGCTGCCGGCCGGCCCGCCGAAGATCCCGAACTCGTGCTGGACCGAGACGAGGTCCACATCGCTGGTGTTTAGGAAGTCGGCGGCGCGGCGGTAAGACTCCAGATCCTGCTCCTCAATCTCGAAGCGAACGACGTCCGGATACTGATAGCACCCCTCGATGTCATTGACCGGCACCGCGAAGCACCGGCTGTGGGGATGCCGCGCTGCCACAGCCTCAAGCAGGTCGGACGTAAACGTGGCAATGCCGCATTTTCGCGGCAAGTAGTCTCCGACAAAAGCCACTGTTCTACTTCCGAGGCGTCTTTCCATAGATTGGCCCACTTCATTCCTCGCTTGGTGATACCGAGATCGGCGGGGGCGAGCAGTTCACACGCGTGGTGCTCGGCGGAACAGACACGCAAACGCTCGGTCGGCTCACGCCGCGCCCGCCAAGACCTGGCTTACAGTTTCTCCGACTTCGTGACCATTTCGACCTGCTGCTATCTCCTGGCACCGGATGCAAAGCGGCGCCCACGGTACGGCTGCGATGCGTTTTGGACTGATCGCCCCTTCGCACCCCAGACAGATTCCAAAGCTGCCGTTGCGAATCCGCACCAACGCCGCTCTCACCTCGCGCAGCAGGTCGAAGCCCCGGCCCAGGTTGCGGATTGCCACATCCCGGGTAGCCGCGCATTGAATCTCCTCAAGTTGATCCGCACTCCTCTTGACGGCGATGTCGTCGCGGTTGCGCAACAGGTGAAGCAGTTCAGCCTCTTTTCGCGCGAGGATCTCCTCGTATCCCCGCAGGTCACTGCGTGTGGTTACCATTCGTCCGTTCCCCCGGGCCCCAGTCGGGCGTATGCGGGTATAAGCAAGGCGAGGGCCAAAGAGGGAACCTGCCTAGTCAGAGGCCGGACCAGGAGGTCCGGCGCAGTCCAGGAGGACCGCCCTACAACTTCGGGGTGCAAGACATGCACTGGAATGTGCAGAAGTTGCGTCAGTCGGCGGCAGGCAGAGTGAAAAAGACTGTCGAACCTTCCCCCGGTGTCGATTCCATCCAGATTCGACCGCCATGCCACTCAATCGCCTTCTTGCAGAGTGCGAGTCCAAGTCCGTTGCCGGGGTATTCCT
>JBEKWU010000213.1:0-5110 GCA_049512775.1 Bryobacteraceae bacterium
ACTGCAATCCTACGGATTGCCGCCTCGATTGCAAGAGGGTTGGTCTTCACTACACGCGAGTTCGCGCCGCGCTCGCGCCGACCCGCTGCTGAGCAACGATGAAAACAAACGAAGGCTGTCTTCCTTTATGTGAAATCTGCCTGCCGAGCAAGCGCAAAAAAGTCAACGGCGGACCGGAACTGCGGAAGTTGGGTTAGCGACCACGACAAAGGGGTCTACGCCGCTTCGGTCTGTCCAACTGATCGGCATGGAGACCAAGCGGCCGTTGTGGTCGTGGTACGACACACGGCCTTCGCGAAACGCGGTGAAGAATGCAATGCCTTCAAACTCGCGACCACAGAGCGGGTGGAAGGGATGCGTGATCCGAAACCGCATGTCCAGTCCATTCGCTTTGCGTGTAGTTGAAGCTGAAGGTGAAGGAAGGCAAGCAGGCCGTCAAGATGACGCGGCTGAGTTGCCATCGTTTCCGTTCCAACGAGGTGCGGCTGCGGTTGAGCGTGATCGCCTACAACCTGGGGAACCTGTGGCGGCGGCTGGTGCTGCCGCTGCGCGTCGGCAACTGGTCGTTGACGAGCCTGCAACAACGATTGGTCAAGACGGGCGGCCGGCTGATCAAGCACGCACGGTATTATTGGCTGCTGCTGGCGGAGGGGCATTTGACGCGGCGGCTCTTCGGGGCCATGGTGCGGCGGATGGAGGCGTTGCCGCTGCCGACCGGATAGGACGCCGCGGCAGGGAAGCAAGTCAGGCGAAGGGAGGCGTAGGGCCGGAGAGGTGTATGAGAAATCGTTTTAAATGAGGCACTTCCGGGTTATTCTGCACCCTGACGAGGCAGAGCTGGCCCCTTCCTGGGTCGCCGCAGTCGCTCGGGAGGGAAACAGCAGGAGAACGGCTTCAACGGAAGCCATTGGGTGTACAATTGAGGGCGGCCAGGATGCGAAAACGGAAATCCTGGTGAAACTGACTTTTTGACGGGAGCTCCCATTGCACCGGCGTGACCTGTTCCGGCTTTCGGCCCTGGCGGCACAAATTCCGCGCGGCGTTCCGCTGGCGCCGCGGCCCCGCCGCACCGACGGGCGCGCGATGCCCAACATCCTCTGGGTGTGTACGGACCAGCAACGCTTCGACACCATCGAGGGGCTCAACAACCCCCACATCCGTACACCCAACCTGCGCAAGTTCATGGACCAGGCGGTGACGTTCACGCACGCCTACGTGCAAAACCCGGTTTGCTCTCCTTCGCGTGCCAGTTTCCTCACCGGGCGATACCCGCACACCACCGGCTTGCGTGCCAACGGGCAGCGGATCCGCGGGAGCGAGCGCCTGGTCACCCGCATCCTGGCCGATGGCGGGTACGAATGCGGCTTGGCCGGCAAGCTGCACCTCTCGCCCTGCGCCAACGGCCGCGTGGAGAACCGCATCGATGACGGATACCACCAGTTCTGGTGGAGCCACGACATCACCGACACCTGGCCGGGCAGGAACATGTGGCGCGAGTGGCTCAAGAGCCGCGGTGTGGCGTGGCCGGCACCGCCCGATACGCCGGCCTGGGGTGTGCCCATCGATGCCCGTTTCACGCAGACGGCCTGGTGCGCCGATATCGCTATTCAATTTCTGCGCGCGCAGCGGGATTTCGGCCCGTGGCTGATGTCGGTCAACATGTTCCAGCCCCATCATCCTTTCTGGCCGGCCAGGGAATACTACGAACGTTACGATCCCGCCAGGCTGCCCGCGCCCGCTTACCACGAAGGCGAACTGGACTCCAAAACGCCCTACCAGCGGGTGGACCACGCGGGCGCTTACGGGGGCAGCGGCCTTGCGTTTGCAAAGACCGACGACCTGACGCGCCGCCGGATCACGGCTGCTTACTACGCCATGATCGAGCAGGCTGACCAGGAGTTCGGGCGTATGCTGAAGGCGCTCGAAGAGAGCGGGCAGGCGGAGAACACCGTGGTGATCTTCATGAGCGATCACGGCGAGATGCTCGGCGACCACGGCATTTATTGGAAGGGGCCGTATTTCTACGATTGCGCCATACGGGTGCCGCTGATCATCCGCTGGCCCGGCCAGTACAAGGCCGGCCTGCGCTCGGACGCGCTGGTGGAGATGGTGGACCTGGCGCCGACGCTGCTCGATGCGGCCGGCATCCCCATCGCCAAGGGCATGCAGGGCCGCTCGCTCACCGGGTTGCTGCGCGGAGAGCGAACCGAACACCGCGATTCCATCTACGTGGAGCACTACGATTCCACATTTCTGTACGATCCGCCGCCCATGGCCACTTCCATCCGCACCCGCGCCCACAAACTGACTTACTATCACGGACTGGAAGCCGGCGAGCTGTATGATTTGGAAAAAGACCCTGGCGAGTTCGAAAACCTGTGGTCCAACCCCCGTGCCCGCGACGTGCGCGAGGCCATGCTGCTCAAACTGGCCGGACGCATGACGGAGACGGTGGACCCGCTGCCCGATCGGAGTTCCCCATGGTGATGCAAAGAAGAGACTTTCTGCGGCTCGCCGCGGCGCTCGCCGCGCCCGCCCGCGCGCGCCGAAGCGCCGAAACCGAACATTCTGTTTCTGGTCTTCGACGACCTCAACCAGTACATCAACTGCATGGGCTGGCGTAAGGAAGTTCACACGCCGAACATGGACCGGCTGGCGTCGCGCGGCGTCCTGTTCACCAACGCCCACTGTGCGGCGCCCGTTTGCCATCCTTCCCGCACCAGCCTGTTGACCGGCGTGCGGCCCTCGACTTCCGGCGTGTACGTGAATCCCCGGGTCAACCAGCTTTCGGCCTGGCGCCGCGCCCCCGCGCTGAAGGATGCGGTGACGCTGCCGCAGTATTTCCGCAAGCAGGGATATCGTGCCACCGGCGCCGGCAAGATTTTCCATGCCCTGCAGTGGATGAAGGGCAGCGAAAACGATCCGGAGTCCTGGGACGCCTACTTTCCGGATATGTAATAAAGGCAATGTACCGCGGAACGGGTGATACACTGGGTGCTCGCATGGGTGCAGGAACCGCGCCGCGCATCGAATCCCTGCTGGTGAAGCCGGTGTCGGCGGTGTGCAACCTGGATTGCGCCTACTGCTTCTACCTGGACCGCGAAGCCGATCCCTACCGATCGCTGCCCGAGCGGCGGATGAGCCTGGAGACGCTGGAGCGGCTGGTGGATACGTTTCTGTTCTACTCCTATCCCAACAGCGTCCTGGCGTTTCAGGGCGGCGAACCGACGCTGGCGGGATTGAAGTTCTTCGAGAAACTGATCGAGTTCGAGAAACAGTACGGGCGGGATGGGCAGAGCGTCAGCAACTCCATCCAGACCAACGGCATTCTGATCGACGACGATTGGTGCGGGCTGTTCCGCGAGTACCGCTGGCTGGTCGGGGTGTCGCTCGACGGGCCCCAGGAGATGCACGACGCCTACCGGCGGAACAAGGCGGGGCAGGGCACGTGGCGGCAGGTGATGCGCGGGATCGAGATCCTCGGTAAGAACCAGGTGGAGTTCAACGTCCTGTGCGTGCTGAGCCAGGCGAACGTGGGAAGGCCGAAGGAACTCTACCGCTTCTTCCGCGGGCTGGGCGTCGACTACATTCAGTACATCCCGCTAGCCGAGTTCGATGGCGACGGCAATCCGCTGCCCCCAAGCATCACGGCGGAGCAATACGGGCGGTTCCTCGTGGAGACGTTCGAGCTGTGGTGGCCGGAGAGGCGCAAGGCGCGAATTCGCTGCTTCGACAACCTCGCCGAGGCGCTGGCCGGCCGGAGCCCGGGCGATTGTTCGCTGCTAGAGACCTGCGACAGCTACTGCGTGGTGGAGTGCAACGGCGACGTCTACCCGTGCGATTTCTTTGTCGAGCGAGAATGGAAGCTGGGCAACGTGATGGTGGATTCCTGGGCGGAGATCGCGCGGCGGGAGCGGCGCTTCGGGTTCGCCGCGAAGAAGACCCTCGCGGCACCGGAATGCCTGGCCTGCGAGTATCAGCCGGTCTGCCGCGGCGGCTGCCTCAAGTACCGCCACGGACCGCGGCGGCGGTTCGAGGACCTGGACTACTTCTGCGCGGCCTACAAGACCGTTTGCGCCAGGACGCTCGCGCCGCTGCGGAAGGAAGTAGCTACAATTTCTCGATCCTGACTTTGGCGATGCGGTTGCCGTCCATCTCAAGGATGGTGAAGCGGCGGGCGTCGTGTTCGAGGGTCTCGCCGGCTTTCGGGATGTAGCCCAGGCGGAAGAGCAGGAAGCCGGCGAGGGTCTCGAAACCCGCGCTGGTGGGCAGCTCGATTCCGTACTGGGTTTCGAGATCGCGGATCGAGATGACGCCTTCGAGTTCGAGCACGGATACGCCGAGGGAAGGCCGGGGGCGGCGCGGATCGTGCTCATCCTCGCTCAAGACCGTTTCGAGGACCTGGGGGAGTTTTTTTGAAGCGCTCTTGGGCCCGGGGCTTGGCCTTTGGATGGCGAGGCCGCGGCCCCAGTTTGCGCCACCCCGAGCGGTGCAACAACCCGTAGACGTAGCCCAGAGATACCCGGCGTCCCAGGCGTTTCTCCAGTTCGCCACGCAGCTGTTTGGCGGTCAACAGCTCGCCCTGAGCCGCTCGGGGCAGCCAGTGTCGGAGGAACGTTTCTTCCTCCTCCGCGGACAAATACGCCCAGCGCCGCCCGCCGCGGCCTTGCCGCTGGAGTCCTTCCGGACCCCGCTGGTTGTACTGCGAGATCCACAGCCAGACAGCCTGTTTGGAAGCGCACAGGAACTCCGCCACTTGGTGCGCGGCCAATTGGCCGACATGCGTCAGCCAGATCGCCAGGCGTCTCTGATAGCTGGCCTTGTCGAGCGCTTCGCGCACCCAGGTCTGAAGGTCTTCGGTGTCAAGCCACGGTTCAATCTGAGCAGGTGGGCGCATGCCACTCCTCCTGCCCTAATGATCTAATACTCTATGTTTGATGTCAAACTAGAATCAACTAGTCCAAAACGGCATCATCTACCGCAAGCCGCTAGACCGAAGTTCCATCCCGCAGCGGCGAGTATCTGACTGAGGGTGCGGGTGATGGCCCTGGAGGCAGGTTCCAGTTTCTGGCTACACGCCGAGCAGTTCGAAGGCCCGCGCCTGTAGCGG
>JBEKWU010000214.1:0-9272 GCA_049512775.1 Bryobacteraceae bacterium
AATGCGGAGCCGAGCTCCGCTCACTCCCCGTTTGGCCGCCGGAAGATCGCGATGGCCTCGATTTCCACCAGCAGGTCGGGCCGGCACAAGTGCGCCTGGATGCCGGTCGACGCAGGCAGCGGGTCCAGTCCCTGCGCCTCGTAGAAGGCGGTGCGCTCCTCGTTGAATGCAGCGTAGTCGCGGTCGATGTCGCGGAGGTAGCAGGTGGTGCGGACGATGTCCCTCCAGGTGGCGCCCTCGGCCTCCAGCAACGCCGTGATGTTGTCGTAGGTGCGCTGCGTCTGCGCCCGGAAATCGCCGGGATACAGCGTCTCCCCGTCCGGCCCCACGCTGGCCGTCCCGGAGATCAGCAGGATGCCGAAGGCCCCGATGTCGATCCGCAGCCCGCGCGAAAAGGAGCTCGGGCGCTCGTAGTGATAGGCTTCATTCAGCGCCCGCGGGGCGCTGATCGCCTTCTTGGCCACCTCGGCGTCCGTGGTCATGCATTCCAGGAGGAGTTCTTCCATTCTCATGATGGTTTCCCTGAAGCTCTATGTATATTTAACATCCGGAGCCCCAACTAGGAAATAGGCGGAACAGAGTAATGGGAATCTACTAGGGCAACCGGGGACAGCCCGAGCCGTCCCCACGGCGGACGGCCTAGGCAGTCCCTCGGTTGCGGAACCCCACGTCCCGCCCCACCAGGAAATCCACCCGCGGCGGACGCAGCCCCAGCCGCCGCAGCAGCAGGGTCACCTGGCCGCGGTGATAGCTCTGGTGATTCATGACGTGGAGAAACATCCGCCAGAGAGGATACGTCCACTCTTGGCCCCGGGTGTTGGTGCACGTCAAGGGAAGCGCCAGCACGTCTTCGTCGAGGCCCGCCACGTATTCCCGCAGGTCGCGTTCCACCACGCTCCAGCGTTCCGAAATCGCCGCCAGCGTAGGGTACTCCTCGGCCGCCGGCAGCGCTCGCGGTGAGCGCCCTTTCCAGCGCTCCAGCCAGATCCACTCGACCCCCACCAGGTGCGCCAGCGTGCCCCGAATCGACGAGAAGCTGGCGCCCAGCGGGCGCAGGAACTCCTCCGGGGTCAGTGTGGCACAGATCTGAAGCTGGCAGTCGCGCGCCCAATAATTGTGGTCCAGCAACTCCCGAAACACCGGCAACAGGTCCATGTCATAACAGTCTAGCCTCGATTCACGCTATGCTGTGGAATCGAGTGAGAGCTCTCCTGTCCTCTCCCACCAGCCGCCTGCTGATCGGCCTCGCGGTGACGCTGGCCGCCGTGGCCGTGTTCTCGCTCTACGCCCTGCGCCAGATCGCCGGCCTGCGCGACCTCCAGACCAGCACGGTGGACCGCAACCGCAAGGATTCCCTCCAGCTTCTGCGCATCCAGAACAACCTGAATTCCCTCGGCCTGGCGATGCGCGACATGCTGGACCCCGACCCGCCCTACCCGCTCGAAGCCTTCACCGGCCAGTTCACGCGCAGCCGCATGGATCTCGAGGACGCGCTCAAGATGGAGGCGCAGCTTGCTCCGGCCGCGGCGGGCCCGGGCCGCCGGCAATATGTCTCCAATCGCATGGCCCAGTTCTGGGTCTCGGTGGACCAGTTGTTCGCGCTCGCCGGGCGGGACGACGCCCGGGCGCGCCGGCTCATCCGCGAGACGCTTCAAGCGCAGCAGGCCGCCCTCACCAACACCGTCGCCCGTCTGCTGGTCGAGAACAACGAGGTCGAGCAGTTGGCCATGGCGCAGATCCAGTCCATCTACGGCCGGGTCGAGCGCCAGGTCTACTTCTTCCTCGCCGCGATGCTGCTGACCATCTCGCTCACCAGCCTGTACCTGATCCGCGCCAACCGCCGCCTGTTCGATCGCCTGGCCATCCTCTCGGACCACCGCAGCGAACTGGCCCGCAAGCTCATCACCGTCCAGGAGGAAGCGCTTCACTCCATCTCCCGGGAGCTGCACGACGAGTTCGGCCAGATCCTCACCGCGATTGGAGCCATGCTGCGCCGCGCCGAGAAAATGGGCCTCCCCCCCGACTCGCCCCTGCGCGAAGAGCTGCACGAGGCCCGCCAGGTCGCTCAGGCCACTCTCGAGAAGATCCGCAGCCTCTCGCAGGTGCTCCATCCCACCATCCTCGACGACGGCGGGCTGGAGAAGGCCATCGACTGGTACCTGCCGACCTTCGAGAAGCAGACCGGCATCGCGGTGAAATACGAGAAGAGCGGAGCGTCTTCGGCGGTCCCCGACCGCATCGCGATCAACATCTACCGGGTGCTTCAGGAGGCGCTCAACAACGCGGCGCGGCACTCGCACTCGCCCACCGTCTGGGTCCGGGTGCGCTTCTCCCCGCAGCGCTTCCACCTGGAGGTCGAGGACCACGGCGCCGGCCTGCCCGCCGAGGCCGATCCCTCGATGCGCCGCGGCACCGGCCTGGTGGCGATGCGGGAGCGCGCCGAGCTGCTCCGTGGAACAATCGAATTCCTGAGGCCGGGAGAGAAGGGCACGCTGGTGCGCCTGGATGTCCCGCTCACCGAGGATGACGCCGTATGAGCAGCGAGATTTCAGTTCTGCTGGTGGATGACCACGCGCTGGTGCGGAAAGGCTTCCGGCGCATGATCGAGGACGACCCCGACATTCGCGTGGTGGGCGAGGCCTCCAGCGGCCTCGAGGCCGTCCAGCTCTGCCAGCAGCTCAAGCCGCAGGTAATCGTCATGGACATGGCCATGCCCGAGATGGACGGCGTGCAGGCCACCCGGGAGATCCTCAAGCGGATGCCCAAGACCGCCATCCTCATGCTCAGCATGTACGCCCAGGAGAACTACGTTCGCAATGCCTTCGACGCCGGCGCCCTGGGTTACATCCTCAAAAACGCCAACGACATCGATCTCGCGAGCGCCATCAAGGACGTGGCCGCCGGCAAGCGCGTGCTCGACCCCGGCCTGATCACGGCCGAGCGCGAGCCCGAAGACAGCTTCGACCGCCTCACCCAGCGCGAGAAGCAAATCCTCCAGTTGATCGCCGAGGGCAATTCCAACAAGGAAATCGCCGCCCTGCTGGGCCTCAGCGTCAATACGGTCGCGGTGCATCGCGCCAACCTGATGGACGCCCTAGGCATGCACCGCACCGCCGAGCTCGTCGTCTACGCCATTCGCAAGGGACTGGTGAGGATGCCGTGACCCGGAGAGATTTCCTGCTCGGACTCCCCGCGCTCGCCGGCGCCGCCCCGCCACCCGCGCCGGGCTTTCGCTTCGAGGACATCACCACCTCCGCGGGCATCGCCTTCCGGCACAACAGCGGCGCCTTCGGCGACAAGTACCTCCCGGAAACCATGGGCTCCGGCTGCGCCTTCCTGGACTACGACAACGATGGCTGGCAGGACATCCTGCTGGTGAACGGCATGGACTGGCCCGGCCACCGCAAGGGGCGCACCACCATGCGCCTCTACCGCAACAACCGCAATGGCACCTTCACCGACGTCACCCGCCGCGCCGGGCTCGACCTCGAGATGTACGGCATGGGAGTCGCCGTCGGCGATTACAACAACGACGGCTTCCCCGACCTGTTCATCTCCTGCGTCGGCCAGAGCCGCCTGTTCCGCAACACCGGCAAAGGAACCTTCGTCGACGTCACCGAGCGCAGCGGCCTGGGCGGGCGCACCGGGTTCTCCAGCTCCGCGCTCTGGTTCGATTACGACCGTGACGGCCTGCTCGACCTGTTCGTCTGCAACTACGTGAAGTGGTCCGAGGACCTGGACGTCTTCTGCACCATGGACGGCAAGCAGAAGTCCTACTGCACCCCCGAGGCCTACCGCGGGGCGAGTTGCTGGCTGTTCCACAACAAGGGCGACGGGACTTTCGAGGACGTCACCGCCTCCAGCGGCATCTTCGACTCCAGCTCGAAATCCCTGGGCGTCGCCATGTTCGACTACGACCTGGACGGCTGGCCCGACCTGTTCGTCGCCAATGACACCGAGCCCAACAAGCTCTATAAGAACCTGGGCAACGGCAAGTTCCAGGACGCCGCGTTGCGCGCCGGGGTGGCCTTCAGCGAGGACGGCCGGGCGCGCGGCGGAATGGGGGTGGACACGGGGGACTACGATAATTCCGGCTTCCCCAGCCTGGTGGTGACCAACTTCGACAGCGAGATGCTGGGCTTCTATCGTGCCAGCAAGGGCGGCATGTACGTGGACCAGGCACCCCGCTCGGAGATCGGCCGCCGCTCCCGCCGCAGCCTCGGCTTTGGCTGCTTCTTCTTCGACGTGGACCTGGACGGCCTGCTCGACCTGCTGGTGGTCAACGGTCATATCGAAGACACGGTGGCCACCGTCCGCCACGACGTCGGCTACGCCCAGCCGCCGCATCTGTTCCTGAACCGCGGTGCCGAGGGGTTCCACGACGTGGCGGCCGAGGTCGGGGGTGGCTTCGCCAACCCCAAGGTCGGCCGCGGCGCCGCCTTCGCCGACTTCGACCGCGACGGCGACCTCGACGTCCTCATGACCACCAACCACGGCCCCGCGTATCTCTACCGCAACGACCAGCTCTCCGGCAACCGCAGTATCCGTTTCCGCCTCATCGGCACCAAGTCCAACCGCGACGCCATCGGCGCCCAGGTGCGCGTCTTCCACGGCGACCAGGCCAGCTCCCGCCTGGTGAAGAGCGGCTCGAGCTACCTTTCCCAATCCGAGCCGGCCCTCACCTTCGGCCTCGCCAAGCGCGACAAAGTCGACCGCGCCGTCCTCACCTGGCCCAGCGGCCGCATCGAAGAATACAAGAACCTCCCCGCCGGCCGCCTCTGGGAATGCACCGAGGGCAAAGGCATTCGGGATACGGGGGGATTTTAGGCGGCGCGGGCCTGCTCTGCCGCGTGAGCGCCTATGACCGGGCCGAAGCCGACTTATCGTTCCCTATCAGAGGCAACCTTCCTAGATGGCCTTATCCAGGAAGACTCGCAGATCGGATCCGCACGCATGTTCGTTTTCAACTGGCTACGTGTCTGCCGCCGCGAGCGACCATTCGCACAATGAGCGCGATGGGCCATCATAAGCTATCAAGGCCATGACAAAATCACGTGAAGACCGCGTGGCGAACCTCGCCTTGGCGCTGAAGCTGATGACTGAGGATGCAGGAGAAAACGCTCTGTATCGCATTGACATCAACATCAACGCAGAGCGTTATAGACAAATCTACGCCACAACGTGGAAAGAGCTGCTTGACCGAGGCCTGGTTCAATACTTCTTCATCGACACGTATCACCTGACAACGCGTGGCTGGAGAAACGGAGTTCAGCTTCTGAAGCTCAATGAAGAGCCGGCGTTCAGACAGAAGATGTCGCAGCTCGCCGCGATTCTGAAGGATCAAGTGAAGGGACGAAGGGAGGAGCGATACCTCCACGTTTCCGAAGTTGCTCAAATGACCGGATTACCAGAAGATTTCATCTACAACATCCTTGAGAGCAAACTTCTCGACTACTGTTTCAACATGAAGGGGGCAACGCTACAAGCAGACGACAGAATCGTGGTTCCGATTGATTTTGGTCAGGAGCCACTGTGACATTACCAAAAGTGGCTGGTTCGCAGAACCTCGGAAAAGTCGTTCTATTGGAATAAGGAAGGAGACCGGATGGCCACCCATCTTTCGGCTCGTCTTGTCTGGCACGATGATGCCTGGAACGGGAAGATTTGCCAGCGCCCGGACTTGAACGTTTCCTGCGTCATGCACGAGCACGTACGCGAATGGCGCAATGAAAAACAGAACGCAGATCGCGAGATCAAAGCCAGTGGCAACTGGTTATCGGAGGTAAAAGGCTGGCAGCCGCCATGTGCGCGCGATCTGGGCGCCTTGTCGGAACGCGGCTTCCGCATCGTCCATGATGATCCTCTCGACTTTCGGCGTTTGCCATTCGTTGAGGAGGATGTCCCGCCATATTCCTTCTGTCCATCGCCGTATCGTTGGATGCGCGAAGAGAACCTCCGGGCAGTGTGTGAAGCCGAGAACTTGAAGATTCGGGGTCCCGAGGATTCGAAGAAGGAGCGAGGGTGGGTATTCGAGCCCGACCGCCAGTGAGTTCTGCTGAAGCACTTCTGGTCAAAACTCGAGAGGAATCGATCACTCGTCTTCTTTTACTGCAATCAGGCCAACCCGCTTAACGAAGAGGCGGCGCGAATCGTTGTCGGTGTCGGCCGCATCACGAACGTGTCCGGTCAGCTTTACTTCGGCACGAAGGCTGGATACCCCGATCGCTACCCGGTTTGGTCCCGCTGTGTCACGCACGGGTATCCGAAGGAAGGGCTCCGCCTGCCTTACCAGGAGTACCTACGAGGCGGGCACGACTTAAGCAAGATCGCCTGCTACGTGCCGGCGGGCTCGATGCTCGCCTTTTCGTACGTCGGGGAACACGTGTCTGACGATGTCGCGGTTGGTGTCTTGGAACGTCTTCTGCAATCGGTTGAAGCCGTGATCGCGGACAGCAAAGTCGCAGGTAACTGGCCGGACCAGTTGCGGTGGCTGAATGATGTTCTTTCCGAAGTGTGGTCGAATCGCGGTCCCTTCCCAGGGATCGGCAGCGTGCTCCGATTCCTTGAGATGCCTCGTGGGACGCTTTTCCAGCGCACTGTATTACTTCCGCGCGTCAAGAAGGGTGAGAACCCTTGGGAGTACGTCCGGGCGATTCTCGATGGCAAAAGAGAGCCGGACGAATCAGAGTACAACCAGGAACTCAGGGCGGCTGCGACGCGATGGAAGAGCTACCCGGCTTCACGGAGGCCCTCGCTTGCGCTGCTCACCCGTTTTGAGCTTTCGGCTGATCAAGTCACGCGGATCGCCAAACCGGAAAAGCGCGCACACGCCGGCATTCAGGCGACAGATGAAGAACTTTGTGGGAATCCTTACGTGATCTGCGAGCAGGACCAGGGTGACGCCACCTCGGAGAGAGTCGAACTTGAGACAATTGACCGCGGGATGCGGCCCGAGGGGAATGCCGCTCTCTTCATAAAAACGCAAGACCAGATTCCGCAAGACGATCCCAGGCGTGTGCGTGCCGCCGCATGCGCTGTGCTCAGTGAAGCCGCCAAGGTGGGCGACACGCTTCTCCCATTTGATGAAGCGCTTCGCCTGATTAGCAGCCGGTTCCCTGAACGGCGCGCTTGCAGCCCCGACGGCGATCTGGTCATCACCCAAGCCAAGTTTTTCCGCGAGGCACTTCAGTTTCTGCCAGACAACGACTTTCCGTTGATCGCCCTCAAGCACCTTGCGGATGTCGAGGACTACGTACGCAACATTCTGTCGAGGCGGGTAAAGAAGATGAACGATGCCCCGCCGCAAGACTTTGATTGGAACCCGCTCCTCGACGAGGCGGTCGGCCCGGGAGAGGGCACGGCGCTTCGGGACGAAACCGAGAAGCGCGCACGCATGGAAAAGATTGCTGCGCTTAATACCCTCGTCGAACGCCGGTTTAGCGCGCTCACAGGGAGCGCGGGAACAGGAAAGACATCTGTACTCGTCGCGCTGCTTGATGGCTTGAAAGAACTCGAAGGCCGCACGACCGTTCTGCTTCTAGCCCCCACCGGCAAGGCGCGCGTCCGGTTGTCAACGAAGACCGGGCGGAATGCCTCGACGATTCATCAATTCCTTCTCAAGCAGGAGTGGCTTCGAAAGGGCACCTTCACTCTCAAGTATTCAGCCGGACTGCAGGCTGGCGCCTCGACAGTCATCATTGACGAAGCCTCAATGATCCCCATGGATCTGCTGGGCGTTTTGTTCCGCGCCCTCGATCTGAACAGAGTGCGGCGGCTGATTCTCGTCGGTGACCCAAATCAATTGCCGCCGATCGGTCCTGGCCGGCCATTCTCGGACATTATTGCATGGCTGGAGGAAGACGCGGAACGAGCCGGGTGTATCGCGCGCCTTGAAGAGCGCGCGCGACATGAAAGCCATGACAGTTGGGCGCTGCGCCTCGCGGATGGCTACCAGCGGGATGTCCCAAAACCCGGTGACGGCGAGGTGCTGGCCTCCGTGGCTCAGGAAAAGGTTCAGGGCGACCTCGAAGTTCACTTCTGGAAGGACCACGTCGAGCTTTACGATCAGCTTCATTCGGCAATGGCGCGGCATCTGAACATTTCCGGGGAAAAGGAATACGTTGCCTTCAACGAGTCTCTGGGCGTTGTAGGCGAGGACTGGAAGCGGGCGGAAGCTTGGCAGATTCTCGGTGTTGTTCGCGGTGAGACGTTTGGGACATCTGAGCTAAACCGAATCATCCAGGGCCGGTACAAGCGCGGACTGATCATTAGGGCCCAGCGGCAGGAGCCACGGCCGTTCGGGGATCAGGAGATTGTTTGGACCGACAAAGTCATTCAGATCAGAAACGATGCCAGGGATGCGTGGCCGCGCGATACCGGGTTGGACTACGTAGCCAATGGCGAGATTGGCATTGTCTCCGCGACCTCAAAGGAATACGACTCGCTTGACGTTTCTCTTTCTACCCAGCCAGACGTCACCTACCGCTACTATCGCTCTCAAGTTGATGAGAACCTCGAGCTGGCATATGCGCTGACTGCCTCGGGGGACACCCAAAACCGGCCATTGAGGGTCACCTGAAAACCGGCCCACGGAGCTGACTCAGGACATTGACCACGACGTGAGGTTTACCCTCCGTCGAGATGAGCAATGTCTTGAGCGAAGAAAAGAAACAACAGATCATCGCGCTGGGGCGGCTGGGATGGTCGCTGCGGCGCATCCAGCGGGCCACCGGGGTGCGCCGCGAGACCGCAGCCGCTTACCTGCGCGCGGCCGGAATCGAGCCCCGGCCACCGGGCAGGTGGGGACGACAAGCGCCGGCAAAACCGGCCAATGAGGTGACCCCCGACCCGGGCTCCGCTTCAAAACCGGCCAACGAGGTGACCCCCCACTCTGGCCCACCGGCGGCCGGTGCGCCGGCCGCCGGGCCAGAGCCGGCACCCGGTCGCAGTCCCGCGGCCAGTGCCTGTGAACCCTACCGGGAGGTCATCGAGTTCTGGCTTGGCAAGGGTCGTAATGCCAAGGCCATCTGGCAGGATCTGGTGGACGATCACGGCTTCCGCGGGGCCTATCAGAGCGTCAAACGCTTCGTAGGCAAGCTCCGTGGTTCCAGGCCGCCGGAGGCCTGTGTGGTGATCGAAACCCCGCCCGGTGAAGATTATGGTGAGTGTTGCGTCATGGTGAGAACTTGCGGAGATCCGGGCGTTTTGCCAGTCAACCTCCGCCGCGAGCCGGTCGTTTGCGCTGCATAATTCCCTCACAGAGACTCAAGCCA
>JBEKWU010000215.1:0-4858 GCA_049512775.1 Bryobacteraceae bacterium
CAAACATATTTGAAATTTCCGGATCAACCCAATTCCGCGATCTGGTCGGTTGCGTAGCCGAGAATCGTCACTACGCGACCGGAGTCGCGATCGATAGAGACGAAGGCCTCCCCTTCGATGCCTTTCCAGCCGATCGCGAAGTTGCTATCGGTTTCCTCGATGTCGATCGGCTCGGGATCCCCGTCCCGAGCCAGGCGGGCAGCCAGATGATCGGCAGAGGCCCTTCGGAGGGTTTCTGGGTCCACCGCTCGGGGCGACTTTGGCACTTGTTTGAGAACACAAGTTCTTGATTCCAAAGGCGTTGTCAGCAAGGGGGTCAGGCATTTTGGGTATGCCATGACTCCTTCTGCGCATTTTTCTCTTGACAGCCGCAGCACGGGTTCTTAGAATGTGGTAAAGGTTATGTCTTGTTATCTCAGTTTGGGCGGAGGGCTAGCCGTGACACCCCAGCGTCCCATCGCAGCAGAGCGGCATTCGCGCTTCTGCGGTGCCCTGGATGCCACGGTCGCCCAGGTGCCAATAGATTCCAGGAGGAACCCCGAATGCTTTCCAATCTGAGTCGATTTCTCGCTTTCGCGGCGATCTCAGTCCTCTTCCAGGCTGCCGTGGTTGCCCAGACGCAACGCGGCCAGATCAACGGCCGAGTCACCGATAGCACCGGCGCCGTCGTGCCCGGAGCCAAGGTCGAAGTAACCAATCCCGCCATCGGCGTGAAAACGCAAACCGAAACCAACGCCGAAGGCCTTTATACGGTTCCGTACCTTCAGTACGGACGCTACAACCTCGCGGTCGCGGCGCAAGGCTTCGCCCCCTATACGGTTACCGCCGTGGAGGTCGCGACCGCAACCACCACGACGGTCAATGCGACGCTGGCGTTGGCAACCCTCACCGATCAGGTCACCGTGCAGGCCGGCGCCGTCGACTTGGAGACCAGTACTACGATTGTCGGCACGGGGATCGAAGAGAAACTGAAAAGCGACATGCCGAATCTCGTCAGTGGAGCCATGCGGAGTGCGTTCAGTTACATTTACTTGTCGCCGGGCGTGAACTGGCGCGGGATGGACAGCCCCCAAGCCACCATCGCCGGCGGTCGAACTTTTGCCATGGAGGCGCTGATCGACGGCCAGACCGTGAGCTTGCAGTCCAACGTGGAGGGAGGAGGCGTTGGCGGAGGAGGCGGCGCGTTCGGAGCGGGTGGCGGCATGCCCTCCGTGGAGGCGATCGGCGAGTACAGAATGCTCTCCAACTCGATGACGGCCGAGTACGGGCGCTCCACTGGCGGAATGATGACCTTCGCGACCAAATCAGGAACGAACATGTATCACGGCGCCGCCTACGAATACATGCGCAACGAGAAGTTGGATGCCAGACCCTGGCAGGCCGCCAAGCGTGATCCCCTGAAGCAGAATGAGTTCGGGTTCGCGGGCGGGGGCCCGGTGATCCTGCCGAAGATCTACAACGGCACGAACAAGACGTTCGTCTGGGCGACCCTGACCGGCTACAAGCTCCGCACAATTGCGGCCTCAAAGGTCCTCACGCTGCCAACTGCCGCCATGCGGCAGGGGAACTTCTCGGCCGCGGACATCAACCCCATCTACGATTCCACCAACCTGTACACCGACGCATCCGGGCAGACGCTGCGCCGTCAGTTCAGCTACGGCGGAACGCCGAACGTCATCGATCCCACGCGGCTGAGCCCCGTTTCCAAGTATTTCTTGGACAAACTGCCGCTCCCCAACCTTCCGGGTTCGGTGAGCAACTTTGTGGGGACGAGCCGGAACACCAGCGACAATTGGGATTTCACCGTGAAGGGCGACCAGTATCTGAGCAGCAAGAGCCGCATTTCCGGTTTCTATCAGTTCAGCCATCCCAAATCGGGTATCGGCAGCGTAGTGGGAGACCTCTTCGGAGCCCAAACCTACAGCTACATCCACCGCCCGCGTCTGGACTGGACGTACAACCTCAAACCGAACCTGATCAACCAGGTGCTCTACGGCTTTACGCGGTACAGTGATAGCGCCCAGAGCAACAATTACGGCCAGAACATCGGCCAGGCGGCGGGCATCCGCGGGACTTACGATCCGAACTGCCCGGAGATCTGGTTTCCAGGACCCGATTGGTACATTTGCGGGAACACCGCATTGGGCGGCCACCCGGTCGATCAGCACGGCAATCTCATTTCCACCTTCAACGACTCGTTGATGTGGAACCGGGGCGCCCACACGCTCAAGGCGGGTGTGCAGATCATCCGCTTTGCCGAGAATTTCCGCATTTACGGCTCCACCACTCACAACAGCGCGACCGGCGAGTACTCGTTTCAGGCCGCCGGCACAGCGAATACAAACGGCACCGGCGGAGATCAATGGGCCAGTTTCTTTCTCGGCTACCCGAGCGCAGTGACCATGTATGCCCCGGCGATTCTCGGCGTTCGGCAGACCTACTACGCGGCGTTCGTCCAGGATGACTGGAAGGTCAGCCGGAGACTGACGATCAACGCCGGGCTGCGCTGGGACGTGGATGTGCCGTACTCCGAGGTAAACGGGAAAATCACCCTGGTGGACCTGAACCGGCCCAACCCGGGAGCGGGCAATCTGCTGGGCGCCTTATCGTTCTATGGTTCGGGGCCCGGCCGGAACGGCCAGGATAGTCCAGGTAAGACCCACTGGAAGATGCTCCGGCCGCGCCTCGGTCTGGCGTACCAGATTGACAGCAAGACGGTGTTCCGTGCTTTCGCCGGCCTCCTTGACCAGGGAGCGGAAAACGGTCTTGGGGTCGGAGTCGACCGCACCGGATTCCAGGGCGGCGGGTCGCCGTTGCCGAACTCGAACCCCTACGGGCTCTACTATAGCTGGGACACGCCTTATCCGCAAAACGTTCTGGGCACGGTTCCGAACACCGACCCGTCGTTCCGCAATGGCCAGTCCGCCACTACCTCAGACGCATCCGGCATTGCCCGCTCGCCGGAGAACTACATGTGGAGCGGCGGGTTTCAGCGGGAGGTCAAGGGCAACATTGTGCTCGAGGCCACTTACTTCGCCAACAACCATAAGCATGGCTATGTCAGTACAAATCGCGGAGAGCTTGATCCGAAGTACTGGAGCCTCGGGTCGGTGCTCAATCTGCCGCTGAACTCGCCGCAGGTGCAGGCCCTGGGTTTCACAGCCCCGTACCCGGGTTTCGACGTGACCCTTCCGCTTTACCGCGCGCTTCGGCCGTATCCACAATTCAACGGTCTCAACGATACCGCGGGTCACTGGGGCGGGAGCACGTATCAAGCCGGAATCTTCAAAGCGCAGAAGCGGTTTTCCTCCGGGCTGACGTTCCTGGCCAACTACACAATATCGAAATACATCGTGACGGCGGAGGCTTGGTCGCCGCCCGGCGGCTCGTTCAGGAGCCCGAACAACTACAACCTGGATAGGACGGTGCAGCGTTACGACACGCCCCAGCGCCTGGTCTTGGGCTATTCCTACGAGTTGCCCTTCGGGCCGGGCAAGCGGTTTGGCAGCGGCACCGGGCGGCTCGGCAAGCAATTGCTCGGCGGCTGGACGGTTTCCGGCATCCACCAGTACACGGGCGGCATTCCGTTGGGAGTGAGCGGCTCGTTGGCTACCGCCATTCCCACGGTCGGCTCGCGAGCCGACCGCGTCTTGGGCGTGCCGGTGCGCAGCAGCGTGTCCTGCTCCGAGATGCAGTTCGGCAATCCCGCCAAGAACTACCTGGCCAACGCGGGCAATCCGACCCAGGCCGCCAAGACGGGACGCCCGCTGGCGTATCAATCCGAGGGAGCTTACGGCTTTGGCAATATGCCGGCGATCGATCCGCAGGCGCGGCAGTGCGGGACCATGAACGAGGACGTCAGCATCAACAAGTCGTTCTTCGTATGGGAGAGGCTGCAACTCCGCTTCGGCGCGGACATGTTCAACATCCTGAACCGCCATACGTGGCAGAGCTACACTATGACCGGCCAGAGCATAACCGCCGCGGACTTCGGTCAAATCACGCCGTTCCAGGTCAACGGGCCACGCCTGGTGCAACTGAAGCTACGAGTCGAGTTCTGACGGCCATCTGGATCGAGGAGAATTGACGTGCACGCCGGGAGCGTTTACTGCCGGCGTGCGCGTCGTTTCCCGGCTGAAAGGAGATGGGAGGAAGGGACTTCCCTGCCTGGCGCTCCTCGGCCTCTGGGCCACGCCGTTGTGTGCCGCCGATCCGCCTGAACCGTGGTCAATTGCCAGGACCTGCGAGATCCAGCTCGACGCCTTGCGGGATGAGATTGTCACGCTTGCCGAAGCGATGCCGGCCGACAAATACCAGTTCAAACCCGTTCAAGGCGAGTTCCCCGACTCCCGCACCTTTGCGGAACTGGTCTCCCACGTCGGCCCGGCTTCCCTGGAGACCAAGGGCGCGTACAAGGCATCATCCCGCGCCTCAGCCCGCACGGTCGTCTTACGCTGTAGCAGCGGTCCCGCTCCCGCGAGAAATCCGATCAGCCGATCCGATTTCGCTTGACTGCGGCTCGGTGTGGTCCTACATTGCTATGGAATAACCTGTTATCTCAGAAAGATGCCGAACGTCACTCCGCGGCACCGACATGCCGCGTTTCCCTCGGCCTCAGCACCAAAGGAAACACTCACATGAAAGCAAATGCCTTAGATTCTTACCTCGAAGATCGTAAACAAGAATACTCCAACATTTGAACCGGTAGCATCAGGCAGCCGCGAGCAGATCGACGATGTCCTGAATGGTTTTGTCGGCCTTGTGGTAGGCGGTCTCGAGTTGGCTGTGGGGCCGATGAACCGGGTCGGGGCGGTGGTGCAAGCGGCTGTTGGCCCGCGGTCCGCAGAGGCGCTTGTGG
>JBEKWU010000216.1:0-4768 GCA_049512775.1 Bryobacteraceae bacterium
GATCTGCCAGCACGTGCGGAGCGACGCCAGATACCGGCACACGCGCGTGGTGCTGCTGGCGGGGCTACTGGAACCGGTGGACGAGACCGAAGCGGAGCGGGTGAAAGCCGACGGGATCCTCAAGAAACCATTCGAGGCGTCCGTGATGCTGGCCACCCTGCGGCCGCTGATTGAAGCCGCCAGGCTGGCCCGCGAGGTCCTGGGAGGCCAGGCCGCACCCGTGGTGGAGGAACCCGCCCCGGCAGTGCCGGCCGAGCCGCCCCCTCCCCAGCCGGAGCCCGCGGCCGAGATCGATCCCGAGTGCGTGCGGGCCGCCGTCACCCTGGCCCTGGATCAGGTCACGCCTGCCCTCATCGACCAGCTCACGGAGCGCGTCCTGGTGGCTCTGAAGCGCTGAGGAGGCCCAACGGGTGCCCGACAACAGCTTCGATATCGCTTCCAAGATCGATCTCAACGAGGTGAATAACGCCATTCACCAGACCCTGAAAGAGGTGCAGACGCGTTACGACCTGAAGAACTCGAAATCGCAGATCGAGCTGAATCAGAAGGATAGGAAGATCCTGCTGGGCTGCCAGGACGAGTTCAAGCTGCGCGCGGTCACCGAAATCCTGGAGTTCAAGCTGGTCAAGCGCGGCGTGCCGCTCAAAGGCCTGTCCTATGGCGAGGTGATTCCCGCGGCCGGCTCGAGTGTGCGCCAGGAAGTCAGCATCCAGCAGGGGATTCCCATCGAAAAGGCGCGAGAGATCGTCAAGCGGATCAAGGAGAGCAAGATCAGGGTGCAGGCGTCGATCCAGGGCGACCTGGTGCGGGTGAGCGGGAAGAGCCGGGACCTGCTCCAGGAGGTGATTCACCTGTTACGGCAGCAGGACTTCGGCATCGACGTGCAGTTCACCAACTACCGGACGTTTTGAGAGGCCGGGCGGGCAATCCACAGCCTAAGCGGATTCCCTGCTGGAATAGCCGGGCAGCACCAGTAGTACTACTGGCAACTGGCGTGCCGCAGCTCGCGCTCCACACGACGCGTGGCCCGTTCGCTGACCAGATCCGCCACCCGGCTCAACAATCCGGGCAGATCCTCGGGTTCGATCAGCATTGTGCCAGCCGCGCCGCGGGCTCCGCCGCGGGCCCTGGAGTTGTGGTACGTGGTGATGAGAGCGGTGGCCGGTTTGTAGTCCATCATCCGGGCGTGGGCCAGGACTTTCAGACCGGCCTCGGGGGATTCCATGCGCAGGTCGCTGAGTACCAGTTGGTATTCCTGACGGTCCAGCTTTTCCACTGCTTCGGCCGCCGAGGCCGCCGCATCCACCCGATATCCCCCCGCTTCCAAGACCGTTTGGAGGGTCAGACG
The DNA here is from genome assembly GCA_049512775.1 of Bryobacteraceae bacterium. GTDB lineage: Bacteria > Acidobacteriota > Terriglobia > Bryobacterales > Bryobacteraceae > Fen-330. The sequence continues at coordinate 1,349 of JBEKWU010000216.1, forward strand.
GGAGGTCAAATCATCATCTACGAGCAAAACACGTGCCAGATCCAGGCCGCGACTCCGTGAAACCTGGTGGGACTTCGCCATCCGGGGCTGGTTTCCTTTCCTCAAACTCAAGTCTAACCCAGGCCCCGAAAAAAAGCACGGGATTTCGTTTCCGGTATTTACTATTTCTGTAGAACTATTGTTATCGGAATTCGTTTACAGGCGCACGCTGATCGACACCCCATCGCGCAGGGGCACGATACTAGTCCAGAAGTCACTGGAATTAAATAGCTTAGCGTTGAACTCGGCCACCGCCTGAGCGCGCTGGTCGCGGGGATCGAGGACCTCCCCTCTCCGGAGCACGTTGTCGGCCAACAGCAAGCCGCCGGGTTTCAGGCGGGCCGTCACAGCGTCGAGCACCGCCGGATAGCCTTCCTTATCCACGTCGTTGAAGATCAGGTCGAACTCCCCAGGCACGCTGGCCAGCGCGTCGAGGGCATCTCCGACATGAATACAGATTCGGGAGGCGATACCCGCCCGCTCGAAGTACCCGCGTGCTTCCTCGGCGTTGGCGGGGCTGAAATCCGAATAGTGGACCTCGGCGTCCGGCCCGGCGGCCCGGGCCAGCCAGATGGTGGAATAGCCGATGGCCGACCCCAGCTCGAAGATGCGCCGGGCGCCGGAGATGCGGACCAACTGCGCCAGGAGGTTGGCGACTGCCGGGCCCACGATGGGAATGCCCCGGCGCTCGGCCTCCTGCTCCATCTCCGCCAGCAGGGGGTCGCGCGGCGGCACCAGCCCGTAAATGTAGCGCTCGATATCGGGATTCACGATCATGATGATTCAGACGATGCCCAGGCGCTCAAAGATGCGGTCAATGTTCCGCAGTTGGCGTTCCAGCGAGAAGCTGCCGGCGATCTGTTCGGGCTTGAGCGCGGCGCGGATCTCGGGATCGGCCTCGATGGAGGCGCGGAAGTCCGAGCCGTCTTCCCAGGCCCGCATGGCGTGGCCCTGGACGATGCGGTAGGCCTGCTCGCGGAGCATGCCGGCGGCCGCCAGGTCGAGCATGAGCTGGCCGGAGAAGATGAGTCCCCGGGTGAGCTCCAGGTTGCGGCGCATGCGCTCGGGATAGACGCGCATCCGGCGGACCAGGCTGCTAGTGCGGGCCAGCAGGTAGTCGGCGAGGATGGTGGAGTCGGGCAGGATCACGCGCTCGACCGAGGACTGGGAGATGTCGCGCTCGTGCCACAGGGCGATGTTCTCGAAGGCCGCCTGCGCGTTGGCGCGCACCACCCGCGCCAGGCCGCAGATCTGCTCGCAAACGATGGGATTGCGCTTATGGGGCATGGTGGAGCTGCCCTTCTGGCCGGCCGAAAACGGCTCCTCGGCCTCGCGCACCTCGGTGCGCTGGAGGTGCCGGATTTCAAGCGCAATCTTCTCGAGCAGAGCCGTAAGGAGCGCCAGCGCGGCGATGTAGGCGGCGTGGCGGTCACGGGAGATCACCTGGGAGGTGATGGGGGCGGCCGCCAGGCCCAGCTTGGCGCAGGCGCGTTCCTCGGCCTCCGGGCCGATGTGCGCGAAGGTGCCGACGGCGCCGTTGAGCTTGCCCACGGCCATCCCGGCGGCGGCGGCCGAGAGACGCTCGAGGTTGCGCCCCGCCTCGTCGTACCACAGCGCCAGCTTGAGGCCGAAGGTGATCGGTTCGGCGTGCACCCCATGGGTGCGCCCCACCTGGACGGTGTGGCGGAACTCGCGCGCCCGCTCCTTCAGCACGGCGCGCAATTCCTCGAGACCGGCCAGCAAGAGGCGGGAGGCCTGCGCGACCTGGAGCGCCTGGGCGGTATCCACGACGTCGTTCGAGGTCAGGCCGTAATGGAGCCAGCGGGAGGCGCCGGCATGGCCGGCTTCCGCGAGGCGCTCGGCCACGGCGGTGGTGAAGGCAATCACGTCGTGCTTGACTTCCCGCTCGATTTCCAGAATGCGCTCGACGTCGAAGCTGGCGTGCTCGCGCAATTTGCGCGCGGCCTCGACGGGGATCTCCCCCAGCTCGGCCAAGGCCTCCGCGGCGGCCAGCTCCACCTCGAGCCAGGCGCGGTACTTATTCTCGTCGCTCCAAATGCGGCCCATTTCAGGCCGGGTGTATCTCGGGATCATAGTCAGTACTCGAAGACCTCCGTGGGCCGCTGGTGTTCGGCGATCGCCAGCTTGGTGAACAGGCTGCGGCCAGCCAGGGCCTGCTGGGCGCCGAGCCGCACGATCTCGGGGTGATTGTTGTGCTCGCTCAGGTGGCCCAGCACCAGCGTGGTGGTGGATGGGTCGAGCTCGGCGCGGATGAACTCGCAGACCACGTCGTTGGAAAGGTGGCCGTTGCGGCTCATGATCCGCTGCTTGACCGGCCACGGGTACGGGCCGACCTTCAGCATCTCCAGGTCGTGGTTGGATTCCAGCACCAGCAGGTCGGTTCCGCGGAGGTGAAACTTGACCGAGTCCGGGATGTAGCCGAGGTCGGTCACCAAGCCGATTTTGACGCCTTCGGCGTGGAAACAGAAGCCGATCGGATCGACGGCGTCGTGCGGAACGGTGAAGGTGTCGATCTCGATGTCGCCGACCACGATGCGGCTGCCGGCCTGAAAGGTCTCCAGTTTGGGGTCGTAGCCGTTCCAGCAGACGCTCGGCGCGGTGAGGTGCGTGAGGTACACGGGAACCCCAAGGTTCCTGGCCAGCGCCGGCAGGCCCGCGACGTGATCGCTGTGCTCGTGGGAGATGAGGATGGCGCTGATCCGGTCAGGCTGCTCGCCGATCGAGGCCAGCCGGGCACGGGTCTCGCGACGGCTCAACCCCGCATCCACCAGCAGTCGCGTCCGGCCGGTGGAGATGAGGGTGCTGTTGCCCGAACTCCCGCTGGCCAGCACACAAACCCTGACGATGGCGTCCTCCCCGGAACTCCCGTTGTAGCACATCGAGCAAGGCACCTGCGCCGCGAGATAGAATGGTCGTTCCATGAAAGTCCGAGTGTACGTCTCTTTCAAACCCACGGTTCTCGATCCGCAAGGGCAGACCATTCGCTCCGCCCTAGCCGGGTTGGGCTATGCCAGCGTCGCCGACGTTCGCCAGGGGAAGTTCTTCGAGATCGTGCTTGCGCCGGGCACGACGCGCGAGCGCGCCCAGCAGGAGATGGAGCAGATCGCCCGCGACGTGCTGGCCAACCCGGTGATCGAGGAATACCGGGTGGAGTTCCTGGAGTAGCGAGCATTTTCCAATCCAAGAATGAGCCTGGAATCTGATTTTATTTCCAACACAGGCTGAGCCTGGAAACGGTCTTGGTTTCGAATGGTCGATGAGCCTGGAATCCGGACTGTGCCAGAGTGGCCAGATGCTCCTGGGTGATGCCTCCCTTCTTTGATCTTCAAGCGGGCCTGAGCCGCGTTCGTCGTCGCGGAC
>JBEKWU010000217.1:0-4764 GCA_049512775.1 Bryobacteraceae bacterium
AGACCCGGTAGCCCGGCCAGCTCAGTATCCTGGTGAACTCGTTGTCAGTTGGCAACTCACGAGTCTATACGACCGGCCCGATACCCCGGAATCCGGCCCCCTCCACGAATTCCTGCGCAGAGTCAGAAAGTCGTAATAGGCGATGGCGCCGAATGGATCTGGAACCTTGCGGATCAGTACTTCCCGGGCGCGATTCAGATTGTCGATCTCTATCACGCTCGCCAGCACCTGTGGGAGTTGGCGCGCAAACTGTACCCCAACGACGAGGTGAATCAGAAACGTTGGATCATGATCCAGCAACACATGCTCGACAAGGGGCGGATCGAAAACTGGTGCTCTCCCTGCGGTCCATCGATACAGCCAATCCAGAGGTGGCCGAGAAGATCCGCACCGAGTCCGGGTACTTTGAGAGGAACGCGGAGCGCATGCGCTACCTCAAGTTTCGCCGCCAGCACCTGTTTGTCGGCTCGGGAGTCATCGAGGCGGGCTGCAAGACCGTGATCGGTTCACGTCTCAAACAGTCCGGGATGCTCTGGACGGTTCGAGGAGCCAACGCCATCCTGGCCCTGCGGTGCTGTCATTTCAATGGCCGGTTTGAGGATTATTGGGAGGCGCGTCGGGCTTGAGCTCCACTTCGACGTCGCACACCCTCAAGTGTTCAATAGCATGGCGAAGCCGGCGGAGTGCGCCGGCGTCAGCCCTTGCCGTTGGTAATGGCTGGAGCAGCCGCGGCCTTCCGCCGTGGACGCTTGGGAAAGGCTGCCAGGCGCGTCTCCGTCCATCCGAAGTATGGTTCCATGCGCTGCAGCACCTCTTCCATGCGGTAGCGCGTGTGACGCCGCATGGCTGCATCGGCGATTTCGGGACTGCCGGAGATCAGTCCTTCAACCAGTTGGGAGTGCCAGGCCGCCGGGGGCTGCTGATTGCCCAAAGCCGTATCGTAGAGCCAGTTGAATACCAGGATCTGGTTCCTTTCAATCGCCTGGCAAAGTTCCTCGCACCCGGTGCACCCCGCGATCCGCATATGGAATCGCATATGGAACTTGTGGATCTCGAACGAGCGCTCCCGATCCTCATCGGGCCGCATCAGCGCGTAGAGCCCGTCCAACTGGCTTGCCAGTTGTCTGACCTCTTCCCGCTCGTCAGAACTAGCCTTCTCAGTAAAGATGCGCGCCGCCTGAGACTCCAGCGCCTCCCGCAGGATATAGTGGCCGCGGACGGCATTGGCCGTCGGAATCCGGACTCGTGTACCTACGCGGGGCCGGCTCTCGACGAGACCATCGCTCTCCAGGCGCTGCAAGGCGTCACCGACGGGCACGATGCTGATTTCCAGTTCTTCCGCCAGAGCCCGCCGGGAAAGCCCCGTGCCAAACGGCAGTACCCCACGCAGGATGCGGTCGCGAATCGAAAGGTAAGCGTGTTCAGTGAGATTGCCCTGGAATGTGTGCATAATCTGACATTCTGAAGTGTAGCGCCAACCAGGCTCTTTCCGCAAGATCTAAGATATCAGCCGAAGCTTGCTTGACCTCCGTCGGCTTCCAGAGTACCCTGGCGGTTCAACGTCTATGGCGTCTTCGCCCGTGGTGACCACCGAACCGGAATTCCGCAAAGCAGAAGCGGTTTTCGCGGCAGCTTTGGGCGGCCGTTGCGTACCGTCTCCGCCTGACGAGGACGGTTTGGCAGCGGCGATCATCGAATCCGGCGCCCGCCACGCCGTTGTAGGAACCACGCCCTACCGCCACCGTCTGCATTCAGCTCTGCGTAGTGGAGGCGTGCTGGCGCGCTTCGGCGTGGGCCACGACGGTATCGACAAAGCCAAAGCCACCGCGGCCGGTTTGCTGTGCACGAATACGCCGGGCGTCCTCGACCAATCGGTAGCCGAGCATGCGCTCCTGCTGATGGCCGCCGCGGCGCGACACCTGGTTGCGCTGGCCGGTGCTATGAAAGAACGCTCCTGGGCGCCGTGTGGCGGAACGGAACTGTCCGGCAAGCGCCTGGTAGTCATCGGCTGCGGCCCCATCGGGCGTACCGTGGCCCGCATCGCACATCTGGGTTTTCGCATGCGCGTCGTCGGCTGCCGGCGCTCGGCAGGGATGGCCGACGACATCCGTGCGGACGGCGTCTTTGAAAGGGTGGTGAACGATTTCCCAGCTGCCGTGCGGGATGCGGACTACGTCAGCCTGCACATTCCAGCCACTCCGGACAATCGTCACTTTATCAATCGGGATCGCCTCTCCCTGCTCGGCGCGGGGACTTGGCTGATCAACACTGCCCGCGGGGCGGCGGGACCTGGTTGCGGACCTGTACGACGCGCAGAGTAAGCGAAAGATCAAGCTTCTGGTATATCTGCCCGCAGGTCCGCGCCTAAAAGGGATCGGGAGCGTGGATCTCACCATGCGCGGTGTCGTGGGGGAGGGCCCCGCAATCCCGAAGCCGAAACCAGGTGCGAGCAGGTGATCAGCGACTGGTCCCGGCGCTGGGGGAAGAAGGTCGTGGGTTGGTGGTTGGACGGCTGTCGCCGTCCCAACGTCATACATCGTTCTCCCACCCCACCCAATTTCACCAGCTCTGGAGCCGCCGCGCGTGCGGGCAACCCCGATGCCATCGTTGGCTTCAACGCGGGAATTTACGCCCGCCTCCTTTCGCTTACCCCGGAAGAGGACTACACGGCGGGTGAGATCAATGACCTCGGCGGCTTAATGACACCTGAATTATGCACGCCGCTGAGGCCGCTGCTGGGCGGCTGAGGCGCGACACCATTTGGGACCCCTGAGAATCCTGCGGTAAAACAGGAGGTTCGCGAAGTTCGCAGCTTCGCGAGCCGATTCTCAGGAGCCACCCAAATGGTTAACGATCAAAAACACGATACCCGCCGAGAGCCCGCCAATCAAGCGCTTCGTGACGTTACTCCGGAGCCCAATAAAATCGGGGCTTCCACGCCCTATGACTTTGAGGCGAGGAATCTGACCGCCTACGGAGGTCTGCTGCCAGTAGCGACCATGCTGGAGAAGCTCGGCTTCCAGAGACTGGTGGAAGAGACTCTCTCCGTGAAGCGGAAGACCAGGGCCATGACGATGTATCGATTCGTGCTGGCCATGGTGCTGGCCTGCTACGTGGGCTTCTCGCGGCTGTACCATTTGCGCTTTCTCAAGCGAGAGCCGATGCTGACCGGGATCTTGCAGGTGCTCGAATTGCCCCCGCAATCGACTTTCTAGCGCTTTTTGGCCGCCCTGCGCTTGGCTGTGGCGCGGCAGTTGCTGGAGGTGCAGCGCCGCCTGCGGCAGCGGGTCTGGGAAGCGGCCAACGTCGAGTTAACCGAGGCGACGCTGGACACCGACACGACCGTGCACACCCTGTTCGGCAATCAGATGGGCGCGCGCAAGAGCTACAACCCGAAGAACAAAGGCAAGAAGAGCTATCAGCCGATTCTGACGTTTCTGGCGGAAACCAAGGAGTATGTGGCGGGCGCGTTGCGCACCGGCGACCGGCCCGGCGGCCAGGAGATCGCCCGCCATCTGGAGAGCGCGTTTGCCGCCCTGCCGGCGACCGTCCAGACGGTGTACGCGCGAGCCGATTCGGGCTTCTATTGCTGGGACGCGGTCGAGGCTTATGAGAAGAGGAACTGCCGGTTCATCCTGGTGGCGCGCAAGACGGCGCGGCTGGTGGAGGAACTGAAGGCGGCCGAGTGGAAGCGGTCGCCGCGCACCGACGCCGACGGACAGTGCGAGTTCTTCTACCAGCCGGAGGGATGGGCCAAACCGTACCGGTTCCTGGCCCTGCGGTACGAGAAACAGCCGCAGAACGGCGCAGCGGACGAACCCGAACAGTGCCAGTTGTTCGATACGCCGGAGTACACCTACCGGGTCTTCGTGACGGACATGGGCGGGCCGCTGGATGCGCTGGTGGGCTTCTACCGGGGGCGGGCCACGGCCGAGAACCTGATCAAGGAAGCCAACAACGACGCCGGCTTGGCGGCGCACCCGTCGAAGCGCTGGATGATGAACGCGAACTGGTTCCAGATCGTGAGGCTCGCCGACAACCTGAACTGTTGGCTGATGCTGTTCAGCCGCGAGGAGAGCGAGAAGGTCGAGGAGATGCGGCACACGACGTTGGCCACCGCACGGCTGCGGTTTCTGTTCCTAGCGGCCAAGATCTGGCGGCATGCCGGGCGAGTGGGCGTCAGCTATAGCGACCACTACGAGAAGAGAGGCGTGTTTCAGCGTCTGATGAGTCGCTTGCGTGGGATCGCTGCCGGGCAACCGGCCTCGCGCCGGTGATTCCCAGTGGACTGCGGTGCTGACGACACGCGTGCATAGAATCTTATGCACCGGCAGCCCAAAGCGAGCAACGAGTTACAGACAGGAGGATGTGTTGCAAACGGCGTTGGCCGGATCGGCTAGGCTGGAGTGATGTCCCGGAGGAAAGGGCCAGCACGGTTCGGTGGAAGGCACTTCGCCGACGAGATCATCGTCCTTTGCGTCCGCTGGTACCTCCGTTACTCCCTCTCCTACCGCGATCTGGAAGAGATGATGGCGGAACGCAACCTCAGTGTCGACCACACCACCATCTGGCGCTGGGTGCAGCGCTACGCCCCGGTGTTGGCTTCCCGGATCAAGCGAGAACTGAAACCGACCGACCGCTCCCCTCGGGGGTCACCCAAAACCGGCCACTGATGGTCACCTGAAAACCGGCCAGCGAGACCGACACCCAGGACATTGACACCGACGAGAGCTTAACCTCTCCGTCGGCATGAGCAATGTCTTG
>JBEKWU010000218.1:0-4629 GCA_049512775.1 Bryobacteraceae bacterium
CGCCGGCGGCGCACCACCCTCGGCGGCGCCGCCCGATTCAGCAACCGGATCAGGTACTTCCGGTTCAGCTTCGTCCGTCCTTGTGCCTCGTCCAGCAGCCGCCCTCGCTGGCCCTGGTCCGCGTTCTGGTACTCCTTCCGTACCGCTTCCAAATACTGCTTCTGCGCGTGCATGTCCACTCCTCGAAGGTGTCATGCCCCGCGCCCACTTGGGTTACATTTCTTCGTGACCCAACGGCTCGAGTCCTGGTGACATTTTAGGCGACCCAATTCGAAAAGTTCTCTAACGGAGGCGGTTGGGTGTACAATCGATGCTGGCCGGGATGGCAAAATGGAAATCCGTGTTCAAACAGGAAGTGATATGCTTGCCAGAATCTCCACCCCTCGCTTGGTTCTCGCTGCCATTCTCGCCATCTTTGTGTACGGCGTGATCGCCGCCATGCTCGGGACGATCCTGCCGAGCCTGTCGGCGCGATTCGGCCTGACGCCGGCGCAGAACGGGAACATCGCGCTGGCTCAGGCGCTGGGTCTGATCATCGCGTCGGTATCGGCCGGTCCGCTCATCGATAACAAGGGCAAGAAGACCGGGCTGGTGATCGGGCTGGCACTGATCGCGATCGCGCTGTTTGCGCTGCCCAGCGCCGGCGGCTACCGTTCGCTCATGGCACTGCTGTTCTTGCTCGGGTTCGGCGGCGGCATCATCGTGACGGCCGCCAACGCGCTGGCCAGCGACATTGACGAGCAGCGGCGCGCCTCGGTGCTGAACCTGCTGAACCTGTTCTTTGGGCTGGGCGGCCTGGCTACCCCGCTCCTGGGGGTGCTGCTCGGCAGCGGCGCCGCCAAGCTGGCCTACACGGCCGCGGTGCTGACGGCCGCGACTTTAATCCTGCACGCCACCACGCCCATGCCTGCCCCGAGCGGCGAGCGCGGCTTCAAGGGCGCCAAGGCCGGGCAACTGATGGGGCGGGGCCTGCTCTGGCTGCTCTCGCTGCTGCTGTTCCTCTACGTATCCTGCGAGGTGGGCATGTGGAACTGGCTGACCAGGCACCTCATCGCGCAGGGCATCCCGGAAGCCACCGCGCTCAGCATTCTGTCGCTCGGCTTTGCGCTCGGGTTACTGATCGGCCGCGTGGTGGTCTCGCGAATCCTCATCAAGATCGCCGCGCCCACGGTGACGCTGGCAGCCGCGGTTCTCATGGCTCTCACCACGTTCTGGATCCTCCAGACCACCAATGCGACGGGGGCTTGGATCGCGGTGTTCTGCGCCGGTTTGGCCATGGCGCCGGTGTACCCGACGACGCTGGCGATGGTTGGCGACGCCTTCCCGAAAGCCACCGGCACGGCCATGGGAATTGTGATTACCTGCGGTTGGATTGGCCTGGCGGTGAGCTCGCGCATCATCGGCGCCATCGCCGGCGACGATCCTAAGCGTCTCAAGACCGCGCTCCTGGTTCTGCCGGTGTCTTCGGCGGCGATGGTCCTGCTGAACCTTATCCTGCGGGCGATGCTGGCAAAGGCGCGGTCTGCGGCGCAGCCTATTTCACCGCGACGGCCTTGAAAAACGTATAGTTGAACACGCCCTCGGGACATTCCGCGATGCGGTAGAGGTCCGCGATTCCTTTCCGCCAGGATTCCGCATCCATCAGTCCCATCTCGAGCGCCTGCCGCTCGACTCCCTCCACCATCGGCGCGATGGTCTTGCCCGCTTATGTAGCGTCCAGCCCCGGCTCGCGGCGGAGATTGCCAACAGAACAGAGCAGTCTCCGCCTCAACTTACCATGACGCGGGACTCACCATAAGGCAGAGGATTTTAAGCAGGGTGCCCCTGTTTGGGGAATGCCGCCGGTAAGAGAGAGACGGGAGGGCACCCTGCTTAAAATTCCATTGTGCTAAGCCGCCGGGGAATGCCTCAAGCTATGGGTTTTGAAACGGCGCCGATGCCGAAAAGACGCCGGGCGAAGTGGCCGAGGTAGGATTGAACGGGGGACGGAGAAGCGTGGCAGCGTGTGTTTTCGTGTATGTGAGCCGAGGAATGGCATCTCCGGAGTGCTGAAGCGGTCCGTTTCCGCTGGCGCCTCCAACTGGAGGCAGACCTCTGCGAGGGCCCGGAACCGAAAGAGGCCCCGGCCATCACCGGCGTAGATGCCAGCATCATTCATGAGCTGTCCCATCCGACAGCGGCGGCGTGGGCGGGGAACACACCGACCCGCCGCATCTGACCTTTCTTGCAGACCGGACACTCGAGCAGATCGCGCCCAGTCAGTTGCTGATACCGCTCACGAAACCCGAGTTGCGGTGGTGGAGCAGGGGTGGGCACGCCGAGCAATTCTCGGCAGCGGCTCAAGTGCTCGGCCCGATGCCGGTTGCCCAGAAGGCCGTAATGGCGAATCCGCTGGAAGCCGTCGGGCAGGACATGCAGCAGGAAGCGCCGCAGAAACTCGTCGGCCGCCAACGTCATCAGCTTCTGCCGGTGCTCGTCTTTGTAATCCTTGTAGCTGAAGGTGACTTGCCCGTCTTTCAGCTCTTGAAGGCGGTTGTTGGAGATGGCCACACGGTGTGTGTACCGGCCGAGATAATCCAACACTCTTTCAGGACCGCCGAACGGCGGCTTGGAGTGGACTACCCATTCCGTCCGTCGAAGCGGAGCCAGGTAGCGGGCGAAGGCCTGCGGCTCGGAGAGGTGCTCGAGCTCGCCGTGAAATTGGAGCTTGCCAGCCGCGTGGGCCTGTTCCAGGTAACGCAAATAGAGCCTGCGAAACCGGCGCGATAGCACGCGCACGGGGAGGAAGAACCTCGCACGACGGCAGGGTACCCAACGGCTGCCGTCCAGCGACAGCCCGCCTCCTGGCACGACACAATGCAGATGCGGATGGATGGTGAGAGTCTGGCCCCAGGTGTGGAGGATCGCGAAGAAGCGGATCTGGGCTCCCAGATGCCTCGGATCGGCGGCGATGCCCTGCAAGGTTTCGGCCGTCGCCCGGAACAACAGTCCGTACATCTGTTGTTTGTTCTGCAGGGCCAGCGGCGCGAGTGTCGCGGGGAGAGTGAAGATGACGTGAAAATACTCGCACGGCAGCAACTCAGCGCGACGCTTCTCGAGCCACTCGGCACGAGGCAGGGACTGACATTTTGGGCAGTGCCGATTGGCGCACGAATTGTATGCGTTGCGTTCGTGCCCGCATTGGTCACAGCGCTCGAGATGTCCGCCCAGGGCGGCGGTGCGGCAGGTTTCGACGGCGCGCAGAACACGTTTCTGCGCCGTGGACAGAGAGGCAGCGTGCGCCTGGCGAAACTCCTGGCGGTGGGCACGCACGATGTCCGCGACTTCGAGTGCAGGCCGCACCGAGAACCCGGCGGCTTACGGTTGCGGATCGAGGACGGGATAAGGGAGCAGATCCAAAGGGCTGGTCGTGGCGCAGACGGTAGTGGTCGCCAGCCGGATCGGACCGTCGTGGACAGGCTGCGATGACCCAGCAGAAGTTGAATCTTGCGCAGATCAGTGCCGGCTTCGAGCAAATGAACGGCGTAGGCGTGCCTCAACGAGTGGGGACTTGTGGGCTTCGTCAGGCCGGCACGTTTGCTGGCGCGAGTCACGGCATCGGCCACGGCGTCGCGGGTCAGCGGTTGGTTGGGAACTTGCCCCGGGAACATCCATGGCTCGGGGCGCACTCTGCGCCAATAACAGCGCAGCAGTTCCAGCAGCTTGGGGGACAGTTCGACGTAGCGATCCTTCCGGCCCCTGCCTTGCTCAATCCGAATCATCATCCGCTGGCTGTCAATGTCGGCAGCGCGCAGATGCACAGCTTCGCTGACGCGCATTCCGGTGCCGTACATCGTGCTGAAGATCACGTGGTGAGGGAACGATGGAGCAGCTTGCAGTAGCCGGAGGACTTCCTCCGGGCTGAGGATCACGGGCAGTCGGTGGTCCTTCTTGGGAGCCGGAATCAGTTCCAGGGTCCAATCCCGCTTCAAAGTGACTGCGTAGAGGAACCGGAGGGCGCCGACCGCCACCGTCCTGGTGCCGACAGCGGCCTTCTTCTCGGCCAGATAGATCTGGTACGTGCGGATCTCGTCCGGGCCTAACTGCTCCAGTGACCTGCCAAAATGTCGGGCGAAGAGGCTGATCTGATGCAGGTAGCTCTCCTGCGTATTCGGTGCGAAATTGCGCACCGTCATGTCCTCGATCATCCGCTGGCGCAACCAGGAGACCTGGCGGGCGGCAGGGATAGGATATCCAAAGGGTGTTGTGGTGCCCATGCCGAGCAACGATAACGGAAAACCGCCAGGAAAGCCGAGCTCTGAACGCTGACCTCAAACCGATGACAACCGTCAAAAGGAGGGGTCGTGACGACCGAACTCCCGCGTAGCGGGTTAGTACAACATGTTTAATGCGGAGTCCATTTTTATGCGGAGTGAACGGTCATAGCAGTAGACAATCCCTTGTCACATCAAGCCGAGGTAGCCCGCCCGGCGATCCCGGAACTTCGCATAATCATGACGTCCTAAAACCTCGGTGGTCACCTCAAAACCGGCCATGCGTGGTCACTTCAAAACCGGCCACGGACTTCACCCAGGACAGAGTAGTTTTACCATGTCACCTGCATTCAGACAAGTGTCAATTTCGACTGAG
>JBEKWU010000219.1:0-4621 GCA_049512775.1 Bryobacteraceae bacterium
GGGTACCCCCCTTTGCCGAGTGTCTCGGATCCCAAAAAGTGTAAAGGATGTCACTGGACTAATCTGTCAATGATGTCACCGGACCGGACCATCTACAGGCCACAAGCCACAAGCTACAAGCCGCCATTGCTCAATGCGGGATCTTGCCTAACGGCGCGCGGCGCTGGAGCATCTGGTAGATGTGATGCCCTTCGTGATAGGCCATGTATTCGACCTGGAAGTGGAGGTCGTAGTGGGGATACTCGGGGTGGTTCCCGGAGCGGCGCCAGTCGCCGGCCGACAGGGATGCCAGCAGCGTGACCAACTGCTCGCGCTCGGCGAGAAAACCACTCAGCAGCTCGGCGGCCGGGCTCCTCAGCTTCTCCTCGAACTCGGAATCCTGCTCGGGATAGTAGGGAATGATCGCCGGGCTCGTCTGCGTTAGCAGCGCCTCGATCCGCCCTTCGAAGACCTCTTGCACGCGCCACAAGTGGCACAGGATTTCCTTCAGAGACCACTTGCCCGGCACGGTGTGTTCGCACAGCGCTTGCTCATCCAGCCCGGACGCCAGCCTGGTGATGTCGTGGGCCTGCTCGCGCAAGCGCCAGGCCAGGCGGCTGTGAGCGTCCGGTTTGTGTGTACCACTGCCCATACCAGAATTATAGAATCTCAGGGGAGGCAAAATCATGCGGATTCGGCCGCGGCTGGGTAGTATGGTGGCGGCAATTGCAGCGGCGCTGATCGGGTTCCGGCTCGGTGCGTGGAATGCGATGGTCGCCGGCGCCGAGGGGGACCAGGCCAAGGCGCTGCTGGAGACGGACCGGAAGTTCGACGAGGCAACCTCGATAAACGGAGTCGAGGCCTGGCTTTCTTACTGCGCGGAAGACGGCATCCTGCTGCCGCCGGGCAGCCCGATCCTGGCCGGCAGGGAGGCCATCCGCAAGTACCTGGGGCCGCGTTTCCAGACGCCGGGATTCTCGCTGCGCTGGGCGCCTGTCGATGCTTTCGCCTCGGGCGGCCTCGGGTACACCTACGGCGTTTCCAAAGGCTCCCGGACGGACGAGGACGGAAAGACCGTGGTTTCCTACGGCAAATACGTCACCATCTGGAAAAAACAGCGCGGCGGCGCGTGGCGGGTGGCGCTCCACATCGGCAACGCCAGTCCGGCGCCGGAGACGAAAAAGTGAGTCCGGCGGGCCCAACGGCCCGCTGCCCTTGGTAGAATTGTCGGACGTCATGGCACTTGGACCCATGATCCCGAGCCAGGACGACGAACCGGTGCGCATCGCCATCACCGATGTGTTCGACCTGCACAGCGTCCCGCCGAAAGACGTGGAAGGGATCGTCGAGGCCTACTTGGAGGAAGCCCGCCGGCTGGGGCTGAAAGCGCTGCGCATCATTCACGGGCGCGGCATCGGAGTGCAGAGGGAGATCGTGCGGGCGGTGCTCGCGCACACGCCGTTTGTGGCCCGATTTGGAGACGCTCCCGCCGAAGCCGGCGGGTGGGGCGCCACGGTGGTTACGCTGCGGTAACTTGGCAATATGGCCGTTTTCCAGAAGACCTTCCGGATTTCGACGCGGGGACGCTGCGACGTCGTGGACATCACCGGGCAGGTGAGCCGCGTGGTCGGCGAAAGCCAGGTGAAGCAGGGAATCGTCAGCGTCTCGGGCCGCGGCTCGACGGTGGGCATCACCACCATCGAATACGAGCCGGGCGCGGTGTCGGACCTGGCGCGCGCGCTCGAGAAGATCGCGCCCATGAACCACGACTACGCCCACAACGCGCGCTGGGGCGACGACAACGGATACGCGCACTTGCGCAGCGCCCTGGTCGGCACCAGCAGGAGCTTCTCCGTGCGCGCGGGCGCGCTCGACCTCGGCACCTGGCAGCAGATCGTCTTCTGCGACTTCGACAGCCGCCCGCGCGACCGCGAGGTGACCGTCACCGTGGTCGGGGATTAAGATCCGCAACCGAGGGACTGCCTAGGCCGTCCGCTGTGGGGACGGCTCAGGCTGTCCCCGGTTGCACCAAGCCGCTTCTCGAACACCACGACGTCGACGTCCCCGAACGGTCCGAGCCGGCTGCTGTACCAGCCTGCCAATTCGGTCCGGCGGGCAAACCAGCTACGCCACAGAAGAACGTTGTGGCCTCCGCCGTAGAGAACGAAACGTCCGGACTCGGAGAGGGTCTCTTGGGACAGCCTCGCGGCATACTGCTCCGCCTCCCGGGACGTTTCGAATGGGAAGAGATAGGCTCTCCCAGGTATCGGATACACCGGCAGGTGCGCGTAGAGGAATCCGGGAAGCGGGTAGTCTGGCCGCCAAGCCGGTGGCCGCGCCTCGATAAACGGACTGGGGCAGATCACGGGCGTGTCGGCGGCGAGAGGCAGCTCGCGGATCTTGTGCGCGGCCGTTCGCCAATCCGAATTGTGGTGCTGCGGCCACGGATTGCGCCACTGCCCCAGGGCCAGCAACACTCCGGCAGCCAGCAGCGCGGCGAGCGGCCGCCACTGCGTCGAGGGAATGGAACGCGCCGCCAGGGCGGTAGCGGCAAGCGCTGCTCCAGGCAGGGCCAAGGAAAGATACCTGGGTACGAAAACGCTGTTGCCAGTCAGCCAGGAGAACCCGAACAGACACAGCGGATGGCACAGCCACCAGCATAGGATCAGGGTTCGGGACGCCCAGGATGGCAGCGCCGGGTCCGGCGACCATCGAAACAGGCGGCGCAACAGCCACGCGCCGGCGCCGCAAGCGATCGCCAGCCGCCATTGCAGCGCATGTGTCAGAGCCCCCAAGGAGGGAGGCGGAACGATCACGTGCGCCTTGGCGTCGCGCAACAGTCCGAGCGCCTGGAAGAGAACCGGCAAGAGAGCCATCCCCAGGAGCGCGAAAACGGCGCCGGCGCGAAGATAGCCCACTCGCGTCTCCCGGCGCGCCAGGCGCACCAGCGTGTAGGCGGCGATCACCAGATAGAAAGGCCAGAAGATGAGATGGACTCTCCAGAGCAGGGCCGCGAAAACGACGAACGGCAGCGCATCGCGCCAGCGGGCGGAATCGAGCCACCGGATCAAGAACCACAGGCTCGCCCCGGCCACGCAACTGCCCAGTGCATACGGACGGGCATCCGCCGCCTCATAGTTGATGCCGCGTAGCGCCAGACAGGCGAACACCGCAAACCACCCGGCTTGAGGATGAATCAGGCGCGCGGCCAGGCGGGCGGCCAGAAACAGCGCCGCCGCCATCATCAGGATGGAGGGCAGGCGGTAAGTTGTCTCGGAGAAGCCCAGCAGCGCTTCGGCGGCGCGGGGCAGGAGGTAGTAGATGGATGCCGGTACCTGCGGGGCGGCCGCCAGAGATGGATGACCGGGACCGTGCCGGACGACGAAGACTGTGACCATCTCGTCGACCCAGAAACTCGAGGACAGCGGCATCAGCCACAGTCGCGCGAGGCACAGCGTCAACAGGAACAGAAACGCCGCATTCCCGGTGGCCAATCTGAGGGCAACGGGCTGAATCCCTGGGGAACCGGAGGCGTGGATCTTCATCGCCGGCTCTGGAACAGGAGCAGGCCGCCGGGTTTCCGTTCCGAAAACCGGAATATGGAAGAGCGATAGATGCCCCACTTCGCCAGACGGCCCAGGAGCGATGTCCGGATGACGCCCAAGCCGTAGACCACGCTGCGCCGGAAATCGATCGAGGACGCCTCCGGGAAGTAACGGGCTGGGCACGAAATCTCCCCGATGGACGCCCCGGCGAGTATGGCTTGGGCCAGAATCTGGTTGTCGAACACGAAATCGTCGGAATTCCGCTCCAGGGGCAGAGAGAGCAACAGTTCCCGGCTGAACGCTCGAAAGCCCGTGTGGTATTCGGACAGCCGCGCTCCGAATACCAGGTTTTGAAAGGCGGTCAGGAAGCGATTCGCCATCAGCTTATAGAAGGGCATTCCGCCCCGCAGCGCCTGGCCGCCCAGGATACGCGAGCCGAGCACCAGATCATAGACTCCAAACGCCACCATGCTCGCGATGGCCGTGACCAGCAGCGGGGAGTACTGGTAGTCCGGATGAATCATCACCACCACGTCCGCCCCGTTCGCAAGAGCCATCGAGTAGCAGGTCTTCTGGTTGCCTCCGTAACCGCGATTCCGTTCGTGAACCACCACGGTCAGGCCCAGCCGTCGTGCCAAGGCGGCGGTTTGGTCTCCGCTCTGGTCGTCCACGAGAATGCACGCGTCCACCGTGTCGGGAAGCTCGCGCACCGTAGCCTCAAGTGTTCTCTCCGCGTTGTAGGCCGGCAGCACCACCACAATGCGTTTTCGGTTGATCATCCTTCGATCGCGCTGCACGCGATTACCGCTTCGCGCACCCTCCCACCTTCCCGAGGCGTCGCTTCGTCACACCGGGCTGCTCTCCTGTGGATGCGCGGTTCGAGAGGGGCGTTCCCCTGGCTCTGTAAAGAATTGTAAAGCCGCCGGAAGGCCTACTTAGGGCGTGTCATGAGACAACTACTCCAACCGCTCCCTGACGGTCGCGGCTCGGCAAGCTGTTACTGAGCCGCGACCGTCAGGGAGCGGTCGAGCGAAGTGGACATGTTGTTTGGTGATAGGCCCTTACTTGAGATCCTCGAGATCAGGCGCCGGCGCCGG
>JBEKWU010000220.1:0-4517 GCA_049512775.1 Bryobacteraceae bacterium
TACCTGTGGCTGGTCGGCGACTACGCCTCTTTCGATCCGCGCGTCCAGGCGGTCACCGCCGCCGCCGCGCGCGTCTTCGAGCGGGCCGGCCTCAACTTCGGCATCCTCTACGAGGCCGAACAGAACTCCGGCAACGACGCCCGCCGCGCCGGCGAGGAGGGCCTCTTCGAAACGCTGCGCGACAAGAACCTGGGCGCGCTCGGCAAGGCCAAGTTCGAGCGCATCGTCACCGGCGATCCCCACACCTATCACGCGCTGAAGAACGAGTACGGTCGCGCCAACGGCGTGGTGCATACCACCGAGCTGGTTGACGAGCTGATCGCCTCCGGCAAGCTCCCGGCTATCACGAAGCTCGAAGCCACCGTGGCCTACCACGACCCCTGCTATCTCGGCCGTTACAACGGCGTCTATGCCCCACCGCGGCGCGTGCTCGCCGCGGTCGCTTCAACGGTCGTCGAAATGCCCCGCAACCGCGCCAACGCTTACTGCTGCGGCGCCGGCGGCGGTCGCATCTGGATGGAAGACGCCCCCACCGGCAAAGAGCGCCCCGCGGAAAGCCGCGTCCGCGAGGCAGCCAGCCTTTCCGGAGTCGGCATTCTTGCAGTCGCTTGCCCGAAGGACCTGGTGATGTTCGAGGACGCCTTGAAGACCACCGGCCTCGAGGGCCAGCTCGCGGTCAAAGACATCATGCAACTGGTAGAGGAGGGAAGCCGCTCCCATGCCACACCCGCTCCCTGATCCCGACGTGCGCATCGGCGTTTACATCTGCCACTGCGGAACCAACATCGCCGGCACTATCGATGTACGAAGCCTCTCCGAGTTCGCCGCCACTCTGCCCGGCGTCGCCCTTGCGCGCGACTACAAGTACATGTGCTCTGACCCCGGCCAGAAACTCATCGTCGACGACATTCGCGAGCACGGCCTGAACCGGATCGTGGTGGCCGCCTGTTCCCCGCAGCTTCACGAGAAGACCTTCCGCGGCGCCACCGCCGAGGGCGGCCTCAACCCCTACCAGTTCCAGATGGTGAACATCCGCGAGCACGATTCCTGGGTGCACATCGATAAGCCCGCCGCCACGGACAAGGCGCGTGACCTGATCCGCGCCGCCGTCCGCCGCGTCAAGCGCCACGTACCGCTCGAGCGCCGCCAGGTTCCCATCCAGCCCGACGTGCTGATCGTCGGCGGCGGCATCGCCGGCATCCACGCCGCGCTGACGCTGGCCAACGCCGGCAAGCACGTCTACCTGGTCGAGCGGGAACCGACCATCGGCGGCCACATGGCCCAGTTCGACAAGACCTTCCCCACACTCGACTGCGCCGCCTGCATCCTGACGCCGAAAATGACCGCCGTCCGCGCCCACCCCAACATCACCCTGTGGACGCTCTCGGAGGTCGCCGAGGTCGCGGGCTACATCGGCAACTTCACGGTCAAGGTACGGCGCAAGCCGCGCTACATCATCGAAGACATGTGCATCGGCTGCCTGGAGTGCGTCGAGGCCTGCGTATACAAACAGCCCAAGTTCCCCGACGAATTCAATCTCGGCCTGAGCAAGCGCAAGCCCATCTACCTTTCTTTCCCGCAGGCGGTGCCGCAAAAGGTGCTGATCGATCCCGAGACCTGCATCGAGTTCAAGAGCGGCAAGTGCAAGAAGACCTGCATCGAGGCCTGCGGCGATCGCAACGCCATCGATCTCAAGCAGGCCGAGCGCTTCGAGACCATCGAGGTCGGCTCCATCATCCTGGCCACCGGCTTCCAGGTCTTCGACGCCAAACGCCTTCCGTATTACGGATACGGGGTGTACCCCAACGTCTACACCGCGCTCGAGGTGGAGCGCCTGGTCAACGCCTCCGGCCCCACCGGCGGCGAGATCACGCTCCGCGACGGGCGCAAGCCGGCCTCGGTCGGCATCATTCACTGTGTCGGCAGCCGCGACCATCACACCAACCGCTGGTGCTCGCGCGTCTGCTGCATGTATTCGCTCAAGCTCGCCCACCTCATCAAGGAGAAGACCGAGGCCGAGGTCTACAACTGCTACATCGACATCCGCGCCCCCGGCAAGGGCTTCGAGGAGTTCTACGACCGCGTGGCCGAGGAGGGCGTGCAGTTCATCCGCGGCAAGGTAGGCGACGTCTACCCCGCGGGCAACGGCGACGGACGCCTCATCATGCAGGTGGAAGACACGCTGCTGGGCATGGTGCGCAAAGTGCCGGTCGACATGGTGGTGCTAGCGGTCGGCCTCGAGGCCCACGCGGACGCCCAGGAAGTGCGGCGGCTGTTCAACCTCACCTGCTCCACCGAGGGCTTCTTCCAGGAGCGCCACCCCAAGCTCGCGCCGGTCAGCACCTTCACCGACGGAATCTTCCTCGCCGGCTGCTGCCAGGGACCCAAGGATATCCCCGACACCGTCGCCCAGGCCGGCGCCGCCGCCGCCGAGGCGCTCGCGCTGATCGACGCCGGCCACGTCGAACTCGAGCCCAACACCGCCTACATCGTCGAAGAGGATTGCTCGGGCTGCAAGACCTGCATCCCCCTCTGCCCCTACAGCGCCATCTCCTGGAAAGAGGATGTGAAGAAAGCGGCGATCAACGAGGTTCTCTGCAAAGGCTGCGGCACCTGCGTAGCCTCCTGCCCCTCCGGCTCAATCGGTCAAAACCTCTTCGAAGACGCCGAAATCTTCGACGAAATCGAAGGCGTCTTAGCGGTCTAAACACCACAGTAGTAGACTGAACCTGTGGTCTATGAGTGGGACGCGGAGAAGGCAAAGGGCAATCTGCGCAAACACGACGTATCCTTCGAGGATGCGGCAACCGTCTTCCTCGACCCGTTGGCATCGACCTTTCCCGATCCGGATCACTCCGGCGGGGAGAAACGAGAGATCACAATCGGTCATTCCGCCAGACATCGGGTCGTGTTCGTGTCGCATTGCCGGCGCGGGAATCGTATACGGAGAGCGCAGGCAATATAAAGAAGGCATCGACAAAGAAATTGGATGAGGATTTGCGGCCGGAGTACGACCTCTCGCAGCTCAAGGGAGGAGTCCGGGGGAAGTACCACCGGCAGGCGAGCGGCGGCACCAACCTCGTGTTGGTCGAGCCCGAGCTCGCTGATGTATTCCCGAACGCGGAGTCGGTGAACCGCGCACTCCGGTTCTTGGTGGATACGGCGGAGGCGGCTACCGGCACGGCCCGTCGCCACGGGCGCCTGAAGCGGACCGCTGGAAAGCGCGGCCGCTGAGCCGAAACTCGTGAGGCGGGCGACCCGGCGTGAGCGGAGGCGCTATGAAGAAGAGGGGCAGTCGTCGAAATTCGAAAAACGACCATGACACCATGCGGCCAGAGTACGACTTCTCCGCGGCTGTTCGAGGTGTGACCGCGGCAAGATACGCTCAGGGCACCAACATTGCCGTGATCGACCCGGAGGTCCTGGATGTGTTCCCGGACGGCGCCACGGTAAACCAGGCATTGCGCGCTCTGGCGCCGGTTCTCCGGCAACAACATCGGGCAGGAGCGAAACGGAGAACCGCCTGACCGCGTGCTGCACCCGACCGGTGCCGGCGAGGTCTGTGCAGCTCGGGCCCAATCATGCGTTGGGCGGGCGAGGCAACCGAGACCTAATGGCCCAATCTTGTCAGAGAATTACTTCGGATCTCGACCACATCGAACGCGACGAGGAGGTTCTTGTTCTCCTCGCTGTCGAGTCCGGTAGTCGCGCGTGGGGATTTGCCTCTGCCGACAGCGACTTCGATGTTCGTTTCATCTACATCCACCGGCCTGTCTGGTATCTGTCCATCGACGTCGAAGATCGGCCGGACGTAATCGAGCGTCCGGTGCGAGACGCCATCGACCTGAGCGGCTGGGACATTCGCAAGACGCTGCGGCTCTTTCGAAAGTCCAATCCGCCGCTTCTTGAATGGTTGCAATGCCCGATTGTCCACCGTGAGCGCTTTTCCTTTGCTCGGCGGCTTCGGGAGTTTCTTCCTGCGTTCTATTCACCGAAAGCCAGCTTTTTCCACTACCTCCATATGGCTCAGGGCAACATGCGTGAATACCTGAGCGGCGAGACTGTGTGGCGTAAGAAATACCTGTACGTGTTGCGTCCCCTTCTGGCGATGCAGTGGATCGAGAGGGGCCTCGGTCCCGTGCCCATTGAGTTCGGCAAGCTCGTGGACGCGATGCTGCCCGCCGGGGAGCTTCGGCAGGCTGTAGACGACCTCGTCGCTGCCAAGAAGGCCGGCGCGGAACTCGATATGGGGCCGAGAATTCCAGCGATCAGCCACTTCATCGAGAGCGAGTTGGACCGGCTCGAGCGAGTCGCGGATGTGCGCGCCCCGGCAGGGCCGCCCACGGAGCAACTCAACGAGCTATTTCGTGCAACGCTCCTGGAGGTGTGGGGCGCCGTCTAACCTTCCGCTGCGAGCGTCTGATACAGTGGTTGCCTGCGGATGGACAGCCGGCAGCCCATCAAGATCTTCATCTCCTGCGCCCACAAGGACGGGGCGGAACTGGTGCAGCGTCTCC
>JBEKWU010000221.1:0-4441 GCA_049512775.1 Bryobacteraceae bacterium
CCTGGCCGCCGGTTTCCGCGCCCCGGCGCCACAAGGAGACACCCAATGCATCGCAAAATGATTCTGGCCTTGGCGCCGCTTCTCGCGCTGGCCCAGTCACCGGACCGCCAGTCCGCCGGAGGCGGCACGGCCGCCGCGCAGCGGCCCGCCGGAGGCAGCCTGGCCGCGCTCGCGGTGCTCCAGCAGAAAGGAATGCCGCAAGAGGATACTATCGACTCGTTCGAGGCGCTGGGCATCCAGGTGATACCCTTCGGGTTCTCGGAGGCGGCAGCCTCGGCCCGTTTCATCACCTCGGCAACCATCGCCCAGGGCCTCTCGCTCGGCGACCGCGCCTGCCTGGCCACAGCGCAACTGCGCGGCGCAAAGGCCGTTACATCGGATCGCGCCTGGCGCATTCCGGATCTCGGCGTGGAGATCGAGTTTCTGCGATAACCACTCGGTGGTACCCCCTCTCTCAACTGTGTTCAGACTTTCTCCGCCCCTCGTTAACGGTGTCACATGCAAAAGATACCGAATTGTGGTACTTTATGCGTGTGGCACCGCAACGAACCGCACCGCGCACTTTGCCGGAGTACGTCGACCGGCTCCAGCAGTCCGGGCTTTACACCTTCACGCGCGAGCGAGCGCTCAGCGACCTCTCGCTTTCGGCGATCGCGGTCAGACGAGCAGCGGGGCGGCTGCTCGCCCAAGGGCGGCTGGTCGTTCCACGGAGAGGATTCTTTGTCGTCGTACCGCTGGAGTACAGATCCGCCGGGGCGCCGCCGCCGCCGTGGTTCATCGACGCGTTGATGCGATTCCATGGGCAGCCGTACTACGTGGGCCTGCTGTCGGCTGCGGCCTTGCACGGAGCCGCCGCCCAGCAACCGCAGGAGTTCCAGGTCATGACAAACCGGCAACTCCGGCCGGCGGCCGTCGGGCGCACCCGAATTCGGTTCCTCCTGAAGAAGAATGTCGGGCGCACGCCGACGGTTTCCGTGAAGACGGAAACCGGGTCGATGTTGGTATCCACTCCGGAGGCAACCGCAATTGACCTCGTCCGCTACCCCGAGCACGCCGGTGGCTGGAACAACGTGGCGCAGGTGCTCGCGGACCTCGCTGAGAGGCTCGAACCGGTCCGCCTCGCCGAAGCGGCCCGCCTCGAGAAGGATCTCGCCGCGGCTCAGCGGGTAGGATTCCTGCTCGAACACGTCGGTGCCCGCGACAAGACCGGACCATTGGCCGCTTGGATCGAAGCGGAACGGCCGCGAGTTGTGGCCCTGCGGCCCGATCGCGAAGCCGCGGGCGCACCGAAGGATCGGCACTGGAAAATCTCGGTGAATGAAGAAATTGAGGTAGCCGGGTGATTCCGCGCGCTCACATCACAGCGTGGCGAGGGAAGGCGCCCTGGTCCACCGATGCTCAGGTCGAGCAAGATCTTGTCTTGTCGCGGGCACTCGTGGAGATCTCTTCCGACCCGCTGCTCGGCTCACAGTTGGCCTTTCGCGGCGGAACTGCTTTGCACAAGCTCTACCTCCTCCCGGCGACACGCTACTCGGAAGACATTGACCTCGTACAGACGCAGGCCGGCCCAATCGGTCCGGTGATGACGGCGTTACACGCGCGGCTTGACTCCTGGCTCGGAGAACCGCGCCGCAAGCAGGCCCAAGGTGGGGTGAGCTTCATGTACCGGTTCGACTCCGAGATCCCTCCGGTCACACCGCTCCGGCTGAAGGTCGAGATCAATACGCGTGAGCACTTTTCGGTTTGCGGATTCGTGCGGCAGCGCTTCGATGTGGACAATCCCTGGTTTACCGCCGGAGCCGAGCTTCTCACATACAGCTTGGAGGAACTGCTCGGCACGAAACTGCGAGCGCTCTACCAACGCAAGGATGGCCGTGACCTGTACGACCTCGCGACGGCGTTGACGAAGGCAGCGGGCTTGGATGTCGACAAGACGATTCAATGCTTTCGGCAGTACACGACCCGGGCGGGCGCGCGGATTTCCCGCGCGGAGTTCGAAGCGAATCTCCTCGGCAAGTTGGCCGACCCTGTGTTCCTCACCGACGTTGGCCCGCTGCTCGCAGCCGAAACCGAAGAGCGGTTCGACGCTGCCCGCGCCGGCGAAGCTGTGCTGGAGCACTTCATCGCCCGCCTGCCAGGCGAGCCCTGGAAGGGCCCGCGCTGACCACAAGTCCGAATCTCCATTTTGGCCTTGCCGTTGGCACTGAGTACGCACGCGGTTGCCTGCTGCTTTTTCGAGCCGCTGGCGAGGCGCGACGCCTTGGCACGGCGTGCCGGTCTCTCCCTCCTAGTGTCACTTCGCACTCTGCCGCCCGAGTCCTCAAAGAGGCGGAGCGAGGGCTGAAAGCTGCCATGTACCTTGACTGGTGGTTCCCTGATCGCCGAGACCGTCAACAAGCGAGGCTGGCAGTTGGAAAGTGGGGTTCCAGGGGCCCAGGGGCATAGGCGCCGAAATAGGCCCGACGGGAAGGACAACGGCGATGAATTGGTGGGTGATGGGTTGTTTTGTACAGCGAGTTGCGCCATCTAAAATATGACTGAGATGGCATCTGTTGAGCCAAATAGAAACCTGACCGAAACGCGTGGGCTGTACAGGGTAGCGGTGAGATGCCGAAGGCTCTGGCAGAATGGACATGCACTCACGCGAGCAGTACCTGGAAACGCTGCGGGAAGAGTACCGGCGGGCCAGCAAGAAGCAGAAGACGAAGCTGTTGAACGAAGCGCGGAAGCGCACCAGGTTGAATCGGAAGGTACTGATAGGCAAGCTGGCGCATCCGGCTCCGGTGAAGAAGGCAGCCAAGTGGCGCAGCCGGCGGAAGAGCTACGGCGCGGAGATCAAGGCGCCGCTGGCGCGAGTGGGGGAGATTTTCGATTTCCCTTGTGGGCGAAGGCTGGTGGCGATCCTAGGCGAGCAGGTGGACCGCTTGCGGAGCGCGGGCGAGCTGCGATGCAGCGAGCGGGTAGCCCAGTTGCTGAAGAAAGTCTCGGCCCGGACGCTGGATCGGCGGCTGGTGCACGAGCGGAAGGTGTGGCAGTTGAAGCGGCAGCGGCGGCCGCCAGTACACCCCTTGTTGTATCAGCGCGTGCCGGTCAAGTTGCCCAACGAATGGGACCGGGAGCAGATGGGCAACTTGCAGATGGACTTTGTGCTGCCCTGCGGGCGATCGACGGCCGGCGAGTATCTGCACACCATGTCGGTGGTGGATATTGCCAGCGGGTGGTGGGAAGGCGAACCGCAGATGGGGCGCTCGCAGAAGGCCAGCGAGGAGAGCTTCGACCGGCTGCGGCGGCGCTTCCCGTTTCGGGTTCGCGAAGTGCACCCGGACAACGACTCGGCCCTGCTGAACGAGCTGCTCCGGAACTACTGCCACAAGTGGCGGATCGCCATGTCCCGGAGTCGGCCGTACGAGAAGAACGACAATGCCTGGGTAGAGCAGAAGAACTGGACGCACGTACGGAAACGGGTGGGCTACCGGCGCTACGACACGACCGCCGAACAGGAGTTGTTGCGAGAACTGTATCCGCGATGGGCCGACTATCAGAACTTCTTTCAGCCCGTGATGAAGTTGAAGGAGAAGACGCGGGAGGGCGGGAAGGTGCATCGCGTCCACGACGAGGCCAAGACGCCCTATCAACGTCTGCTGGCCTCCGGGGTGCTGAACCGGAAGCAGCGCGAGCAACTGGAAGCCCGCTACCAGGCGCTGAACCCAGCCGCGCTATGGCGCCAGATCCAAGGGCTGAGGGATCGATTGTTCGATTTGGTCGAGGCCCAAGGCCAGGCCGACCTGCCGCGGGTGCGGCAGCGGGGGCCGGACATCGAGCTAACGCGGGCTCGGAATCAGCGGCGCCGCGCCGCGGTCCAGGGCTGAGGAAAGGCAGAAGGCGGTGCACCGGGCAAACTGCGCCCGGCGGTCTTCGCGCTTTCTCTATCCAAAGGCCTCCGCTCCGAGACTTCACCAAAGAATGGGGGCACTTCAAAACCGAACGTCAAAATCAAAACCCCCTGACGGCGTGGCTGCCATCAGGGGGTCGGTGCCGATTCTTCGGAGCCAGCCCCGTCGCCTCGGCCTTTGGATCTTCCCCAGGGGCGCGACCCCCCACGGAATCGTATCCACTCTACGCAAAGGAGGAAAACGCCAGCGCGTTCGGTCACTTTTTTAGGTGGCTCAACAACCCTCGTTTCGGTCACCTACTTAATTGGCTTGACAGGCTTCAAGTCAGTACCTCGCGCGGACCCAACCCTCGGCACTCTTGCGCGTAACGCCCGAAGCGGAGACGTGACAGCGCCGCCCGGTGTCTGTCGCGGAATCCCCATCTACCCAAGAATCGGCCCAGCGGCTGTCATTCTAACGCCTATGGGGCCCAGAGGTGTCGGCCCCCCAAAGATCCCTCTTGACAACTCCTCGTTCAAACGTATAATTGAATCATACGAACGTTTCAA
>JBEKWU010000222.1:0-4275 GCA_049512775.1 Bryobacteraceae bacterium
CTTCCACACATGGCCGGGATGGTAATCAATGCCGAACTCGTCGTCGATCAAATGGGCCACTCGCGCGCAGGTCCACAGCGGCGTCTGGTAGCCCAGGGTTTCCGGTCCCTCCAGTAGCCGCTCCTGCAGACGCTCCAGTTCCGCGGCCGTCAGTTGCGGCTTTCGGCCCGCCCGCCCCGCCTTCTTCAGGCCGACCTCGCCGTCCTCGCGGTATTCCTGCATCCAACGGCTCACGGTCTGCCGGACTACATGGAGGCGACGGGCGACTTCGGCTTGGTTCAGGTCACCATCAAGCAGATGTAGCGCCTGGAAACGGCGTCTCTCCAGGGCCTCGAAATCCCGTTTCACTCCCGCTGGGTTGCCCATATCTGGTCCAACCCATTATGTCTCTATATTATGCGAAAGTCAATAGGGTAGACGGCATAGCTCAACAGGTAGAGCATCGCACGATAGACGGCGAAATCAAGATGTGCAGGTTCGATCCCTGCTGCCGTCCAGACTCTCGTTCTCAGAAAATGTTCAGGCCTTCAGGAAAGGTGGTGTCTCTGGTGATCTTCCCGGGGTCAACTGAAATCTCGTCAGCAATAAACTGACGAAGAGCCTTCCATACTTCTTTCTCGTTCCATCCCCCGGCCTCATCCGCCAAGGTGCCGTAGTTCTTCGGTAAGCGTCCTGTGAACCCATCTTTCGCGGCCTGAGGACTTGGGCCATACTCCTTTGTGTTGGCGCATGTGCGGCTCGAAGTGCGCACGGGCCGCGCAGGGAGGAATCCGGGTGAGCAAGAAGCAGGATGTGGAGAAGGCGCGTTACTGGCGGACGACGATCCGCGCAGCGGCGCGCAGCGGTCTGTCGATCCGGGAGTTCTGCCGGCAGCGCAAGCTGCATGAAAGCCAGTTCTATTGGTGGCAGCGCCGGTTGGCGGCGGCGCGCCAGGCCCCGCTGAGCCGAAAACAATCCAGCGGGGCCGCCAGCTTCGCGCTGGTCAGCGAGGAAGCGGGAACCGCGGACGCCGGCATCGAACTGATGCTGGCCGGCGGGCGCAGGCTGCGCATCGCCAGGGGCGTGGATGAGCAGACGTTACGATCGGTGCTGGCGGCGCTGGAACAGCCGGGATGCTGAGCTTTCCGGCGGCCATCAGGGTCTACCTCTGCACGGTGGCGTGCGACATGCGGAAGTCCTTCGACGGGCTGTCGATGATGGCCGAGCACATCATCCGGTGCAATCCGTTTTCGGGCCACTTGCTGGTGTTCTGCAACCGGCGCAGCGACCGCCTGAAGATCCTGTACTGGGACCGGGACGGATGGGCCGTCTGGTACAAGCGGCTGGAAGCGGGGACGTTCGAGTTTCCGTTCGCCCAGACGGGGCGGCGGGAGATCGCGGCCTGGGAGCTGGGCGTGCTGCTGGAAGGCATCGATCTGAGCAAAGGGCGAAGGAGAAAACGCTACTCGTTGCCGGCGGCGGCGAGCGAGGATCGCGCGGGACTCCAAGCTCCAAAACAATAGTGCGGCGTTGTGTTGTTTTCCATTGACAGGCGCGAGTAAGTCTAGTAAGTTACTTACTCACGATGGAGATCGATCCCAGCAACCTGCCCAACGACGCAGCCGCTCTGCGGCAGATGGCTGCTTCAGGAACTGGACACCAGGGAGCGGGACCTAGCGTGCGTGCGGCACATGCTGGAGCAGTTGCTGCGCTGGCGCTACGGGCAGAAGCGCGAACGGGTGGATGAGAACCGGTTGTTCCTGTTCGCGGTGGGGATGGTCCACTCGGGCCAAGACCAGGCCGTCGCGCCCGCTCCGCAGGCCAGCCCTGCGGCGCCCCCAGCGGAGCGCAAAGGCCATGGCCGGCAGCGCTTGCCGGAGTCGCTTGAGAGGCGGCGCGTGGTCTACGATCTCAACCAGCAGGAGCGGCAGTGCCCCGAGTGCCACGGCGAGTTGAAGCACATCGGCGAGGAGATCAGCGAGCGCCTGGAGTATGTGCCGGCTACCTTGCACGCGATCCAGGAGGCGTGCCAGAAGTACGCCTGCGCCAGGGGCTGCACGGTAGTGACCGCCGAGAAGCCGGCCGCGCCGATCGAGAAGGGCTTGCCGGGGCCGGGGCTGCTGGCGCAGGTGGCAGTGAGCAAGTACGATGATCACGTTCCGTTGCACCGGCAGGAGGAGATCTACCAGCGCCAGGGCGTCGAGTTATCGCGCCAGACGATGTGCGGCTGGATGCGGCAAGCGGCCGAGCTGGCGAGTCCGCTGGTCGCGCTGATGAAGGAGCGGGTACTGAGTTCCAAGGCGGTGCAGACCGACGACACTCCGGTGCCGGTGTTGGATGCGGAGTTGCCGCACACGCGCACGGGCCGGATCTGGACTTACGTGGGGGATCAAGAGCATCCCTACACGGTGTACGACTACACGCCCAACCGCAGCCGCGACGGACCGGATGCGTTTCTGAAGCAGTTCCGCGGATTTCTGCAGGCCGACGCCTACTCGGGGTACGACCATTTGTACCAGCAGCCCGGGCGCGGCGTGGTCGAGGTGGCGTGCTGGGCGCACGCGCGGCGCAAGTTCTTCGAGGCGCAGTCCTGGGACCTGATGCGCTCGATGGTGCTGCTGGCCTACATCCGCCTGCTCTACGATGTGGAGCGCGAAGCGCGCCAGGGTAACCTGCGGGGCGCCCAGCGCCGGGCGCTACGCCAGGCGCGGTCGCGCCCGATTCTAGAAGACATCAAGACGTATCTGGAAGCGGAACGGCCCAAGGTTCTGCCGAAGAGTCAGGAGGGCCAGGCGACCGCCTACACGTTGTCCAACTGGGCGGCGCTGGTGCGCTACGCGGAGGACGGCGACCTGGAGATTGACAACAACGGCGCCGAACGGAGTTTGCGCGGAGTCGCGGTTGGGCGCAAGAACTGGATGTTCTATGGGAGCGACACCGGCGGCTCGACGGCGGCGGTGCTGACCAGCCTGGTGGCCAGTTCGAAGCGGCTGCACATCGATCCGTTTGCCTATCTGCGCGACGTATTCGAGCGCATCAGCGCCCATCCCAAGCAGAGGCTGGAGGAACTGCTGCCCGATCGCTGGGCCGCGGCCCGGTTGGCGGCGAAGCCCTGAGCTGACTCTCACTCCCAACGCACGTGCGCCGGGCGCGTGCGACCCATGGGTTCACGGGACGGATAGTGCGCCAGCCAAGCTGGCAGGAGATAGTCGATGGAAGTTCGATGCGGAGAAGAAGTGGCGAATCGCTCCGACCCCGAGTCATGCGGAGGTGCTCGCGAGGGCGCTGCCGAAGCGTTGATAGGGGAAACCGACAGGCCAGGTATTGAGCCGCGAAATCACGAATCCGGGATGCCGACGCTGTTATCCGATGCGGAAGGCAATACGGAGCAGGGCGTCAATCGCAAGTCCTGCAACGGTCCCGCGCGGTCGGAGACCCTGAGCATGCCGGGAAGTCTCTTGCACAGAAGCTGGGAGGTCTCATCCGTGCCCGTGTCGCAAGGCGCGGGCAGGGCGGGGAAGGCGTTTCGCCGAAATCCCGCCATCCACGCGGATGAGAAGTCGGATACGCCCATAGTACCGAGGAAGCCGTCGAACAAAGGGGTTCACCCTGCGGAGGCGGTGGAGGGAAGGGGCGTAGCCAAGGGGAACACCGACGAGAACCCCGCACCCCGGACACAGAGCCGGACCAGTCGTGCGTCGATGGGTCTCGAAGGTGTACGCGAAGCAGTTCGCCGGGACCGGCGGCTGCGGTTCACGGCACTGTTGCATCACATCACGCCGGAGCTGCTGGCGGAGAGCTTCTATGCTCTCGAGCGGCAGGCCTCGGCGGGTGTGGACGGAGTGACGTGGCGGGAATACGAGAAAGTTCTGCCGGAGCGGCTTCCGGTCTTGCACCGGAAGATTCATACCGGAGCCTACCGGGCGCGGCCTTCACGGCGGGTGTATATCCCCAAAGCCGATGGGCGGCAGCGTCCGCTGGGCATCGCCTCGATTGAGGACAAGATTGTGCAGCAGGCCGTGGTGACGGTGCTGAGCGCGATCTACGAGGAGGACTTCCTGGGGTTCTCGTATGGGTTCCGGCTTGGACGCGGACAGCACGATGCGCTGGACGCGTTGACAGCAGGAATCCGCAGCCAGAAGGTGGACTGGATTCTGGATGCCGACATCCGTTCGTTCTTGGATACGGCTTCATACTGCCCCCAGGTTCATGAAAGTTGCTCGAACAGCTCCGGTTGTCGATCTACCACTTTGATTCGCAAGCCCTTACGCCGGCCTTGCCTCACGAGGACCGCCT
>JBEKWU010000223.1:0-4182 GCA_049512775.1 Bryobacteraceae bacterium
TCCGCTACAGGCGCGGGCCTTCGAACTGCTCGGCGTGTAGCCAGAAACTGGAACCTGCCTCCAGGGCCATCACCCGCACCCTCAGTCAGATACTCGCCGCTGCGGGATGGAACTTCGGGTTAAGGCCGACAGCACGCGACAGCGGATCACCTGGAAACACGGCGCGGACCTGTCGAAGCTGGCCGGCAAGCCGGTGCGTTTCAGGTTCCAGTTGACCAACGGAAAACTGTATTCCTTCTGGGTCAGCGCGGATTCCTCCGGCGCGAGCCACGGCTCCGTGGCGGCCGGCGGCCCGGGTTTCACGGGGCCGATCGACACCGTCGGCGGACGGTAGGGCGAATCGATCTTTTGCCTGATTTTTTTGCCAGGTTTTCGCATTGACAGGCTTCGCAGATCGGCGTAGGATATTTAGGTGACGTATGCTGGTATCTCAGTCCGGTTGAGGAGCAGGAGCATTCCAATGCGCGCATCTCCGCGCCAGACTGCGGTACCCGGACGCAACCCGTGGCTGATCAGGAGGTTAGGTGATGTTTCGACGTACTGAGTTGAATCTCTTTAGCGTAGCGGTCGTGCTCGTGATCTCGTTGGCCACCGCTCATGCGCAAACGCAACGCGGCCAGATCGTCGGCAGGGTCACGGACAGCACCGGCGCTGTTGTGCCCGGAGCCAAGGTCGAAGTGACCAATCCCGCGACCGGCGTCAAACTGCAAACCGAGACCAACGCCGAGGGTCTTTACACGGTTCCGTACCTTCAGTATGGAACGTACCGACTGGCCGTGACCGCGCAGGGCTTCGCCCCCTATACGGTTACCGGCGTGGAGATCGCAACGGCAACCACCACAGCCGTCAATGTGACGCTGGCGCTGGCAACCGTCTCCGCGGAGGTGACCGTGCAGGCCGGCGCGATCGTCCTCGAGTCCACTACGACGTCTGTCGGCACGGTGATCGACGAAAGACTGAAAAGCGACGTACCCAACATCGTCAGCGGCAGCAAACGCAGCGCCGCCAGTTATGTGGACCTGTCGCCCGGCGTCAACGGGGGCTCAATCGCCGGCTCGCGTGACAATGTCGCCGAGTCGATGCTCGACGGTCAGAGCATAAGCGCCCGGTCGCGGTTTTTCGATTACCGGCCGGCAACTCCGCCGACCAACAACCTCCCGTCCGTGGAAGCGATCGGCGAGTACAAGATGATCCTCAATTCCATGCCGGCCGAGTACGGTCACTCCTCCGGCGGCCTGACCATTTTCGCCACAAAATCGGGAACAAACCAGTATCATGGCGCCGCTTACGAGTACCTGCGCAACCAGGTGCTCGATGCGCGTGCCTGGCAAGCCGCCAAGCGTGACGTCAAGAAACAGAACGAGTTCGGGTTCGCAGGCGGAGGGCCCGTGCTGCTGCCGAAAATCTACGATGGCCACGACAAGACCTTCTTCTGGGCCAACATCACCGGCTATATACTCCGGACGGACGCGGCCTCTCAGGTGCTCACCGTGCCGACCCAGGCCATGCGGAACGGCGACTTCTCGGCCCCGGACATCAACCCCATCTACAATCCCACCGATCTGTACACCAACGCATCCGGGAAGACGCTGCGCCGTCAGTTCAGCTACGGCGGACAGCTCAATGTGATCGATCCCAAGCAGTTGAGCCCGGTTTCCAAGTACTTTTTGGACAAGATCCCGCTCCCCAATCTGCCTGGCTCTTTCTTGAACTACGTGGGGTCCAGCCGGACTGTTAACGACAACTGGGACTTTTCCGTCAAGGGAGACCATTATCTGAGCAGCAACAGCCGCATTTCAGGCTTCTATCAATGGAGCCATCCCACGACGACCAACGGCAGCGTCCTGGGCGGTTTCTTCGGAAACAACAATTATGAGCGGTACAACCGGGTTCGGCTGGATTGGAGCTATAACATAAGGCCCAACCTCATCAATCAGGTGCTGTACGGCTTTACGCGGTATCGTTACGTGACGCAGAGCAACAACTTTGGCGAGAACGTCGGGCGGGCGGCTGGACTGCAAGGCACGTACGATCCGAACTGCCCGGAGGTTATCATCGGTAGCCTGTCTATCTGCTCGGCGTCGCAAGCGAATCACCCCGCCGACCAGAAGGCCAATTTGATGACCACCTTCAACGACACGCTCATGTGGAACCGCGGCGCGCACACATTCAAAACGGGGTTACAGATAATCCGCTATAACGAGAATTTCAATACGCGCGGCGGCACTGGCTCCGGGACGAGCTCATCCGGCAGCTACTCGTTTGCCAGCGGCGCTACCGCGAATACCGACGGTACCGGCGGTTCTGACTTAGCCAGCTTCTTCCTCGGCTACCCATCCACTGTGAACATGCAGGCTCCAACCATCGTCGGGCTGCGCCAGGCCTACATCGCCCTGTTCGTTCAGGACGATTGGAAGGTCTTGCGGAGGCTGACCATAAACGCCGGATTGCGATGGGATCTCAACGTGCCGTACTCCGAGGTAAACGGTCAGATCACCGACGTGGACCTGAACCGGACGAACCCGGCAGCGGGCAACCTGCCGGGGGCTCTACGATTTTACGGCTCGGGAGCGGGCCGCGTCGGCACCAATCGTCCGGGCGCCATCCACTGGAAGAACTTCGGACCGCGCCTCGGTCTGGCATACCAAATCGACGATAAGACGGTGTTCCGTGCTTTCGGAGGCATCATCTACCAGGGGGCGCAGAACGCCGACGCGGAGTTCGCTGACCACACGGGGTTCATCGGAGGCGGAGCGCCGAAGGCGAACCCTAATCCGTTCGGGCTCTACTATAGTTGGGACACGCCTTATCCGCAAGACGTTCTCGGCACGATTCCGAACACCGACCCGTCGTTCCGGAACGACCAATCGTACACTTTTTCGAACCCTTCCACTGTCGGCATCGCACCGGCTTTGTATCAGTGGAGCGGAGGCTTTCAACGGGAGATCAAGGGCAACGTTGTGCTCGAGGCCACTTACCTGGCCACTAACATGAAGCACAGCATGGACAAAATGGCGCTCGGCGTGCTGGATCCGAAGTACCGGAGCTTGGGACCGCTCTTGAACCGACCTTTCAACTCGCCGGAAGTGCAAGCCCTCGGTTTCACAGCCCCGTACCCGGGTTTCAACCAGACCCTTCCACTTTACCGCGCGCTGGATCCGTACCCCCAGTATAACGGCCTCACCGACAACGCCAGCACCTGGACCGCAGCCACGTACAACGCGGTTATTTTCAGAGCGCAGAAGCGGTTTTCCGCCGGGCTGACATTTCTTGTCCATTACACAATATCGAAGAACATAGCGAGTTGGTCTTCGGCTCCGGGCCAATACGGCAGCACGCCGCGTGACCCATACAACCTGGGCCTGAACAAGGCTTTGGCCCGTGCGGACCAGCCGCAGCGCGTCGTCGTAAACTACTCCTACGAACTGCCCTTCGGCCCTGGCAAGAAATTCGGCGCCAAGACCGGCCGGGTGGGCAGTGCGGTGCTCGGCGACTGGACCCTTTCCGGCTTCCAGCAATACCAGTCCGGCATTCCGGTGGCCGTCAGCGGCGCGCTCGGGACTGCCATTCCCACGGTTGACTCGCGAGCCGACCGCGTGCTGGGCGTCCCGGTACGCAGCGGTCTCGCCTGCTCCGAGTTGCAGTTCGGAAACCCCGCCAAGAACTACATCTGGAACGCCGGTCGGTCGACACAGGCCGGGCCGAACCGGCCGCTGGCGTATCAATCCGAGGGGGACTACGGCTTCGGCAATATGCCGACGGTCGAGCCGCAAGCGCGGCAGTGCGCCCTGTTGGGCGAGGCACTTACTATCACCAAAGCTTTGCGTTTGCGCGAAAACCTGCGCCTGCGCTTTGGCGTGGTCGGGTACAACATCTTCAATCGGCACACCTGGAGAAGCTCCTCCGACAGCATCACCAGCGCGAGCTTCGGCATCATTTCGCCTTACCAGGGAGGTGCTGCCCAGGGAGGTGGCCAGGGGTTGAGCGGTGCCCGACAAATGCAATTAAGCCTGCGGATCGAGTTTTGAAGCGATCAGCAC
Organism: Bryobacteraceae bacterium; assembly: GCA_049512775.1. Classification (GTDB taxonomy): domain Bacteria; phylum Acidobacteriota; class Terriglobia; order Bryobacterales; family Bryobacteraceae; genus Fen-330. The sequence continues at coordinate 4,041 of JBEKWU010000223.1, forward strand.
GCAAGGACGCATGGCGTGAGGGATGGAATCAATTCCAAGGTTCGGCGGCGCGATTTCCTGGCCGCCACGTCCGCTGCGCTGGTCCCAGCAAGGGCACAGGACTCGCGCCTGCGAGACGCCATCTCGATCGACGGCGGCCGGC
>JBEKWU010000224.1:0-4049 GCA_049512775.1 Bryobacteraceae bacterium
ACGGTCCATGAGTAATTAAGGAAGGCAATCAAGAAGAGGCGTCTGCGAGTGCAGACGGAACAAAGGCCAGGTGGGGCCAAATGAGAGCATCAAAAGGGGCCAAATCAGGTTGACAAACGCACGGGGGTGAACCAGAACGCCGAAGCGTTCCTTCACCAGTTGCGCCAGTTCCTGAAAACGCAACGATGGCTGTGCGGACCGAGCCTGCTGGAGAAACTCCAGCACCTCCGGAGTCAGCTTGTGAGCCCGCCGGGGTCCTCGCTTCTGAGGAATCAGGCCTGCCAGACCCGCTTGCTGCTGAGCACTCAAACGAGCTGAATTGACCGATATCGAAGCCAGGGCTTGACGGTTCGGGCCTGACGTGATTTACTAGAGTGTAAGCGCTTGAGCGCTCATAGTACCATCACTTTGGGGATGATTACCGATGAATACTTTGTTCGCGTTCTTTGACACCCTCGCAATTGGCTTGGCATTGCCCCTGTTGGCTGCTCCTCATATCACCGTTACCTCTCACGACGGGCGAGTCTCCTTCCAAACGGGCAGCGTGACGATGAGCGGCGCCTGGCCGGAGGTCGAACTCGCGGAGGACCGTGGCAAAGCATCGTTCTTCCTGAGGCCCGAAGGGAAACCGACCGTGACGTCGGGGCGACGCTCGACGCCGGCCGGTGAAGCATCTTTCGAGACATATCGCTGGAACTCTATCCGGGGTTTCTCCTTCACCTGGACGGTGAGCAGATTACGGGACCGGCCCGGATTCACGCTACAATCCTCCTTTGAGAATCGCTCCCGGTCGTCGGTGCGGCTGCAGAACCTTTGGATCGCCAGGAGCGCGGAAGGGGCGCTCACGGTCAAGGGCGCTCCTGAGAATTGGTGGCTACAGGCGATCAATCCGACGCGGCGAAACGGCAATCTGGCCCAGCTACTGCCGAGCATAGCGGCCTTGACGGCCACGAAGGAGCGGGTCTTCGTCAGCACTATGAATCATGAGAAGACGGGACCACGAGCGAATGACGGCCACTGGCGGATCTTTCAGGATTTCGCAACTCTCTATACGAATTTCGGGGAACGGGGCATCACGATAGGCGCGGTAGGGCCGGCGCAATCGTTCGTCTTCATCGATGCGCGGGTTGCAGAGGGCAAGTTGAGGCTTGAAATCGTGAGTGAGATGGACGGCGTGCGAGTAGACCCGGGCGAATCCCGCTGGAGCGAGGAAGTGCTCTTTCTGGCAGAACCGTATCATGAAGCGGTGACCACCCTGTTTCGATGGCTCGCGTCGACCCATGGCGCAAGGTTGAATCGAGGCCCGATCTTCGGATGGTGCAGTTGGTATGACCGGGGCATCACAATCGACGCCCGGTACGTGGAGAACGTCACCGCGGCGATAGCGAAAAACTACAACCGGCTCCCGATGCAAGTGATTCAAATCGACTCCGGCTGGGAACAGTCTCGTGGCGAGTGGGAAGTCGATCGCTATAAGTTCCCGGCCGGTCTGGCTCCGTTGGCGAGCAAGATCCGGGAGATAGGCGCGATTCCGGGCATCTGGATGAGCCCTGTGCTGACGGAGCGACCGCCTCGGAATCCAGCCTGGGGCGAAGGCCGTGGCCTTGATGCCACGAATCCGGAAGTGCAGCAGTTCATCCGCACGATGATCAGAGACCGCACACCGGAGGGATACCGGTATTTCAAGTTCGACTTCACGCAGTTTCTGACCTTCCCAATCTACGACCAGAAACTGACACGATTTCAGTCGATGCGCAACCTCTTCCGGCTGTACCGCGAAGCGATTGGGGAAGATTCCTACATGTTGGCTTGTGTCGGAATGGTGCTACGGCCAGTTTTAGGTTTCGCCGACGCTGCCAGAATCGGGACCGACGCCAAGCCCAGGTGGACTATGCCGCCCGCTCTGGATGGGCTGCCGGGTGACAATATGAACATTTCGGATTGCATCCGGTCGGTCGGAGCAACGGCACTGGCAAATGGCATTCTGCACGCAAATGATCCCGACCCGACCTACACGCCGGAGCCACCGTCGAAGGTGACTCCGAAGCGGTTCACACTGCCTGAGATACGGACCTGGCACAGTTTTGTGGGCCTTCTCGGAGGCTTGATGATGGTCTCGGAACCTCTGGATGCCCCGGAGTTTAAAGATGGTGGAGATATGACACGGCTCATCGAGATTCTGGACCCGCCGGCGCCTGACAAAGCATATTCGCTCTACGGCGGCACTGACCCGTGGCACCAGCACTTCGGGTTTCTCGCCCGCCGGCCATGGGGTAACTTTGCTTCCCTGGTGGTTTACAACCGGGCCGACCACTCCGCGGATTTCCAAGTGGAGACGCGAGCCTTCCCGGCACTCGGGAGTAAATTCCACGTGTGGTCGTTCTGGGATGAGAAGTACCTCGGGGTCCAAAAGAACGGATTTCGCGTCCGTCAGCTCGCCGCACACGGTCCGGCGTTGCTTCGCCTGACCGCCGTTACGGGGCACGGAGATGTTCCTGTACTCGTTGGCAGTACGCTCCATATCGCGATGGGTTCGGAAGAGATCAAGGGTGTTGAGGCGTCACCGGACGGGATCACCATCACTCTGACCGACGGAGGTGCTCGCGACGGTAAGCTCTTCCTCTTCAGTTCTGGGACCCTCCGGCTTGAAGAGAACGCTGGCTGCGAAGCATCGCTGGCATCGGTGCAGCCAAACGTTTGGTCCATTGAAATCCGCGGACGAAGGCGAGGCACACTGAACCGGGTGCGCCTTTCGAGGAGATCGTAACGATGCCATCCAGCCGCAGACAGTTCTTGCGCGACTCGTCCCTGTTGGCAGGGCTTGCGAGTCACGCCGGCGCCCAGGCAGACGACGGCGCCGGATCCATTCGAGCGGGGTGGCCCGCCGACGAATCTTCGCTCTTCTTCTCTGAACTGCTGCCGGGAGCAGGGTTTTCTTTCACCTACCGGGAGACGACGATCGGACCATCGTTCCGAGCGGAATGGAAGGTTTCCTCCGAAAGCTCCCCCGGCGGGGCGAGAGTCGTGTTCCGGCACGAAACTGGACTCGTGGTCACACGGGAAGCGGTGTTCTATCCCGAATACGAAGCGATCGAGTACACGGTCCGCTTTCGCAACGAATCGGGCTACGAACTGCCTGCGTTAGCGGACCTGAATGCCATCGATCTAAGCTTCGGTGCGAAATCGGTTGAAGGGCTGTCCGTCGTGTCCAGCTCGGGCGGTATGGTGGATTCGCTCTACCCTCCTGACGTGTTCGCGATACGGCGCCGCTACTTCGCGCCGATGACACCGGTGAGCGGCCAAGTGTTGCTGACCACGATCGGCGGGCGTTCGTCGGACAAGGACATGCCGTTCTTTTTCTTGGAGAGCGCGGCACACAAGGAAGGGATGTTCGTCGCCGTCGGGTGGTCGGGTCAATGGATCATCCGGATTGTCGCAGACCTGCGACGAAATCTGCTGCAGGTCCGGGGCGGTATGGCAGGGATTCACATCCAAGTGGCCCCCGGCGAAGAGATATCTGGTCCCAGAATCCTTATGGGCTGTTATCGCGGACCCCTTGCGAACGGATCGAACCGGCTGCGCCGCCTGATTCGCGAGCGTTACACTCCGTTGCTCGGATGCAACAAACCGCAACCTCCCGTCACCTACGACCCCTGGTGGAACATCGGCCTCAAATTCGATGAACCACTTTTACGGCAGTTGGCGGATCGAGCGGCGTTTCTCGAGCAGGAGTATTTCCTGCTCGAGGCAGGCTGGTACGCCGGGACCAAACCAGACGACTTCGGGGCGGGGCTGGGCAACTGGGATCAGCCGGACCAGGCTAAGTTCCCCAACGGCATGGAGGGCTTCGCAAAGTACGTGGCAACGAAGGGCTTGGGATTTGGTCTCTTCCTGGAACCGGAACGCGTGGCCCGCGGATCCCACCTGGCCCTAGCAGCCCGTGGATAAAGTCGCCAAAACATATTGATGTGGAAATGTTTTGGACCGATAATTGGGTATGGCGCTTGGCAAGCGTAGGCAGAAGCAGACTTCCTTCTGGGTGGAGACCA
>JBEKWU010000225.1:0-4007 GCA_049512775.1 Bryobacteraceae bacterium
GATATCGCGACTCGTCAAGCCGTTGATTGCCAGGGCTTCGCCGATCCCCTTCTTGATGAGATCGAGCGCGCGCGCGGGGCCCTCGCCGGCCAAGGTGGGGAACTCGACCCGCTCCATGACGGCTGGAGGCTGCGAAGAAAGCACGACCGCCGTCTTCGTCCCCCCGATGTCGACCCCCACCCAGATTTCCTTATTCATTCCTTGTGAATCCTCCAATCAAGAGAAGCAATGCGGTCGAACCAGCGCCGGGAGCCTGCGCGGATCATTCGTACTTGGCCTTCCCCCAAATCGAGAGGCCTACAACATAGGCCAGGCACAGCACCGGAATCGCCATGGCCGCCCTCATCCCGAAATGATCACCGACCCAGCCGACAGCCGGCGGTATGAGCGCGGCGCCCGCGGCGGCGGTGCACAGAATGCCGCTAACTGATCCCTCATTTGCTGGGAAGGTGTGAATGGCACCGCTAAAAATCAGCGTGATGAGCACTGAGGTGAAGAACCCGCAGGCGGCAAATCCGGCAGCCGTCACGTTCTTCGGCCCGAGCGTCGCAAACACTAGGCAGACAAGCGACAATAAGGCATACAGGCGCAAGACTGTGCGGCTGCCGAACTTGTTGAACGCCGCACCGCTCACCATCCGGCCCATTCCTTGCAGCCCCCAGAACATCGATACGGTAAATGCGGGCAGCGCCGGCAACAATCCCGTAACCAAACGCCCCGCCCGCGGTCCTGGAACGTCCGAGTGCAGTCCATGGACGCGTTCGAAGAACTTGACGATCCACGACGCCGTCCCCACTTCCGCTCCTACGTAGAAGAAGACCCCCAGCGAGTACGAGAGCACGATCGGGTTTCGCAGGAGCCGCGGGATCCGTTCCAGATGGACAGCCTGAGCCGATCCGGGCTCGCGGTCCGGAAAACGGGACAGCGCCAGCAGGCCCAGCACTGCGACGCATAACGCCGCGAAATAAAGGTAAAGCCGTCGCCATGGCTGGCCCGTTCCCTGAATGAAAGCTAACAGGAACGGGCCCGCGAACGCCCCAATCCCGCAGAAGCCGATCGTCAGCGTGAGGTTGCGGTGGTAGTTCCCCGGACGGTCCAGGCGCTCGATGAGTGGATTCCCGGCGGTTTGCAGCACCGTCACGCCGACCCCCACGGCAAAAATCATCGCGGCCACTATGCTGTAAGTGCGTGCCAGGGAGACGGCGGCGCACCCCACCGTCATCAGCACCACGCCCGTCAGCACCAGCGGCCTGGCGCCGAACCGGTCCATCAGCAAACCGGTCGGAATGGAAAAGAATCCATACGAGATGTAGAAAGCGAAAACCAGGAGGCCCGCGGCAAACAGGCTGATCCGGTACTCCTGGATGACGACGGGAATGATTACTCCCAGAACGTTCGTGATCATTCCAAACGTGAAATACGCCGCGAACAGGACCCACAGCAGCCTGCTCGGCGATTGTCTGGATTCAGCCCTCTCCATCATCACTCCTCCAGGAGGTTGACCTCGCGGATCTCCCCGCTCGGCACAGCCACCCTCAGTGTCTTGATCTCGAACGGCCGGAAGTGGCCGGACCACTTCCGGCTCACGATCCCCAGGTCCAGTGTAGCTGTAGCCGCGCGGCCATCGGTCTCGTAGCAGCGGATGATCAGGTCATCGCTCTCTTCGGCCTTCTTCACCACGGACACAACCACGTTCGGCGCGTCCACCGCCAGGAAAGAAGCCGACTGGGGCCGGTGCCCCGGATGGATACCTTGATAGATCACCGGCGTGGGGTTGGTGAACTCTTCGGCAAGCCGGGTCAGGCCGCTCTCCTGCCAGGCGCCGGAATGCGGCGCCAGCAGCATGCGGAACGTCTGGATCCCCTGGTCCTGCCAGATGTACTCGTGGTCCGGCAGCGCCTTGCTGGGGATGTGCTGTGCGTAGACAGCTCCGCGCACGATCGAGACCCGCATGTCGCTCTTCATCACGCTGTAGCCGTACTTGGCGTCGTTGATGACCGCCAGCCCGTACTCGCGCCCGTCTTGCCGGCCGGTAACGTCGATCCACCTCTGGCCGGGGTTCTCGTTGCCGTTGACCGGGCGCTCCATGTGGCCGTAAGGGATTTCGTAGGTGGCGTGCGGGTCGTCTACATCCACCGGGAAGGAGAACTTCAGCATCTTGAGATGCTCATGCCAGTCCAGCGTTACCCGCGCCTCGAGCGTCTTGCTCCCCGCATAGAGCAACCAGTCAGTTTCCAGCGAGGACGCCCCGTAGCCAGACCGCACGCGGATGCGCGCCCGCAGCGGGCCGTTTTCGAGAACCCGGAAACTGGCATTGCCGAAGGCGCCGATGTCCTTGGTGAAGGCGGTTACGCCGTGGCTCCAGGTGTCGCTCGGGTCGTCCAGCACGATGGTGCGCCCGCCCGTCGCGCCGCCGCGGAACACCTCGCGCTGCGCGTCCTTGTCGAACAGCGCGATACCGCCGTCGTCGGAGAACGTCACTCGGAGATGGTCGTTTTCCAACGTGCGCCCGCTGGCTCGGGCGACCACCGGGGCCTCCGGAGCGGCGGGATCCTTGTGCAGGCGGAACTGGCGGTAGCCGAACGGAGGCACGTGCGCCTGGAACACCAGTTTGCTACGCCCCGCCACGGTCGACGCTTCCGCCCACTGATGCGGGATCGTCTTGCCGGTTTCGTCCTCCACTCGCGACGGCGCGCGGGCGTCCCAAGTCAGGTCGTACTCAACCGGAACCGTGATCCTCCAGGCGTGCGGATTGAAGAGCAACAGGTATTCGGAATCCGGGTCCTTCGTGGGGACCTGCCACGCCAGCTTTTGGGCCGCTGCGTACATGACCTGGTTCGCGACTTCCAGGGCGTAACCGTGGGCATCGCGGGCCGTCGCGTAGTGCTCAGGCAGCGAGGTGCCTGCCAGGCTGTCGTGGAACTGCAGGAAGAGCACCTTCTGCCAGGAGGAATTGAATTCAGCCTTGGGGTAAGCGTAACCCCACAGCACCGAGCCCGCAGTGGCCAACTTCTCGGCCGTCGCCAGCGCCGCCTCCGCGGCGCGGTTGCCTTTCTTGATCCCCGATTCGGCCGTGTAGCAGCCAACCGCATGGAACTGGAGATCGTCTTGGATCACCGGCAACTTGTCCTTGGCCTCGCGGACCTCGGCAAAATAGCGCGCCGGAGCACTGAAAAGCACCTTCGGCGCGCCGGGTTCTTTTTCGATTCTCAGAATCGACTCGATATTCTCCTTGGTCGCGCCGCCTCCGTGGTCCCCCACGCCATAGAACGCCATCAGGGTTTTGGTCGCTTCGGGCAGTTCGATGGTCTGCCGCAGGCGCGTGCCGACCGCACCGGTATCGTTGTAACTGACTGGAATACGGAACGTGAGCACGCGGGTCCCGTCCGGGCTCTGCCACCAGAACACGTCCCCTGGAAGCTTCTTCTCATGCAACTGCGGGCGCATGAACACATAATTCTCCATGTCCTGCAACTTCAGTATCTGGGGCAAGGTGCCGGGGTGGCCGAAAGAATCTGGATTGTAGGCAACCGTCGCCATGCGGCCGAACAACCTCCTGAACAGCAACTGGCCGTAGAGACCCTGGCGCACCAGGGATTCGCCATTCGGGATGTTGACGTCGGGCTCAACCCACCACCCTCCAACCAGCGCCCACCGTCCCTCTTTCACCCGTTGCCGGATCTCCGCCAGCATCTGTGGGTCATTTTCCGCCACCCAGGCGTAGAACTGCGCCGAACTGGCCGTAAAGACGAACTCGGGCGTCTCTTTCATCCGGTCTAGCGCAGACCGAAAGGTGCTGTGCACGACCGACATCCCCTCGGCCCAGGGCCATAGCCACACCGGGTCGATATGGGCGTTGCCAATCATGTGGAACCGGTACTGCCCGGCCCCCGGCGGCCAAGCGCCCGGCGTCTGCGCGCGCGCCGATGACGCCAGCAGGCAAACCGCCGCCACGTTGAGACATGCTACCCACACTCGCAGGGTAGCTCCCGGAATCGAATTAGTCG
>JBEKWU010000226.1:0-3720 GCA_049512775.1 Bryobacteraceae bacterium
CCCGCCGACCGCGGGGACACCGTGAGCATGACGGCGACTCTGGCGGAAGCCGGGAGCACCGTGACGGAACTGGCGGGACAGGCGGCACAAGCGGACGCGGTGGGGCCGGTGGAGACGGTCAGCGAAGTGGGCGTGGAACGGGTAGTGGCGGACAAGGGGTATCACAGCAAGCAAGCGCTCGAGGACCTGACCGAGGTGGGCGTGCGCACGGTGATCGCCGAGCCGGAGCGGAAGCGGCAGCAGTGGGCCGGACAGAGCGCGGCCCAGGCGGCGGTGTATGCGAATCGGCGGCGGCTGGACACCAAGACGGCGAAGGCGCTGATGCGACGGCGTGGGGAATTGGTCGAGCGGAGTTTCGCCCACCTGTATGATACCGGGGGAATGAGGCGGGTGCACTTGCGTGGCAAGAACAACATCGCCAAACGCGCGCTGATTCAGGCCGCCGCCTTCATTCTGAGCTTGATCCTGCGGCAGATGTTGCGGGTGGGCACGGCCCGGCAGGCGGCGGGCCTGTTCACCGCGCTTTGTTTTGCGTTTCTGAGGCTCACACAAGCCGCAGAGACCGCCCTTCCGATGGTCGGACAGAGTTGCCCGCTGGCTCGACCCGTTCGCACGCGAAATCGATGCCGGTGGTCGCATCGTCAAAACGCGGCTTTATCCACGGGCTGCTAGCGGCGATCCCCGTATTCAAAAGGTTCGCATGACCAAAGACCAGATCATTGTCGATCTGCTGGACGGGCGAGTTGTCAGCGTGCCCTTGGGCTGGTCCTGGCGGTTGTCGGAAGCCACTTCCGCGCAGCGGGCGAACTTTCGTCTCATCGGGAGCGGTCAAGGAGTCCACTGGCCTGAACTCGACGAGGACATCAGCGTGGAAGGCCTGCTTCACGGCACGGCGGCGCGCCGGCCAAGGCCCACTGCCACAGCGGGCAAAGTGCGCAGTGAAGCGCCACGTGCCAGGCGCATGCAACCGGCGCGTCACACACCGGCGCGCGGCTGATACGCGCAGCGGCTAGTGTAGTGCGTCAGAAATCCCGCTGGTTTTCGCGAAGAGATGTGGCGCGGGCAATCTTGCCCGCAGCCGGCCGTCCGGCCGGCTGGACCCGCTAGAAAGCGGGTCCGCAGGCTGTAAAGCCTGCCCCACTGTACAGACGCATACTCGTCATTCTGCATGACGCACTACACTGGATTCGACATCGTTGGGCCGGCCGAGCGCGGTGATCCCGTGCGACGGAAAGTGCAGGAATGAGGAACCCACAGTCTCTGACGGGGGTCTAAAGCTGGGTAGGCACCAATATGCGAATACTGCCGGCCACGCTCAGCTCTGGCCTGCTTTGCCTGTATTGCGCCGCGGCTGCCGTCGCGCAGCGAAGCGCAGGTCCGGTCTGGAGCGACCTGCAGGCGAAGAACCCTCCGGGAATCGAACTCTCGTTGCGATTGACTGAACCTCACAGCTACCTCCAGGGCGAGCTGATCCGCGCCCAGATCGGGTTTCCCGGGCGCAGTTTTGCGCCTGCACAACAGCCGCCGCGGGAACGTTGGCAATTCGCCGGTTTCCTGCTCGATCCCGCCGGAGATTGTGGTTCCCTGGTCTCGCCCTGTCATGAGTCGATGACCCTGGGGTTCGACAAGACCGATCCCACGCACCGTCTCGGGGAGACATCCGCCCCACTCGCGGTTTCACTGAACAACTATCTTCCTGCGTTGCGGCCGGCGCGCTACCGGACAGCGGCGCTGGTCCGCAAGCTGGTGCTGACCAACCGGGGACCCATGTCAACCACCTACGGGTACGCGGACCCACCGCAATATGCCGTCTCAAACACCGTGGAGATCGAAGTGATTGCCGCAACACAAGCCTGGCTGAATCGGGCCATCGCAAGCAGCGCCGCGAATCTGAACGGGCCTCAGCCAAACACCCATGACGCATACGAACAGCGGAGGGTCGCTGCGGAACAACTCCGGTTTCTGGATGTGCCCGCGGCATGGAGCGCCTCCCTGGCGCTCTTGCCTGCGGAGGAAAACATCCTGCTGCGAGGGCTCGCGGCGACCCGCGAGCCTGCGCGGGTTTGTGAGGTGATGCAGGAGGGAGTCCCGGCGCCGTCCCAGGCCGTGTCGTCCTATTATCTGTCTGCCATGGCCCAAACTTGTGCGCGAGCGAACCTGCCTGCCGCTCCGCCTTACACACGGCCGCGGCCGGGTGAGAAGCCGCCAGAGCCCTCCGCCGAACAACAGCAGTATTGGCGCCGATACCGGGAATATGACCAAGGCGTGATCGAGAAGGCAAACGCCAGCCTGGCCGCGAGCGTAGCCCGAAAACAGGGGGAGGCGAAAGCCATCGCGTTTCAAACCCTCATGGAACGTGTGCGACAGGTGCGCGCGAACGAGCCTCGGCAACCATGGCCCGCTTGGCTTCCGGTTGTGAAGGCAGAATTCACGAAATCATACACGAAGATCGATGGCTGGCGGCAGCGTCAATTGCTTGGACTATACGCGAGCACGTTACGGTCGCCGGACATGGTCCCGCTGCTTGAATCGGTGCTGGATGCCTGGAAGCCGGGCGACTGGTATGAAGCCTCGCGCGAGGCGGTGCAGAACCTGTATGCCATCGATCCTGCGCGCGCGCAGGCGCGGATCGTGGCGGAACTGGCGAAGGCGCGGACCTGGTTGGATTCGCCCCAACTCGAACTGCTGTCGGCGAGCGCTGCGCGGATCACGGACGACGCGTTGATCGAGGCTCTTGCCGCCGCACAGCGCGCCGGCGGTTGGAATGTGCAACTGAGGATGACGGCGCTGGCGAAGTATGCCAGTCCCAAAGCGTTGCCGCGCATCAAAGCCATCTACGACTCGCAGCAGGACTCGTGCCAACCGGAACTGATGGCGTACTTCGTGCGCGTCGACCCGGCATACGCCGATCGAGTGTTTCACAGCCACCCGTGGGACATGCACGCAGCGCCGCCTCACTGTACGGAGCGGTACTTCGAGCGCACGCCACAAATCGCCCTGGGGCCGGTGCTAGAGCGGTATATGACGGCGTACCTTATGCATGGTGACGTGCGTCTGAAACAGACCGCGGCGCAGTCGTTGGGGCGGTTCGGGTCGCCCGCCGCAGTGGGGCCGCTGTGGGATGCCTTCCGCTATTTCCATGACTACTGGAAAGGAAAGCAGGCGGAATTGGCTCAGAACGGCGAAGGAGTTTTCTTGGAGGTCGAACTGCGGAACGCGATCGCGCGGGGAAGGCATTGGCTCGCCACGGAGACCGACCTGCGGACCATCGAGTCCCTATGCATCTCGGAACGGTGCCTGTACGAGACCCAGCAGGACCTTCGCGCTTGGCAACGGCCCCTGAGAATCGAGGTGAGCAGTCAGGCGGGCGGCATTCGAGGACAGGTGGCGCAGTACTACGGGATCGAATCGATGCAAGCGCTGGAGGAGAAAGTAGCCCAGTTTCCGAAAGGGACTCAGTTTGTGTTGGCCGCCAACGACGATGGCGCCGACGGAACTGCCGTCCGCATTCGGAAAATTGCAGCAGCCCACGGTCTAACCGTCGTTTCGCATTGATCTTAGGTCGCCGGGATTCGGGGTGCTATGGGCTGTTCTCGCTTTACGCTTTGACGAACGTGGTCAGCCCTCTGCGGCTGCGCTCGCGAAGCTGGCAGGTGCGTAGCGTGTCCGCCAGGGCTTCCAGGTTGGGGACGCCGTAGAGGTAGAAGTTCTCCAGCTCGG
>JBEKWU010000227.1:0-3486 GCA_049512775.1 Bryobacteraceae bacterium
TCCGCTCGCTGCAGAAATTGCCTTGGACGGTTCGCATGTTCTTCCTGACGCCGGACACCCAGTACGCCGCTCTGTGAATCCGACCAAGTCAAAAGTCTACCTACTTATGGCCTGATTAATACGCGTGATCTCCCACAGTTCTGGATCAAGCTGCCGCCACACTTCGTCGGTAGCATGATTCCACGACCAGCGCATATCCAGGGCGAGTTCCGCCAGGGAATCGAAGCCCTCGATTTCCATCGGTAGGAGACTGTAGATGGGGTGACTGACACGGGCTCGCTTGCTCATGATTTCTCCCCCGGATCCGACGCCGCCAGAGTATCGCTGACCATCGCCTGTGCTTCCTCCAGGATGCGGCGCAGATGATCCGCTCCCCGGAAGCTCTCCGCGTAAATCTTGTAGATATCCTCAGTTCCTGACGGGCGCGCCGCGAACCAACCGCTCTCCGCCAACACCTTCAACCCGCCGATGGGAGCGTCGTTGCCTGGCGCGCGGGTGAGGATGGCCTGGATTTTTTCCCCGGCCAGATCCGTGGACCGGACCTGCTGCGGCGAGAGTCTCTCAAGAATCTCTTTCTGCTCCGGCGTAGCCGGCGCCTCCACGCGGTCGTAAACAGGCTCACCGAACTCGCGCGTGAGTTCGCGGTAGATCTCGCCGGGATCGCGGTCCATCCGCGCCGTGATCTCCGCCGCGAGCAAAGCCGGGACGATTCCGTCTTTGTCCGTCGTCCACACACTGCCATCCAGACGGACGAACGACGCACCCGCGCTCTCTTCGCCCCCGAAGCCGAGTGAGCCGTCGAGTAGGCCATCCACGAACCACTTGAAACCGACCGGCACCTCGTAGAGCTTCCGGCCAAGCTTCGCTGTGACGCGATCAATCATCTGGCTGCTCACCACGGTCTTGCCCACCGCCGCCGCCTCGCGCCATTTCGGCCGGTGTTGAAAGAGGTAGAAAATGGCGACGGAAAGGTAGTGATTGGGTGGAAGCAATCCTGCGCTCCGCGTGACAATCCCGTGCCGGTCATGATCCGTGTCGCAGGCGAAGGCAATTTGGAAGCGATCCTTCAGGCCGATTAACCTCTGCATCGCATAGGGGGAGGATGGGTCCATGCGGATTTGGCCGTCCCAGTCAACAGTCATAAAACGGAAGGTCGGGTCGACGGCATCATTGACGACCGTCAGGTCCAACCCGAAGCGCTCGGCAATCGGTCCCCAGTAGTGGACCCCAGCGCCGCCGAGGGGATCCACCCCCAGGCTGATCTTCGCGCCACGAATGGCATCCATGTCGACCACATTGCCGAGATCCCTGGTGTAGGCGTTGAGGTAGTCGTGCCGGTGCGTCGCGGGAGCACGAAGAGCTTTCTGGAAAGAAATCCTTTTCAAACCCCGCAGGCCATTCTCGAGAAACTCGTTCGCCTTCGCCTCGATCCAGCCTGTAACGGCGGATTCCGCTGGCCCGCCGTTTGGCGGATTGTATTTGAAGCCGCCGTCATGGGGCGGATTATGCGAGGGCGTGATCACAATACCGTCGGCGAGTCCTGTCTTGCACCCGCGGTTGTGCGTGAGAATCGCGTGGGAAACGGCAGGGGTTGGGGTATACTCATCCCCTTCCGCGAGCATGACTTCCACGCCGTTCGCCGCCAGCACTTCAAGCGCGCTGGCAAGAGCCGGCACGGAAAGCGCATGCGTGTCCATGCCGAGAAACAGCGGGCCATCGATCTTCTGCTGCTTTCGATAGAGGCAAATCGCTTGACTGATCGCGAGGATATGCCACTCGTTGAAGCTTCTGTGGAAAGCTGATCCGCGATGCCCCGAAGTGCCAAAGGCCACCCGCTGCTGCGGAACGGCCGGCTCCGGGCGGTCGACGTAGTATGCCGTCACCAGCTTGGGAATGTCGACTAACCCAGACGCCTCGGCTTGTCTGCCAGCCAACGGGCTGACGTTCACGGGAACTCCCACTATACTCCCAGGCCCTCCACCCATGTTGGATGCCTCGCCCCTCGCGAGGGACAACGGGGGTTCAGTGACCCCGGCCAGCAACCCGTCCACTGGCTGCATCATAACCTCGGGCTGCATGATAAAGCAGCCGGTCGAAGAAGAGGTCGACGCGATCCTCCAACTCCTCCTCGGAGTAGATCTCGAGCGCAGTCGGCCCGAATCCCTGGTTTCGGACGAAGTCGATGATCGCCCTCTTCAGGATGTGCAGAGCGCGGACCGCCTCATGGAAGGGTACCGACTCCTCGTAGCGCCGGCGTCCAAGGTCGGCGTAACGTTTGGAAAACTTTTTATCTTTGTCCGGCCCTGGCCAGGACTGCAAGCTCTTCAAAATGTCACGCGCCCAATCCCGCAACTCGAAATCCGGCAGTTTCGCCATGCGCGAGAGTTCGCTATCCCGCCGGATCCGCTCCATCGCGGCTACGGCGATGCGCTCCCAGTGATCTTCAGCCAGTTGAATCAGTCTATTGGAAAGCACCGCCCGGATCCCTCCTTCCTACTCGCGATCTTAGCACAGCCCGCCTCGCCGCCCGTCGCACATCGCGGCACCCGTAATTAGACCGGCTCGCCGATGGAGGGCCTTCCGACAGTCCGACGGACGTTGGAGTTTGGAATCGCGATCTGGTGAGTTGGCGGCTTGTCTATGCGAGGGCGCTCTCCTCCCCGGATGCGAGCGAGAACACACAGGACGCCCGCGTCTCATCCACCATGCGGCGAAGCAGGTTGAAGTCGACCTCGTCCGGCATTCCGAAAATGTTCAGGTCGGCCTGGGGCGCTCGGGACAACTGATCGGCGAAGTCACCGCAGTGGACGGTCACGCGAGCATCCTTTGGAATGCGTGCAAGTTCAACCAAACGGCTCAGAAACTCCCTGGCGTTCGATACCTCGCTGGCGTCCTGGACGACCGTGATCAGGTTCAGTTCCGCCTCCCAGTTGCGCTTGAGAAGATAGGCAACCGGGATGCAGAGATCCAGGTTGCCAGGACATCGCCCACATTGATGCCAACTTCGTCGCGAACGCTGCGCGGAATCACGACCTGAAACTGGTTCTTGACGGTGACGATCGCCACAGATCGGTGTTCAATACTTGAACTGTACCACTTGCCTTCGGGAGATCACGGATCCCATTGAATTCCGCCCCTTTGTGGATCAAGATGGAATAGCCCGGCGGGAACAGAGTGTGGAGCACCCGGTTTTCGCTCGCTGAGTAGCGGCCGGTAACCGCGACGGTGTCGCACGATTTTCACTGACGGTACGTCTTCTCGGAGCCGCGAAGGATGCGCAAAACGGACACAAGCTGTCGGCTGTGGTCAGCAGTAAAGAGGATGCGATAGGAGCCGGCGCGGCGGCGAAAAATCCCTTTCCACTCCACTCTTGTCCAAGACAACTTTAGCCCTGCGATAGTGAAACGAAAAGCCCTCCTATAATGGGACGTTGGCGAATCGTTCCCTGGCTGGAGCTTCGCCAGACGCCGCCCACAAGGAGGGCAA
>JBEKWU010000228.1:0-3476 GCA_049512775.1 Bryobacteraceae bacterium
GCCAGGCTCGGATAGACCGGCCGCCTGTGGTTCGAGTCAGTGGTCACCACGAACTTCCGCCGGCGCAGACAGAGCAGATTGTCTTCCCGCATGATGCGCCGCACGCGTTTGTGGTTGACTACCCAACCGCGCCGCCGCAACTCCTCCGTGACACGCCGCCAGCCGTAGCAGGGCCACTCCAGCGCGATGCGCTGGATCTGATCCCGCAGATCGAGGTCGCGGTCTTCGACGGGCGGAGCATGCCGCCAGCGGTAGAAGTTGGCCCGGCTCACATCCACCAACTGGGACAACCGACCTGACGGGATCGGCGTCGCCAGCCTCATTTCTTCTTCAATGTACGGGCAGACGAGCCGCGTGTAGTCAAGGCCTGCAGCTTCCGCTGCTCTTCGACATGCTGCAGGCAGCGCCGTAAAAAGTCGATCTCCGTGGCCTGGCGACCCACCTTGCGTTCCAGTTCGGCCACGCGGCTTTCCTCCAAGCGGCTCTTGCCGTTGCCCGAAAACACCTTGGCGCCGTGGTCACGCCGCTCGCGCCGCCAGCGGTGCAGCACGTTGGGATTGACTTCGCACGCCCGGGCCAGCTCGGCGATCGAGGCCCCCAATTCCAGCCGCCTGACGGCGGCCTCCTTGAATTCCTTCGTGAACGTCGTTCGAGACAGTCTCATGACTCTCCTCTCTATTTAACGAAAAGTGAGTCTTAACCGGCTGTCTTAGTTTAGGGGCCCAGTCCAAACCCTGTTACCTGAATCCGGCCCATTCTGGGCTCGTTGGGATGCGTCGGAGGTCCTGTTAATAGAGTCGCCGTGTTACTTTTGGTGGTCTGAGCCTTACCTCTTTGGCTAGGTAAGGCTCAGAATGCCTGAATCGCCTCAAAATCTCACAATCGCCTGTAATCATGCGGGCCGGATGCACTCTAGCGGTATCCAGCGTTCGGACGAATCTCATCGACTGCTGCAAGCCCGTCCTGGCGCGAGGCGGGAACCGCGGAGATTCGACGGCGTCCCAAGGCGTTCTCACTTGGATTCACGGGGATTCCGCGGGGTGCTCCTTCTTGTCACACCAGTGCAGCGTGCCCAGGTCAAACCGTGAGTACACCCACTGCTGCAGGGCTGCGTGCCCGTACCGCAGCAAGGCACTTCGTCATAAGTTGGTGTCAGATGCTGTGTTGACGGCGTTCCGACACAGGGAGAGGCACGATGCCCTGCCGGCACCCTGTCCGAAGTCGATGCCCCTACGCCGGATTCAAGTGTTAACGCGGCGGAACCGGCGGCAAAACTCGAGTGTCGGCTGGCGGCTGCGGAGTAACGAATATCTCTACGACGTCTTGGGGCTGTATTGGGACTGGAAAATCCAACCGCTGCCCGGCGTTGCGGAGGTGAAGTGAAAGTGGCCGTCTGAAGACAGGACCCATGACCTTTGGATGAAACTCACTGGGTGTGCTGCTTGAGGGAAAACCTCACGAGCAGTTCTTATGGGGAGGGGCTGGAGACGGGCGAGGAATCTCAGCACAGCGCCAGCCCTTCACCCGACAGACCGCTCTGGACGAGTTGAAGACTCACCTGCGGGGTGTCCGGATCGTGTTGCCCAGCAAGACCCCGGACCTGGTGCGGCAGGAGTTTTATGGCCTGCTCATGGCTCACTTCGCGGTCCGTGGCCTGATGCACGAGGCTGCCTTGCAGGCCGACGAAGACCCAGACCGCCTCTCGCTCGTCCACGCTGTCCGCGTTGTCCAACGGCGCCTTCCCCGCTTCGTTGCCATTCCCCACTCAGAAGAGGAAAGCATTTCATTGGTAGATTATGGCGCAGTACCGGCTATCCCAGCCGGCCTGTTTCCATGGACTCCCCTTTCAAACCGTGCGTGCCGTTTTCCGGCACACGGCTTAACGATGATCTTCTGGGTGTGGCTTGCGCCGGGTACTTCACAGTGCCCATCAATTGATGCAAACCCATCCCGTAGAGCTGATTGCCAGTGTAAGGCGGACGCTTCGTGGCTCGTTGTCCGCCCCGCCGGAACTGCCAGCGGTGCAGACTCTTCACCACGAAATAGTCCATCTTGTTGAACTCCCGGTCGGCATTCCCCGTCCGGAAATAGTTCCCCCAGCCGCGAAGCACGGGCGTCAGTTCCGCGATGATCCGCCTCACATCTTTCCCGCTTTGCCGCGTGCTGGTCAACTCTCGCACGCGCGCTCGGAGTTTCTTCGTCGCCTTCGGGCTCGGCCACCGCTGCATGAAATGCCAGCGAGGGTTTCGCTGGATGCTCCTCTTCTTGCGAATCGTGCATCCCAGGAATACGAAGCTTTCCTTGCCACGCCTCAAGTCCACCAGCCGCGTCTTCGCTGGATGCAGCGTCAATCCGAGCCGGTTCATCACCAGCCCGATCCGCCGGAGCGCTTCCCTGGCCTGCGACTCCGTTCGGCACATGGCCACGAAATCATCGGCATACCGGACCAGAACCCCAAGCTGGCCACACCGCGCCGCCCAGATCCGATCCAATTTGTTCAGGTAGATGTTGGCCAGCAACGGCGAGATCACTCCGCCCTGCGGGGTTCCCGCCAGCGTCTCTCTCACCGTCCCGTCCTCCATCACTCCGGCTTCCAGCCATTGGCGGATCAACTTCAAAACCCTCCGATCCGAGATCCGCTCCTTCACCAACCCCATCAGGGTTTCCCTTTGGATGCTGTCGAAGTAGCCCTGAATGTCTGCGTCAACGACGAAGTTCAAGCCCTGGTTGCCCGCTACGCGGATCGCTTCCAGCGCCTGTGTCGCACTCTTCTTCGGGCGGAATCCATAACTGCACGACTGGAAGTCCGCCTCGAAGATCGGTTCGATCACCGTCTTCGCCGCCATCTGCACCACTCGATCCCGCACCGTCGGTATCCCCAACGGCCGCTGCTTCCCATCGGCTTTCGGTATGTACCGCCGCTTCACCGGGGAAGGGCGATATCGGCCTGCCCGCAACTCCGCTTCGATCTCCGCCAGAAACTCTCCCACGCCTCGTTGTTCGATGGCCTGGATCGTTTCCGCATCAATCCCCGCTGCGCCACGGTTGCTGCGCACCCGCCTCCATGCTTCCCACAGAACGTCACTTCTGTAGATCCGGTCGTACAGCGCATGGAACCGCCGTGTCCTACTCCGCTTGGCACACACACATAGCTTGCGTTGGAGTTGTCGTACTTTTTCACTCGGGGTGTTGGCCGTTTCCGGCATGCCCTCGCACTTACCTCCTCACAAGCATGATCAAAGCAAGGCCCCTTCCCTCCAGCGCGTTGTCTTGCGCGCCTTCGCAGGTACTACCGGCCTCTCGGATTCCCTCCCGGCTCCGCGCGATTTCAGCCATCCGGCCTTATACGCCCGGTCACTAGTGTCCGGCTAAAAGTCGAATAGAATCAGTTGGTTGCCGGAATCGACTAAATCGTTCTCGGAGTCGGTAGCCTGAAGTGCCCGTAAAACGGGCGTTTTCTCGAAAAGCGTCACGCT
>JBEKWU010000229.1:0-3468 GCA_049512775.1 Bryobacteraceae bacterium
GCCGCAGAAACGGCCCTGCCGGTGATCAGACCGCGTGGTCCGCTGGTTCGGCCTGCTCGCACGCGAAATCGGTGCCGTTGGTGGCACCGCCAAAACGCGAGTTTATCCACGGGCTGCTAGCCCGCATTTCTCACCAACAACCTGCTGCGGCGCGCGATAGGGCCGCATCTACTGCGTTGCGCTCGGCCGCCGTCCTCGACGTACTGTTCAAGTACGCCTCCGGGCGCCGACCTTCGCGCGCCTTGTATCTGCGGCCCTCTCATCGCGCCTCGCCAAGGTCGCGGTGAGAAATGCGGGCTAGACGCGGTTCATGTCTCCGAAATCGGAATGGAACAGGCCGAGGACATCCATATTCTGGAAAGGGCTCGGAACGACGAAAGGGTGTGCGTAACGTTGGACCATGATTTCCACGCGCACCTTGCAGTGAGCGGACCTGGGCGTCCTTCGGTGGTGTTGCTGCGTGTCCAAGGCTTGGATGCGCAAGGCCAGGCCGACTTGATCCGATCAGTCTGCCTGCAATGCGAGACCGCGCTCTCCGACGGCGCCGCAGTCTCGGCGGATCGCGAAAGCATCCGTATCCGGCGCTTGCCACTCAGGTAGCCACCAGGGGAAGGTTATCAGCGCACTCCAAGCCGGCTCACCGGCTCTGTGTGGGAAAGGCCGGCCCACTCGCGCGGCTCGTGGTCGTATTCCGGCTGGCTACTGCCAGGGCGGGAGGGCACGGACGAGGGCGACGGTTTCGAGGCTGACGCGGATGACTTGGCCGACGAGGTGGACGATGTACTGGAGGTCGTCGGGGCGGTTGGGGTCGGAGCGGATGCCGGTGCGAGGATCTTCGGAGACCTGGTACTGATCGACGACCCACTCGAGGGCGCTGCGGTTGCCGAGGCGGTACTCGTAAGTCTGGGGCGGGATTCCGGTGAGGGTGAGGGAAGGGTTGACGATGAGGGAGGTTTTGTCCTTGCTGAGGCGCATTTTGTCCTTCACCAGGTAGGACAGGGGGTGCGCGAGGCTTTCGACGAATTCGAGCGGGTAGGGTTCGAGCTGCTCGTAGTCGAGGTGGAGGCGGGCGAGTTGTGCCCCCGATTGTGAGAAGGCGGCGAAATCGGGTGCGAGCGGGATTCGGGGGAGCTCGCGCTTCAGGTTCTCGGCGAAGCGGGCGCGGTAGTCGGGGTGGTGGAGGACGGCGTAGACGTAGTCAAAGATCTCGCGCTTGGTGATCTTCGGGTTGTGGTAATGGTCGCGGAAGCGGGTGGAGCGCCTGGCAGACGACGGAAACCGATCGTCTGCCCCACGGAGCAGCATAGCCGCAGCCAAAGCGCAAGAGGCGTTTTGTGGGCCGCGAATGAACGCGATGGCAGGCCAAACGGCCTGCCCCACAGGCCGCATGAGAGAATCTTCGCAGCGCGAGAAGAAATCAGGGTCCAGTGGTACCTTGCAGTCAGCATGGGGCCGCCATATCATAGATCCCAAGACCTATGGTGAGACGATCCTTCCTCCAAGCTTTGGGCACGCTCGGCGCGAGCGCCGGGGCGGCCCCGAATCCAGACGAGAAGACGCGCTTCTATACGCTCGAGACGTTCTTCATGAAGAACGGGGACCAAGCCGGGCGTCTGAACGATTTCATCTCCCAGGTGTTCCTGCCGGCCGCGCGCAAGGTCCACGCCGGGCCGAAGATATTCCTGGAAGCTCTGGTGGCGGCGCACATGCCGCAATTCGTAACGGTGATGGGCTTTGCGGAGGCGTCCGAGGCATTGTCGATATGGACGAAACTGCACCAGCAGGAGGGCTACAGCAAGGCGGTGGAGCGCTGGGAGATCGAACCGAACGCGCCCTATGAGCACACCTCGCTCACGCTGCTGGAAGCGGCGGACTACTCCCCGGAAATCCGAATCGCCGAGCCGGCCAAGGCGCCGCGGATCTTCGAACTGCGCGTTTACCATTCACCGACGTGGCGGCAGTTGACGGCGCTCCACGAACGCTTCTCCGGCCCCGAGATCCGCATCTTCCACCGTTGCGGCATCCATCCGCTCTTTTACGCGTCCACGGTGTTCGGGACCAACCTGCCAAACCTCACGTACTTGATCCCGTTCGACGATCTGGCGGCTCGCGAGAAAGCCTGGAACACGTTCGCGGGCGATGCGGAGTGGCTCAAGGTGCGCAAGGAGTCCACCGAAAAGCACGGCCAGATCGCCAGCGTGATTCAGGTCTCGTTGTTCCGGGCGACGCCGTACTCGCCGATCCGCTAACGGCGCGTCCGGCTGAACGACAGATTGCTGGAGAAGAACGGCAGCATCTTGGTTTCGATCCGTTCCGCGATGCGGTTGAGGTGCGTGCCCTCGTAGATCTCGAAGGTGTGGCGGATTTCGTAAGCGTTGAGGACCCCGTCGAGAACCTTGATCGTGGCCGCGATGGCCGCATCCTGCGCGCCGGCGTCGAAGGCGATGGCGTGGAGCCGCTTCAGATTCGGGATGTACTGATCGATCATGGCCAGAGGCGCGTTGGCCGCCCATTTGGCCGCGATCGCCGGCTGAAACTCGCCGTTCTTGGAAGGCAGGTCGAAGTACAGCGGCGGGTTCTTGGGGTTCGGCGACCAGGCGGCGCCCGAGGCGACAGTCGCTTTGGTCATGAAGTCGGCCTTCTCGACCTCCGCCGGACTCTGAATCGTTTCGGCTCGCGCCATTCCCAGGCCTCCCGGCTGGATCCTCGCCGCCATGCAGCACGGGCTCAGCAGGTAGACGCTGGAGAAGACCTCGGGATATTTCATGCCGATTCGCATGGCTCCGTAACCGCCCATCGAATGTCCGGCGAGGCCGCGACTGGCGGCGTTGGGGATGGTGCGGTAGTGGCGGTCGACATAGGCAACCAGCTCGCTCGCCACGAAGTTCTCCCAATCGCCCGTAGTGACCGAGGTGGAATACATACTGCCCTGGTACCGCGTATAGGCGTTCGGCATCACCACGATCATCTCGCGCGCCTTGCCGCCGGCCAGCGCCTTGTCGACAACCTCGGGGAGGCTGACGAAGTGCTTCTTCACCCCCCACCAATGATCGACGTCATCGGTGAAGCCGTGCAGCATGTACACCACCGGATAGCGCTGCTTGCGGGCGGTGCTGTAACTGGGAGGCAGGTAAACCGCGACGTCCCGATCCGGAGAGTCGCCTTCGAGATTCCCTTCGAGCGCCTTCCCGTGCACCACCACACGCTCGACCGTGCCGTGCTGAGGCTGAGCGGAAAGAGAGCCAGCCGCTCCGCAGAGCAGCGCAATGAAGGGGAGACTCCGCGCCATGGCGCAGTGCGCCAGCCTTGAGGATGAAAACGGGTGCGAGGGGCAACCGGGGACAGGGTGCGCCGGGATAAACCGGCATGTTGTAGGGGATGAAAGAGCCCTACAGGAAAGGAGAAGCGACTCCGTCCTGACCTCGAGTCTTGTACGGCATGCCGCGAGGCAGCCGGTCAAAGCGTAGA
>JBEKWU010000230.1:0-6372 GCA_049512775.1 Bryobacteraceae bacterium
TACTGCTTCTGCGCGTGCATGTCCACTCCTCGAAGGTGTCATGCCCCGCGCCCACTTGGGTTACATTTCTTCGTGACCCAACGGCTCGAGTCCTGGTGACATTTTAAGCGACCCAATTCGAGTAACCGTTAACGCAAGCCGGTCTGGTGTATAATGGCGGATTCGCTCGCAAGCGCCATCCGCCATGAACCACACCACCAATTCCCGACCCAATCAGACCCCGGCTGAGCACAAGGTGTTCTCCCGCGAGTACCTGGTGCCTTTCGTCCTGGTGACCGCCCTGTTCTTCTTCTGGGGCATTCCCAACAACCTCAACGACGTGCTGATCAAGCAGTTCATGAAGTCGTTCGAGATCAGCCGCTTCAAGGCCGGGCTGCTCCAGTCGGCTTTCTACATGGGGTATTTCCTGCTGTCCATGCCGGCTGCGCTGATCATGCGGAAGTACAGCTACAAGGTAGGCCTGGTCACGGGATTGTTCCTCTACTGCGCGGGCGCCATCCTGTTTTGGCCGGCGGCCGTAGTGGGCCAGTACGGCTTCTTCCTGTTCGCCCTGTTCGTGATCGCCAGCGGCCTGGCGTTCCTGGAGACGGGGGCGAATCCCTTCATTGCGCAACTGGGCGATCCGGCCAGCTCCGAGAGGCGGCTGAACTTCTCCCAGGCGTTCAATCCGTTTGGGGCCATCAGCGGCGCATTGATCGGCACGGTCTTCATTTTCTCCGGCATCGAACATGGGGTGCAGAAGATCAGCGCGATGAAGGCTGCCGGGACCTACGCCGCCTACCTGCGCGGGGAGACCATGCGGGTCATTACACCCTACGTCGTCCTCGGCTGCGTCGTGTTTGCCTGGGCGCTGCTCATGATTCGGACGAAGTTCCCCAAGGTCGCCGGGGAGGGCGTCTCGGAGGCCGGCGGGGACAAGGGCAGGTTCCTGGATCTGTTCCAGTACCCTCACTTTGTCCAGGCGGTGATTGCCCAGTTCGTCTACGTCGGCGCGCAAGTAGGCACGTGGAGTTACTTCATCCCGTACGTGCAGGACTACACGCATCTGTCGGAGAAGAGCGCGGGGTATTTTCTCACCGGGACTCTGGCTGCTTTCGGAGTGGGAAGGTTCTCGGCCACTTACATCATGAAGTACGTTGAGCCCCGCAGGCTGATGGGGACTTATAGCATCGTGAACGTCCTGCTGGTTGCGACCGGAGCGTTGTTCCCCGGCTGGATCGGACTCTGGGCCATCTTTCTGACCAGCTTCTTCATGTCCCTGATGTTCCCGACGATCTTCGCCCTGGGCCTCAAGGAGCTGGGGCCCAACACCAAGCTGGGCGGTTCGATGATCGTGATGGCCATCATCGGCGGCGCGGTCTTCCCGCCGCTGATGGGACTGGTCTATCAGGCGACCAAGAGCATGGCGATAGGGATGCTGGTGACCTTGATCTCGTACGCGTTCATTGCGTACTACGGATTCATCGGATCGCGGGTGCGCATCCCCGCAGCCAGGCGCGCCTGAGCGCCCGCACGGCGGCCGCCGGCTTGTTTGCTAGAATTGGAGTTCACCATGAGTACCAAGGAAAAGAAGCCCCGGCAGCCGATGCCGCCCTTGAGCGTGTGGGGGCCGTCCGTGGCCCTGGCATGGTGTATTCCGGGCGGAGGCCACTTCCTGCTGAAGCGCCGCGGGAGGGCCACGGTGCTGCTGGCTTCCATCCTGACCCTGTTCCTGTTCGGACTCATGATGCGCGGCGAGTTCCTGAAACCACAGGGCGGCGACCTGCTGACCATCCTGATCTATTACGGCGGCTTCCTGTGCAACCTGCTGTCCGGCATTCCTTATCTGATGGCCACCTGGCTGGGTTACTCGCAGCCGGATATCGCGGGCGCCGTGCACGACTATGGCACCAAGTTCCTGGTCACCGCGGGGCTGCTGAACGTGCTGGCCATGGTGGATGCGTACGAAATCGCGGTGGGGAAGAAGAGCTGATGCCCAAGGTCAACCTCTCTCATTTCGAGGCCGCGCTGCTGTTCTCGCTGTGCACCTCGGCCGTGCTCGGGGTGGTCACCAAGAAGACCGACCGCGAGCGCCTGCGATACGGCCTGTACTGCTTCGCCTGCTTTGTGGTGGCGCTGTTCGGGCTGGGCTGGCTGATGTACCTGGGCCACGGGTAGGATCGGCCTCCAGGCCGGTCCAGGGGCCAAGCCGTTGCAGCCCGCTACTTGAACTGCTTCTTGTACAGCAAGTCGATTCCGAACAGGCCGTTCTCCTCCCGCAGGGCCACCGCCGACCAGTTCTTGTTGAGATCCAGCTCCACGCGGATGGTTTGCGCCTGGGCGCGCGACAGGTCGGTGATGTAGGTGAGCGAGAGGTTGCCGGAGATCTGCTGCTCGACGGTCACCCGCGCCGCCGCGTTGCTGGTGGTCACGCCGGCGAGCTGCGGGTCGATCTTCAGACGGCTCACTCCGAAGAAACGCTGCAAGCGCCCGGCGATCGGGTTGGCGATCGCCTGGCTGAGCAGCGCGCCCGGCCCGGCCTGCCCCCAGCTTTGCGAGAACTGCGTCTGCTGGCCCGCCAGCCCCCGTGTCCCCGCCGGTTCGCGCCCGGTAGTCAGCAACCCCACAATGTCGGTGAACGACAGGGGAGGATCGGAGCGGTAGCTCACGTTGAGCTTCTCGACAGGCCCGGCGATGTGCAGCGTGACCTCCACGCCCCGCGCCGTCGTCTCCAGGTCCAGGTTGACGATGGGCTCGATCCGGGAGGCGTTGACGAACAGGAGCTGGCCGGAGCCGATGCTGTACTGGTTCCCGAAGAACAGCACTGGTTCCCGAAGAACAGCACTTCGCCCTGGTTGATCAGCACGCGACCGAGCAGCACCGGGCGGATCGGGTCGCCGCGCAGCCGCAGGTCGGCATCCGCCTGGATGTCCCGGGTCAGCTTGGTCTCCAGGCGCGCCTGCGACGAGGTTACGATGTGCACGTCCAGATGCATTCCCCGCTCGAACCGGGTGGCCCGGCCGGGGGCGCGCACAGGCTGGGCGGTCCGCGCCAGGATCGAGCCGAGGTCCGACCGCGGGTTGAACCCCATGCGGGTTACCACAATGTCTCCCGACAGCAGGCTGTGGTCGGCCGTTCCGGTGAAGCTCAGGTTCGCGTTCATCGACGAGCTGACGCCCTCCGGGTAGCGCACCCGCACGTCGGCCGCCTTGGCCTGCAAATGGAAACTGGCCACATCGGCGAACCCGACGAAGCCGCCGAAGGAGACCTTGCCGCCGCCGCTCTCGGCCGTCAGGTTGTCGATCATGGCCCGGTCCCGGTACAGGAAGATCAGCCCGTTGGCGTTCTCGATCCCGTTGGGCAGGCCGGCGAAGCTGATGGAAGCGTTCTTCAGCTCGATGCGCCCGTACACGTCGGGCCTCGCCAGCGCCCCGCGCAGCGAGACGTCCAGAGCCAGGGCTCCGTCGGCGGAAATGCGGTCGTCGAGATCCTGGAGCAATGCCAGGCTGGTTCCGCCCTGCACCCGCAGGTCCCAGAGATTCTTCGGGCTGAACTCCACCGACCCGCCGACCGTCAGGCTGGTGTTCTTGCCACGCAACAGCGCCTGGCGCACGCGCGCGCCGCGGGCATCCAGGTCCACCACGATCGAGCCGGCGTTGCGCAGCACGAGATCGTTCGTGTTGGCGGCCTCGATCAAGCCCGCCGCCGGACGGACCTCGAAGGCCGGCAACTCGACCACGGCCTTCCACGTGTTCGGGTCCCAGCTCGGTCCCGAAAAGTCGGCCTTGCCGGCCACGAATCCCTCGAACGGCAACTCCTGCCCCGCCGCCGGCGCCAGGTGCGCGAGCAGTTGCGAGAACTTCAGCGGAGTACACTCGAGGTGCCCGCGCACATCGTTCCCGTCGAGCGCCCACTGGCTCTCGCCGTTCAGCTTCGCCCCCGCCAGTTCCCCCTCCAGCCGCGTCGAGAGCGTCTTCCCTGTACCGGAGGCGGTCAGCATCAGCCAGCCCAGCCGGTCGCCCTCCCTCGCCAGATCTCTCACTGCGACCCAGCCATTGAACACCCCGGGACGCAGCCCGGAGGGAGTCAGCACGACTTCTCCCGCCATCTGCGTGTCGAGGCGCCCCCCGAGACCGGGCACGCGCTCCGCCACCGCGTGCACTTGCGCCAACTGGATGCCACGGCCCGCCACCTGCAAGCTCAGCCGCCCCTCTTTCGCGTTGCCCTTGGGATGTTCGAAACTGCCCGATACATCGAGCCGGCTGGGACCCGCCTGGATCTGCCCCGAGGTCACCTGGATCAGCGTCTCGGTGTACCGCACCTGTCCCCGAACAGAGTCCAGGGGCTGTCCCCAGGCCACCAGCTTCGTCACCTGCGCGTTGCCGCTGGCCCACGGCGCGCCGATGGTCCCGGCGACCTTCACATCCGCGGTCACGTCGCCACCGGTCACCGGCAGCGTCTCACCGAACTCCGCCAGCAGCGCCGGCAAGCTCGCGGCCCGCAGCGTGAAGGCGCCCGAGACGGGCTGGTCCGGATCCGGCCGCCACTCCCGGAAGCCCACTTCGAGCGCGCCCGCCGCCCGCATCTGGTCCTTCGCTACGGAGGCATCCTTTGCCGTGACGCCCGACCTGGAGATCACCACGCTGGCCCGGGCCTCGCCGATGGTATGCCCCTCGAACACGAACCGCGTGATGGAACCGCGGCCCTGGATGGTCGGGTCCTCGAGCGGCCCGGCCACGGTCCCTTGAAACCTTGCGCTCCCTTCGCGCAGCAGCCTCAGCGGCAGAACCGGCGGCGGCCCGCCGGCGATCATTCCGATCGCCGGCCGGAGATCGTTCAGGTCGCTGGATTGAAGCGCCACTTCGAGGAGCCGCCCCAGCGTCCCCGCGAATTGCGCGCGGCTGTAGCGCGTGGCCAGATAGGACTGCCCGAAGTCGATGCTGCCGGCGCTCTGGCGGTAGGCGATGTCGACGAGCCCTTCCACCGGGTTGTCGCCCTCCGCCGGCCCGATCGTCATCCGTCCTTGCGCGAGCACGTTGCGCAGCTTGCCTTCGCGAAGTTCGCCCGTCACGCTGGCCGGCCCGGAGAAATTCCCGTTCCAGACCACCCGCCCCACGCCTTCAATCCCGCTCGTAAGCTCCTGTACCGAGTAGTTCTGGACCTGCCCCTCCACCTGGAAGCGCCTCCACCCGGTCATCTCCGCGCGCCCGGAGAACCGGCCTCCGAGCGCGCTCAGGCCGAGGCCGGCGAGTTCGATCCGCTCCGGCGTCACCCGCACTGTCGAAGTGAGACCGATGTTGCGGATGCGGATGCCCCGCTCCTGGAACTCGAGGCCGCGCCCCAGCGCTTTCCCGGTGACCACGAAGTCCGCCGCGCCGGCGATGGCCGCTCGGCCGGCCACCGTGACCGTGCCCCGGTTGGCGATCTGCGCGATCCGCAGGTCGGGGCCGACGTCCTTCAGGTGCACTCGCGCCGAGTATTCGAGTTCGGCGTGCGGCGCGGCGAAGTTGTCGAGCGCCCCTTTCACGTCCAGCGACGAATCCTTCAACGCGAAATGCGCGCCCGCAATCTCGAGCCGCCCGGCAGCCAGCACCAGCCGGGCATCCACATCGAAGGGCAGCGCCGGACGGTCTCCGGGCGTGAGGATCAGCCGGCGGCAGGAAAGCTCCCCGCGGTAGCGCGGCGGCCCGGTCTCATAGAAGACCTGCGCGCGCAGGTTCTCCCCGAGCACGTCGAGCGGCATCCGCTTGCCGGCCACCCGGGCCGTTCCCTCCGCAAGCTGGAAGCGGCCGATGGCCAGGTCCAGCACCGTCTGGACCGCGCTTTTCCCGGCCCGGCGCGCGGCCCGCGGCTGGGGTATGTTCGTCCGCCCGCCGGGGTACAGAATCAGGTTGACCTGCGGCCGGCTGACCACCAGAGAGGCGATGTCGATCCGCTTCTTCCACAGCGAGACGATTTTCAGACCCACCCAAACCGAATCCGCGCGGAACAGCGGCGCCTCCGAACTCTCCTCGGCTCCATGGATCACCAGGTTCCGCACACCCGCGGTCAGAGTCCGCCACTGGAGATCGAGCGCGCCGATTTCCACCCGGCCGCCGGTGGCGTCCTCCAGCTCGGCGATCATGCGCTCCCGCAGCCTGCCGCGGAACCACGCCGTCTGCGCGATGACGATCGCCACGAGCGCCCAGCGAGCCCCGCCAGAAGGTACAACGGGATTTTCACTTTCCGGCTCACTGGAATGCAGCCTCCGTGTAACGGATGCGGGTTCGCTCCTTCATCTCGCCGAGCCACGCGTCGACCCGCCGGTCCACGAGCTGCTGGACCAGGGCTTCCTCGCACTGGGAGCGCGCCTCCTCGAACGACAGCGGCCGCACCTGTTTCCGCCGGCACTCC
>JBEKWU010000231.1:0-3461 GCA_049512775.1 Bryobacteraceae bacterium
CGGCGGGCAAAACCGTGAGGGAAGCCGAAGAGATTCCGTTGTTCTTCACATTAATTCCTGTTCTCACCCTGCTCAGTAATTACGACCAGGAGAACTGTCTCATCAATGTTGGCACGGAGGGGGCCTCAACGCGGGAGGCACGTTCTTTTTGGCAACCGATCATGGATATCGGCCCCGGTGCTCGATACTGGATGGTGGACTTCTTCCGATGTTGGTTCGTGATCGGATCGCGGTCCGCTCCCTCGCTGAGTGCTTTCGGGGAGCACTGGAAGGAAATGATCGCCTACAGTCTGGATTCACCACAATGGACTCCCGGCACCGACTGCAAGAGCTACCATTTGGAAGAGTGCTGCAGCGAGCTGATGGGCCTCGTTCTCGCGATAGGCATTGTCTCCGAGGAAAGATTCACCCCGGTCATCAGTTCCTTGAAAGCACTTTTTCAGAGATGGGCCGAACTCTGGCTCGACAGACCCCGCGCAGCCGCACAGTTCGCGTATTTCCTCAGCAAGCCAGCGGGCCGTGCGCTACTACCGGACGGCGTACGTTGGCTTAGCCGAGCAGTCCAGGGCTATTCCCAGTACGACTGGCGAGAACGAGACTTGGACGGGACATTGGCAGGCGCATTGCGAGCATGCTGGAGACATTCCAGCGACCAAGTACGGCGCGACGTTGATCTCCAAGCGCACTTCCTTCAGCTCTTGAACGCACTTTGCAGGAGGCTCAGTGGCGAAGCGCTCGCTCTACGAACTCAAGTCGCACAAGATATGCCGGTGCAGGGGACGTAAGAATCGAGCGTCGTGCCCGACCGCGGGCCGCCCAACGCCAAAGGGTCGTATAGTCGGCTCCGCCGACAAGTGCCCACAATCCGAGTCAGGTCGACGGACGCGACAGCTCTCGCGGAGCCTCTCAACGGAAGGTGGGGCCGTGTCGTTCGAGGATGGCCATCGATTGGACGGGAAAAAGTGGTATCATGTGTACACAGAGGTACATATGCAGGCGGTCAAAGTTGGGGTTCGGGAGTTTCGGCAGAGGCTGGCGTCGTTCTTGGAGGCCGATGCTCCGGTGGCGATTACCCGGCATGGCGAGACGGTTGGATTCTACATTCCGACGCGCAGGAAGCCGAAGGATGAGGATTTGACGGCGTTGAGGACCGCCGCCGCTCGACTGGGCGCCATGCTGGAGGCCGCGAGCGTGGGCGAGGACGAGCTTGTCGAAGAGTTCAAGAAAGCCCGCCGGCGCAACCGCAAGCAGTGATGGTCGTCCTCGGTACCAACATTCTGGTGCGGGCCGTGGTTGCGGGACGGTCGGCAGAGCGGTGTGGACCGAGTTCACCTGCGCGCAACCGTCTCCGGCGAAAGCGCGCATCCCTAGGATCAATAGAGGGCAATTTCGTGGCATGAGTTGCGGGGGGCGATCTTCCATGCGGGGCGGCGGAGGCTGCGGCCGATTCTGGTGATGGCGGGGATGCTGGCGCTGGCGCGGGGGATCGGGAGAGGGGATTGTGGGAGAGGTTGCGGTAAGCTTGGGGGAACGATGACGGAGAGGATTCGGGCGCTGCTGGGTGAGTTGAAGAGTGGCCTGGAGGAGATTTATGGGGCGCGGTTGCGGGGGGTGTATCTGTACGGGTCTTATGCGCGTGGCGAGCAGGAAGAGGAATCGGACGTGGATGTGCTGATCGTGCTGGATCAGGTTCCGCACTATCGCGGGGAGATTAAGCGCACGAGCTACTTGGTGGCTGGGATGTCGGGGAAGTACGGGGTGAGCGTGAGCCGGGTGTTCGTTCCGGAGCGGGATTGGGGCGCGGGGGAGATCCCGTTTCTGCTCAAAGTGAGGGAGGAGGCGGTTCCCGCGCTGCCGGACCATCGTGGTCCTATATGCCAGGATCAACCAGTGGATAGTCCTAGGCCCGCAGAAACTGGTCAGCGAAGGTGATTTGCCCAAAGTAGTCCCGCACGTCGTGTCGGAAACGTTTGGCGTACGCACTCGGCAAGACGACACGGTACACGTCTCCGAGTTTGAACCTTACCTCGCCGACCACTCTCCACTCGCGTTCCATGTAGTAGTTCGCCCGATCCGTGTCATCCTTGGTGGAATCGAATGCTTTACAGAAGCTTACGAACTGAATGCGAGCCATACTGTCGAGGACCGTGGAATTCCAAAGGGCCGCTTGTTCCGGACTGGCCCCCGAGCTGATCCTCTGACTGGAGGCCAGGGACTGTATTCTGTAGCTCGAGGCCAGATGATCCTTGATCAACTGGTCCATGAGTTCACCGCGCGTCAAAGGAGCCGGCTTAGTTGGAGAGCCGCGAAACAAGTATTCTGCGGCTGGATCGTCAGGCGGGATGATTGAATCACTGGCAACGTAAAATGCAGGGTTCGCTCCCTGTTTCACGAGGAAGGTTTTCAGGAAGCTTAGGCCGAACGAACTGTACTTCTGTATGTGGATAGCAAAATCTTCCACGGGAATGTCACAGAAGCAGACGGCGTCGACATTGATCAACGTCCCCTCTCTAAGAGAGCCAGCGCCACAAAAAGTGAAACGCGCTGGCCCGTCTGGACAAGCCGGTCTGGGCAAGAGGCGGCCGTCGCCTAGCAGCCCGTGGATAAAGTCTTTCGACGTGCCTTTCGGGGCATGTAAGTCCTTTGGTTTCAGTGAGCGGATTTGGCCATTTCGACTTTATCCACGGGCTGCTAGGATCTTCAGAAGACACTGGTATTGGGCATCGCGATCAGGGCTGTCGTCTCGCTTTCTGCAAGCGGCTGCGGCGAAGTGGGTCAGCTCTTTCGATACGTAGCGTTGAAGATGCGGCATAGTCACCTCCTGGAAATCGCGCTCGAATCGATTGTAGATCCAATGCCCGGCGGGGGCTACTCGACTACAGGTGGCCCCTGGGAGGATTACCACCGATAAGTCCCCTCCACGGAGGGCGGGGCCTTCTGGTTCATTGGTCGCGCATAACGGAAGGCGTTCGGGAAATGTAGCACCTGTGGCAAGGCGGGAACGGTTCGTGTGGAGCCTACGACCTTGTCGAACCGCCGGGGCGGTAGAGGCAGGGTGCGCTGCCGGGCGATGGGGCTGGCTGGGATAGCGGATGCGAGTACGCTCTGAGAATGGCATCCAGGAGCTGCGCCGCGTTGCGCTGGCCGGCGGGGCGGCGCCCGGGATCGCGGAGAACGTGGAGAGGGGCGTCAGCGGGCGAGCGATTCCTCGCGGCAGAGCGGGAGGGCGGAGAGGGCGCGGTCGATTTCGGCGTCGATCTGTGGTTCGGGGATGGGGGTCTCGAGGATGAGGGGGATGTGTTCGGGGATCAGGTGGGCAACCTCGCGGAAGGCTAGGATGGGTGCACGACATGAATGTAGATGGTCAGACGGCTCGTCGCCGCGACTCCCAATAATCTTCGAAGCGCCCACTGAGGCGGCAGGAGCGCAAAGCGATGATGGCGTTGGCGCCGCGGACGGTC
>JBEKWU010000232.1:0-3449 GCA_049512775.1 Bryobacteraceae bacterium
GTGCCCGGCGGCGGTGTGGCGTTGCTGCGAGGCGGCGTAGCGTTGGCCGGGCTGAAGCTGGGCGGCGACGAGCAGGTCGGCGTGGACATCGTGAAACGGGCCTGCGAAGAGCCGTTGCGGCAGATCGTGGCCAACGCCGGATTTGAGGGCGCCATTGTGGCCGAGCGCGTGCGCACCAACGAGAACCCGAACTTCGGCTTTAACGCCGAGACCGGCGAGTACGAAGACCTGGTGGTATCGGGCGTGATCGACCCGACCAAGGTGACCCGCACGGCGCTCCAGAACGCCTCTTCGGTCGCGGCGCTGATGCTGACCACCGAGGCGCTGGTGGCCGAGATTCCGGAGAAGAAGCCGGCCTCGTCCATGCCCGGCGGCCACGGCGGGGACATGGACTACTGAGGCGCTAACCGCGCGGCGGCCCGCCTCCGGCGGACAGGCGCGCGACGGAAAAGAGCCGCCCGCGCACCGCGGTGTGTAGGCGGCTCTTTTCCTGTCTGAGCGCTATTGGGGCTGGCGCCAGATCGGAACGCCAAGCTCCTGGAACCGCGCGGCGCCGGTCAGGAAGTGGGCCGTGATCCAGAAGACGGTCCAGGCTTCGTTGTAGCCGCCGCGAAGTGCCTCGACGCCCGCGGGCCAGCTCCGCTGGAGGTAGTTGGTGTGTTCCATCTGCTCGCCCTGGCTGCCGTAGGCGTCGATCAACTGCCCGCAGGTGCGATACATCACGATCGCCAGGCGCTGGAGGTCTTGGCGCTGGTCGATCTGGCCGAGGCGGTAGATGTCGGGCGCCAGGATGGTTCCCCACACATCCAGGTGCTGGTTTTGCGACGAAACCGCGGTCCAGCCGCGCGTGCGGAACATGTGATCGCGCAGCCGGCCCGCGGGCAGATCGATATCCCAAACGACAACGTAGGTCAGCGCCACGTCGCAGGCGTGCCTGGCCCATTCCAGGTGCTCCGGGCGATGCGTCATTTCATAGAGCGCCAGGAACCCTTGGAAAGCCGCCGCCACGCCCTCCTTGTCTTCGCACCGGGCGTCCAGCGTACCGCCCCAGTACGGCTCGCGCATGGAGAGATGCCGGCTGGCGTAGTGCTCGCCCGCTTTCAACGCTGCCGCCCGGTAGCTCTCCGCCTGGAACAGTTCGAAGGCCATTACCAGCGGAGCGATGAAGGCGGCTTCGTTGGTCGAGACGGGACGCCAACCCGGGGCCAGGATTCGTGCCGAGTGGAGGTCGGCC
The DNA here is from genome assembly GCA_049512775.1 of Bryobacteraceae bacterium. Classification (GTDB taxonomy): domain Bacteria; phylum Acidobacteriota; class Terriglobia; order Bryobacterales; family Bryobacteraceae; genus Fen-330. The sequence continues at coordinate 1,235 of JBEKWU010000232.1, forward strand.
GCCTTCCGGAGGAAGCCCTCCCAGCGAGCCGTGTTCAGTCCTTTCCGCCGGCCCACCTGGATGGCTCTGGCGATTGAGAGCATCGCCTGCCCCTGGTTGAGGAGCTCCTCCCCACTCCACCTGCCGGTGTCGATGTCGTACCAGTTGTGGAATCCACCGTCGTAGAACTCGGCCGTGGAGAGGAAGTCGAGAGACAACTGCGCCTTCTTCAGGGCGCCCGGGTCGCCCAGCCCGTCGGCGAGCGCAGGCAAGGCGTAACCGAGAGCCTCCGCCTGGCCGGTCCACCCCATCACAAACTGGTTCCGGTCTTGATACTTCCTGAAGCCCGCGATGTCGCCCTTCTCGTACCAGCGCGAATTCGCATAGCGGTATTTCGCCCGGACGATCTCCGCAAACTCCGGCAGGCCGCCGGTATCGTACGGAGAAAACAGCTCCAGCGATGTCCGGACGGGACGCTGGAACCCCGCGCCCTCCCTGTCCACCGGGAAGGCCTCGAGAAAGAACGTCTTCTCAATTACCGCGCCGGGCGGCACATTGAGATAGGCATTGTCGTAAGGAGCGAATTGCCGCTGGTACGCCTTGATCGAACTTCGCTTCCCATTCGCGGCGCAAGGTCCGGAAAGCAGAACGATTTCCCGACTCCCCTCTTGCGAAGTCACGCCCAGGGACCACCACTGGTCCCTCAGGTTTCCATAGGGAGCCGGAGAGGGAAGGCTGTGCAACGCCACACCCCGAATCTTCGCGCCATCCTGCAATTCCAGGTACGCAAACGGCATGGGATAACGATGCTCCTCGAAGATGGCCTCTTCTCCGGGCTTGCCGGTCCATACCGGCACTCTCCCGCTGCGCGCGCCCGACGGGTTGCCGTAGTACAGAATGCCGGGCAGCAGCGCGCTGGCTTTTTCCGCCCGCGTCTGGAAACGGACGGAGAGCGTCACCCGAGGGGCGGGCGCAGCCCCCTTCCAGGTGAACCGGCGCACTCCCCGGACGACGCGTCCTTCCGCCCGGTAAGCGTCTTCGAGACTCCAGACGCCTCCACAAGCCTGGAATTCGCCGCGCAGGACGGTCCACTCGCCAACCGGTTCCACCGATGTCGGGTTTCCGTGCCGCCACTCGGCCGGCCAGCTCTCGCGCCAATCGCAGGCGATGGACCACAACCCTTCCCGCGGCGATTCGGCAATCACTTCCCCGGCCGCCCGGATCTGGACCCGTGGGACTCCGTCCTGCTGCTCGAGGCGGAATTCGGTTCGGGGCTCACCCGGGAAGGCCAGGCAGCCGAGAAATGGGAGGATGAGGGAGACTCTGAGAACAGACATGATGGCTGCTACACAGGGTACTGCGCTTCGAAGTCACGGGCCGCCTGGAACATTGCCCTCACGTTCGCGTCCGGCGTTTCCGCGTCCATGTTGATACAGCACATGCCGACCTGGTTGCGCCTGCCGCAAGACCGCAGCAGATCCTGCACCTCGCGGTAGACTTCGGTTGGCGCGCTCTGAAGCAGGCGGACCGGATTCATCCGGAGATTGAGGAATGCATCCGGAAACAACCTGGCGCACTCGCCGGCATCGGAACCCCAGCCAACGTCGAAGAAGCGCACCGGCATCCTGGAATACGCCGGCGCATACTTCTGGAGATTGCCTCCGCAGTGGTGAATACCGTAAGGCGCGAGTCTCTCCGCCGCGTACATTTCGTGCGGGAGGACCCGCTGCTCGTACAGCGCGGGCGAGATCATGCTGACCGAACAGTTGCTGGTGAGGTGGATGGCGGGATCGACATCGAGGATCGAGCGGTTCACGGCAATCGAAGTCGTCCCGGTCCTGGCTCGCAGGCATTGGCCGACCCGTACCTGCATCTCCGCGACGACCTGAAACAAGTGGTCCGTCAGCTCGGGATCTTCGAGCAGATCGAGGAACAGATCGTTCCCCCGCAGCTCCACGGAGGTGTTGACGATGCCGGCTGTGTTCAGATCCCCGACTACGTATCCGAAGTCCTCTTCAAGCCGATCCATCTGGGCGATCAGCACGCTCATCGGCCAGGTTTTCTGAATATCCACCGCGCGGAGAGAGAGGATTGCCTGACGATCCAGATTCCGCGGCATCGGCCAGGCGGCCTGGTCTTCGGAAAAGCGGATCGGCACTCCGAGCAGCGCCGGCAGCACAAATCCTCCGGCGATATGCATCGAGCCGATGATCGGCCGCGGCCGCGGGTCGGGTTC
>JBEKWU010000233.1:0-4536 GCA_049512775.1 Bryobacteraceae bacterium
GTTCGGAGTTCGAGGTCGCGGCCGGCGAGAGCAGGGTTGCCGGGGTGGTGCGCGCGACGGGGAACGCGTGGCATAAGCCGGGGTGGGACCGCCCGGAACTGCCGGGGACGCTGAACCTGGGGGCCGGGCGCGGCAGCATCACCCTGAGGATCACGAAGCGGGCGCCCGCCGCGACGAACCTGGTGGAGTTCCGCGCCCTCGAACTGGTGCAGCCCGCGGTGAAGCGGGCTTTCGAGGAGCGCGCAAGGAAGACCCGCGCCAGCACGGCCTGGTTCGTGGCGGCGAAGTACGGGCTCAAATTCCACTGGAGCACCCACTCCGTGCCGCGCCGCGGGACCGCAAAGCCCTTCTGCGACGCGGTCCGCGATTTCGATGTCAAGCGGTTCGCCGACATGGTCGAGGAGACCGGGGCTGGATACGTGCTGTTCACGGGAAACCGTTTCAAGTTCTGGTTCCCGGGACCGATTCCCGCGATTGAAAAGATTCTGCCGGGCCGCACGTGTGAGCGCGACCTGATCGGCGACCTCGCTGACGAACTTAACAAGCGCGGCATCCGGCTCAATCTCCACCTAACTTGGACTCCGGAACCGGAAACGGACGAGGACTACGTCAAAGCCACGCATTACAAGGATCCGGACAAGACCGTCTGGGCGCAGCACTTCTGCGATATCGTCAGCGACATCGGGCGGCGGTACGGCACCCGGCTGTCCAGCCTTTACTCCGATGGCCGCTTCGAGACGAATCTCTATCCTTACAGAGTCCCATGGGAGCGAATGACGGCCGCGGCCCGGACCGGCAACCCCAACCGCCTGGTCACCTACAACCAGTGGATCTTTCCGAAACTCACCGATTTCCAGGACTACTGGATAGGGGAATCGGACGGCCACCTCCTGCCTCCCCCGGAGCCCGAAGTGTTCCGGACGGGCGTGCAGGCCGGCATGCAGCCGCACATGATATCCTATCTCGACGACATCTGGGGACATTACAAGCCCGATACCGACATCCAAAAACCGCGGTTCACCGCGGAAGAACTCATCCATCACGTGCAGCGCGGCATCGCGACCAAGACCGTAATTACGCTCAATGTGGGCGTGTACCAGGACGGGACCATCTCGCCTGCCACGCTCGAAGAGCTGAGAGCCCTTCGCAAAGCGATCCGCGGCAAGTAGCACGAAACGAGATGCGCAAGGAGAAAACCGCCGTCAGCGAGATCGAATCCCTGATGGCAAGGTGAGGCCCGAAGATAGGCGAGTGGGAGTGAACGCGTATGGGTACACAAGGGGGCGTCTGTTGGTTAGTACTTTTCCTGTGGTCCATGTTCGCGGGCGTGGGGCCAGACGATGGCCGGCCAGCTTTTGCCGTAATTGAAAAGGCCGCCGGTTTCGTCGGTTTCTACACCGAGAACGGCAGGCGTGTCGGCGGGGTGAAGGTGGGCAGCTTTCCTCACGAAGCGGTTCTGTCGCCGGACGGTCGCCTGCTCTACGTGACCGACAATGGAGTGCTCTGGATGACCGACCAGGGCGATGGGGGTAACACGGTCTCGGTCGTCGATGTTCGAGAGATGAAGAAAGTCGGGGTCATCGATCTCGGGTGCTTCCGGCGGCCACACGGCATTGCCCTGGATGCCATCTCGGGACGCCTCTTGGTGACGACGGAGAAACCACCTGGCCTGCTGCTGATTGATGCCGCCGCGCGGAAGGTGCTGCGCGACTATGACGTCAAGGGCAAGAGCCCGCACATGGTGACGCTGGGACCCGGCGGCCAGTGGGCCTTCGTCAGCAACACGGATTCCGATGCGGTCGCTGGCGTTCATCTGAGATCCGGGCAGGTGAAGCTCATTCGCACGGGCGCCCGGCCGCAGGGCGGCGTGCTCGCGCCCGGCGCCGACCGCCTGTACGTCGTCAACTCGGGCTCCGACCGCATCACGATCATCGACCCCAGGAGTCAAGCGGCCGTTGGCACGATCCCAACGGGAAAGGGTCCCGGCCGGATTGCGATCACGCCGGATGGGAGAACGCTCGTGTATAACCTCCAGCGCGATCAAGGCGTGGGCTTTGCCGATGTCGCCTCGGGTAAACAGGTGGCGACCATCGCGCTGGGCGGCCGCCCGCTTTCGCTGACCATGACGCGCGACGGCGAGCGCGCCTTCGCCAGCGTTCAGGATCAGGACAGAATTTTCGTAGTCTCGGTATCCGGACGCAAGATCTTGCGCGTGATCGAAACGCCCAAAGGTGCTGGTCCGGATCCCGTCGTTCCGTTAAGAGACCAATGACATTCAGGAGCCCATCCCGCCCTATAACGGTACACACTGGCGTCCGGCTAAAAGTCGAACAGAATCAACTGGCTGCCGGAAGCGACTGAATCGTTGTCGAAGTCGGATGCTTGGAGTGCCCGTAAAATGGGCGTTTTCTCGAAAAGCGTCACGCTGAGAATCTGTAGAATCTGGTAGAGGCTTGCCTCCAGCCCCAAGCGCTTGCGGACGATGGCCACCACCACGTAAACCGAGACCGCGATCCAGATCTGAGTCTTCACCGCATTCTCGCTGGTGCCGTAGAACGCCTTGATCCGCAGGTGCTGCTTGATCCACTTGAACAACAATTCGAAAAACGTCGTCGATTGCACGCCAACCGGGCGTTGAGCCCCAACGTTTTCCTCGGTGGTCACCTCAAAACCGGCCATGCGTGGTCACTTCAAAACCGGCCACCGGACTTCACCCAGGATAGAGTAGAGCCTGTCCCAGAGGCTTAGACTCCGCCGTGGGCCGGCCTTGGCTCTCGCCGAAGGACCAAACATAATTGGCGTTTTTTGTTTGATTCGGCGAAATCGGGGCCTTATAATTGCTCGTGCTGCCCCAGGAACTGCTGGCCGGTCTGCCTCCCCTGCTTCCCGAGCAAGAATGTTTGCGGCCCTTGGTGCCGACGGTGGTCGGCAATCTGGAGTTCTGAGTCTGGAAGAAGCAACTGGAACGGATCGACGAGATCCTGCGGATGAGCCAGGCGGAGGGGGCCTTCGTGCGCTTGAGCCTGGCGCGACAGAAGGAGCGGGAGAAGCAGGCGGCCGCTGGAGAGGGGCGGCCCGCTCACAAGCTGTCGGCCCTTCGCTGCATGCTGGTGCGGACGCTGACCGGGGAAGGGCTGCGGCCGTTCGCGCGGCATCTGGCGGAGTCCTCGCTGCTGCAGTGGTTCTGCCGGCTGGACCGTTTGGATGAGGTGCGGATTCCGAGCAAGAGTCAGTTGCAGCGGCAAGCGGAGTTGGTGGAAGAGGCGGAGCTGCGTTCGGTGGTAACGACGCTGCTGGAGGCGGCCAGCCGTCCGGCCCAGGCAGGCCAGCCGCAGGAGATCGGATTGCGGGAGGAGTTGGACCTGGACACCTACTTTCTGGACAGCACGTGCGTGAAGCTGAACATCCACTTCCCGGTGGACTGGGTGCTGCTGCGGGACGCCACTCGAACCTTGGTGAAAGCCACCCTGCTGATCCGCAAGCGCGGGTTGAAGAGGCGCATGCAGGAGCCGCGGAGGTTTCTAAAGCGCATGAACCAACTGGCCATGGAGATGACGCGGCAAGGGAGGCGGAGCGGGAGCCGCAAGGCGCGCAAGGCGACGCTGCGGACGATGAAGAAGCTGATGAAAGTGATTCGGGATCACGCGCGGCGGCACCGGGACTTGCTGGCCCAGCGCGGGCAGGAGACGGATCTGAGCGAGAAAGAGGCGGCCCCCATCCGGGAGCGCATCGACGTGATCTTGGAGCGGCTGCCGTGCGCCGTCCGGCAGGCGCACGAACGGATCATCGGCGAGCGGCAGGTGCTGAACGAAGAGAAGATCCTGAGCCTGTACGAGGGGCACGCGGCGGTGTACGTGCGAGGGAAGGCGGGAGCGGAAGTGGAGTTCGGCAGCCAGTTGCTGCTGGGGGAAGCCGGGAGCGGCGTGATCGTGGACTGGGAACTGGTGTGCGGGAACCCGGAGCGGGACGTGAAGCTGCTGGGGCGGAGTCTGGACCGGTACCAGGCGGCGCGAGCGGGAAAAGCTCCGGCGGCGGTGACCGGCGACCGGGGATTCGACAGCCAGGCGAACCGCGAGGAGTTGGCGGAGAGGAAGATCTATAACGGGATCTGTCCGAAGGCGCCCCGGGTGTTGAAAGAGCGGATGCGGGAAGGGCGGTTTGTTGGGCTGCAGCAGAGGCGGTCGCAAACCGAGGCGCGGATCGGGATCTTCAAGAACGGCTTTCTAGGTGCGCCACTGCGCGTCAAGGGATACAGCCGCCAAAACCTGGGGGTGGCCTGGGCGGTGCTGACGCATAACCTCTGGTGCATCGCGCGCCGGCCCCGGGCGAGGGCCGTCGAAGTAGTGCTGGTCAACTGAAGAACCGCCGGAATCCGAACTGAACCGAGGGCGCAAAAGACAGGCCGGGAGAGCTGTGTGCCGGGACGAGATTCGTCAGTCCGGGCCCGCACTCTCACACGAATTCCCGCGGCCTGCGAGTTCCGGCGAGGCACACGCGCCGCTGGTCGTCTGCCGCGGGCTCGCGCCAGTTCACCGA
>JBEKWU010000234.1:0-2963 GCA_049512775.1 Bryobacteraceae bacterium
ATCACGAATCATCCAGGGACGCCCTTCAGCCTGGCGTGGTCACCGGACGACCGGCATATTGCCTTTCTGCGGCGGGTCGAGGGAGATCGGGTCGCCATCATGCTTGTCCCGCCTTTCGGCGGGCCGGAGCGCAAGCTCGCGGAAACCTCGATCCACGTTGACACCTTCTGCTGCCTGTCGTGGACGCCGGACGCCAGGTGGCTGGCGTTTCCGGCGCGGAATTCACCGGGGGGGCCTCACAGCATCTGGGTGGTCTCGGTGGATACCGGCGAGCGGCGCAGATTGACCTCCCCTCGGGTGGCGCCCGACGCCTTTGGAGACACGAACGCTGCCTTTTCTCCGGACGGGCGCATGCTGGCCTTCAGCAGGGGGGAGAAGGAAGAGATTGTCCGTCCTTACGTCCTGAGCCTTTCGCGCGACCTGAGACCCGAGGGAGAACCGCGGAGACTCACCGACCGGTTCTACGCCGCTTTGGCAGGGATTGCATGGCTGCCCGACGGCCGGGAAATCGTGTTTGCGGGTGGCGCCTGGACGGCGTTCCCGCTGTGGCGGCTGGCCGTCTCCGGGCGGAGCGATCCGGTCCGCCTGCCCTACGCCGCTGAAGATGCTCTCGCACCCGTCATAGTACAGCGCAGGCTCGTCTACTCATGGCACAGGACGGAGGCGAACCTCTGGCGGCTGGACACCCGCACGGGGAAGCGAACGATGCTGATCGGTTCCGGCTCCGGTCGGGGGCACGGTGGCCCGCAATACTCGCCCGACGGCCGCAGAATCACGTTCAGTTCCAACCGTTCCGGGAGCCTGGAGGTTTGGAGGTGCGATGCCGACGGCTCGAACTGCCTGCAACTGACCTCGTACGGAGGGCCGCAGCTCGGCACGGCGCGCTGGTCGCCCGATAGCCAGTCCATCGCCTTTGACTGCCGGGTGACCGGCCAATCCGCGGTCTACGTGGTCGCCGCGGATGGCGGCACGCCCCGCTTGCTGGCCGACGACGGGTTCGTGCCGAGCTGGTCGAGGGATGGCCGCTGGATCTACTTCGCTTCCGGCCGCTCCGGCCGCGTGGAGGTGTGGAAAATGCCGGCCGCCGGCGGCCCGGCGGCGCAAGTGACCAGGAACGGCGGCGCCGCAGCATTTGAATCCGCTGACGGCAAGTCCCTGTACTACGGCAAGACCGTCGGCGCCGGTTCTCTTTATCGCATGCCAGTCGAGGGCGGCCAGGAGGTTGAAGTAGTCCCGCGCCTGGACTATTTTAGCTGCTTCGGCGTGACCGCCAAGGGCGTCTACTTCATGCCGGACTCCCGCACCATCCGCTTCCTGGACCCGGGCAGCGGTAGAGTGAGCACGCTGGCAACGTTGGAGAAGAGTGCGGCGGAAGGCGGCCTCTGCGTCTCCCCGGATGATCGGTTCGTCGTCTGGTCTCAGCAGGACCGTGTGTCCTCCGAACTGATGCTGGTCGACAATTTTCGGTGACCTGGCACGGCGACCTGAGCGTCGCCTGGCCTTGGATGCGCGACTTCGTGGTGGGCCCGTGCTCGACGGGGTTGACTCAGCTCCCGCCGCCAGATTCAAGGTCCGCTCTTCGGCAGTTGTGGCAAACTGGATGGGGACGAGTCATGTCAGCCACTAGCGATCCGGTCTTAACTGAGGTGGTGCGTCGTCTGGTAGAGGCATACAGCCCAGAGCGCATTTACCTCTTCGGTTCCATCGCCAGAGGAGAAGCCGGCCCGGACAGCGATTACGACATTATGGTCATCGTGCCCGATGACGCGCCGCCGGAACGGCTGCGAAGCCGGCTGGCGTACCGGGCTTTGCGGGGAACCGGGACAGCGGCCGACGTGGTCGTGTGGCCCCGGTCGAGCTTCGAACGCCGCGCCCGAGTTGCCGCATCGCTGCCCGCCACGGTGTCGCGGGAAGGGATGCTGCTCTATGGCGTTTGATCCCGAACTGATCGCCGAGACGCGGGCATGGTTCGCCAAGGCTTTCAACGATCTCCGCGCCGCTGAAGCGCTGAAGGCCGCTTCCCCGCCATTGTTCGATGAGGCCGTCTTCCACTGCCAACAGGCCGCTGAAAAGGCGCTCAAGGGATTCCTCGCGTGGAACGGCTGCACTTTCCGGAAGACCCACAACCTGGAGGAGATCGGCGAACAGTGTTTGGCCATCGATCCGTCATTGCGCGCGGTCATCGATCAGGCTGTGCCGCTCAGCGAGTATGCCTGGAAGTTCCGGTATCCTGGTGAGCCCTCTCAGCCCGGACCGGATGAAGTGGCCGAGGCGCTCGCTGTTGCTCGAGGAGTCTTCGAAGCTGCCATAAGCCGTCTGCCACTCGACGTGCGCCCCTGAATCGGCCGCAACCGTCCCGAAAATGATCGCCGCCCGCATCGTAGAATTGGGTTGATCCGGATATTTCAAGTATGTTTGGCTGGCCTTCAGCATCGCGTTCAACTCCACCACGTCCGAGCAAGGCTGCACGCGCCGTGCGCGGCTTCGAGCGAAGCGGATCTACCGAGTGATGGAAGCGACGATCGTAGGGCTTCGCAGGACCACCTCGGCCCTGAGCTTCCTGGCCTCCTCCGGAGCGAACCCCAAGGCGCGGTGGCTCGCGGCGCGAACGTCCTTCTTGGCCCACTTCGCCTGCATGATTCCGGTCCGGGAGTGGGCCTCCAGCCCCCCGAGCAACAGATGGCCGAGCTCGTGCCCGATGGCGATTCCCAGGACCACGCTTCCGTCCACCCCGGCGCTCTCCGCAGAGGAGTATGCGTCAAGCGCGTAGACGTTTGCGTACCCGCCCGGAATGGCGTACCCGAGCGGGCGGTTCAACGCGCCTCCGGGACGCCGGCCCAGGATGCGCAGGATCATTTCGGCGGGTTTCGATTCCGTACCGCAGACCCTGTCGTCGATGGGGCAGTTCACCCAGGAGACTTCGATCCCGGACCGCCGGAAAATCGCCGCAGTTTCCTGTTCGG
>JBEKWU010000235.1:0-2948 GCA_049512775.1 Bryobacteraceae bacterium
CTGTGCATGCCTGAGGCGAGAGTTTTCAGGAGAGCCGGACGTGGGAAATCCGCATCTCCGGTTCGACGAGGGGAGAGTGAGACGCAGCCATCCGGCTGTCACTCACTCTCCTACTCTACCGGCTCGGTTTCCGGATCGTTGCCGAGCCGCGACCGTTAGGGAGCGGTGGCGCAGTCAATTCCGTCGCTGCGTATATATCGACGACGCCGATTTCGGTTCGTTGTTTGTGAAGCTGTGCAGCTATGCACCGTGGGGACTCGAACTGTGCCTGAACGGGCGCGAGTAGGCCAAGCGGCGATTGGAGCGGCGGGGAATCGCCTATACGGCGCTGGACAACAGTTTCCTGTCGTGTGCTGAGCCGGAGAAGTTGCAGCAGATCTGTGACTGGCTGGACCCGGGGGACAGTGATCGGGTTTTCCGAAAATGGCTGAAACGGATCCCGCTGCCGATGCTGGCCCAGGATCGGGAGGCCGGCTATGACTGGGCGCTATCCATCCGGCAAATGGAGGTAAGCCTGACGCAGGTTTTCGACCGGCCGCTACGGGGATGGGAGTTCTTCGAACAGGTAATCCGCGACAACCTGGATTTGGGGCGGCCGGACCGGGTGCAACCGATCTTCGACCGTGTGGTTACCAAGAAGACACCCCGCGAGTTCCGCGCACGGGTGATCCACAAGGGCGTACATCCACTGGGCCCAGCTTCCTGTAAACCGGCGTCGCCCGTAGCGTCTTCATCCGGACGCCGGCGAGTAGCACGGTGTCGGAGGGAACCAGGGTCGCCAGCGCCGGGTCGATCCTCACCGACGCCGGGCGCCGCGGGCCGCACCCGCAGACCGCCATCAACAGGCAGGGCATCCAGAACCGCATGCGCTCCCGCACCACACTGCGGCGCCGTCGAGCCGCATGGCCTCGGGTTCGCGGTTCAGCCCTGGTCCATGCCCGTCACCGTGGTCCACATCGACAACGACGTGACCACCCTCGCTAAGCGGTTCTAGTAGTACTAGTACGTCCATTTTGCCCACGGGGCTCTCTCCTGGCTCTTTGGTGTTCTATACTCAGGAGTATTCTCTACCGTTCCTTTGGAGAGGACAACGCGATGATATTCCGCGCCGCAGTGTTGTTCATCAGTGTGCTCTGTCTCGTTCCGGTGGCGGGCGCCACCGTGATCACGGCCAACCCCGCCGGATGTAACGGTGGCGGCGGCGGGTCTTGTGACGGGGGCCCATACCTGCTCACCTTCGGTGGGGACGAATCGAGCATGACGTTCGATTACAGGATCCCGAACTCGCAAGTCAAACTGATCTCGTACCTCAACGATCTTCTGGCCGGCGTGGAAGTTTGGGACTACCCAAACAAGAATAATACTTCTCTCAAGAGCTTCGACATCTACCTCGTCGTGGGCGGCGAGGATTACAGCACTGCAACTTACTCCCTGCTGCTGGGCACTATCAGTTCGACGCTCCAAGGCTACAACAGCGGCAACAGGGACGACATTACTGAAACGTTGTCCAGCAGCAGCGGCCTTTCGGCCTTTTTGGCGGCGCTCAAACTGAGTAAGGGTCACTTTGGTATCGAGGTAGTCGATACAGAGGGCAGCTTCAACCTAGGTGAACGCCAACTGGGCTCCGATGGGGTGACCCTCGTCCGCTTTGCTCAGGTTGATGCCCCGACTCCGGAGCCGGCAAGCCTCGGTATGGCGGGCATCGGGCTGATTGCCCTCTGTTGGACTCTGCGCAAGAAGATCGCGCGCTAGCCGTTTGAGGCGGTCTTCGGGAGCGCGCGGGCGCCGCCTATAGTTTGGAGGTGGAGCCCACCCTGGACCGCATCTTTCTCGATTGCTCTCTACGCCGTGTGGGCCAGTTCGCTTCGCGCATCGACGATTGCCTCGGCCGGCTCAACGACGCCCAGGTCTGGTTTCGCGGCGGCGAGAGCCAGAACGCCGTCGGCAGCCTGGTCCTGCACCTGGCGGGCAACCTGCGCCAGTGGATCGTCTCGGGTGTGGGCGGTGCGCCGGATGTCCGCGACCGCGATGCCGAATTCGCCGCCCGCAGCGGAGCCGGGGTCGAGGAGCTTCGCCAGCTAGAGCCTGTCCCGCTGGTCAGGTTTTCGGTGAACTGACGCGAGCCCGAGGCCGGCGCGCGATGCACCAAAGCCGTTCTTGAGGCCCCGGTCCAGGCTCCGCCCCAGCAGCTTGGTGTCACGCTCCGGGTTCCCGCACACCGGCACCCAATCCACCATCACGCCGCTCCCGGCTTCCCCCAGCGGCAACTGACTGCCGAACTTCACAAGTGCGTTGCGCCTCGATCGCCAGGCTGATCTCCAGACTCACTGGCACGGCGCTCCAGACCGTCAGATCGCGATGCTGGTGTTGGAAGCCCGCGGCCTCCACGTCCAGGTGGTAGACGTTCGGAGGGATGTTCATGAACTGGAGTTCGCCGGATGCCGAGGTGGTCGCCTCCTGTCGGTACATGGTCGCATCGTTCAACAGCCGCAGGCGGACCCCGGCGATCACGGCGCCGCTCGGATCGCCGACCTTCCCGCGGATGATTCCCGCGCTCCCCAGCGACTGGCCAAACACCGGGCTCGATAGGCGCCCCAAGAGCAGTCCTGCCAGGATTCGCATGGTATTCCCCCGTTTCGCTATCTGGCAGACTGCGGAAATTCAGATCGGTAGGTACGATTCTGGCCGCCGGAGCCCTCCCTCCCCCATGGTTTTCTTGTGAATGGGCTGAAAGACATCATGGGCGGCCTGCCGCGCGGTTAGCGCGTGAACTACCCAGCGCGCCTTTCCCCGCAAACGAGGCCTGCCGCGCGGTTAGCGCAGCGCGGGTGCACGACATGAATGTAGATGGTCAGACGGCTCGTCGCCGCGACTCCCAATAATCTTCGAAGCGCCCACTGAGGCGGCAGGAGCGCAAAGCGATGATGGCGTTGGCGCCGCGGACGGTC
>JBEKWU010000236.1:0-2924 GCA_049512775.1 Bryobacteraceae bacterium
CTGTCTTCGCCCACAGTGCCGGTGGGCGGGACGCTGACGGTCTCCGCCGGCGTCGCCAACACCGGCCCGGTGGAGGCGGAGGAGATCGTGCAACTCTACACCCGGCAGCTCGTCGGCAGCGTCACCAGGCCGGTCAGGGAACTGAAAGGCTTCCGCCGCGTGCGGCTCAAGCCCGGCCAGAAGCAGACGGTCGAGTTTGCGCTGCGCACGGCCGACCTGGCGTTCTACAACCAGCACGGGCAACTGGTCACCGAGCCTGGCGCCTTCCACGTCTGGGTGGCTCCCGACTCGGTCCGCGGCCTACCCACGGACTTTCGCGTCATAGAGTAGGCTGCGCGGGGGCGCAGGAACATCGCACCAGCGGATTCCGTTATACGGAGTATGATGCAGGACATCCGCTACGCCGTGCGAATGCTCGTCCGGAACCCGGGGTTCGCGTTGGTTGCCGTCCTGGCGCTGGCGCTCGGGATCGGGCCGAACAGCGCCATTTTCAGTGTCGTCAGCGCGGTCCTGCTGCGGCCGCTGCCGATCCGGGATCCCGACCGGGTGGTCAGCGTTTGGGAAACGAACGCCAAGATCGGCCTGCCGCAGATTCCGGCTTCCGAGGCCAACTACCTGGATTGGAAACAGCAGAGCCAGGCGTTCGAGCAGATGGCGACTGCCTTCGCCCTGCCGGAGTACGGCCTGAACGTGGCCGCCGGGCGCGAGCCCGAGCGCGTGCCGGCCGGCAAGGCCTCCGCCGCATTCTTCGACGTCCTGGGCGTGAAGCCGGTGCTCGGCCGCGGGTTCCTGCCTGAAGAAGACCGCGCTGGCGGGCCGGGCGCCGCCCTGGTCAGCCACGGTTTCTGGCAGCGGAAGCTCGACTCGGATCCCGCCGCCGTCGGCCGCCGCATCATCATCGACGGTGTGCCGCGTACCGTGGTGGGAGTCCTGCCGGAGGACTTGCAGATGTTCGGCCGCATCGACGTCTGGATTCCGGTGGCCATGGACCCGCACAGCACCCAACGCTCGAACCGCAGTTGGGGCGTATTTGCGCGTCTGAAGCCGGGCGTGAGCGTTCAGCAGGCGCAGGCGGAGATGAACGGCATCGCCAACCGCTTGGCGCGCCAATACCCGGAGGCCGACGAGGGCTGGGGAGTCGTGGTCGTGCCGTTGCCCAAGTTGGTTGGCGGCTTCCTGGCGCCGCCGTTGATGTGCCTGCTGGGCGCGGTTGGGCTGTTGCTGCTGCTGGCGTGCGCGAACGTGGCCAATCTCCTGCTGGCCAAGGCGGCCGGCCGCCAGAAGGAAATCGCGGTCCGCGTCGCGCTCGGCGCCGGGCGGCTGCGGGTGGTGCGCCAGTTGCTCACCGAGAGCGTCATCCTGGCGTTCGCCGGCGGAGCCTTCGGGCTGCTGCTGGCGCGGTGGTGCATCGGCCTGCTGCGCGGCTTGATCCCGGACGTTTTCCCGCTCATGCAGCAGATGGGCATCGACAACCGCGTGCTGGTGTTCACCTTTGGCGTCTCGCTCGTTACCGGCCTCGTTTTCGGCGCCACCCCAGCCATCAGGGTTTCCAAGGCGGACCTCAACAGCGCGCTCAAGGCGACCGGCCGCGCGCTGGTGGGCGGCGGGGTTCAGAAGATCCGCGACGGGCTGGTCACGGCGGAGATTGCGCTGGCGCTGGTCCTGGTGGTTGCAGCCGGGCTACTGACGCGCAGCTTCGTGCGGCTGATGTCCGTGAACCCGGGCCTGCGCACCCAGGACGTGCTGACGATGCAGCTCACGCTGCCCACGGCGCGCTATCCGGAAGGGGACCAGCGCGCGCGGTTCTACCAGAACCTGGTCGAGCGCGTGGAGGCGCTGCCCGGCGTCGAGTCTGCCGGCGCCATCCAGTTCCTGCCCTTTCGGGCGAACTTCCTGAACAGCCGCATCTCCGTGTGGCCGTTCCGCGTCCAGGGCCAGCCGCCGGTGCGTGAAGGCCAGGAGCCCCTGGCCGATTTCCGGGTTGTCACGCCCCACTTCTTCACCGCCATGGGCATCCCACTGCGCCAGGGGCGGTATTTCAACCAGCGCGACACGCATAGCGGCCCCGGCGTGGTCATCGTCAACGAGGCGATGGCCAAGCGGCACATGCCGGGCGAAAACCCTATCGGCAAGCGGCTGCTGCTGCCGCCCTGGGATCAGCCGCCGCGCGAAATCATCGGGGTCGTGGCGGATGTGAAGCTCTATGCGCTGGACTGGGCCGTGGAGCCCGCCGTGTACGTGCCGCATGCACAGAAACCGGACGAGGTCATGAGCCTGGTGGTGCACAGCCCGCGGGACCGGCAAGCGCTTGCCGCCGCCATCCGCCACGAGGTCGAAGCGCTGGACCCGGAGCAGCCCATTGCCGACGTGCGCACGATGGAAGCCGTCATGTCGGATTCGACCATGCTGCGCCGTCTCGCGATGGGCATGATCGGCGCGTTTGCCGTGCTCGCGCTGGTGCTGGCGACGGTCGGCATCTACGGTCTCACGGCGTACACAGTGAGCCAACGCACGCACGAGATCGGGCTGCGCATGGCGCTCGGCGCGCGCGGCGCCGATATCTTGCGCCACATCGTGGGCCGCGGCGCGGTCGTGGCCCTGATCGGAGTCGCTCTCGGAACCGCCGGGGCGCTCGGCGTCGCCCAGGTTTTGAAGAGCTTCCTTTTCGGCATCACGAGCACCGACCCGGTAACCCTCGTGGGCATGCCCGCCGCGCTGCTGGGGATTGCCGTATTGGCGAGCTACCTCCCGGCCCGCCGCGCCGCCAAGGTGGACCCGATGGAAGCGCTCAGGTACGACTAGAGAGGGACTTGCAAAAATGGCGCCCAGGCCCGGTCGAAACAAAACCTGAAGAAATGTTTGAGAGAGGGCTGCTTTCCCAATAGAATGTTTCTTGCCAGAGACAACACCCTCGGGAGGCAACC
>JBEKWU010000237.1:0-2584 GCA_049512775.1 Bryobacteraceae bacterium
TCAGTCAGTGCTGTTTGTACTCTGGGTACTCATCCTGTTTGCACCGGCATTGCTTGTCTTCGTGAAAGTGTATGAAGAACGAGAACTAGAGTTTCGCTTTGGGGCATCGTATCTGGAGTACAGATCCAGAACACCGATGTTGTTTCCAAGAAGGCCAAGAGGTTGAACGATGTGCCGCCCAACAAGCGTGTTCAGCCGACGCGCTGTGCGCGCCGCGTCCAGTGGTACTTGGCTGTTGCATTGCCGTTCGCGTTGCGGCGTATCTTGCCCGTGACCGCGCGCGGCTGACGCGGGACGTTCTGCGGACCACAGAGGAGTCACGAAGGGGTTGCTGGAGAAGTAGGATGGGTCGGCGGATCGCACTCGGGCGGATGCCCAGGAGACTCCGTCTCGCCGTGGCGCTCGTCCTGGCCCTTGCGGTCGGGCTGCTTGGCCGGGCCTGGTATCTGCGGGCGGAGACCGAGTGGTTCGAGGCAAGCATGCGTGCCAGAGTGGCGGGAGACCGTCATCTGGCGGGCCCCGAGACGACTCGACGGACCTTGCGCCTCGTTCGCCCTCGCGAGGAGTGCTATCCCACGTTGCCGCGCTGGATTGTCGCTCGAGTCCGTGCCCCCCTGCAGAGGGTGGAGGCCGCAGCGTTCGAGAGCTACCTGGAGTGCTTGAGAGCCCAGATGGAAGTGCCGGACCGGGGATGGAGGCTCCCGCCGGGGGGGCACGACCTGACCCCACTGCCATGGAACGGTTCGACTGGCTACGGGAGCCGCAGAACAACCGGATGCAACTGACGGCGCCTCGCGTCGGCCGCCCGGGCATAGAGTTGAGGCGGCCTCCGCGTGCGCATTCGCCCACCGGCGCCGCAGTTGATCCGGAGCGTTAGGCGACTTGTGGCGGGAGCATAGATGCAGACGCGTTCCTTCACCGGGTGTGACATCCTATTCCGGCGGTACTTCGCGCGGTGGTATCGACCCGAAGACCTCGCTCAGCGTGGCTACCAGGCCAGCCGTCCCGATGTCGAGGTGTTCTCGGCGGCAATCGGGCAGGATGCTGTATTTGGGGTCTTTGGAACAATGGAACGAAAAGTCTGTTCCTCTCGCCGGTGGTCAGCGTGGTCGGAGCGTTTCGGGGCATTCTGGTGGCCAGTCTTCTGACTTACGGATTCCTGGCGCTGGCGTCGCTGCTTCTGGGGCGGGCGTTCTGCGGCTGGTTTTGTCCGGGCGCGGCGGTGCAGGAGTGTCGCGCGGCTCTCGGGGCAAGGCGGCTGGAGGGGAGGCGGAAGTACTGGAGCAAGTACGTTGTATTCGGCCTCTGGGCGGCGGCGCGACCCGCTCGTTTCTGTTCCGCTACTGGGCCGTCCTGATCGTCGTGCCGCCGGCGCTTCTGATCGGCAGGTGGGCTACTTGCCATTACCTCTGCTGGATCGCGCCGCTGATGATCTTTGGGAGCCGCGTGAGCCAGCGCGCCGGCCTGCCCTCCCTGCAAGTCGCGGCCGACCCCGGCAAATGCCGGCGCTGCACGCTGTGCTCACGCACCTGCCCGATGAGCCTGGACGTTCAAGAGATGGTCCTGGCCGACGCCATGCGGTCCGGCGAATGCATCCTGCGCGGACATTGCGTCTCGGTTTGCCCGTCCCGAGCCGTCCGATTCGCCTTCGGCCGGCGCCTCAGAACGGCCGGCCCCGTCTCGCAACCGAGCGCCTGAAGTTCCCGCCTCGCGGGTCCCCGAGCTACTTGGCGACCACTTCCAAGGGAACGCTGCTGGTCTGGCTGGAACTCGGGCCCACCATGATGTCGAAGACGCCAGGCTCGACCACCCAGTGCATATCCCGATTCAACATCTGTAGTTCCCTGGAGGCGAGTTTGAATTCGACCGTCTTCTTTTCGCCGGGCTTGAGATGGATTCGCTCGAAACCTCTAAGTTCCATCACCGGGCGCGTTACCGAAGCCACGCGCTGGTGAATATACAACTGCGCGACCTCATCCCCTTCCCTGCCACCGGTATTGGTCACATCCACAAAGACCTTGGTCTCCCCGGCTGTTCCGATCACGGCGGGATCGACGCGCAGATTGTCGAACTGGAAGGTGGTGTAACTCAGTCCCCAGCCGAACGGGAACAGAGGCTTTCTTCCGGTGAATAAGTAGCTGCGGTTCATGGAGGGCTTGTGGTTGTAGTAATCGGGAAGCTGGCCCACCGAGCGCGGGAAGCTGATGGGGAGTTTCCCTCCCGGATTGACGTCGCCGAACAGCACGTTGGCGGCGGCGGTCCCGCCTTCCTGTCCCAGGTACCAGCCTTCCAGAATGGCGGGGACGTGTTCCACCGCGTAGTTGATCGAGAGCGGCCGGCCGTTGATCAGGAACACGACCGTCGGTTTGCCGGTCTCGACCACCGCCTTGATGAGTTGATCCTGGTACCCGATCAAGTCCAGCGAATCCCTGTCGCCCAGGTGACTCTCGGACCAGGCTTCCCGATTGGTGCTCTCGTTCTCACCCACCACGACAATGGCGACATCCGCGCCCCGGACAACCTCCACGGCCGCTTGAATGCTTTTCAACTGGAACTCGGGGCTGGGGACTTTGACCTCGTCCTG
>JBEKWU010000238.1:0-2568 GCA_049512775.1 Bryobacteraceae bacterium
GCTTATGCCACGCGTTCCCCGTCGCGCGCACCACCCCGGCAACCCTGCTCTCGCCGGCCGCGACCTCGAACTCCGAACCCGCCGAGTCGGCATCGCAGAGGTAGAGGATCGACACGGAGTACTGCCCCGCCTGGGGGACGTCTACCTCCCAGGCGAGGTACTGGTCGCAGCCCGTCCAGCCCGAGGCGCCCCATCGACGTAGTTCAGGAGAGGGAGGGTCGACGCTGCCGGGCGGCTTGGCGAGTCCGTGCGCCTCCGCCCGGTCCCACATCAGTTTGGTGACGTCCGACGGGTCTATCCGGACGGCGCGCCGGTCTGCGCCGCAACGGACGCCGCCGCCGCGAGAAGAATCCACAGCGTTTTCATGCGCGCTCCTTTCAGCGCGAATTTCCATTTTGAACTCCCGGACGAGTCAAGTATACACTCCCCCCCCAGCACGGGTTTCGAGGCGTTTCGGAGGGTTTTCAGGGTCCACCGCCCGAAGCGGCTCTGGCACTTGTTTGAGAACATAACTTCTTGGTTTCGAAGGCGTTGTACGCAAGGGAGTCAGGCATTTTCGGGCACGTCCCGACCCCTTTTGCCTTTTGCGCATTTTTCTATTGACAGCCGCAGCACGGACCTTTAAAATCTCCTTCTGAAAATGTTCTATTATCTCAGCTTGGCCGAGGGGCTAGCCGCCACACCCCAGCGTCCCATCGCAGCAGAGCGGCATTCGCGCTTGTGCGGTGCCCTGGAGGCCACGGTCGCTCAGGTACCAAGAGATTCCAGGAGGAACCCCGAGTGCTTTCCAATCTGAGTCGATTTCTCGCTTTCGCGGCGATCTCAGTCCTCTTCCAGGCTGCCGTGGTTGCCCAAACGCAACGCGGCCAGATCGTCGGCAGGATCACGGACAGCACCGGCGCCGTGGTGTCTGGGGACAAGGTCGAAGTGACCAACTCCGCAACCGGCGTGAAGATGCAAACCGGAACCAACACCAAAGGACTTTACACGATTCCGTACCTTCACGCCGGCGCCGCGCCGGCTGCTCAGACCACCGCGATTCGCATCGACCCGGCGGACGTGACAAAGCTGATGTGGGACCGCGCCGAGGCGCACGGGTTCCCGCCTCTCGCCAAACCGCCCGGCAGCGAAGGTCCGCCGTGGGGCACGGAGAACTGGACCAGCCGCGAACAATATCTGGCCTGGGACGTGGAAGTCCCCCGCGCGGGTCAATACTTAGTTTCGGTGCTTTATCTCTGTAAACCCGGCTCCGCCGACTCGGAATACGAGATAGCCGCGGGACCAAGCAAGCTTTCCAGTATGGTCCGGGAGACCGGCAACGCCTGGCGAAAGCCGGGATGGGACCGACCGGAACTGCCCGGAACCTTGAGACTGCCGGCCAGGCGCACCAAGATCACCCTGAGAATTACAAAGCCTGCTCCGGGCGCGGCCAATCTCATCGACTTCCGCGCGCTCGAGCTGATCCTGCCCTCAGTCAAGAAGGCAATGGAAGAGCGGGCCGCAAAACAGCGGCCGGACATGGCCTGGTTCGTCGCCGCGAAGTATGGTCTCAAGTTCTTCTGGACTGCCTCCACCCAGCCGCGCCGGGGCCCGGCAAAGCCCTTCTGCGAGGCGGTCCGCGATTTTGATGTCAAGAGGTTCGCAGACATGGTCGAGGAGACCGGGGCCGGATACGTGCTGCTCAGCGGAACGCGCGCGAAGTTCTGGTTCCCGGGGCCGATACCGGAGATCGAGAAAATCCTACCGGGCCGAACATGCGAGCGTGACCTCATCGGTGAAATTGCGGATGAACTCAACAGACGGGGCATCCGGCTCATGATCCACCTGGGCTGGCCCGCAATGGATCCGGACTATGTCAGAGTTACTCATTACGTAGACGCTGACAAGACCATCTGGGCCCGGCACTTTTGCAACATCGTCAGCGGCATCGGTCGGCGTTATGGCGTCAGGCTGTCCGGCACTTACTTGGCTTGCCAGTTCGAAACCTATCTCTATCCCTACAAAGTCCCATGGGAAGCCATGACCATCGCCGCACGCACCGGCAACCCGAACCGTCTGGTCACGTTCAACCATTGGATCTTCCCCAAGCTCACTGAGTTTCAAGACTACTGGGTCGGCGAATCTAACGGCCTCTTGCTGCACCCTCCCGAACCGGGAGTGTTCCGGACGGGGCCGCAGGCCGGCATGCAGCCACACATGCTCCAATACCTCGACGACAGTTGGGAACACCTTAAACCGGACACCGCGATCAAGGCGCCCCTGCACACTACAGAAGAGTTGATCAATCACGTAAACCTTCTGATCGAAAACCGCACAGTGGCGACACTAAATGTAAGCATCTACCAGGACGGCACAATCTCGCCGGCAACGATGGAGCAATTACGAGCGCTGCGCGCGGCGATTCGCGGGAAATAGCATGGCACTCGGGGGGCTGCCTGCCATGCGGCCGCCTGTCAAGTCATTTAACGATGTAACCGAAACCGGTCTTGGTTGGGTCATTTAAGAATGTAACCGTGGGCGGAGGTGTACACCGACCTGAGGTGTATGTTTTTCGGGCCGACCAACGGG
>JBEKWU010000239.1:0-4177 GCA_049512775.1 Bryobacteraceae bacterium
CCACAAGCGCCTCTGCGGACCGCGGGCCAACAGCCGCTTGCACCACCGCCCCGACCCGGTTCATCGGCCCCACAGCCAACTCGAGACCGCCTACCACAAGGCCGACAAAACCATTCAGGACAGCGTCGATCTGCTCGCGGCTGCCTGATGCTACCGGTTCAAATGTTGGAGTATTCTTGTTTACGATCTTCGAGGTAAGAATCTAAAGCGGTGATTTGCGAGGCGTTTGTCCGGTCCTGCAACCGGAGTGTACGGGGTGGAGAACTGTGGCGCCCCTTTTTCAGCACGGCGACATTGTCGTACGGCGCAACAAGCGCGATGAGCGCGGAACGGTTCGTGGATCGGCGAGCGACACGAGAACACTGCTGGCGACATCTCTCTGCGTCAGGCCCATCTGAGACGCGCGCGTGCGATGCACATCGATGCGCAATTCCGGCGCATCCAACACTTGATGAAGCCGGACATCGACAGCGCCCGGCACACTCGCCAAGCGGCGCTCGATTTCTTTCGCAATTTTGTGGTTGGCTTGTTGGTTGCGGCCGATGAGCTGAATGTTGATCGGCGCCGGGATCCCGAAATTGAGGATCTGGCTGACCATGTCCGCAGACCGGAAGAAGAAGCTCATGCCGGGGAACGCCGCGGGCAACTCCCTAAGGTTGGCAGCAGAGGGCGAACGGATCCCTCTGCTGGAGCATTCCTACTGCGGATTCACCTGGATTTGGGCAAGAGGCCGTGCCTGAATCTGCTGCCGAAGTTGCTGCAACAGCTTCTTCATCTCCTCCTTGTCGGGGAATGAGATGGCTTCGTTCGGGCAGGATGTAACGCAGCGATCGCACGTGGGAACGCAATTGTTGGAGCTTGCGACGTGCATCTTCTGGTCGACTTCGTCCAAAAGGAAAACGTCATTCGGGCAGAAATCCCGGCAGTCTCCGCAGCCGATGCACCTCTCCAGGTATATGGTCGGCGCCCACGGAATCATCTCGCGTGGGATGCCAAGGTATGCTCTAAGGGTGGAGTTCCATTTTGGCGAGCTGTTCCCTCGCGTGGGATTCATCGTGACCAACCTGGAGACGGACAGCCGGGCGGTGGTGCGGTTCTACAACAAGCGAGGGACCGCAGAGCAGTGGATCAAGGAAGGTAAGCAGGCGGTGAAGATGACGCGTCTGAGTTGTCACCTGTTCCGGTCCAACGAGGTGCGGCTCTTGCTCAGCCTGATCGCCTACAACTTGGGGAACCTGTGGCGGGGGGTGCCCTCTGGGCCCGGTGCTGCCGAAGCAGATCGAAGGTTGGTCCTTGGCCAGCTTGCAGCGGCGGTTGGTGAAGACCGGCGGGCGTTTGATCAAGCACGCCCGGTATTATTGGCTGCTTCTGGCGGAGAGCCACCTGACGCGGCGGTGGTTCGGGAGCATGGTGTGCCGGATCGCAGCGCTGCCGGTGCCCATCGGATAGGCCGCGGCAGGGAGGCAAACCGGGCGAAGCAGGGAGGGGACGGATAGGTGTCTGAGAAACCGCTTGAAATGAGGCACTTCCAGGTTTCTACGTGCCCGGAGGAGCCAAAGGTGGCCCCTTCCTGGGCCGCCGGACCCGCTCGGGATGGAAAGGATTAAGAAAAGTTCTCTACCGGAGGCGGTTGGATGTACAATCGATGCTGGCCAGGATGGCAAAACGGAAATCCGTGCGCCCGCATAAACCGGCACGAAGCAGAGAATGCAAGAGTCTCACGAGAAGGGGGTAGCGATCCGCTCGGCCCCGAGTTTTGTGCCGGGCGCCGCGAGGTGTCCGGCGAAGCGTAAACAGGGGTATAGGTGCTCTGGATTTGGCGGAAGGCAACATGACCGGAGGCGCTAGCGCGAGCCGGCGGTCAGTCCTGCGTAGTCATAGACCCCAGACACGCCTAGAAGCTTCGTGCACGAGAACCGGGAGACCTCCAGGGCGTCTCGGCCCCAACTGGGTCGAGACCGGTCCGCGAAGGCGCAAGCCGCACGGCGGATATGCACGTTCTGGAGGAGTCGGACCACGCCGTACTACCGAGGAAGCCGCCGAACAAGAAAGGGCAACCTTTGGCGGAGGCGGGGGGGAAGGGCGTGGCCCAAGGAGAACATCGCACGATCTAACACGTTCCCGACACAGAGCGGGAGAACGCGTGTGCCAGGGATCGGGCGGTGTGCGGCGGGCAGCTTGCCGCGAACATCTGAGGGAGGAGCCGTATGCGCTAATGAGCGCCCGTACGGATCCGTGCGGGGGGTACCAGGGGACTGGTGTCCCTACCGCGACTGGCTAGATGGAGTTCGGGAAAATCATGCGAGAGATCGTCCTGGAAGAGCCGCGGCGCCTGGTGGACCACATCGTGCCGCCGGTCGTGAGAAAGCCCGATGAGGCCCTGGTGCGGATCCATCGGATCGCCATTTGCGGCAGCGATTGGCATGCTTACGATGGGAACCAGCCCAATTACAGCTATCCGCGCATCATCGGACATGAGTTGAGTTGCGAAGTGCTGGAGGTGCCCGAAAACAGTCGCGGCATCCGGCCCGGAGACCGTTGCGCCATCGAGCCTCACTTTAGCTGCGGAACGTGCCGGCCCTGTCTTCTCAATCGTCCGAACTGCTGCGAGGACATGAAGGTATTCGGGGTGCACGTGGATGGCGGGATGCGCGGCCTGGCGGCCGTCCCGGTGGGGCGCCTGTACAAGTCCGAGCGGCTCTCATTCGATCAGTTGGCTCTGGTGGAGTTCCTCACCATCGGCGCCCATGCCGTCGCGCGGAGCGGCCTGGCGGCGGGAGAAGACGTTCTGGTCGTGGGCGCCGGACCGATTGGCCTAGCGGTGCTCCAGTTCGCTCTTTCGGCAGGTGCCTCGGCCCGGATCGTCGAAAAGGTCGAATACCGCCGTGAATTCGCTGGGCGTTTCGGCGTGGAAGTGCTGGCGGAGTACGATGGCCGCCCCGCTCCCGTGGTTTTTGATGCCACCGGAGACGAGGAAGCCATCAGGGCCAGCTTCGGTCGCGTAGCCGCGGCCGGCAAGCTGGTGCTGGTCGGCCAGTTCCTGGGGATGATTCCCTTCGATCACACGCTCCTCATGAGACGCGAGCTCACGGTTTTGATGAGCCGCAACAGCCATCACCACTTTCCGCGCGTCATCGGGATGATGGAACGAGGCGAAATCGACGTGGACCCATGGATCACCTGCCGCATGCCGCTGGCCGAGGTGCCGAGCGTATTCCAAGACCTGGCCGGCCACAAGAACTACATCAAGGCCGTGTTCGAGGTTCGAGACTCGGATATTTGAAAGCACGTGACCCATAGGGCTGGAGTGGAACAATTCTCGACGATGCCGCGGTCCGGCTCGCGAATGCTTTTTTGGGCTCTGCGCAAGAATCTGACGAAGTGCTCGTTGAGGGTCTGTCGGGCCAGGCTCAAGTCTCGCAGATCACACCCTGCTGGAATTGACCGATCAGCCGAACTGATGGCCGCGACCAACCCCGCCGGCTGGGCCGGAATGTTTGGGGTGAAGACGCCGGCCGGAACCACGCTCGGCCATATCCTCCTCTACACAAACCCCTGACACTTGAACTTGCTTCTTCCTCCTTACACCATTGGCGAGCCGCTTTGATGATCGACAGACGACGTGCGCCTGCGGCGCGGATGATGTCGCTTGGGTTTTCTACTCCGGCCGGAGTTCAGAAAAAGACGCTTTCAGATGATCGATGACATCGATATCGCCCAGCGATTCTCTTGCGAAGACTGGGAGTGCCTGAAGAGGCGCCTTCCGCCGGACAGCAGATGGGAAACTGCCGCGCCCAATTGGGGCAGGTCATCGGCGTCGTCGCCGAACGCATTCGGAAGCGGTTCTTGGATTCGGCGGCACGGCTATGACACCCAGGAACGCCGGATTCGCCATCCTGGCGCTCGATCGCCGCTTGATTGAAACGATCCAGGCGTCCCGCAGCCGCAAGCATGCGCAGAACACCGGCGGGGCCAGGCAGGCCTGGTATTACTACGTTATGTATTGACAAACCAAAACAGGCCTGTTATGTTTGGGCATGACCGCTACGCAAGTGGAGCGATGCCGAAAGCGCCTGGAGCAATTCCTGGTCGATCTGCTGGAGCCGGTTGGCCGCAGTGAGCGGCGCCATTGGGGCGGCGTGTACGTGCGAGGTCTGCTGCTGAATGGGGAGCGAAA
>JBEKWU010000240.1:0-3084 GCA_049512775.1 Bryobacteraceae bacterium
GGTCCGCGGCAGATGCAAGTGAAGCTACGGGTTGAGTTCTGAACCCGCGTTGCCAGGGAGGAGATATGGAGAGCAGAAGACGCTTTCTCCGGCAGGTCACGGGAGCCGCCGCACTGGCCGCGATGGACTCGCTTCAGGCGAACGGCTCGGCTACCATCGGCCTCGGTTACGGCACCCACGGATTCAAGTCCTATCCGGCGGGTGAGGCGATCAAGACCATCGCCGGCATCGGCTACGATTCGGTGGAGCTGTGTCTCGTGCCGGGCTGGACAGAGCCGACTCAGTGCTCATCCCAGGAGCGGCGCGAGCTGCGCTCCGCCATTGCCCGTTATCGCCTGGCGGTGCCCGATCTTTTCGACCGGATCGACATTCTGGGTGATGCCGGCCAGCATAAGGCGCACATCGAGAGGATTCGCGTCGATGCGCAGTTTGGCCATGACGTGAATGCCGGTGTGGGTGGCGTGTTTCCATGTATCGGCACCCGTCTGGGAGGGAACACAAAAGGCTTTGAGGCCAATAGAAATCTGATGCTCGACAGGCTGCACGATTGGGCGGAGGTTGGCCGTGAGATGCAAACGGTGATCGCGGTCAAAGGCCACCCGCCCATGATCGTGGACACATCGGAGAGAACGTTGTGGCTGGTGCAGATGGTCAACTCACCGTGGATTCGCGTGGAGTTTGATTACAGCCATTTTCAGACGGGCGGAGAGGAATTGGGCAAGACGCTCGACCGGCTGTTGCCGTACATTGTCGTGATCGCGCTGCAGGACAACAAAAAGAACAACAGCAAGCGACACCGACCATGAGGAGTATTACAGACGGCTGGTGAAGTTCGGGTACAACGGACACACCGTCGTGTGGGTCAATGACGGGCTGTTGGACAGGCCCGGCTTTGATGCGATGACCGCGGCTAAACATTGCTACACGAAACTCGCGCCGGCAATGTCGAGAGCGGGCGTACGCCGCCCACGTTATCGCAATGGCGCGTAATCACGGTCTGAACGAAACGAGCTACGGAGTAGGCATGGGTCGCGGAGCGCAGAATGGATTCCGCTGTTGGAGTGGAAAAGCTGCCGCTGTCGACGGTAGTGCTCCAGACGGGAGCAAGAAAGGGGTCAGCGTGTCTTCTCATTTTCGAACATCGCTCGTAATAATCATGGCCACCTCAGCTTTTGGCCTGGCGGTGGCCAACGCGCAAACGCAACGCGGCCAGATCGCCGGAACCGCGAGGGCCGAACCGGCCGCGGCCAAACGGGTGCTCGTGTTCACGAAGGCCGCATCGTGGGAACAGATCATCGTCCACCGCGACGGAGACCAACTCAGCCTGCTGGAGAAGGCGCTCGACAAACTGGGACGGGAGAACGGTTTCGAGCTCACCATCACCAAGGACGGATCGATTTTCACCGCCGCCAACATCGCCCGGTTCGACGCCTTCCTCTTCTTTACCTCCGGCGATCTGACGTTCCAGGACCGGAACGGCCGCGGCGACAATTATCCATTGATGACGCTCGAAGGCAAGCGGGCATTCCTCGACGCCGTCCGGGATGGCAAGGGGTTCATCGGCTGCAACACCGCCAACTACACATTCCCCGACGCCGTCAGTCCCGGGGAAAAGAATGATGCCGCGACGGCGTGGCGTTACACGAAAATGATCGGTGCCGGTTACATGGGGCACAACGCGGTCCAGAGGGGCCACTTCAGCTATCTCGACCGCAAATTCCCAGGCATGGAGGACGTCCCCGCGGACTACCAGCCGATCGATCAGTGGTATGCCTTCAACCGTCTGATGCCGGACATCCACGTCATCATGGCCCTGGACTCCCCGAAATTGACCGGCAACCTGTACGAGCGATCGGCCTATCCGATCGCCTGGGCGCGCATGGAGGGCAGGGGGCGCGTCTTTTACACCACGATGGGTCACACCGCGGAGATCTGGAGCGATCCCGTCTTCCTGCGAATGCTGCTCGGCGGAATCCGCTGGGCCACCGGGTTAGCGAATGCGGATATCACGGCCGATATAGCGCAGGTCACGCCGCGGGCCAACGAGATTCCGGAGCGGGCGAGTGAGTACATAGCGACCGATCCGCCGCTGCCGAATCCGCGGTTCCCGGGTTTTGCGGTGCACTATCCCCAGCTCAGGAACAACCCGCGACAGAGCGTCCCAAGCCGCCCGCCGAAACGCGTCCTCTTCTTCACCAAGTCGGCTGGGTACGAGCACCCGATCGTTTACCGCAACGGCGCATTTCCCAGTTGGCTGGAACGGGAAATGCTCGAATTCGGCCAGCAATCCGACCTCGATTTTGCGTTCAGCAAGGACGGCACGATTTTCACGCCGGAGAACATCGCCCCGTATGATGCCTTCGTGTTCTACACCAGCGGCGATCCGATCCATCAGACCAGAAACGGACTGGGGGATAACTACAAGCTCATGACGCCGGAGGGCAAGCAGGTCCTGCTGGAAGCAATCCGGCGAGGGAAAGGATTCGTCGGCATTCACAGCGCAATCGACACGTTTTGTCCCGCGCCGTCGGCGCCGGCCGATCCGTACGGCGTGATGTTGGGCGCCACGTCCGCGGGTCATGGCGGGCGGAGTGGCCGCCTCGTTCCGGTCGATCGCGCGTTTCCGGGAATGGAACAGGTTGCCGCCGCCGTTGCCGCGCCCGAAGAGTGGTACGCAATTCAGAACGTTCGGCCGGACCTGCATGTCGTCCTCTCCCTGGATGGCGAGTCGCCACTTGCCTGGGCGCGCACGGAGGGAAAGGGGCGCGTCTATTACACCAGCCTCGGTCACGGTGAACAGACCTGGGCGAGTCCGGTTTTCCGGCAGATGCTGCTCGGCGCGCTACGCTGGGCGACTGGGGAAGCGGACGCTGACATTAGACCCAACTTCGCAAAATAGCGCAATGTCGAGACCGGGCGTCAACCGTCCGCGTTACCGCAACGGCGCGTAAATATACGAAATGGTCCGCGGCAGATGCAAGTGAAGCTACGGGTTGAGTTCTGAACCCGCGTTGCCAGGGAGGAGATATGGAGAGCAGAAGACGCTTTCTCCGGCAGGTCACGGGAGCCGCCGCACTGGCCGCG
>JBEKWU010000241.1:0-2907 GCA_049512775.1 Bryobacteraceae bacterium
GAGTTACGTGGAAGTCAGGAAGCGCAACAGCGGTCGCTCCGATGCGGATCTGGCATTCTACGCGAAGCGCTTCCCGTTCTACGCGGAACTCATTGCGGGCGCGTCGAAAGTAACCGGGATTCGCCCCGCCGAGTTGACATTGACCAGCCGTGCGGCGGCGGATGGCGCAGCCTGCATGGACGTGGTGTTTTACGGCCCCGATGGCCCCAGCAATGCCTTTTCAAAGGAACGCAGCAACAAGAGCTCAAAGGCCCGGGCTATGTCAAAGTCATTCCCGCCCACGGCTAGGCGTTTCACACGTACATGAATTACGGGATCAACTCCGAAGGCCGGTCCACCTCGGGC
This sequence comes from Bryobacteraceae bacterium, assembly GCA_049512775.1. Classification (GTDB taxonomy): domain Bacteria; phylum Acidobacteriota; class Terriglobia; order Bryobacterales; family Bryobacteraceae; genus Fen-330. Next base: position 346 of record JBEKWU010000241.1, read on the forward strand.
GCGACCCGCAATGAGCGCACGACCGCCATCGTTCAAGCGGTGGCCGTTCCTGGAATCGCGCTGTCTGGAGTTTCGCAGCGAGTTCTTCAACCTGCCGAACCACACCACGTTCGTCGCGCCCGGCGAGCTCCTCGGAACACCACAGTGCGGACAGGTGACCGGCACCCGCAACTCGGGACGCGAGGTGCAGTTGGCGCTGAAGCTCCACTTCTGATCCAGTTTTTCACGCGCCCCGGCAAATTGTGCCGGGGCGCGTGTCGGCCACGAGCGCGACCGCATCCCGGAGGCGGTTTGAAGCAGCCCTAATCTGAGGAAACCAGAATCATGAATTATCATGAATCGAAAATGTGAGGAAACAGGAATCATGAATCGAAGGGCATTCATCGCGGCCGGTGGCGGCGGCCTCATAGAGCGGGCAGCACCCTTGGACCAGATCGTGCTGGGGCTGATCGGCAGCGGCGGTCGGGGCACGCTTGTGATGACGGTGTTCCAGAAGGATCCGTCAGTGCGCGTCGGCGGCATTTGCGACGTCTATGAGCCTAACCTGGAGCGGGCGCTCTCGGTGGCGGCCAAAACGTCCGGCAACCACCCCAAGGCCTACCGCAACTACAACCGGCTCCTGGAGGACAAGAACATCACCGCAGTTCTCATTGCCACGCCCGAGCACTGGCACCACCGCCAGGTGCTCGATGCGCTGGCTGCCGGCAAGGACGTCTATGTCGAGAAGCCACTCTGCCGGACGCCCGAGGAGGGCGTGGAACTGGTGGAGGCCGAAGCCCGCTCGAAGAACATCATCCAGGTCGGGATGCAGCGGCGTAGCTACGACCTGTACCTGGAAGGCAGGGATATCGTACGTTCCGGCGCACTGGGCACCGTGCGGATGATCCGCTCCTGGTGGCTGAACAACTATCTCGGGCCCTCGCGGGAGCCCAAGCTGGCGGGGCCGCTCGACTGGGAGCAGTGGCAGGGGCCGATCAAAAAGCGTGTGCCACTCAACCCCTTCCTGTTCCGCAACTGGCGGAACTTCGCCGATTACTCCGGCGGCATAGTAGCAGACCAGGGCGCGCACGTCTACGACGGCATCCACCTGCTGATGGACGCCAGCTACCCGCTGTCGGTGACCGCGGCGGCGAACAAGCCGCACAAGGAGGGCGTGGACACGCCCGAGTCGGTGGTAGTCATCGCCGAGTACGCGGAGGACTTCATCGGCGTGTTTTCCATCAACTACGCCGCGATGCGTTACAGGATGCGCAACGACCAGGTCAACCAGCTCGACGGCGACAAGGCGCGCATGGACATCGGCCGCGAAGACTGCAGGGTCTACAATCAGGGAGCGGAGGAGACGCCCACGATCGCCAAGACCTCCGAGCGGGGCTTCGGCTGGGCCACTGATCTGCACGTACAGAACTTCCTCGAGTGCACCCGGACGCGGAAGACCCCGACCGCTCCGATGAGGCTCGGCTTCCAGGCGGCGCTTGTCGCGCAACTGGCGAACCGTTCGCTCAAGCAGGGCCGCCGCATGAGGTGGAATCACGAGCGCAAGAGAGTGGAAGCGTAGCCGAGCTGTTTTTCAAGGCGATCAAGCAGAACCTGAAGATCAAGACCTTTGTGGGGACCAGCGCCAACGCGGTCAAGACCCAAGTGTGGACGGCGCTGATCGCCATGCTGGTGCTGAAGTACCTGCAACTGAAGTCCACGTTCAGCTGGTCCTTGTCCAATCTGATCGCCTTGCTACGACAGCAACTGTTCGTCTATCGCGATTTCTACCAGTGGTTGGACGATCCGTTCCAGGCCCCGCCGGTGCTGGCGGGTGCTCACGATGCGCAGTTGGAGCTGGCGCTGGAGGGGTAGCGGGCATTTGGACAGCAGAAAGGGCCTCGGCTTCACAGATTCAGCAAACAGGAGGGTTCTCGGCTACTAATCTGGACAGCATCTGTTTCCGAACTTAGCCGACCAAGCGGCAACCTGGTTTTTCAAGACGACTGGAAGGGGGAGGTTTGCCCAGTGTTGTTAGTCAGTCGCGGAGGGGTTCTTCGGCCAATTTGGACAGCAGTGGTGTGAATTGGACCGGACAACTCACACACTAACGACACAGCTGCGAACAGGTTCTCGGCCAATCTGGACAGCAGTACTAAGATGTACTAAATGGATCGGGCCTGAATCATGAATCGAAGAGCGTTTCTGCTGGCGAGCGGCGGCGCGGCCTGGGCGCCGGCGGACCAGCTTCGCGTCGGCACGATTGGCGCCGGCGGCCGCGGGCGATATCTCATGGCCGCGTTCGCGAAGGATCCGGCTGTGCGGCTGGCGGCCGTCTGCGATGTGTACGAGCCGAACCTGGAAGCGGGTCTCTCGGCCTCGCAGGGCCTGGCGAAAGCCTATCGGAACTCACTGCTGTCCAAATTAGCCGAGAACCGCCCCTCGGCTGATTGAAAACGCTGGGCAAACCTCCCCTTTCCGGCCGTCCTCAAAAAGCAGGTTGGCGCCTTGTTCGGCTAGGTTCGAAAATGGCTGCTGTCCCAATTAGTAGCTGGAAACCCTCCTGTTTGTTGAATCCGTGAAAGT
>JBEKWU010000242.1:0-3675 GCA_049512775.1 Bryobacteraceae bacterium
TCGAGCGCGCGGGGACCAACAACATCGAAGGCGAATACCAGTTTCTCGCCATACCGCCGGGGCAATACACGATTACCGTGCAGGCGCCGGGGTTCGGGAAAACGGTCGCCAAGGACGTAACCGTCACCATCGGGCAGATTGCGGAAGTGCCGGTGACACTGCAGATCGCTTCCGTAGAGTCCATTGTCAATGTGAGCACGGAGGCGGAACTGGTGGAGACGCAGCGCACCGCGAGCACCACCACGATTGACCAGCAGCGCATCGATAATCTGCCGATCAACGGGCGGAACTACATCAATTTCACGCTGACCGACTCCAAGCTGGCGCGCGACAACACGCCCAACATTCCCATCGCGCCCACCTCGGGACTGAATTTCGGCGGACAGCGCGCGCGCGCCAACCTGGTGAACGTGGACGGCGCCGACGCGGGGGACAATTCCACCAACGGTATCCGCTCGACGGTGTCGCAGGATGCGGTGCAGGAATTTCAGATCATCACCAACAACTTTGCCGCGGAATATGGACGCGCGTCGGGCGGCGTGGTCAACATCATCACCCGCTCCGGGACCAACGCGCTGCACGGCAGCGCATACGGATATTTACGGAACCGCGATATCCAGGCGGTCAACCACTTCAGCAACGTGCCCGATCCGGCCTACACGCGGGTACAGGCCGGACTTGCGGCGGGCGGTCCGATCAAGAAAGACCGTACGTTCTTCTATTTCTCGTACGAGACGACACGTCGGCGGGAGACCGGCTTTTCCAACATCGGCGCGAACAACTTCGACCTGGTGTCGTATAACGCCGCCCCGCTTGCGCCGTACCTCGGGGGCTTGAACCTGGGCACGCTGCTGCTGACGAACGATCAAGTCAATTTTGTAAACAAATTAGCGGCATTCGTACCGGCATCGCCTGCCGCATACGCGCCGCTGCTGGCGGGATATCTGGCGTCGACCGGCAGCGGGTCCGGCGTGGCTCTGAACGGCGTGTTGCCGACGGCCAACATCCTGCCCATCATGGCGGGGAATGGCATCCCGACCGCAGGCTGCACCGCGACTGCGCTGCACTGTTTCGGCAGCACGGGCGCGCCGATTCCAGGATTCGGCGCGGGCGGGTTCACCTCGTATTTCCCGTTAAACTCGGAAATCGGAAACTTCCCGGTCACAGAAGGGACAACGCTGGTTTCCCTGCGGCTGGACCATCGCCTGAACAATAACCAGCAACTCATGTTGCGCGCCAATGTGAGCCCCAGCACCGTGACCGGCCTCGAGGTGAGCGCGCAGGGCACGCAGAACTACGGGTTGAACTCCTTTTCGCGCACTTCGGACCTGACGAACCGTGACGCTGCCGGCGTCGCGCAACATGAGTGGACGATCGGCAACAACAAGATCAATGAGTTCCGCTTCCAGTACGCGCGGCGCGGACAACTCTACAACTATTCACATTCTCCGGGCGGCAGCGCCGTGGGTGACCAGATCTCCGGATATGCGTACATCGGGCGCGAGCCGTTCTCCTTCGTCCGCCGCACCGAACAGCGATTCCAGTTCACCGACAATTTCTCCATCAGCCACGGCAAGCACACCATCAAGTTTGGCGCGGATGTCAATTACCTGCCGTTGAAAGCCGATTTCACCGTGAACTTCGGCGGCGTGTACAACTTCACCCCTCTGCCTGCCAGCGTGCTCGGACTTCCGAACTGCGTACCCGCACCGGCGGCGCCGCACGTTTGCGGCACCAACGCCGCCGACCTGCTGACGCCGCAGTTCACGGCCGTGCAGACGTACGGGTTGGGAATTCCGCAGACTACGACGCAGGGCGTCGGCAACCCGCACGACGAGTTCTCCAACAAAACTCTCGGCGGCTATATCCAGGACACCTGGCGGGTGAAGTCGAACGTCACGCTGAATATCGGAGTTCGCTATGACGTGGAATTCACGCCGACATTTGCGGCGCCGAACGCCTTGACCGCGGCGGCGCAAAAGGCGCTGGGAATCACCGAAGGCATTCCGCGCGACTACAACAATATCGCGCCGCGCATCGGTGTCGCTTGGGACCCGTGGAAGGACGGCAAAACGGTGGTCCGCGCCGCTTACGGCCTGTTCTACGACCACCCGCTGCTGGCCCTGGCGTTTGACTCCAACGTTGCCAACGGTTCACGTGCGCCGCAGTTTGCTCTGCTGTTCGGTAACCCCGGGTGCGGCACCAGCCTGGCCACCGCGGTGAACGCGGTCAATGTGTTCCAGGGCATCCTTGCCTCCTGCCCATTCGCCGGCGTTTCGCAACTCAACTATCTGCCGCAGGAACAGCGGTTCAATCCTGCACCGAATGCGCCGTCGGCGTTTGTCAACCAGCAGTTCATCACGCTCGGCCTACCGATGACATTCCTGCCGGACGGATTCCCGGTTGCGAGCAACTTCCAGTACGCGTATTCGAACCAGGCCAGCCTGGCGATCGAACACGACCTGGGCCACAACCTCGCGCTGTCGCTGGATTACAACTTCACCGGAGGACGCCATTTGAACCGGCCGGTGGACTCCAATCCCCTGGTTCCGAAGGCCCTTCTGGCGAATTACACCTCATGCCTCGCGGACCCGATTTGCGTTGCCCAGCCGGGCACCGCTCTTGGGCCGCAGTTCGCCGGCTTCGGTGGCGCACAGCCGTGCAATGTGGGACCCGGTGGTCCCTGGATCGCGGCGCCGATCATGAACTTCTTCCGCAAGGGCGGAGTGAATCCGTCGTTTGCTCCGCTGATCGCCGCCACACCCTGCCAGGCCATCGCTACGGCGTTATCGACTCAGTTTGGACTCGGATTGGGCGTTCCCATTCCGTTCAACGCCATGGGTGCAAACTATTCCAGCGGCAGCTCGGTTTATCACGCGTTGTCGGTCAATTTGCGCAAGCGCATGAGCAACCACGTCGAGTTCCTCGCGTCCTATACCTGGTCGCACGCGATTGACGATTCCACCGACCTGGAAACTCCGCTGTCGGTGCAGGACCCGCTGCATCCCGGCACCGATCGTTCCAATTCGCTGTTTGACCAGCGGCATCGCTTCGTGTTCAGCGGGGTCTACCAGACTGGACGGGCAGGCGGCAATAGCTGGACCAGCAAGCTGCTGAGCGATTGGACGTTTGCGCCAATCATCGACGTGGCTTCCGGACGGCCCTTCCCGATCCTGACGGGCAGCGACACCAACCTCGACAGCCGCAGCACCAACGACCGGCCGAACGCCGTCACCGCCAACTATGTCGCGCCTTGTAACGTGCCGGCGCCGGTGGCTTCGAAGTTTTCTCCCACCGGGTACCTGCAGCCGGCGTGCTTCAATGATGCAAACTTCGGCAACGGAACCCTGGGACGCAACGCGGGCCGGCGTCCGTACACGGTGTTTAACGACCTTCGGGTCGCTCGCCGCATTCACCTTACGGAACGCCTCAACCTCGACGGGATCATGGACTTGTTCAATATCGCCAACAAGTACAACATTGCCGACGTGAACTACATTTGGAACCAGGCGGGTCAGCCTACCGCGGCGTCCGATCCGCGCCAGTTCCAGTTCGCGCTGAAGCTGAGTTGGTAGGAAAACAGGTTTTAGGTTTTAGGTTTTGGGCTCCAGGCTGCAGTCGGCCTGGAGCTTTTTTCTTGCCCGCTCAACTTTCAGGTGGTTCCGGCTTTGCGCT
>JBEKWU010000243.1:0-6456 GCA_049512775.1 Bryobacteraceae bacterium
GTCCTTTGCGTCCTCGCCTTTTTTGATGATCGCAACTTCATCGGCCGTGAGCTGCGCGAGACCGGTTGTCATCTGGTCGCCGGTCCAGTGCTCCGAGAGCTTGTCGAACTGTTTCTCCAGCGATTGCAGCGCCTTCTCGGTATCGGCATCAACCCTGGCGAGGTCGATGTTGAGTTGCTGATCGAGCCCGGCTCGCATCCTGCCGACGCCTCCCAAGGAAGAGGCCACCAGATCGTCCATGGTTTTCTTCGACAGATCCAGCCACTCCTGCTCGGTCTGGCCGCGCTTGTCCGCCTCGTCCATCAGCGCTGCCGTGATCTGCGCCTCCGCCTGTAGATGGTTCGCCACCCTCCTGGCGTCCAGAGTGTCGTCGTCAATCGCATCGCGATCGCGAAGGATCTGCAGCTCGGCATCCGTCTGCTGTTCCTTCATCCATATCTTGTCGATCCCGTCGAGGTGGGCCAGAACTTCATCGTTGACGAGTTTTCGCGTGTCGTCGGAGAGCTTCTTTCGTAGATCCGTGATTTCGGCGGCAGCCTTTGCGTTCGCGTCGACCACGGCCTGCGCGGCGCCCGCCGGATCGAGGGCAGGATTCGTAATCCGCGGATCGACCGCGTTCTGCTGCCTCTGTGCGATCGCCGCAAATCCTTCTTTGCCGATCAGCGCGGTTTCGCCCTGCCGCTGGGCTTCCGTCCGATTCCTCTCCAGTGCAAGCTGGCCCAGTTTTTCGTTTACCTTCTGGCGCTGCAGCTCGATCGCGAGCGTGTCCCCCGCAGCTTTTTGCTCCTGCTGCATCGACTGGAAGATCGCGGCCTGGGCTTCCGCGTCGCCGATGGAGATATCGGCGATCTCCTCCTCTTTCTGACGCCGCTGATCGATGACGGCGAGCTGCGCCTTGAGGCTCAAAAGAGTGACCGCCGCAATCGCGGGCGTGCGCGGGTCTTCGAGCATTTCTATGTTTAATTTTTTCTGCTGATCGTAGGCGTCCCGCAAGTTTTTGCTGTATCCGCCCACGGCATTCGTGATGTCGCCGAACTTCGCGTAGATCTCGCCGAGGACGGGCACGGCCGCGCTGAAGATGGCAATCGGAAGCGCTGCTTTCAGCAGCGGGCCGAGGATCTGACTGCGAGCAATGACGCCCTCAAGGGCGCGCGGCATTTCCACGCCGGTCGTGCGGACGAACAACTGCGCGGCGGCGTGCGCGTCGAGAGTCTTTTTCTCGAACCCCGCCATTCCGTCCGATGCCTGGCTAGTCGCGGTTTTGCCCGTCTTCCCGACAGCGTCCAGCTCGCCGCCCACGGCGCGCAGTCCAGTGATGACGCCTTTATCTCCATCGAGTACGAGTTGGATTTGGACCGAGGGCATTTGCTACGCAGATCCTGTGCTGTTCTGCAGCCACCGCGGCGACGACGAGCCGCGTGACTGCTCGGCGGCAGGCCGCAGATCGATCATCGGTGCTGCTTGGCACAGCGGAGATCGACGGCGGTGGATTTTCAGGATCGAGCCTGCGTCGGCGAGCGGATCGCGTAGTAAGTGGAGAGGAACGCCCGTCACCTCGGGGCGTTCCCGCAGCGTGGCGATAAAGTTGATGTTGTCAGGGTTAATGAGCACGGCTTTGCCGGTGGCGCCACACTGCGAACAGCGCCACGAGCACACCGCCGGATCGGCGGGAGCGCCGGTCAGAACGCGGACAGTGATCTTGCTCCCCGCGCGCTGCTGGGTTCTGCGCTCCGTCCGGGCTCGTCTTGGGGTGTGTCGTTGCACGAGTGTTCTCCACCTGGAATTCGACGGCATCTGGAATGCTTGATCGTCGAGGTGAAGAACCTCGTATATCCGTGGGCGTTGCGTAGCCTGCATTGCCCGCGATCGCGAAGCTGCGACCGCCAAGGGGCGCGCAGTAGCAGGCGCCCCTTCTACGGCTGAAAAGTCCGGTTCCTACACAAACACCTGGCGTTTGGTCTGGCCCTCCGCCGCGGGCTGCGGATCGCGCGCGATAGAGGCTTGCTCCGCCTTCGCTTCGGGCTCGGCCCCTTCAATCAACAGCCCCTCCTCGACGTAATAGGCCGCCTGCTCGGGCAGCAGATACAAGGTCTCTCCGCCGTGAAGTCCCAGGCCGTGGAAATCGAAATTGGTGTGCGGCTTTGCCCGATAGGCGCGGCGATCGGCCGGCACCGGTTCGCCCGGCAGCAAGTGGGCCTCGATTGCGGCCAGCGCCTGGTCAAATATGCTCCTCGCGCCGCGTCCGAAGGTGTCCAGGGCCTGGTTCGGCCCGTACTCGATTCTCACCGGCTCGACAAACGAACCGGTCAGCGCGGACGCAATCCGGGCTAGACGTGGATCAAATTTGTTGAGCGCGGCTGCGACCGCGGCCTTGTCGGCGGTCCAGCCGGCCAGCTCGGCCTCAAGGTCTCGCACCAGTTTCACGATGCGGGCTGGGCGGTCCAGGTCCGCGCGGGACGCAACGAATTTTCGGAGCTGCTCGCGCTCCGCCAGCCGTTTGGCAAGCGCCATGGCGGGGCGCAGAACCTGAAGTTTTTTTTCGACCTCGCCAGCCGCCGCTTCGTCATGGCCATCCTCGCGACGCGCCTTCTGGATCTCCGCCTCGATCTCGTGAAGCGTTTTCTGTGCGGCCGAGTCCTTGTCAACTCGCGCGGCGAGCGCCAGCTCCTGGCGCTTCCGCTCCAGATCAGTGATGTGCAGGCGCGCCGCATTGCGCGTCTCGCTTATCCCTGCCAGCGCTGACTCCCACTGGCCGACTTCTTTTTCCATTTGCTGAATCGTTGCCACGTCTCCTCCTCCTGTGCTGCTCGTTTCTGTCTGGCTTTAGCCGGCGGCGACGACCGTCGCAACGTCGCCGACTTTCAACTGTCCCGTGTTTGCGCCCTTCGCATCCGCCGAAACGTCATCCAGTTTCGTGATCGTGACGGTGCCCAACGGGAGATAAGTCTTGCGGATTACCTCGTTCGACGCTGGGTCCGTGATCTCGCGATCCAACCGCTGCACGGAAAGGCGGTCTCCCACCTTCAGGCCCGCGGCGGCGCCGGCGTTGAGGATCACATGGCCGTCTTGAATCGCCGCCACCAGGATCTGGCGCATTGCTCCATCGGCGCGCACGAACGGCGCGCTCTCGGCATAGACTTCGCGCAACGCGGTGCCGTAGTCAACCCCCTTTTCGGTGGCCCGCCGCTGCGCGGCCTCGGCGAAAACGACGGATTGCGGGTCCACATTGCCGCTGCTCACGGCCCGGTTGACATTGGCTCGGGTGCGATCTTCCTCCTCGGCCTGGCGCAGCGCCTCGCCGAATGTAATGCCGCGCGATCTCGCAAGTTCTTTGGTCGCTTCGCAGCGGACATCTATCACGGCCCCGCGCGTCTCGTTGGCTCTGTACATGTTCGCTCTCCCCCGGCTTTGCTGCGCCGGTTCCAAGTCAGTCTCGATCTCGATGTAGCGGTTAGGCACGCTTTTTTGCCCTCCGGGGTGCTACCTGCGATAGCGTGTGCCTCATAAGCACAGCTCGCTGGAGCGATTTTCTCGCCCTTCTTGGACCCGCAGAGCCGGAATGGGCCTTCGGCGCCCCGTGGGGCGATTTTGTCGGTCTTCCTCGACCACAGAGCCGACACCGGACTGCGGCGCGCACGCGGCGGCGAAAGTTGCGGTACAGACGCTGGCACTCGTCCTGGCAGGTTACGGCGCCGTGTCGCAGGCGGTCGTCCGGCACCGGCTTGGTGCACAGACAGCAGCGGATCGCGATGGAGGCGGCGGTCACTGCGTCCCCCGGCGCCTGTCTGAAACGACGCAGGCCGGTGCCGATGCTTCCCACGCGCAGAGCGGAAGAGGAGGCGACAAACGCCCGCGCCGCCCACGGAGTTCAAGCGTGGGAAGGAAGCGCCGACAAAACCGACCTGCGTCTCCAGTAGCGGCCCGCGCCAGAGCGGGGCGGTCCACGGCGCCTCGGGAGAGACGCGGGCCGCTGAGCGCACCTGGTGCCGGTAAGAAGCCAGGTACACAGCTTAAGATTTTTGCGGATCGAACGGTGCGCTCGCTTACTCGTCGCGCCACGGGAGCGGTTTCAGCGTGTTCGCTTGCGCCCGCATTCGCGTGAGAATATCCAACACCGATTGTCTGGACGGCTCCTGAGAATTCCCTTTTGGATGTAACGGCGAACGGTCTGATCGCAGACGCCGAGCATCTTCGCGGCAGTCCGAAGGTCGATCTCGTCGCCCACGGCCTGGCAGCGTACCGCGATCGCCGCGGGAGTGCTCGATCGCCTTCGCGCCAGACTCAGGGAAGTAAATGGGCGCCGGCGCCATCAGCCCTTCACCTCGCCCGCGTCCGCGCTGAACCACGCGACCATGCGTCCGATCACGGTGCAGCCGGGATCTGGCAGCAATTTTGCCTGGGCCTCCAACCGGCCCTGGATCTTATCGGCTTCGTAGTATGGCGCGCTGAACTCCTCGCCTGCTGTCTTCCCCGCATAATCAATGGAGTCCCAGTCAGCCTTCGTTTTTGGAGTATTGGCCCAGTTCGGGTCCCGCCCGTAGTTCCGGACATAGTCATCGAAGTACGCCTTATCGATCTTGCGCACGGCGTCTATCCTGCCCGTGCGGATGGCGCTATTCAGGGCAGCCTTCTGTCGCTCAAATTGCTGCGCCGTCTCGGCGTTGTGCCACTCCCCGATGGCAAACTCTTCCTCTTGGCCGCCTAGTGGAGTCAGTTTTGCCCCCCATACGAAGGGCTCGGTCGCCACCAACCGGAGGAGGCCAAAAGAAAGACCTCTGTACCAACCCCGGTAAGCGGATGAGGCGCCCGATGGATCTAAGCGGACGGCGACCATCTTGTCCCAAAGCGATGGAAAATGGGCTACGGAGCGGTCCACTATCAGGACGTCGCCGGCGCCGAACGGAATCGCTGCAGCGCCCTCTGCTATCTCTAAGGCGACCGTCGAGATGGGGTTGGTGAGTCGGTCTGCCGGTATGCGGAACATTCTCGCGTCCGCCTGCTCTGCCGCTCCGCTGCCGAATTGCTCCGTTGAGAACAGCGGAATTTCCACCATTTCGCCGGGCGCAGCCTTCTTGCTCCTCTTCTTCAGCATTTGCTCGGCCAGAGACACGGCGGCTGCAGGGTCAAATCCGGCCTGCTCCCAGAACCACAGCGGATCGAGGCCGTATTCGACAGCGACATTTCCGAGCTGCACGTACATCCTCGCCGACGGCGGATAATTGCCGTCCGCGCGCAGCCAGTTCGAAACGGTGCCCTGGGAAGCGGTGCCCTCGCTCGAATCCGATTCCAGTTTGCCCGCCAGTCCGGCTTGCCTGAGGCCGGTGGCCTCCAGGAGTTCCTCGATTCTCTTCGCCCATTCAGAGGGTTTGGCTGCTTTTGTCATTTTGCTCTTGACTCCTACGCGCCTTCAGTGCAGAATCTTGCTACATTTTTAATTTGAATGTATGAGAAATCAACTCCGAAAACGGCCCGAATATTCGGAGTCACCCGACGGAGTGGCGCCGGCGCACACTGAACGGTCGGCGGACGACGCCGACGCAATTACGAGAACCCTGATCGCCTCGGTCATCCGCGGCTGCACCAGATCGCGGGAACAGATTTGTGAAGATATGAGCGCGCGCCTCGGAAGGCCGATTACTCCGTCCAGTCCGTTCATGTTGGACGATTTCACTTCGCTAAGCAAGGGCGATGCAAAAACCAAGACGCCGGCACGCTTCCCAGCGGCGTGGATCGAGGTTTTCTGCCAGGCCACGAATGATGATCGCCTGCAGATGCACGTCATGGGAGCACGCAAGCGCCGTCTGATCGAGTTCGCGAAGGCGGAACTCCGCGCCACCAGCGACCAGCGCGAACGTGATCGGCTCAGGCATGAACTGCTTGAGGAGGGCGGCCGGCCATGACCACACCCCGCAGCCGCGCACACCTCACCACGCGAGAGCGCTTAATCGCGGTCTTGGACGTGTTGGAATTCCGGCGCCAGCAGCGGCGCGGTCACATCACCATGCTGCTTTCCAACGGACGCCGTCCGCGCATCCTCACGGATATTGTTGCTGATGCCGCGCAGCGGTGGGGCGTGTCACCGAAATCGGTCTGGCGTTGGTTGGGGTTGTATGACCGCGGTGCCTTTGATGCGCTGGCCCGCCGGACGCGCAGCGATTCCTATTTCGCCCGGCGCCCCGATGCCGCCGAGCTAGCCGCGCGCCTTCTGGAGAAAAAACGCAGCGCACAAGAGATCCACGAAACGCTCCGCCTCGCTGTCCCGGCGCCGGCGCCGTGCTACCCCACGGTCGCATCGTACTGCAGACGGCTCAGGGCAGAACGGCGCGCCGCGCGCCGCTGTGGCAAACAACATGGAGCGGTCGCATGAGCGCCGAACTTTGGCTCTCGAAAGAACGGGCCTGTGAGCTGGAGGGTTGGACTCCGCGCACGGCGGAAGCAAAGGCCCAGACCGGCCAG
>JBEKWU010000244.1:0-4323 GCA_049512775.1 Bryobacteraceae bacterium
GCCCTCCTGGCGCATGCCATCATGTCGGTGGGCGCCGTGCGCGGCGTGGAGATCGGCGCCGGTTTCCAGGCTGCCCGGATGCGCGGGTCCCTCTACAACGACGAGCCGTACAGGGATGCCGGAGGCATGCGCACCCGCACCAACAATGCCGGCGGGATAGCGGGTGGGATCTCCAATGGAATGCAGATCGTTCTCCGGGCGGCGGTGCGTCCACCCGCATCCATTTCCCGTCCGCAGAAGACGGTGGACGCGGCGGGCGCTCCGGTGACGGTTCGGATCGAGGGAAGACACGACCCCTGCATCGTTCCGCGCGCCGTGCCGGTGCTGGAGGCCATGACCGCGCTCGTGCTGGCGGACTGCCTCCTGATCCAGGACGCGTATCAAGGGTTCCGCGCGAAGCCGTGAGGGGGCCGCGTGGCCTCATTCAGTCGCCATCCTGAGAATTGCCGGGCGCCTCCGGTTCCCATTGACAGCGCGGCGGGGAGAGTATTAACTGGCTCCAGCGCCGGAGCGCAGCCGGACCGCTTACAACAGCGGGCGCGTCGGGAGATAGTAATGTCCATGAAACTCACCCAGTATATTCGGCCGGAATGTTTCATTGCCGAGTTGTCGGAAAAAACCCGTGAGGATGCCCTGCGGAGGATCGTGCACGCGGTCGCGGAAAAGGGCTACATCAAGGACGAGAAAGACGTCTTCTCAAAGCTCATGGAGCGGGAGAGCATCCAGAGCACGGCCGTGGGAAACGGCATTGCGATTCCCCACTGTTTCACGGACGAGGTCCCCGACCTGATCATTTCCGTGGCCCGGTCCCGGACGGGGATCGAGTTCGATTCGTTCGACGGCAAACCGACCCAGGTGGTGTTTCTTCTCATGGGAAACCGCCTGGAGCACAGCCTTCACCTGAAGGCGCTGGCGCGGATCGCGCGGCTCATCAAGAGCACGTCGTTCATAGAGAAAATCATCGCGTCTTCCACGGTCGCGGACATGGTCAAGGCATTCGAGCAAGAGGAGGCGAAGATCTGATGAAGCTCCTTTTCATCGTTCTGAACTCCACCGATAAGCTGGAAGAGGTCCTCGAAGGGCTCATTGAAGTGGGGGTGACGGGCGCCACGGTGGTGGATTCGGTCGGCATGGGCCGCATCATCGAGGACGTGCCGCTGTTCGCCGGGATGCGCAACATCTTCCGCGCCGCCAAGCCCCGCAACAACATGATCTTCTCCGTCATCACGGACGCGCAGGCCGCCGAGACCATGGACGTTCTGGAGAAGATACTCGACTGCTCCCATGAGAAGGGCAGGGGAATCGCCTTCACCCTCCCCATCGACGCCTCCATCGGCGTGTGCTTGGAGACCTGAGTACGGACGCTTGCGACGTCGCCATCATAGGCGCGGGCGTCTCAGGCACGGCCATAGCGCGGCGCCTGTCTTCTTACCGGCTGCGCGTGGTCCTGGTGGAACGCTGCGTCGACGTCTCCTTCGGCGTTTCCAAGGCCAACTCCGGCATCATCCACGCGGGTTTCCACCACTCCCCCTCCTCCCTGAAGGCTCGCCTTGAGATCGCGGGCAACCGCGCGTTCGACGCGCTGCAGGCGGAGCTCGGGTTCCCCTTTCGTCGCGCGGGGATCATCGTGGCCGCTTTCTCCGTGGAGGAGATGAAGGTTGTCGAGCATCTGTACGCGCAGGGCGTGGAGAACGGCGCTCCCGGCATCGAGATCGTGGGCCGGGAAAGGCTCCTCGCGCTGGAGCCGGCTCTGAGCCACGACGTTATGGGCGGCCTCTTCGCCCCCTCCGGCGGCATTATCGAGCCGTACCGGTTCGTGTTCGCGCTGGCCGAATCCGCGGCGGCAAACGGCGTGCGGCTGCTCACCGGGTGGGAGGTGGCGTCAGCCTCCCGGGCCGGCGATGCATGGCGCATGGTCTCCTCCGCGGGCGAGGAGCTTGCCGCCCGCTGGGTGGTGAACGCGGCGGGCCTCCACGCGGACACTGTATCCGCCCTGTTCGGAGCCGAGGAGTTCAGGATCCTGCCGCGCAAGGGGGAGGAGTTCATCCTGGACAAGGGGGCTGCCGGGCCCCCTTCACGCGTGATCTTCCCCGTGCCTACCAAGACCTCCAAGGGCGTGCTCGTGATCCCCACCGTGGAGGGAACCGTGATGCTCGGGCCCACGGCCGAGGAGGGGGAGGACAAGGAGGACACCTCCACGACTCCGGAGACTCTAGAAAAGGTCTTTCACCTCGCCTCGCGCATGGTGCCGCGCATCTCCAAGCGGGACATCATCACGGCCTTTGCCGGGCTGCGGCCCACGCTGCCCGGCGACGACTTCTTCATCGACATCTCGCGAAAGGCGCCCTGCTTCGTGCAGGTGGCCGGCATCCAGTCGCCGGGCCTCACCGCGTCTCCCGCCATCGCGGAGCGGGTGAAGGACCTGCTGAAGGCGGCCGGGGTAGCCCTTATGGAGAAGCCGGACTGGCGCCCGGACATCCCGCGCATGGAGCGCACCCGCGATCACGAGCCGTGGGAGCTGGATCAGCTTGTCGCAAAGGACCCGGCATATGCGCACGTCGTGTGCCGATGCGAGGGCGTTTCCGAGGCCGAGATCGTGGAAGCGATCCGCAAGGGCCACACCACCCTGGATGGCATCAAGTACTATACCCGGGCCGGCATGGGCCGATGCCAGGGCGGTTTCTGCACCTACCGCATCATGCGCCTGGTGGCGCGGGAGACGGGGAAGCCGCTTGAGAGCGTCACCAAGCACGGGCCCGGCAGCGAGCTGGTGATCGACACGATCGGCCGGAGGACGGGATCGTGATACGCCGCCAGGTGGATGCCGTGGTGGTGGGAGGAGGAAGCGCGGGGCTTGCGGCAGCGCTGCAGATGCGCGCGGCAGGCCTTTCCGTGGCCATTGTAGAGCGCGATCCGTTCCTGGGCGGGATCCTTCTTCAATGCATCCACAGCGGGTTCGGCCTGCGCGAGTTCAAGGAGGACCTCACCGGTCCTGAATACGCCGAAAGGTTCATTCGGCCCGTGCTCGCTTCCGGCATCGACGTTTTCCTGGATGCAACCGTGGTGGACATCAGCGAGGAACCGCACGGCCGGGCGGTAACCGAGCTGTCCCGCGGGCTGGGGGTCGTGCGCTTCTCCGCCAGTGTCGTGGTGCTCGCCATGGGATGCCGCGAGCGCAACAGGGGAAACGTGGCCATAGCCGGCACCAGGCCCGCCGGCGTGCTCACCGCCGGGCTTGCCCAACGCCTGGTGAATATCGAGGGGTGCATTCCCGGCCGCAACGTCGTCATTGTGGGTTCGGGAGACATCGGCCTCATCATGGCGCGCAGGCTCACCCTGGTGGGCTGCACGGTGCGCGCCGTGGTAGAGATCCAGTCCTATCCGTCAGGGAGCGCGCGCAACATCGTGCAGTGCCTGAACGACAATTCCATTCCCCTGTACCTTGGCCACGTTGTCACGAGGATCGAGGGACGCAACCGGGTGGAGGCGGTGCAGGTTGCCCCCCTGGAGGACGGCAATGCGGCGCCCGATGCGGGCTTCCGCATACCCTGCGATACGGTGCTCCTGTCCGTCGGCCTCATTCCGGAGAACGAGCTGTCCCGGGCAGCGGGGGTCCCGATCAACGACGGCACGGCAGGCCCCTGGGTCGACGCCGACCTGATGACCGGCGCGCCGGGGATTTTCGCTTGCGGAAACGTGCTGCACGTGCACGACCTGGTGGACTTCGTCACGGAGGAGGCGCGCCGGTGCGCGGATCGGGCCGTCGCGTTCCTCCAGGGCGAGCCGAAAAGGAGAATGCTCGCCGTGAGTCCCGGCGCGAACGTGCGCTACGTGGTTCCGAACGCATGCGCGCCGGACCGGCAGAACGTGTTCTTTCTCAGGCCGCTCGTGGTGAAGAACGACGCGGTCCTGGAAGTGCGGATGGGCGGTCGGGAGGTGAAGACGAGACGGTTCGCCCACGTGCAGCCTTCCGAGATGATCCGGCTCGCGCTTGAGCAGGGCTCCGTTCCCTTTCCTGATGAGGGAACAACCGCCGTGCTGGAGGTGGCCATCCGGTGACAAAGCAAAGTCCGGCCGGGACAGGGGACAGGGAGTTGGTCTGCATCGCATGTCCCATGGCATGCAGGCTCACCGTAGTGCAGGCCGGCCAGGTTGTGACCGTGACGGGCAATCGGTGCCCCACGGGGGAAACGTACGGCAGGGAGGAGATCCTTGCGCCCCGGAGGATGGTGACCGCTGTTGTGCCCACTGATTCCCTGGATTTTCCCTGCGCTCCGGTGCGGACCGACCGACCCATCCAGCGGGGACTCGTGCAGCGATTGC
>JBEKWU010000245.1:0-2843 GCA_049512775.1 Bryobacteraceae bacterium
ATGGCAATAAGAATATTGCATCAAGGAGTGCAAAAGTTTCAGCGAGAGAAGAAGATGATAATTTCTTATTTTCGAGCTGCCAGAAGGAACGCTTTTTAAAAAACTGACTTTTTCTACAGGCTTGTTAGGTTTAGGAGGAATCATGTCTTGGCACCGTGTGGTAATACAAAACAGCGATGTTGCTCATTTATCGGCCTCGTCGTTAATGGACCAGTTTGCAGCCGCTTATAGAGCTGCCGAAGTGCAGAAAGATGCTTCCGTCTATCACGGACAAACTACCCAAGGAGATCACGTCTACTATTTTTCTCCCGTGGCGTCATCCGTAGCTAAAGATGTGCTCCGCGAGTTTGGGGCAACCCCTTGTTCTGAAGAACTGAATCTGAATGGCTTTAAAAAGATCGCTATCTAGAATGTCAATGTTCCGTCAAAGCACAAAAAGCAAACCTAACTTTGCCTTGCAGCGGACGCCTTACAGTCGCGGCTGATTTTGACGTTATGTTGAGAAATGAACAATAAGGAACGCATAGGAGGCTCTATGAAGAAATTACTTTTTGTTTTGCTTACAATTTGCCTTGTCGCTAATGAAGGCTGGACAGCCTCGAAGACGGAAGATTACGAGTTGCAGGAGAAGTGTGCAAGAAGAGCGAAGGAACGTTTTAAAGAGGAATTCGACTTTATGCACTACGCTTATCAGAATCATTATAACAAGAAGATGAATAAGTGTTTTATGTGGGTATGGTCGCTTGATGGGGCACGGGTTCAATATTTGTATGATGTAAATGAGAAACAAGACTACAGAATGATAATGATAAGAGACAATGATTTCCGTTGTCGCATATTAAAAAAGTCTTGTAACTCTGAAGGTGAATGGGACGCATTCATAAAGCCATATATGGAGGAATGAAAGCGGAGAAAACGGGGACTATCCACTCTAAAGTTATAAAAATCAGAACAAAAATACAACACATAACGAATCACTCAAGCCGAAGCAGAATAAGCCTGGTTTTAGTTGGCAAAGCTTTGTGGCCGGGGGCTTAGTTCAGCGTTAGGCACTGGATAAAGCATCGATGAAGGGAGCTGCGGAAATGCAGTTTCGTTCCATAGGTCAGATCATTGTGGACATAATAAATGCGCTTGACTGGTATAGGAAGATTGGCATTCCAACTGCAGATACTCGCCTGGAAAAAATTCACAACTACGCTCAGAAGGTGCTTAACCCTATCACACCTGGGTTCCAAGCTCTCGGGACTGGTACCACCGAGGAAGATGCCTATTACGCTTTGAGTGACGGTTCCGGTTTTGGGCTGATTGCTGCTGAGATGTCCAAAGTTGCGTCTCCTCTTTTGCCGCGCGGTGCACTTCGGGACATTCTATGCGGGCCTTTAGCGGTATCAAGCGAGGGACCGAGCTCCAGCGATTCTCGAAACAAGTTTGTTGAACTAGAGCTTGCTGCGAATCTTTCTTCTGCGGGAATCAACCTCGTTGGATTTGACGACTTGAAGTTTCAGTTCGAGGGGTGCCGGTACATAGTCGAGTGTAAACGGCCATCCCATGACCGGACGCTCGATAACAATATTGAAAAAGCATACAGGCAGCTTCAGGCTAGGCTTGAGCATTCAACTGACCGCGGTATAGTGGCGATTGCTGTCGAAAAAGTGTTGGGCTTGGACTGTCAAATTCACGATCTTGATTCTCCTGCTTCATCTAATGAATTTGCAATCTTGAAAGCATTGGAGCTATCCCCAAGGGTAGTAAAATACAGACGCATGTGGACCGACCCGCGAATAGTCGGCGTGTTCGAGATTATGCGGTTCTTGTCGAGAACGAAAATGCCGAATTCGGTGGGAGCGAACTACATACTTGTTTTAGAGAAGTTTGCCACCCCGAAAGTAGCACAAGCAGCGGAGAGCAGAAGATTGGACGATATGATTGCGGCATTGAAAAGCCATTATCTTGGTGCACGCAGGGACACCTAACTGAATGAGCAGGCACGATTGGCGCGACTGATAGCGGAAGAACGCCTAACTACTTGGTGCAGCCAATCGCCCAAACTGCGGGCTCTGGCTGACCATAGCGTTACCCTCTCTTTCAACTCGTAATCTTCGATTCCTGATTATGGTTGTCCGTATTGACTTGTAGGTGGAAGAAACAATCTGCTTTTTGAGTATTCCCTTCTGTGAGTTTTACTCAGTTTCTTTTGTGGTGCCTGCCATAGATATGATTTTGACAAAATTGAACAAGAGATATATTTTAGATCAGGCTCCTTTGAAATATTCTTTTATGAATTTAGGAATTTCAATGAGTTGTGAGTTTTGGAAGAGGGCATCGTATTTGCATATAATTTAATAGGAGGATTGGTCCATGAATGCCCGTCTGCCTATTTTGATGATATTAATTGTTTTCTCCTATTTCTCCTTCGTTCCTACCTACCCATGTCTCGGTCAGCATTTTTCTAAAGATTCTTCATCCCTATTGACGAAGAATGAAGAAGGACCTTCTCCCAAGGAAGATTTAAAAGAAGGTTCTCCTCCTGGTATTGAAGAATATGAAAAAGAAAAGCTCGCCAAAATCAAAAAGAATATCGGCAGACGGTTGTTGACTGTTAAGACAAACAATTCTGCAGAGTTCTATGAATCTCCAGATGATTTAGAAAGAAAATTGAGAGTAAAGAGAGAGAAGGAAGGTTTCGTAATCGTGGAGGTGGTTCAGAATCAATTGGGGACGATGAATTTCTATCAGGTAAAATTTGATTCGGGAGAAAGGGGTTATTTAAGTGCGGATGGGAACTATTTAGAGATAAAAATCAAGGAGGGAAGTCTCATTTCGGTTCCAAAGAGGGCAAG
>JBEKWU010000246.1:0-5763 GCA_049512775.1 Bryobacteraceae bacterium
TTGTCATCGAATTTCAATAGTGCTAGATCATGTTCTTTGTCAGTAATCAGAAGCTTAGCATCAGAAAAAACCTCTTGATCCGGAAACTTGATTTTGATGATCGGGCTAGCCTCAACGACATGATTACAGGTTACGAGAATTCCACGCTTCCAAAAAATGAAGCCACTCCCTTTACCACTTACTTTTCCCTTCTCGTTCAGAGTAAGAACGAGGGCAACACTCCTTCTAATCTTTTCAACTAATATTGCACAATCCATAGTCTTTTGGAGTATCGAGGATAATCTTGAATTCGATGAAAATCGCCGGTTACCGGCCTCGCGGAAGAAGGCTGACCCCGAACTGGCACATTTTTCTCATCACCTGCATTAGGAAGTATGCTCAAGCCTGAGGATGTGAATTGAAGTAACAGATAGAATGTGCGGAATTCCAGTTCTTCAGTACTATCGATGGACATCGACAAGAACTGCTCGTTAAATATAGCAAGCTTCTGCCATAATATCAAAGTCAATCTCATCTTTGTTCCCCCGTCCGAACCAAATCAGCCAGCCAAGTAGATCCTCGTTAATAACACCCAGTTGTCGCGCCGACCTGGTCTTTTAAGATCAGTGACGGTCGTAGGATTCTAGCATGTTGCCCCATTCTCAATTAGGCCCCACACCCGGGATCGGGATTTTGGCGAATTGCACGATTCCAAAACCGAGAAAGCGATTCAGCTTTGAAGCCATTGGATTGCCTAATTTGAGGGTGTTTCCTGCCAGGCCTGCATTCATGTCCATTGCTACAGGCTTGTCAAAAAGGAGGAACAGTTTACAATTCAGTACAGCTAGCGTTCATTTCGAAAAGGGAAGCTGTTCAAGATATGCGTTTTCTTGGCCTCTCGACTCGTCCTGACGGAGCGCAGTAAACCGAAGGGTTCGCTCGGAGCGGGCGGCTGACAGCTGATTACGGATAGTTGACATCTAAGAGCCGAAGGCCACCCCTCACCTCCACATCTCCATCCTCAGCCCCTTCGCATCAAGCGGCGGTGTCTGCGGAATTCGGATGGCCTTACCGGCAGCAATCCGTTCGGCCGTCCAGCAAGCGGCGTAGGCATCAAGAATGTCGTCAACAGCGACATAAGGTCTGGCCGCTGAACGGATACGCTCTTCGAGTTGAAGAAATCCAGCCTTCTTCAATAGCTGTATGCGTCGCGTCTTCCCCTCTGCGGTCTTCTTGCTTTCTTTGACTGGTGCGTTTTCATTCATCTCAAAAAAAACCAGTTCAGGATGCACTTCGAAGACTTTGTCCTGCAGCCTCGGGCTCATCAATGTATCAACCTCGCGTAACTTTGGAAAGAGCGAAAACGCTTGCTTTGAAATGCCTAGGCGATGTGGCGAGCTATCGCGGTTTCGCTTGTTCGCTTGAGCATAGTTTATCCCGAAGAGGGCGTTCCTGACAGGAGGCGGGAAGACGCTGGAGGCTTTTGGTCCAAGGAGCTTTCGTGCCAGCTGATCAACTTCCCTTCCACCGGGCACAGCAGCATCTAGCAATCCGATCGGAATGTCAACACAAATCACCGACGGTTCATGGGGAAGATTGATGACATCGGCAAAGGAGGTCGCAACGGTCAAGTACTCCCTGCGTGTTTTCAGGTGCTTGGTAACAATGAGCCAGCCGCATCGGCAACCGTTAACTCCTGATACTAAAGACATGGTTTGTCAGCCTTTCTTTCTCGAGCAGTCACAGCTGTTTGGGTATATCGACATAGTAATCTACCACTATTTCGCCAAGTTTTGCCCTGACCTGTTGTCGGTAGCTGAGGAATTTCCTCAAGAAAGCGGCGAAGTTTTCTCTCGCTAAGTTGAGTGTTGCTTTGTTGTTGTCGGACATCAGAGAAACACCTCTTGCGCGGATTCGATGGAACGATTGTTCGAAGTACGCTCTCTCACTCGCGGCAACTATGGATGTGAGGAGATTAAGGCCGAGGGTTAAGTCTTTCGCGCTCCGATCGCACGTCTCAAGCCACTGTTGAAGATGGAATAGGAAACCAATGCACAGTTGCTCGAAGTCGTCACTGATCAAATTCGCGCCAATCCAATCCTTCTCAGATTGGAGGTTCAGGAGCGCACTCGTGATGGAATTAGTTCTTTGGCGTTCCAGTAGTGAATATGCCTCATTCGCAAGGGCGATGAAATCAGAAAAACTCTTCTTGGCTACTCGGTCTTGCATCACTCGCTTTACAGCAGCTCTCGCTCGTTTACGGACGAGTACCCAAAGTGAAACAAGGAGAAGGCCTGCCGGAATATAAATGAACCATGCCGGAAGGGTGCCTTCCTTCTGAAAAACAATAATGAGAACTGCAAACACGGACGCGAGAGCGGAGATAATGCTAGACAAAGCAATGGCTTTCTGCGTCCATGCATCCTTTCTCTTTGCTTCTTCAAAGTTCTCCATACGCACCAGTCATTCCTTGTAGGATACGCAGATTACGATTAGATATCTATTTCGTGCATTGTCTCGATGGTGACGTCTCACGTCTCCATCTGAAATGTCTCAACCCACTTCTTCACTTCCTTCTTTTCCATCGACATTTCCTTTTTCAGGCCTTAGAATCAAACGACTGTGTGTCGGGATCTGGATAGCAATACCGGATGCGAGCCTTTCAGTGGTCCAACCGCCGGCGAATCCATAGAAGGCACTACGTCGCCAGCTGGCAAAAAAAAGTCTCAACTATTCCAACTTGTGCCCACAATGAGGACAAAAGAACCGGTCCTCCTTTTTGTCTCTCACTTGCTCTACCAACCCTGAAGCAATGATTCCTGCGGGTAAAGCAAAAAGGCCAATCCCAAGAAGAGCAATAATAGCCCCGAGGAACTTTCCCAACGGTGTAATCGGATAAATGTCTCCATACCCTACGGTGGTCAACGTAACCACCCCCCACCACATCGCAGAGGGTATGTCCGGGAAGGTATTTGGCTGTGCCTCATGCTCCACATCGAACATGATTGTCGATGCAATTAGTAGGAAGAGAAGTACCGCAATTACTGTGACTCCCAATTCCGCCCGTTGGGCCTTCAAGACATCACCAAGGCTGTTCATTGCCTTTGAATATCTAGCTACCTTTAGCAGTCTGAACACACGAAAGAGCCTGACCGCTCTGAGGAATCTGAGATCGAACGCTATGAGCATAGGAGCGTAGAAGGGAAGGATCGCCAACAGATCGATAAGACCAAAGAAACTAACAGAATATCTTAACCTGCCTCGTACGGATTTACGATATCGAGGGTTTTCTACACAGGTCCACAACCTCGACACGTATTCGAGTGTGAAAACCGCGACAGAGAATACCTCGAAATCCCAGAAAAGGGTTTTGTATTTGATCTCGATAGTTCCAACCGTCTCCGCGACGACGGCAAAGACATTTAGAGCTATCAAGGTGAGAATGAAGAACTCGAAGATTCTCGCAGATCTCCGGTGTTCTTCGTCGAGATTGAGAAGGCGATAGATTTTCTGCCGCATAGCTTGACCTCCCCGGGCGACCGAACGTCTGCCGGTCTAATCCTTGGAGCTTGCATTGTGGGTGTGAGAAACGAAGGAGCGAATAGACGGAATGATTTTGTTCATCCTATTCAGAATGTAGTTACGACTTCACTATTGCAGCCACAAAATCGCGTTCACGTACGATCTGAATTTGGGACTTTTTCTGTTTCTGAAGCTCCAACGCCCGCTCGATCTTAGTGCCAAATCTACCATATTTGTAAGCTCCGCTGCCCAAATTGCCCACAATCAGGTAGTGAGTTTTCAATGTGCAGCTATTGGCGACCACTCCACCACGTTCCTCAACAGCATTCACCGCTTTTTCGCGTGAACCAAACTCCATGTCTCCCGTGAACAAGAATTGTCGAGCCTTGAAGGTGATACGAGGTTTGGCAGCATAGATGCCGTCGACAACCGGGCTGCTTTTTGTGCCGGTTGCGATCGCCTCAACGAAAGAGAACAATCTTCGGCGTTCGTCCGGCGAAACAACCCCATCCTTGGTGATTTCCTCGAATAGGCTCTTCAAGTCGGAGAGCGGATACTTTGTAGCAAGATGACCGTTCTTTTTCAACCACTGTTCGAGGAAGGACACCTCGTCCTCGGTCACTTGGCCATCATAGACAATCATTCCTGCAATGCCTTGTATCTCTTGAATCGCCTTCCGAACTTGATTCGGATAATTGTACATCGCAATCAGATCTTGATCTCTGTCATAGTTGAGTCCTCGGCGTGCAATTGGGTTATCAGTTTTCACTTTTCGGTTCCTCCTTTCCACCAGAAGGGAATGTCTTCCGTAATGTGCCGGTAGTTGATCCCGAGTGCGTCAAAATGCTTTTCTGCGCATGCGATTTTCCGTTTTTCTTGAGGGTACTGTAACAGGTTTGGATCGATCGCCCCCTTTGTTTCTCGGATCAGATGAAGTTTGACCTTCTTGTCTGGGGTCCAGCGGACGACGCCCCAGTCAGGTATATAGTTACCGATGACTTTAGGAATTCCGATCTTGAAATTCCCGGGGAATTTGAAATACAAGAGAACCTCGTCCTCTTTTTGTAGACGATTCTGGACAAACCGAAGCTCCACCTCAGAATCGTATTGTACCTGATCATAGATCGATCGCTCATCACCTGGAATCACTTCCTTCTGAGGATACTTTTTCTCTGGTGGGAAAAGTACCTCTAGGTCAAATCCCTCGATTTCATTTTGCATTACATACTCGATTCTCGACGCAATCTGGTCGGCAAGCACCTCTTTGATTTTCGCCAGAAATGTGTTTGAGAAGTTCTCGGGATTTTTGAAAATCAGTCTTTTCTTGGCTTCCGGCATCCCTTTGAAAATCTTGTTTACTGTAGGACGCGACAATCCGGTTTCGTGGGCAACACGATCTACAAAATTGAAAACAGGAAATGTTGACTCGACCACCGTCGTGACAGAAGAGGCAATCTTCTGACCAGCTTGACTGTCAAAGCGAAGTGGATTGAACTTGGCAAGCACCTGGCCATTGTCGAATTCGACTTCTGAATCAATCCCATCCCCCTTGATGGAGAGAATCCGATATCCCTTAAAGGCCTCATCACGAAGAATCCTTGAAAAATCTGACCTGATGACATAGGGCCTCACACCCGACTCTGATCTCCCCATAGTATCCGTGATTGTCACCTTGATGCGGGCTGAGTCCTTTGACACAGCTTCGAGCTCGATCAGATACTCAGTAATGACGAACTTTCCCTTCGATACAACAATCTGAGGTTCCGGGAAAGCCGTCGCCTTGAGAGTAGCAATGCTCTTCTCAACTAATTCATCCGAGTCGAGGTTGATAATATAGCGCGTGCGGGTTGAGAGCTTCTTCCAGAACTCCTTGAAGTCGCGGCTTCTGAATACCTTGTCGTTGCGCTTTGCCTTGTCCTTCCTTGCATTGGAAGGAGGAGGTGGCGCCATCTCGCCGTCCTCAGTGTACTCAACCTGCAATGCACGTACATAGGACTCATAACTGTCGTTGGCAACGACTGTGAGGATGTTGATCTCCTCGTCATTGAGGCGAATGCCATCCTGGTTCACACAAAGTCGAAGCCCACGGCCGATCTCCTGGCGCTTCCGCAATTCCGATCTGGTATCGCGCAGCGTGCAAATCTGAAAGACATTCGGGTTGTCCCATCCCTCGCCCAAAGCCGAGTGTGCAAAGATGAACGAAACCTTTTCATCAAATGAAAGCAGCTGCTCCTTGTCCCTCATGATCAGCTTGAACGCTTC
>JBEKWU010000247.1:0-3504 GCA_049512775.1 Bryobacteraceae bacterium
CACAAGCGGAGCTTGTTCAAGGATTGCTAAATGTGGAAGATCTATTTCACGAAGACCTGAGCGGATTGACTCAACAAGAGGAGAACGCACTTCGAAATATAGCCAAAGTTGCGCCGGTGGTGATATCTGACTTGGGGGAAAAGTTCGAAGCATCGGTCGTCCAGACTCTTGTAAACAGAAGGCTGATCGTCAGAATTGGAAACAAATATGACATTTACTGGGACATTTTCAGAGACTATTTGAATTCGGGTCGCGTACCGATTCAAGAGAACTACATACTTCGGGTGCAGGTTAGAAGCGTCCTAAAGACAATGAGAGTTCTCTCAGAGTCAGGTGGAAAACTCTCCACCACTACACTTCGCAGGAGAACCAATTTCACTGAGAAGTCCTTCTATAACGTGACGCACGACTTGAGGCTCCTCGGGCTTGCGTTTGTTGACAAAGGATCTGTTTCTGCCGCAATCGTACTCTCGCACGACGAAAAGGAGTTTGAAGGCGAATTGAGAAATTTCCTACGTGATAGGATGCGTCGGAACCGACTTGTTTGGCAAATCTTGCAGAAGCTTGAGTCGAATACTGAAATGCCTGTTTCTCAAGTTGGAAACATCCTCGCAGAGGCTTGTCCTTACATCACGGCTTCATTTGCTACGTGGGACGTCTATGCGCGTTTGCTTGCGACCTGGATGGATTTCTGTGATCTGGCTTTGTGGAACTCAGATAGAAAATCGTTGACGCTTTATCAACCCTCAAAAGAGATTCGCGAAAGACAATCATTCCTAAGCAAAGTGAAGAAATCGGGTTTCTATCCTCAGATCCAGTATTCGCCATTGGTCGACGTGTCAGAAAGATTAGTAAATGCAATACGAAAAGAGGGAAAGGGTACGGACTGGTGGTCTGGATTGACCAAAAGCACACTGTCAAAATCGCTGGTAACACTTGAGCTCTTGGGTTTTGTCGTTCGAAAACCCAAATCAATTGAGATATTGCCTACGACTGAACGATTTGTTGCTGCCCCTCCGAATGAGCGACGTCGATTATTTAGTGAGGCGGCTTTGAAACTTGGAACCTTTGCTTCATTTGTCGAAATACTCACTGAGCATCAAAACTCTTGGTTGTCGCTTTCTGAGCTTTCGGCCCAACTGAAGTTGAAAATCCAAGCCGATTGGAAAATATCTACCGGCGTTATCTATGTAAAAATCATGTTGGATTGGGCGCGCCACTTATCTCTCGCCCCTGGAGTTTTCGCTATCTCAAAAAGAGGACGGAAATCGAAAACATGAGAGAAGCAAGGGCTGGATAGTGTGTGCGTAGGCAGCCCTTTGTCTCCATCGAAGAAATGGTCTTTATTCTCTGTTAGCAGCCGAAGAAGGGCTCGCGTTTTTCGATTGGCACCCCCACTTAGATTTACAGGTGACACTCCTCCTCTGTGAATTTTGGCTTATCGGAGTTCGCCGACATCCTAACCACTCTGACCACGTCTTTCTCTATCTCATATAAGCGTTTGTCGAGGATTGCGCTATTGTAAGCCAACCGGAGGGCTTCCTCACAATCTTCCGCAGGAATTTGAAGCGTGCAGGTTGCGTGGATTCTTACTGTGACGACGAATGTGTTGAGGATGCTTGGCATATGGATTGGTATGCTGCCAATCGCAAGGTGGGAATTGTGGCGGGTGAATGCAAGAAAATGTCATTGGCATTTTGGATCATCAAGCGGTTTGCCAAGGTAGCTCCAGGTAAGATAGCTATCCGGATCCACAAGAAACTTTACCCAATCCTACCACATTCAGCCGCCCTCCGTCACCAATTATCGGGATCGACCTACGGCTAGGCGCGAATGGAAGCCGTTGCTGACCCGCCCTGTCTCTTTTCCCACTCGCGAAATGCGTCGAGGTCGTTTTTGATGGAGGCTATGACGAATGCGACAACCGCCGCGTCATCAACATATCCAATTACTGGAATCCAATCAGGTATAGCATCGATGGGGGACACAAAATAGATAATAGCCGCTACGGAAAGAATGATAGTCGTGATAGGAACATCTTTGTAGTCACCCTTTGCCCAAGCGCGTACCAAACGGATCAAGAGTTTGAGATCCTCAATGAACTTCTTGATTAAATTACTCTTGTTCTCAGCTTTCGCATCAGCTTTCGTCAATTCATCTAGAACTTTACCGGGATTCTTCACAATTGCGGTAGCCCGCTTGAAGAAACGATCGAAAAAAGGCGGTGTCTTCTTCATATGATCATCCTTTGTTTGTGGAGGTGGATGTATCGCGTCTTGACGATTGCGATAAAAGAAGCCTCTGCAATCCCTTCAAACAAAAAACTCCTGCAACAGTAACTTCGGCAACCACAGAATTCAAACACCGAACATTACGATAGATGACTATAAATAGCAATTGAAAAGATACTTATCGTCCGTAGACTTATAAGCACCTTGTACCGAGATTGTCGACATCATGAGCATCCTGACAGTCATCGGCAACAATGTGCGACACCTGAGAAAGAAATTAGGCCTCTCGCAGGAAGAATTGGGGGATACAGCCGGACTGGACAGAACCTATATCGGAGGAATTGAACGGGGAGAAAGAAACGTATCCGCTTTGAACATAGCAAAACTGGCGAAGGCTCTGAAGGTTAAACCGGAAAGACTGCTGGTCGAGAAGCAGGAATGAAATAGGATGCGGGGAACAGCACAATAGTCATTGGAAAGCCGAGGCGTCGTTCTCGGCTTTGTCGTATCAATACACTTCGACCTGGCGGTGATAACTCTGTGCAAAGGTCTACTAGGTGGACGTGCATAGTCTATCGTGTACTCGGGCCGCAAGATTCTAAAGTGCCTGCAAACACGCGTTGGAATTGGGGTAAATCGAGCAATCCTAGGTTGTTGGCCTTTGTGGCATGACTTGGGGACACTGATCTGTACTGAGGTCTTCCTCACTTTTCCAAAAGTCCATAATGTCCGCGACAATGCCCAAGTCTACTAGGTCACTTGATCAATTGTCGCTGGCCACAAAAGTATCGGTTGGAAGTTGTTCCGAATCACGCGACAGATTTCTAGACTTCAGACATGTGATTTGTAAAAGGTGCACTCAACAGAAGGTTGAGTTAGATCAGTCCGGATCCGTAACGGGTTTCTTTACCAGGCATCAATGCTTCGTCGGCTGGTGGGAAAGGGGGGAAGCAGATTGAAAATGTGAAGCTGAATTCCGTGGCTGGTTCTTTACGCCGTCGATGAAGGTTGTGAACGAATGAGGGTAGAAGCTACGAATCTCATCCCAGCGAGCTTGAACAAAGCCATATTTTAGCATCGATCGTAGGTCATTGACAAAGCCCTGTCGTTCATCGGGAATATCTAGCTTGTTCTGATAGTCTAGGAAGATTCGCAACGCGTGATTTATCATAAGTGTTGCGAGATATTTTTTGCGGACTTCATTGGCTTCAATGTTTGTTTCCTTGCTAAACAGGGTCAGAAGCTCTTCATTCCCTATGATCTCCAAATAGAG